>JANOKD010000001.1:0-2201 GCA_031419075.1 Lysobacterales bacterium
TCACCGGCAAACCCTTCGCCACCCGCAGCGAGGTGTATGCGCCCAAAGCGATGGCCGCCACCTCGCATCCGCTGGCGACGCAGATTGCGCTGGATGTGATGAAAGACGGCGGTAGCGCAGTCGACGCCGCCATCGCCGCCAACGCTGCGCTGGGCTTGATGGAGCCCACCGGCAACGGCATCGGCGGTGATCTGTTCGCCATCGTGTGGGATCCGAAAACAAACAAGCTCCACGGCTACAACGGCTCGGGACGTTCGCCGAAAGCGCTGACCATGGATGAGTTCAAACGCCGCGGCCTGACCGATATTCCAGCGCATGGCCCACTGCCGGTCAGCGTACCGGGCACCGTCGACGGCTGGTTCGCATTGCACGAAAAATTCGGCAAACGCACGATGGCGCAGAACCTCGCGCCCACCATTCGCTACGCGCGCGACGGTCATCCGGTGCACGAAGTGATCGCGTATTACTGGGGCCGCAGCGCGCCGGTGCTGTCGAAATGGCCGGGCTTCGCCGAACAGTTCACTGTTGATGGCAAGCGCAGCCCGCGCAGGGGCGACACATGGCGCAACCCGAATCTCGCCAACACGCTGGAGAAGATCGCCAGCGGCGGCCGCGACGCGTTTTATAAAGGTGAGATTGCGCGCAGCATCGACGCGTATTTCAAAGCCAATGACGGCTTCCTGCGCTATGAAGACATGGCCGCACACACCGGCGAATGGGTCGAGCCGGTCAGCACCAATTACCGCGGCTACGACGTGTGGGAGCTGCCGCCGAACGGGCAGGGTATTTCTGCGCTGCAGATATTGAATCTGCTTGAACCCTACGACATGAAGTCCTACGGCTTCGGCAGCGTCGAGCACGTGCATCTGTTTGTCGAAGCGAAAAAAATCGCCTTCGCCGATCGCGCCGCATCGTATGCCGATCCCGCGTTCTACAAGACCCCGGTCGCGCGCCTGCTCTCGAAAGACTATGCGAAAGCGCGCGGCAAACTGCTGTCGATGGAGCGCGCCGCGCGCAGCGTCGAGCCCGGCATCATTCCCGAGTTGAACGAAGGCGACACCATCTACATGACCGTGGCCGACGCCGACGGCATGATGGTGTCGCTGATCCAGTCGAACTATCGCGGCATGGGCAGCGGCATGGCGCCGCCGGGGCTGGGCTTTGTTTTCCAGGATCGCGGCGAGATGTTCGTGCTGAAAGAGTGCGACAAAAAGCCGGCGCATCCCAACTGTTACGCACCCGGCAAACGTCCGTTCCAGACCATCATTCCGGCATTCGTAACCAAAGACGGCAAACCCTGGCTGAGCTACGGCGTGATGGGCGGCGCGATGCAGCCGCAGGGCCATGTCCAGATTTTGCTCAACATGATCGACTTCGGCATGAACCTGCAGGAAGCCGGCGACGCCCCGCGCATCCAGCACGACGGCAGCACCGAACCCACCGGACAAAACACCGCGATGACCGACGGCGGCGAAGTCGATCTGGAAACCGGCTTCCCCATCGACACCATCCGCGCACTGATGCGCAAAGGTCACAGCGTGCGTTTCGCCGACGGCCCCTACGGCGGCTATCAGGCGATCATGGTCAACCCGAACGGCGGCTACATCGGCGCCAGTGAATCGCGCAAAGATGGGCAGGCGGCCGGCTACTGAAGCGCGCGCAGCTCAACTGATTTTCTGTAGGAGCGACGGAAGTCGCGATGAATCACAGCGACCTTGGTCCTAGGCCGGCAATAGGCTTGCGCTTCCATGATGCAGTTGCGTAGGGCGGGTCTTGACCCGCCAATGCAATGAAACTGTTGTTCATTGCCCGAAGACCACAGGCATTTCAGCGCGGCATCCGCAAGTACGGTTCTTCGCTTCGTTCATGGCGAGTAGGGATCCGCTCAAAAGGAGAAAAAATAATTCCACCAAAATTTAAAATTGACTATTGTCACATTTATGCATAAGGTCTTTTGGCCAAAGGAAAATAGTGTCTGTGATTGCTCAAGGCAGATCGCTTTAAAGGCTCAGCACAAATAGCGTTGATGCAGGAAGTTGAGCCGCATGGTGCGGTTTTAGCTAAGGCAACGCTGATCAAGCCAGCGGAATCTACTGCGCGTGCCGACGGATCTCGCCGCATCGGCTTCAAATCAAAAAATCACGAAACTTCGCCAGATAAATGCCGACTTTCGCTCGTTTCCTCCTATGGAACCCGGTTTT
>JANOKD010000002.1:0-134798 GCA_031419075.1 Lysobacterales bacterium
CGGTTGCGCTGCGCGATCAGGCCGCGAAGCGCAGCGGTGGCGAGTGAATCAGCGTGCGCTGAATGCGTGCACGGCTTTTACCAGTATACCGACGTGCTCGGGATCCATATCCGGCGACATGCCGTGGCCGAGATTGAAGACATGGCCGTCGCGCGAGCCGCCGTTGCCTGCGGCATAGCTGTCCAGCGCATGGCGCACCTGTGTGCGGATCGCGTCGGGACTACCGTAAAGCGTGGCGGGATCGAGGTTGCCCTGCAGCGCGACTTGGCCGTGGGTGCGACGTGCGGCGTCGGAGAGTTCCACTGTCCAGTCCACACCGACGCCTTCTGTGCCGGAGGCGGCCAATTCCTCCAGATACGGCGCATTGCCCTTGCCAAACAGAATCAGCGGCGTGCGTTCTGCGCCGTCGCCACGGTCGAGTTCGCGTGCGATCCGGATCAGATACGGCAGTGAGAATTCGCGATACATCGCCGGGCTGAGCACGCCGCCCCAGGTGTCGAACACCTGCAGCGCCTGCGCACCGGCCGCGCGCTGCGCTGACAGATACGCGATGACCGCATCGGTGTTGACCGCGAGAATGCGATGCAGCAGTTCCGGTGCGTTCAAGGCCATTGCCTTGATCTTCGAGAAGTTGTCGCTGCCGCCGCCTTCGATCATGTAACACGCGAGCGTCCACGGGCTGCCTGAAAAACCGATCAATGGCACGCTGTTATTCAATTCGCGGCGGATCACCCGCACCGCGTCCATCACATAGCGTAATTCTGTTTCCATATCAGGGACGGCGAGTTTGGCGACGTCCTCGGCCGTGCGCACCGGGCGCTCGAACTTCGGGCCTTCGCCTTCGACGAAATACAGCCCCAGACCCATCGCATCGGGCACGGTGAGAATGTCCGAGAACAGAATCGCGGCGTCCAGCGGGAAGCGCGCCAGTGGCTGCAGCGTCACTTCGCAGGCCAGGTCCGGATTCTTCGCCATCGCCAGAAAACTGCCTGCACGTTTGCGGGTGGCGCGGTACTCCGGCAAATAGCGGCCAGCTTGACGCATCAGCCAGACGGGAGTGCGGTCGACGGGTTCGCGGCGAAGTGCGCGCAGAAAGCGGTCGTTGTTCGGGGCGTTGTCGGTGGTCAAGCGCTGATCCTAAAAGTACGGAATGAGGTACGGAATGAGGTGCGGAATGAAATGCGAAACAAGCAGGCGCTCAGTTCGGCGCCTCGGCGCCCTGCGCAAACATCAGTTGAAAACCTTTCTTGAGCGTCTGATCGCGAGCACGTTCGAGTGCGGCGAGCGCGGAGGTCTGGTCGAGATATTGTTCGCGTTTGAGTGTGCTGCGGCCGCCGACCTGTCCGGACTCGCGGGTGAGCGTCCAGCCGCCGATGAGGTCCGCTTCCAACTGCAGCTGCACGAAGCGTGGGGCTTCGCGGCCGTCGGGATGCTGTTGCAGGAAAAGGCGCATCGGCGAATTGTAAGCGGTGATGCTGCCGTCCGCGCCGCGGAAGCGCGACGAAGCGAATGAGTCAGCCTTCCTGCAGGGTTTCCAGCACCGCGTCCTCGGGCACATCCGAGACGATCCGCGCCATGCCCGGCCCTTCCCACAGTACGAAGCGCAGCCCGCTGGCATTCGCCTTCTTGTCCAGGCGCATCCGCTGCAGCAGCCGACTCGGCTCCAGCCCCGACGGTAGCGCGGTCGGCAGGCCGAAGCCGTTGAGCAAGGCGCACAGGCGTTCGCCGTCGGCAGCCGGAGCCATGCCCAGATGTGCGGACAGGCGCGACGCCAGCACCATGCCGACGGCGACCGCTTCGCCGTGGTTGAGGGCGTGGTTATCGTGGCCTGCGTAACCCTGTTCAGCCTCGATCGCGTGGCCGAAGGTGTGGCCGAAATTGAGCAGCGCGCGCTCGCCGTGTTCGAACGGATCGCGCTCGACGATGGCGGCCTTGTGTTGGCAGCTGCGCGCGATCGCTTCGATCAGCGGTGCGCGTTCGCGCAACAGCAGCGGCACGGTGTGCGCTTCCAGCCAGTCGAGAAACGGAGCATCGACAATCGCGCCGTATTTGATGACCTCGGCCAACCCGGCGCGCAGCTCGCGGTCGGGCAGCGTATCCAGCGCGGCGGTATCGGCGAAGACGCTTCGGGGCGGATGAAACGCGCCGACCAGGTTCTTGCCCTGCGGCAGATCCACGGCCGTCTTGCCGCCGACCGATGAATCGACCATCGCCAACAGCGTAGTCGGCAGTTGGATGCAGTCGATGCCGCGCATCCAGCAGGCTGCCGCAAACCCGGCGAGATCGCCGACCACGCCGCCGCCCAGCGCCAGCACGCAGGCGTCGCGAGTCGCGCCCAGTGCCGCGAGTGCATCGATGACTTCGCCGAAGTGCGCCAGCGTCTTGGCCTGTTCGCCGGCCGGCATCACGAACCGGGTCAGGCGCAGCTCGGGGCGCGCGTTGTGCAGCGCGATCTCCACCCGGCGCGCGTACAGCGGCGCCACGTTGGCGTCGCTGACGATCAACACGTGGCGGCCGCGGATCCGCGACGCCAGCGCGATGCCGTCTTCAAGCAGACCGTCGCCGATCGAGATGGTGTAGGGATGAGCGCCGCCGACAGGGACGATGCGAACGGTAGAGGCGGTCATGACGGATCCGGAAGCGGATGGGGGATGCCTGGGCGCTGCCAGCAGCCTTCGAGCCGCTCGGCCAAGCGTTCGGTGGCCTCCGCAGGCGTCAGGCCAGCGGGCGAAAAATGCAGGTCGGCTACTTCGGCGTACAGCGGCGCGCGTTCGGCGGCGAGCCGGGTCAGCACCTCGGCCCGGTCCACGCCGGCAAGATCCGCGCCGGCCAGCAGCGGCCGGCTGCGGTCGTGGGCCAGCCGCGCCAGCTGCTCGTCGACATCGATCTGCAGGTACACCACAAAGCCATGTTGGCGCAGCAGGGCGCGGTTGTCGGGATCGAGCACTGCGCCGCCGCCGGTGGCGATCACGCAGCCCGCCTGGGTCAGCACATCCACCAGCGCCTCGCGCTCGCGGCGCCGGAACCCGGCTTCGCCCTCGCAGGCGAAGATGGTGGGGATATCGCTGCCGGCGCGGGTTTCTATCTCGCGGTCCAAGTCAATGAACCGTAGCCCGCAGACTTGCGCGAGGCGGCGACCGAGCGAGGATTTGCCGGCGCCCATCGGGCCGACCAGAACGAGATGGGGCGCAGGGGTCATAGCCGAGATTTTAACAGGCGAGGCGTACGCTGCCCGTTCCGGCACCCTGCCGGCATTGCGGGGAGTTCCACCATGTCCATCGCCAAGATCATCGAAATCAACGCCTCGTCGACCATCGGGGTCGAAGACGCCGTCCGCAGCGGCCTCAAGAAGTGCGCCGAGTCGGTCAAGAATATCAAGGGTGCCTGGGTCAACGAGACCAAAGTCGTGACCGACGACGCCGGCAACGTCACCGAGTGGCGGGTGAATATGCGGGTGAGTTTCATCGTCGAATAAGCCTGTGCGCTGACTGCAGGCGCCAGTGGAGCATGCGCGGACGCGCCGACGCGCGTTCCTTGTTTTGATGCAGGTCGTGTGCGGCCCGCAAAGGATCGGGCGACAATGGCGCATCCCGCCTTTTGAAGCCCCGCCATGACGCTCTACGCAGAAGCGCTCGCTACATTCGATTCACTCCTCGCGCAGGCCAAAGCGGCCGGCGTTCCCGAGCCCACCGGGATGACCGTGGCCACCACCACGCCGGAAGGCCTGCCTTCGGCGCGGATGGTCCTGCTGAAAGCGCACGACGCGCGCGGTTTCGTGTTCTACACCCATCTGGATGGACGCAAAGGCCGCGAGCTGCAGGCGAACCCCAACGCCGCGCTGCTGTTCTTCTGGAAAGCGCTCGGCGAAGACGGCGTGCAGGTGCGTATCGAAGGCGCGGTGGAGATCGTCGACGACGCTGAAGCCGACGCGTACTTCACACGCCGGCCCCGCGCCAGCCAACTGGGTGCCTGGGCCTCGGATCAGTCCGAAACCCTCGATGCGCGCGCCAGCTTCGAACAGCGCTACAACCATGCCGAACGCGAATTTGAAGGCCGCGACGTACCGCGGCCGCCGCGCTGGGTCGGCTTCCGCGTGAAGCCCCGTGCGATCGAATTCTGGTACGGCGCGCAGTTCCGTCTGCACGAGCGTTATTTCTATGAACGCGGCGCCGATGGAGTTTGGACGAAGCGGATGCTTTATCCGTGAGCCGACACGCGGCCTTCGGCCCGCAACGCATCGTCTGCCTCACTGAAGAACCCACCGAGGTGCTGTACGCGCTTGGCGAACAGCACCGCATCGTCGGCATCAGCGGGTTCACCGTGCGGCCGGCGATCGCGCGTAAGGAAAAGCCGAAAGTCAGTGCATTCACCTCGGCGAAGATCGGCGAGATCCTGAAGCTTGAGCCGGATTTCGTGGTCGGGTTTTCCGATATCCAGGCGGAGATCGCGTCGGCGCTGATCAAGCAGGGCGTGGAGGTCTGGATCAGCAATCACCGCAGCGTCGACGGCATCCTCGATTACGTTCGCCGGCTTGGCGCATTGGTGGGCGTGCCGGAAAAAGCGAATGCCTATGCCGATGAACTCGCGCGCGGGCTTGAGGTGATCGCCGCGCAGGCAGCGACGCTGCGGCATCGGCCTAAGGTGTATTTCGAGGAATGGGACGATCCGCTCATCAGCGGCATCCGCTGGGTCGCGGAGCTGGTGCGGATTGCCGGCGGCGACGATATTTTTCCGGAGCGCGCCGCGGAATCGCTGGCGAAGGCGCGGATTCTCGAAGACACCGATGAAGTGATACGACGCGCGCCGGACATCATTCTGGGCTCGTGGTGCGGCAAGAAATTCCGTCCTCAGACAGTGGCCGCTCGCCCGGGCTGGAGCGCGATCCCCGCGGTGCGCGACGGCGAACTGCACGAGATCAAATCACCGATCATCCTGCAGCCTGGCCCAGCTGCGTTGACCGATGGCGTGCGTGAGATCGCGAAGATCATCCAGACATGGGCGAATCGCGTCCGGATCTCCCGGTCATAGGGTGCGCGTGTCGCGCACCGGGCTTTCATCACACGGAACAACCACGGTGCGCGACACGCGCACCCTATGTGAAGGTCGTTTTATCGTCAGGGCGCGAAATCCCGCGAGAACGTCATCGTCTCGGTAGCCGCGCCTTCACGCACGATCTTGATGTCGAAGTTCAGCGTATCCGGCGGTGAGATGTCCACGGTGCCGACGTAGTCCACCAGCTCTCCGGTGCGCAGCTCGCGCATCGCGATCTCGGTGCGCCGCCCCTGCAGCGTGGTGACGCCTGTCGTGATCGTCGCCGGCAGCGCGGTTTCCTGTCCGTCCGGGCCTTGGCGCACCGCGACCAACAGCAGCAGCGTGTTGTCGCTGCGCGGGATGCCGTAGCCGCGGGCCACGGTGTCGTTGAGGTTGGCGGTAGGCAGCACATTGGCGCGGATGGTCACGTCGCCGACGCGGCTGACGGCTTCCTGCGGTGTGTCGATGCGTTTGGCAGGTTTGGGCGCATCGTTGCCGCAGGCGGTCAGGGCAAGGCAGAGCAGGGCAGCGGCAAGCAGGCGCATCGTTCGGGTCTCAGTCATTGGCAGCGGACAATTGTTTGCCGCGTTCGGTGGCGTTGCGGACTGCGGCGGCGACCAGCTCGCGCAGGCCGCCGGCTTCGAAGGTTTCGATGGCGGCCTGGGTGGTGCCGCCGGGCGAGGTGACGCGACGGCGCAGTTCGGCCGGATCTTCGCCGGATTCGGTCAACATCCGCGCCGCGCCCAGCACGGTTTCCAGCACCAGCGTCCGCGCGGCTTCTGCCGGTAGACCTTCGGCCAGCGCTGCGGCTTCCATCGCTTCAGCCATCAGAAAGAGATAGGCCGGGCCGCTGCCGGACACGGCAGTGACCGCGTCCATGTGCGCTTCGGTTTCGATCCAGACAGTTTTGCCGGCGCTGGACAGCAAGTTGGCGGCACGTTCGCGGCCGTTGGCCTTCACTTCGGCGCTGGCGAACAGGCCGGTGACGCCGGCACCCAGCAGCGCCGGGGTGTTCGGCATGGTCCGGGTCACGGCGACGCTACCACCCAGCCAGCGCTGCAGCTGCGCGGCGGTGATGCCGGCAGCGATCGAAACCACCAGCGGCCGGCTGGCTTGGGCGATCGGAGCGAGCGCTTCGCAGACCGCGCGCATGACTTGGGGTTTCACCGCCAGCACCCACAGCCCGGCCGGGCCGACGGCCTCGGCGTTGTCGGCGCCGACGTGCACGCCGAAATCCCGGGCCAGCGCCTCGCGCAGCACGTCGACCGGCTCGGACACGCGGATATCGGCGGCTGCGGTGCCGCGGGCGAGCAGCCCGCCGATCAGGCTGCGGGCCATGTTGCCGCCGCCGATGAAGGCGATGGTGGCGCTGTGTGAGGCGAGGTCGGGCGGGGGAGTGGTCATGGGAATGCCGGTATGGCGTTGTGATGGATGGGGAATGCGTGCCGGCGCTGCCATCTCTACGCAAGCAGGGATCTGTATTCGATCAAAGCTCACGCTTGGGTCCTCGCCTGCGCGAGGATGGCGGGATGGTTTGAGTCACTGCTTCGGGCTCCTTGCCCCAAACAGCGCGCTGCCGATGCGTACCATCGTCGCACCTTCAGCGATGGCCAGCGCATAGTCCTCGCTCATGCCCATCGACAGGGTGTCGACGCCGACGTGGCGTGCGGCGAGTGCGTCGAACAGCGCGCGCATCTGCCGGAATGCTGCGCGGCGGTGGTCCATGTCCGGATCGGGTGCGGGGATCGCCATCAGCCCGCGCAGGGCAAGCTGCGGCTGGGCGGCGATGGCCGCGGCGAGGGTGTCGATTTCGTCAGGGCGACAGCCGTGCTTGCTGGACTCGTCGTCGATATTCACCTGGATCAAGACGTTCAGCGGCGTCTGTCCGGGGGCGCGGTGCTTCGCCAGCGCTTCGACCAGCTTGATACGGTCCACGGTCTGCACCCAATCGAACGCGGAGGCGGCTTCGCGCGCCTTGTTCGACTGCAGATGGCCGATCAGATGCCATTCGATGCCGAGGCCCGCCAGCGCCGGCTGTTTGGCCAATGCTTCCTGTACGTAGTTCTCGCCCATCGCCACCGGCGTTGTGATGCGCGCCCGCAGGGCATCAGCAACGCGCGCGACGGCGTCTGCAGTTTGAGTTTTGCTGACCGCGAGCAGCCGCGGCATCGGCTGGCCGCTGGCGGCGGCCTGCATGCGTTCGAGGATGGCGTCGAGTGCGGGGTGGGTTGGGCGTTCGGACATCGCGGTTAGAGAAGCGCCTTGTCGTGGATGCGACGGGCGTCGCGGAATCGGCAGTGTAAGTCGAACCTGGCGCCCTGTAGCCCGGGGTGACAGCGGCAGGTCCGGGGCTATACTCCGTCGGTCAGTCGTCTTTCACCTGTCTACACGACATCGCAACGCGGGGAGCTTGCATGGATATCGCCGAACTTTTGGCATTCTCGGTCAAGAACAAGGCTTCGGACCTGCATCTGTCGGCCGGCCTGCCGCCTATGATCCGCGTCGACGGCGACGTGCGCCGCATCAATATTCCCGCGCTCGACCACAAACAGGTGCACGCGCTGGTCTACGACATCATGTCGGACAAACAGCGTCGCGATTACGAAGAATTTCTCGAGACCGACTTCTCGTTCGAGATCCCCGGTCTGGCCCGCTTCCGCGTCAACGCCTTCAACCAGAACCGCGGCGCCGGCGCCGTGTTCCGGACCATTCCCACCGAAGTGCTGACCCTCGAAGACCTCGGCACCCCGCCGATCTTCCGCGAATTGATCGACCAGCCCCAGGGCCTGATTCTGGTCACCGGCCCGACCGGCTCGGGCAAGTCCACCACGCTTGCGGCGATGGTCGACCACGTCAACAAAAGCGAATATGCGCACATCCTCACCGTCGAGGATCCGATCGAATTCGTCCACACCTCGCAGAAATGCCTGATCAATCAGCGCGAGGTCCACCGCGACACCCACGGCTTCAACGAGGCGCTGCGCTCGGCGCTGCGCGAAGATCCCGACTATATTCTGGTCGGCGAGTTGCGCGATCTCGAAACTATTCGTCTGGCGCTGACCGCGGCGGAAACCGGGCATCTGGTGTTCGGCACTCTGCACACCAGCTCGGCCGCGAAGACCATCGACCGCATTATCGACGTGTTTCCCGCCGGCGAAAAACCGATGGTGCGCTCGATGCTGTCCGAATCGCTGCGTGCGGTGATTTCGCAGGCGCTGCTGAAGAAGGTCGGCGGCGGCCGTACCGCGGCGTGGGAGATCATGGTCGGCACCCCGGCCATCCGCAACCTGATCCGCGAAGACAAGGTTGCGCAGATGTATTCGTCGATCCAGACCGGCCAGAGCTACGGCATGATGACGCTCGACCAGCATCTGCAGGATCTGGTCAAACGCAGTCTGATCACCCGCCAGCAGGCGAAAGGCTATGCGAAAGACAAGCGCTTGTTCGAATAACCGGGAGAGGGGAAACGGGAGACGGGAGACGACACTATTCGCTCCGGCTCTTGGGTCTCCCGTTTCCCGTTTCCCGTCTCCCGGAGCAACGCCATGAGCACCATCGACTTCACCTCCTTCCTCAAGCTGATGGCGCATCAGAAGGCGTCGGATCTGTTCATCACTGCCGGCATGCCGCCTGCGATGAAGGTGCACGGCAAGATTTCGCCGATCACCCAGAACGCGCTGACGCCGCAGCAAAGCCGCGATCTGGTGCTGAACGTGATGACGCCGTCGCAGCGCGAAGAGTTCGAGAAAACCCACGAGTGCAACTTCGCCATCGGGGTCTCCGGCGTGGGCCGCTTCCGCGTGAGCTGCTTCTATCAGCGCAACCAGGTCGGCATGGTGCTGCGCCGGATTGAGTCGAAAATTCCGACCATCGAAGAGCTGGCGCTGCCGCCGATCATCAAAACGCTGGCGATGACCAAGCGCGGCATCATTTTGTTCGTTGGCGCCACCGGCACCGGCAAGTCAACCTCGCTGGCGGCGATGATCGGTTATCGCAACCAGAATTCGTCGGGCCACATCATCACCATCGAAGATCCGATCGAATTCGTGCACAAGCACGAGGGCTGCATCATCACCCAGCGCGAGGTCGGCATCGACACCGACAGCTGGGAGAACGCGCTGAAGAACACGCTGCGCCAGGCGCCGGACGTGATCATGATCGGCGAAGTGCGCACCCGCGAAGGTATGGATCACGCGATCGCTTTCGCCGAAACCGGCCATCTGGTGCTGTGCACGCTGCACGCCAACAACGCCAATCAGGCGATGGACCGCATCATCAATTTCTTCCCCGAAGACCGCCGCAACCAGCTGTTGATGGACCTTTCCCTCAATCTCAAGGGCGTGGTCGCGCAGCAGCTCATTCCGACCCCCGACGGCAAGGGCCGCAAGGTGGCGATGGAGATTCTGCTCGGCACGCCCTTGATCCAGGACTACATCCGCGAGGGTGAGATCCACAAGCTCAAGGAAGTGATGAAGGAGTCGACCAACCTCGGCATGAAGACCTTCGACCAGGCGCTGTTCGAGCTGTATCAGGCCGGCGAGATCAGCTACGAGGACGCGCTGCGCTTCGCCGACTCCCAGAACGAGGTGCGGCTGAAGATCAAGCTCGCGCAGGGCGGCGACGCGCGCACGCTGGCGGCCGGGCTGGACGGTGTGGAAGTGGCCGAAGTCCGCTGAAACTGCACAACCGTCCACGGCGCCGCGGTGAACTTCACCTGCGGTACGCGGTCCCCATGAATCTGATATGCGCCGCCTGCGGGCGGCGTATCCGTTGTGCGGATTGCCGGCCAAGTCGCGGCACCGCCCCTGTTAGAGTACGACCCTTCCCACATAATGGCCGATGCGCCGGTTCCGAGGTCAGGACGAGTGAACGCAGTCATGCAGCCAACCGAAGACCACAGTATCCCGCTGTCGACCAGCGACGGCGAGCGTATCGTCGCTGCGCTGCTCGAAAAAGGCCGGCTGAAAGAAGCGGACCTTGTGCGCGCGCAGCGCCTGCAGGAGGAAACCGGCGGTGAGCTGCTGGCGCTGATCGCCCGGTTGGGACTGGTGTCCGAACGCGACCACGCCGAGGCCTGCGCCGAGGTGCTCGGGCTGCCGCTGATTGCGGTCAAGGAGTTGCCCGACCTGCCGCCGGAGGGCGTCGATCTCAGTCTGAAATTCATGAAGCAGTTCGCGGCGGTGCCGGTGGGCGAAAGCGACGTGCACGTCGCGGTGCTGATGGCCGACCCGCAGGACACCTACACCCTCGATGCGATCCGGCTTGCCAGCCAGCGCGAGGTGCGGCCGCTGGTGGGACTGCGCTCGGAAATCGGCGGCCTGATCGAACGCTGGCATGGCCAGGGCCGCAGCGCGATGGGGGCGATCGTCGAGACTGCCGAAGGCGAAACCGGCGATGTCGACGATGTCGAACATCTGCGCGACCTCGCCTCGGAAGCCCCAGTCATTAGGCTGGTGAACCTGATCATCCAGCGCGCGGTCGAACTGCGCGCCTCGGATATCCATATCGAACCCTTCGAGAATCGGCTCAAGGTGCGCTACCGCATCGATGGCGTCCTGGAAGAGGGCGAAAGCCCGCCGGCCAATCTCACCGCAGCCGTCATCTCGCGCGTGAAGATCATGGCCAAACTCAATATCGCCGAGCGTCGTCTGCCGCAGGACGGCCGCATCATGCTGCGGGTGCAGGGCAAAGAGCTCGACCTGCGCGTGAGCACGGTGCCGACCGCACACGGCGAATCGGTAGTGATGCGCCTGCTGGACCGCGAGACCGTGGTGTTCGACTTCCACAAGCTTGGCTTCACCGACGACTTCCTGCCGCAGTTCAATCAAGTGTTGAAGCAGCCCCACGGCATCATGCTGGTCACTGGCCCGACGGGCTCGGGCAAGACCACCACGCTGTATACCGCGCTGTCCAAACTCAACACCCCCGACGTGAAGATCATCACCGTCGAGGACCCGGTCGAATACCAGATCGAAGGCATCAACCAGATCCAGGCCAAGCCGCAGATCGGGCTGGATTTCGCCCACGCCCTGCGCAGCATCGTGCGCCAGGATCCGGACATCATCATGATCGGCGAAATGCGCGATCTGGAGACCTGCAAGATCGCGATCCAGTCGGCGCTCACCGGCCATCTGGTGCTCAGCACCCTGCACACCAACAACGCTTCGGGCGGCATTACCCGCCTGCTGGACATGGGCGTCGAAGATTATCTATTGACCTCGACCATCAACGGCATCCTCGCCCAGCGTCTGGTCCGCAAGCTCGAGCCGACCCACGCCGAGCGCTATGAACCGTCGCCCGAAGAAATCGAGAAATTCAGCCTGCGCCGCTATCAGCCCGAAGGCACGATCTATCTGTATCGCCCACGCGGTTCGACGATCGCGCCCACCGGCTATCTCGGCCGTACCACCATCGTCGAGTTTCTGGTGATGAACGACGAGATCCGCCGCGCGGTGATGCGCCACGCCGGCATGGGCGAACTGGAGCAGCTGGCGAAACAGGCCGGCATGCGCACCATGTACGAGGACGGCATCATCAAGGCGCTGGCCGGCAGGACCACGCTGGAGGAAGTGCTGCGGGTGACTGAGGATGCATGATGTTCGACGGTGGCACGCTTCGTTACTATGCGACCAGGGGTTTTCGCGGAAGATCATCACGGGGTTGTGGGGATGAAGAAGGGTGTCTTGATTGCGCTGTGCGTGACGGTCGTGGCGGCTGCAGGCGGTGTCTGGTGGTGGATGGGCCGCGGCGATGTTGCTGAACCAGCCGATGGACCCGCCGCTACCGCCCCGACTGCGGCCGAGATGGCCGCGCGCGCCAAAAAGATCCAGCAGGGCATCGCCCGGTATCGTGTCCTGTGGCGCGAGGCCAGCTACATCGAGATACGGCAAGCGGCGATGGACGGTGAGCTCGTTGCCCAGCGGCGGTTGTCGGAGATCTACGAAGATTGCCTCGTGCTCAATGGCGCCATGCGCAGAAGTCTGGGGCTGCTGGCGCAGTTGGCGAACGGCAACCCGCGTTTCCAAGAGACCGTCGTCGGTATCTTTCGCGAGAAAGACCGCCTTTGCGTGCAGGCACAGGCGGATCTGTCCAAGAATCCGACCGCTGCCGATTTCTGGCTGCACAAGAGCGCAAAAAACGGAGATGTTGTCTCTGAAATGCGTTATTTCAGCCGTTCGGTCGCCAAGTTGAGTCACAGCCAGTACCAGTATTTCATCGACAAGGTTCGCGTGAGCGGTGACCCAGCCGCGATTTTCGAGCTGTCGCTGCTGTTGCCCAAGCTTGAGGGGCAATGGCCGGATCCGGCGCAGGCGTCTGCATTCCAAGGATCGGCCGCAGAACAGGCCTGGGTGATGGCAGCGTGTCGCGCCGGCTATGACTGCACCCGGGGTTCGCGTCTGATGAATGTGATCTGCCTCACCATGCTGTCCTGCTCCCAGCCGGATTACGAACGCCATCTCGTAGAGTTGAACATCGATCCCGTGCTGCGTGGGCAGCGCCAGCAGCAGTTGGCGTTGATCGAGGGCACCATTCTGGCGCCGAAGTCGAAATGATCGCCTGTGGTGCGGGCTGGGGAACCTTCCGTGCGCCTGACACTCCCAATCTCAGATGCCGGTGGATATGCTCCACCGCCTGTCTCCGGTCGCCAGCGTGCATGGGTGATCCTTCTTTCCGCGCTTCAGCCACTTTCCGATTCCATGCCCCTGTACCGCTATAAAGCGCTGAACAACCGCGGTGAAGTCCTGGACGGCCAGATGGAGGCCGTCAGCGACGCCGAGGTCGTTCTGCGCCTGCAGGAGCAGGGCCATTTGCCGATGGAAGCAGTGTTGGCCGCCGCCGGCGGCGAATGGGCGTGGCGCAGTCTGTTCAAGCCCAAGCCTTTCGGCGGCGCGCGGCTGGTGCAGTTCACCCAGCAGCTGGCGACCCTGCTCGGCGCCGGCCAGCCGCTGGACCGCGCGCTGTCGATTCTGCTGGAGCTGCCCGAGGATGCTGCTGCACGGCGCACCATCCTCGACATCCGCGATGCGGTGCGCGGCGGCACCTCGCTGTCGGTGGCGCTGGAGCGTCAGCACGGCGCATTTTCGCGGCTGTACGTGAATATGGTGCGCGCCGGCGAGACCGGCGGCAGCCTGCACGACACCCTCCAGCGCCTGAGCGAATATCTCGAGCGCAGCGGCGCGCTGCGTGGGCGCGTCATTAACGCGATGATCTATCCGGCGATCCTGATGACGATGGTCGGATTCTCGCTGCTGTTCCTGCTGGGCTACGTGGTGCCTCAGTTCGCCGCGATGTACGAGAACCTCGACGCTGAACTGCCGCTGTTTTCCCGGCTGGTGCTGGGTCTGGGCCTGTTCGTGCGCGACTGGTGGTTTGTGCTGGTGGCACTGCCCGCGGTGGCGGTCTGGTGGTTCGCCCGCAAATGGCGGACTCCCCAATTCCGCGCCCGTTTCGACGAATGGCTGCTGCGGCAGCGGATCGCCGGGCCGATCGTCGCCAAGATGGAGACCGCGCGGCTGGCGCGGACCCTCGGGACTTTGCTCAAGAACGGCGTGCCCTTGCTCACCGCGCTGGGCATCGGCGGCCGGGTGCTTGGGAACCAAGCCTTGATCGGCGATGTCGAAGCTGCGGCAACGGAAGTGAAAAACGGTGTCGGTTTGTCCGCAGCTCTCGCCAAAGGCAAGCGTTTCCCGCGGCTGGCGCTGCAGATGATCCAGGTCGGTGAGGAGTCCGGTGCGCTCGACGTGATGCTGCTCAAGACGGCGGACACGTTCGAGTCTGAAACCGGCCAGGCACTGGACCGGATGCTCGCGGCGCTGGTGCCGGTGATCACGGTGGTGTTGGCGGTGGTGATCGGTGGCGTGATCATGGCGGTGCTGCTGCCGATGTACCAGCTCAGCGGTTCCATATGATTGCTCCCGATGTGTTCCTGTTTTGTACGCTCCGTTTGATATGCCGTATTCGATGAGCCCTGTTGCATACGCCTTATTTGACCCGCCCTATTTTTGAATAATGGAATGACTGACATGCGCGACCTTCGCTCTTTTCAACGCCCGTCCCGCCGTCCCGCCTCGCGTCTCTCGCAGGCAGGCATGACCTTGATCGAGATCATGGTCGTGATCGTGCTGATCGGCGGCATTCTGGCGGTGATCGGTGGCACGATTTTCAGCAACAGGGACAAGGCCAATCACAAGCTGGCCACCATCCAGATCCAGAAGGTCGCGGCCAATATCGAGAGCTACAACTCGGACGTCGGCGAGTACCCGCGTACGCTGGAGGATCTGGTGACCGATCCGCAGATCGACGGTTGGCTCGGCCCGTACGGCAGCGCCAAAGACATCAAAGATCCTTTCAACAATGCGCTGCAGTACAGCGTCCCGGGTGAAAGCGCTGACTTCGATCTGACCAGCTATGGCAAAGATAAGCAGCCCGGCGGCAGCAGCGTCGACGCCGATATCAAGTACGAGCAGTGATCACCGCGACGGCGCGTCCGCGCCGTCCGCTTCCGTCCCCACCACACGATGAATCCAAGCCGCGCCCGGCGTGAAGCTTCTCCGACCGCGCCGCTCCGCGCTGTGCCGCGTGCAGGTGTGTCTGAGGCGGCTCTGTCCAAAGCGGCTCTATCTAAAGGTTTTACGCTGATCGAAATTCTGATCGTGGTGACCTTGGTCGCCGCGCTCACGCTGCTGCTGGTCGGCGCGATGAACGGTGGGATGGACGGTTTGAAGCTGCGCTCCAACGCCAAAACACTGGTGGCCGAGCTGCGCCACGCGCGCGCGCAGGCGATCTCGACCGGCACCGTGCAGCGCTTCACGGTCGAGCCGGAAAAACGCATCTGGACGGGTGCGAAACAGCGGCACGGCGAATTTCCCAAAGCGCTCAAAGTCACCTTCACCGGTGTGCGCCAAGTGCAGGCGCGTGAAGGCGAGGGCGTGATCCTGTTTTTCGAGGATGGCGCCTCCACTGGCGGCCGTATCCAGCTGCGTGTGGAGAATGCGGCCTGGAATGTCGATATCGCCTGGCTCACGGGTGAAGTCAGCCTGCATCGCGGCGAGGCTTCGCGATGACCCGCATGCGTTCTTCCGCCAACAGCCGGCGTCATCAGCGCGGCTACACCTTGATCGAAGTGGTGGTCGCGTTCGCGCTGCTGGCGTTTGGCATGACGCTGTTGCTGGGATCGCTGACCAATGCGACTAAGCAGGTGCGGGTATCAAACGATGCCGGCCGCGCCGCGCTGCATGCGCAGACGTTGATCGATCAGGCGGGCGTCGGCGAAGCGCTGGCGGTGGGCCAGCGGGATGGTGAAGTCGAGGGCGGCCGGTATCGCTGGGACATGAACGTCACTCCGTTCCGCGATCCCACCGCACCGCCGCGTCAGGACCAGATCCTCGGTGCGCCGCAGCTGCTGCGGCTGGAGCTGACCGTGCACTGGGGCGACGGCGGGCCGCGCGAAACCCTGCGCCTGCAGTCGCTGCGTCTGGTGACGCCAACCGACATCAATGCCGCAGGCGTCGTCCCGTGATCCGGCGCATCCGCACATCGCCGCGGCGCGCAGTCTCCGGGTTCACGTTGATCGAAATTCTGGTCGCCACCGTGCTGTTGGCCGCGGCGATGACCTTGGGCTTTGCGACGCTGCGCGCCGCGTCGGCCGCAGCCACGCGCGGCGAAGCGCTGGCCGCGCGCAACGAGCGCATGCGCGCGGTGGAAGGCTTTCTGCGCAAGCGCATCGCGTCGGCGCTGCCGATCGCCTTCGAAGTGAACAAGAGCACTGGCGCGCCGCTTCGTTTCGTCGGCGAGCCTGACCGGATCCGCTTTGTCGCCGATCTGCCGGCGTATCTCGGCCGCGGCGGCCCGCATCTGCACGACATCACCGTGGTCGACGATGGCGAAGGCGTGCGCCTGCAGGCCGAGTTCGCAGTGGTGCTGGCCAACGAGATCAACCTCGAACGCGACCCGCGTCCGCCGGAACTGCTGGCCGGAGGGCTGCGTGAAGTGACGATCCGCTATCGCGCGCTGGACGCGCAGAACCGCATCGGCGACTGGGAAGAACGCTGGGAGCAGGGCGACCGCATGCCGCTGCAGGTGAAGATCGAGATTGTCGACGGACGCGGCGACCGCTGGCCGCCGCTGGTGGTGTCGATGCCACAGGCCGCGAGTTTCGGCGGGTTCTCGCAGGTGCCGATCTGATGGCAGATACGCGCTTGCAACGACTTCATATTGATCGGTCTGCTGGTGAAGGGCCTGCCGTTGAACGGCACGTCGTTGAGCCGCATTCCCGCCCCCGGCCTGTGCGTACGACGCGCGGTGCCGCCCTGCTGTTGGTGCTGTGGCTGATCGCGATGCTGACCGCGGTGGTGGGCGCATTCGCACTGATCGCGCGAATCGAATATATGCAGGGCCGGGTGCTCAGCCAGGGTGTGGTTGCGGATCAGGCCGCACGTGCCGGGCTGGAATACGCGATGACCCGGGTGATCGACCTCGATCAGACCCGGCAGTGGCTCCCCGATGGCCGCGAATACACCTGGCCTTTCGGCGAAGCCGAGGTGGTGGTCACCATCGTCGATGAATCGGGCAAGGTCGACATCAACGGTGCGGATCTCGATCTGATGGCCAGTCTGATGTTGGCGGTTGGCGTCGAGCGCCAACCGGCGCGCAAGATCGCCGCCGCGATCATGGACTGGCGTGATCCCGATACCCTGACCCAAGCTGAAGGCGGCGCCGAAGACGCCGACTACAGCAGCGAAGAACTGCCCTATGGCGCGAAGGATGCGCCGTTCGAGACGGTTGCCGAGCTGCAGCTGGTGCTGGGGATGACCCCGGAGCTGTTCGAGAAACTTGCGCCGCATCTCACGGTCTATAGCGGCCAGGGTCGTCCTTCTGAGCAATATGCCAGCGCAGAAGTGCTGCAGGCGCTTGGGGTCGATCCGGAGCGTGCACTGGCCGAACGCCGGCGTCCGCGCCAGCCGGGTGAGACTGCTCTCGTCGGTGTCGGCACGGGCACGTATAGTGTCGAAAGCCGTGCGCGGTTGCGCGGTGGACGTGTGTCGGTGCTGCGTGCTGTCGTCCGCGCTGGTAACAGCGGGCTGCCGGGCTCTGCCTACACTCCGCTGCGCTGGGAAGAGGGCGCCCTGTTGCGGGCGCCGGTTTCCGGGCCCGCAGCCAAGCCCGCTTCATGAGATTTCCACTGGTGGCGCACCGTTCTGGCGGTGCGTCGTGCGACTGATCGAGGACAGCATCTGAGCACTCCCTCTGACAATGCGATGCCCGCCCGGGCGTCGTCGAAGCTGCCGCAAGCCCGGTTCTCCCGGGCATGGCCGGGGCTGCGCGGCTTCTGGACCTGGTGGCTGACCGCGCTGGGCAGCTGGCTGCCGCCGCGGCTGCGGGCAGTGTTCGGTTTGGCGCAGCAGCGCCTGCTGTTGCGTCACGAGGGCGAGACCCTGTCGCTTGCGTTGACGCTGCCGGCGCAGCCCGGCGAACTGCCGGTGCGCGAATTGGCCGAACTGCCCTGGACCGCCGAATCCGCCGACGAAGAGCCGCTCAGCCGGCTGCTGGTGTCGCGTATCAACAGCCTCCCGCGGTGGCTGCTGCTGCCCAGCCGCGGCGGCCTGCGTCGCCGGCTGTCGCTGCCTGCCGCCGCCGCCGATCGGCTGCGCGAAGTGCTGGGTTTCGAGATCGACCGGCAGACGCCGTTTACTCTGGACGAGGTGTATTACGACGCGCGGCTGCTGGGGCGTCGCGGCGATGGCCAGATTGACGCTGAACTGATCGTCGTGCCGCGTGCCAGTCTTGAACACGCCCTGGATGCGCTGGGTGCGCCGCTGCGCGCCACCCTCGCCGGGGTGGATATGGCGGATGTGGACGGCCTGCCGCTGGGGATCAACCTGCTGCCTCGGGCTCAGCGGCGCCACCATCGCGACCCGCGTGCCGCCTGGAACATCGGTCTGGCCGTGATCGCGCTGGCCGCGCTTGGTGCTGGCCTGTGGCAGATCCGCGCCAACCGCGAAGCCGCTGCAGACGCGTTCGAAGTTGAAGCCAAACGTCACAGCGCACAGGCGAAAACGGTGTCGGCAGAGAAAAAACAGCTGGTCGACCTGGTCGAAGGTCTGCGTTTTCTGCAGCAGACCCGCAGCGGTCGCCCCAGCACGGTCGAAGTCCTGGACGAGCTGACCCGCCGGCTGCCGGACAGCACCTATATCGAGAAGGTGTCGATCGAGGGCGACCAGATCATGATCATGGGCTTGAGTTCCGAAGCGCCGCGGCTGGTCGAGCGCCTGCAGACCTCCAAACTCTGGAAGTCGATGAATCTGACCGGTGCGCTGCTGCCCGATCCCGCCAAGGGCAAGGACCGCTTCACGCTGGCCGCCGAATTGACCATTGCGCCGTCCGCCCGGGCCAAACCCGGACGACAGGGCGCCACGAATCCGGCGCGCGAACCATGAGCGCCGGTACGAACTCGACCTCAGCGCCAGGGATGACATCCATCCCCAACCGCGAGCGCTGGCTGGCGCTCGGGCTGCTGGCGGTGGCGCTGCTGGTGGCTTATTTCCTGCTGCTGCATACGTGGTGGACGGTGCCGATGCTGGACCTGCAGGCGCGTATCGACGGTCTGCAGGAACGCGATGCCAACGCCCGCGCAACGCTGGCGCAGGCGCCCGACATCCGCAAGCGCCTTGCTGTCGTGCGCGAAGAAGCTGCACGGGTGCCTGGTTTCATGCGCGAAACCAGCACCGAGCTGGCGACCGCCTCGTTGATTCAGCGGCTCGAAACCGCCGTGCAGGACGCCAGTCCCAAAAACCGCAGCTGCGCGATCCAGACCCGTTCGCCGATGACCGAGCCGCGCAAGGAACGCTTCTCGCGCGCGGTGGTGCAGGTGCGTCTGCGCTGCGGTACGCCGGAACTGGCGATGGTGCTGCATTCGCTGGAAAGCGGCTCGCCGCGGCTGTTCGTGGACAACCTCAACGTCACCGCGCAGCGGTTCTATTTCACCCCCGATCAGGCGCCCTCCAGCGGTGGCCTTGACGTGAGTTTCGATCTCTACGGCTACGTCGCACCCACCGCAGGAGGCACCGCCGATGCGCGCCGATAGCCTCAGCCCCAAAACCTGGCTGCTCGCCGGAATCGCCGGCTGGGCGGCTTGCCTGTGGGTGTTTGCGCTGTTGGGCCTGGGCAATCACTTGGGCAATGGCGATGCCGCGCAGACACCACCGCGGCTGCCGTCTACCGCTATTCCCCGCGCCGACCGTCCCGGCCCCCAGGCGCAGTACGCCGAAATTGCGGTGCGTCCGATTTTCGCCGAGAACCGCAAACCGCAGCCGTTCACCATCGACGGCGCGGGCGAGGAAGCGCAGGTCAACACGTTCGACTACACGCTCACCAGCGTGATGATCGCCTCCGATGTGCAGCTCGCGATCCTCAAGCCCGCCGCCGACGGTGCCCAGCCGGTGCGGGTGAAAGTGGGCGAAGCCCTGGAAACCGCGCCGCAGTGGACGCTGGCGTCGCTGCTGCCGCGCAGCGCGACGTTTCGCGGGCCCGAAGGCGACAAGGTCCTTGAACTGCGGGTCTTCAACGGCATCGGCGGCGCTGCGCCGCCACCGATCGCCCAGATCCCACAGCCTGCCGGTCCCGGGGGCGTGATCAACGAAACCTTGCCCGGCCAGCCCGGCAACGAACAGCCCGTGCCGCCGCCGCCCGGCATTCCGCCGCCGCCGGTCCAGGCTGACAACGCCGATGCCGCGAATGTATCGACCCAGGCGCAGCTGGACGCGATCCGCAAACGGATCGAAGCCCGTCGCGCCCAGCTCCGGCAACAGGCCACCCAAGAAGCGCAGAACCCTGCTCCCCAGCCGGGACAATCCCCTTGAGCATTCAATGATGAATCTCCGATCCACCGCTTACGTTTTTTTCGCCGCAGCCATCGCCACCATGCTGGCCGCGTGCGCCACCGCGCCCGTACCGTCGGTACAGCGCAATCCAGAGCGGTCCACCGACCGGCCCGCAAACAGCGACAGCGCGATGTCCACCGACCAGACCGTGCGCAGCGAGCCGCTCGACGATGCCAATAGCGATACCGATCACGCTGCTGCAAAACGCCCCGATGGCCGCCCCCTCCCGCAGATCCGCCGCGGCAACGGACGGGTCATCAACAGCGCCGCCGCCAGTGCGCCGTTGCCCGACATCGGCGCCACCAGCGGGGAGGCGCGCTTCAATTTCGAGGGCGAATCGCTGCACGCGGTGGTCAAGGCGATCCTGGGCGACATGCTTGGCCAGAACTACACCATCGCCCCGAACGTGCAGGGCACGGTCACTTATTCCACGCCCAAGCCGGTCAGCTCGGCGCAGGCGGTCTCGGTGCTGGAGATGATTCTCGGCTGGAACAACGCAAGGATGATCTACGGAGACGGTCGCTACAGCATCGTTCCGGCAGATCAGGCGCTCGCGACCGGCGTGGTCACCCCGCGCGTCGGTTCGCCCGCCAACGCCCGCGGCTTTGAGTCGCGCGTGGTGCCGCTGCGCTATATCTCAGCCGAAGAAATGAAGAAGCTGCTCACGCCCTATGCGCGCCCCAACGCGATCGTTACGGTCGATTCCGGACGCAACCTGCTGACCATCGCCGGCACCCGCGCCGAGCTGGAAAGCTATCTGCGCACCATCGAGATTTTCGACGTCGACTGGATGTCCAGCATGTCAGTCGGCGTGTATCCCTTGCAGTCCAGCAAGGCCACCAAGGTTGTGCAGGACCTGGAGAAAGTGTTCGGCGAGGCCAGCAAATCGCCGGTCGCCGGCATGTTCCGCTTCATGCCGCTGGAGGGTGCCAACGCGGTGCTGGCGATCACCTCGCAGGTCGATTACCTCGACGATATCGAACAGTGGATCGAGCGCATCGACGGCGCCGGCGAGGGCGTAAAACTGTATTCGTATGAACTCAAATACATCACCGCCAAAGACCTCGGCGCGCGTCTCAGCGAAGTCTTCGGCGGAGGCGGCGGCAACCGCGGCGGCGGCAACGACGGCGGCGGTTATTCGCTGATCCCGGGCGGCCAGAGCAACATCATCGGTCCGGGAGGCGGCGACGGCAGCAAAGATGGCGGCGACTTGTCCGGCAGCGGCAGCGGCGGCGGTGGTCTTGGCGGCGGCTCGCTTTCGCTCAATGCGGCCCAGGGCGGCAACGGCAGCGTGGTCATCGAAGTCGGCGGCGATAAAGTCGCGGTGTCCGCGATCGAAGAAAACAACACCCTGCTGGTGCGCGCTACCGGTTCGGCCTGGCGCTCGATCCTGGACGTGATCGAGAAGCTCGACGTGCTGCCGCTGCAGGTTCATATCGAATCGCAGGTGGCGGAGGTCACCCTCAGCGGCGAACTTGCCTACGGCGTGAACTGGTTTCTCGAAAATGCCACCACCGAAAACGGTCTGCCTGACGTGAGCTCGCCCGGCGGACTGATTCCGCCGAAGTGGAGCACGCTCGGCGCCAGCATCGGCGGCGCCAGCGGCCCGGGTCTGGCCTGGACGCTGATCAAAAACGATGCCGCGGCGGTCATCACCGCACTCGACAGAGTGACCGACGTGCGGCTGCTGCAGACCGGTTCGGTGCTGGCGAAAAACAACTCCGAAGCCACGCTCAACGTCGGCAGCCGCATTCCGATCACCACCGTCTCGATCAATCCGATCCTCGGCAGCAACAACACCACCAGTTCGGTGCAGTACCTCGACACCGGCGTGATCCTCAAAGTGCGCCCGCGCGTCACCAAGGACGGCACCGTGTTCCTCGACATCGTCCAGGAAGTCAGCTCGCCGGGTTCCGACGCCGACGCCAACGGCAATGTGCGCATCAACACCCGCCGGCTGAAGACCGAAGCCATCGCCAACAGCGGCGACACCGTACTGTTGGCCGGTCTGATCCAGGACGGTACGACGCGCGGCTCTTCGGGACTGCCGGGGTTGAGCCGTATCCCGGTGATCGGCGGCCTGTTCGGGCGTCAGTCGTCGAATCAGAACCGTACCGAGGTCGTGGTGCTGTTGACGGCCACCATCGTGCGCGATCAAAAAGAGCTGCGGACCTTTACCGACGAATACTCGCGCCGGTTCCGCGCGATGGATCCGCTGCCGCTGCCCAGGACGCTCAAGCCGCTGCCCACGCAGCCGCACCGCTGATTGCATCGCTGACCGCAGCGCACGCTGTTCGCCCATGAGCGAACTGCCTGTCGTACTGATTCCGCTGGGCGTCGATGACGACGCCCTCGACGCCTGCCTCGCCGCGCTGGAGGCAGGCACCCCGCCCGGCAGCCGCGTGTGGCTGGCCGATGACGCCCAGTCCGGACCGCGCGGGCTCGCCATCATCGAGCGCTGGCTCGCGCGCACCGCGCTGCAGGCCGATTACACCCGCCGCGCGCGCAGCATTGGCGCAGCCGCACATCTGGACGACATGCTCAAAGCCTGCGGCCATGCTGACGTGCTGGTGCTCGCCAGCGACGCGGTGCCGTTTCCCGGCTGGGCGACCCAACTGGTGGCCTGCGCCGCGCGCGATCCTGCCATCGCCACCGCCACGCCGTGGTGCAACGCCGGCGAAACGGCGTCATGGCCGCGCGTGGGCGAGGTGGTGTCGGTGCCCGATGAACCTGCGCGTCTGGCGCGTGCCGCCGCATCGCTGCCGCCGCACCATCCCGAATTGCCCGCCGCGGTCAATCATGCGGTGTTTCTGCGCGGCAGCGCACGGCGCAAGGCCGGCGGGCTCGACGCGGCAAGCTACGCGTCGTGGCACACCGCGTTGATCGATCTGTCGCTGCGCATGGCGGGCTTGGGGTGGCGGAATGTGCTGTGCGAAACCGCCTTCGTCGCACGCCGCGCCGAGGGTATGCCGCTGGGCGACGATGTCGAAACACTCAGCGTGCGCTGGCCCGTCTGGCATGCGCGGCTCGCGGAGTTTCTGATGCACGACCCGCTGTATGCGCTGCGTGCGTCGCTGGGCCATGCGTACGACAACGCGAGCTTCGACACCGGGGCATTGCGCACGCAGCCCGATCTGTTTGCCGATGGTGTCGCCGATGGTGTTGCCGATGGTGTTGCCGATGGTGCGGTCGACGAGGCGCCACCCCCATGACCGCCGATATCGCTGTCGTCGTGGTCACTTACCAGAGCGCCGAAACCATCGAGCTGTGCCTGCAGCGTCTGCGCGCCGCCGACGGCGTCGCCCAGATCCGCGTGGTCGACAACGCCTCCACCGACGGCACCCTTGAAATCGTGCAGCGCCACGCGTTGGTCGATGCGCGCGTGCGTTTTATCGCCAACCCCGACAACCCCGGCTTCGGCACCGCCTGCAATCAGGGCACCGACGACTGCGCATCGCTGTGGCTGGCCTTCGTCAATCCGGACTGCATGGTCGAGGCCGACACCCTGGCGCGGCTGCGCGCGCATGCGCAGACCTGTACCCGCGAGGCGCTGCTCGGCGCTGACTTGGTTGACGAGGCCGGCGTCCGCGACGGCGCCGCGCGACGCCGCGATCCGGACTTCGCAGCGATGCTGCGCAGCGCGCAGGCACGCAAACTCGATATTGACGTAGACAACACGCAAACGCTGCAGCCGGTGTCCGCGATCTCCGGCGCGCTGATGTTCATGCCGCGCACGTTGATCGAACGCATCGGAGGTTTCGATCAAGCGTATCGCCTGCATGCGGAAGATCTCGATCTGTGCCGGCGCGCGCGCGACGCCGGCACGTTCGTCGCGGTCGCCAACGACCTGCGCGTCGTCCACGTGCGCGGCGTGTCCAGCCGCTCGCGGCCGCTGTTCGTTGAATGGCACAAGCATCGCGGCCTGTGGCGCTACTTCCGCAAGTTCGACGCGCAGCGCCACGGGCTGTCGACGCGCGCGGCGGTGTGGCTGATGATATCTGCGCGCTGTTTGTTCGCGCTTCTGAACAAGATTGGCCGAGCTATTGCTCGCGGGGGATCGTAAAGATGCTGGATCCTGGCCGTTGCGCCAACTGCGACCGCACCATCGACGGCGCGGACCAGAAGTTCTGCCCAGCCTGCGGCCAACCCACGCCGGCGCATCGCATTGATTGGCATTTCCTCGGGCATGAACTCGAGCACAGTGTGTTGCACATGGATCGCGGCATCTTCTACTCGCTGAAGCATCTGATCCTGCGGCCCGGTCATTTCATCCGCGACTACATCGAGGGGCGGCGCGCGCGTCACGTCAAGCCGTTGATGCTCATCATGATCCTCGCGGCCGCGATGGTGTTCCTTGCCAGATACTTTCTGGATGGCGATGCGATCGGCTCGGGTATCTCCGCAGGCGGCACCGCTGCTGCCGGCACGAAGGTGGGTGGGCAGTTCGATCCGACGCGGCTGGTCAACGCATTCGAGGTTGTGAAGGCATGGATGAACCGTAATTACACGGCAACGACCCTGATGCTGCTTCCGCTGGAGGCGGTGGCTTTCAAATTGGCGTTCCGGCGTGTGGGGAATTTCAATTATCCGGAATGGCTGGTGATCGCGACCTTCCTGACCGCGCAGTCCTTCGTCATCATGGCGTTGGCGGCCCCGCTGGAGTATTGGTTTCCGCAGGTGCGCGCTTGGGCGTTGTCGCTGGTCTTGGTCTATACCGTCGTTTCGCTGACGCAGTTCTTCAAGCCGTACCCGCGCTGGAAATCCGTGCTGCGCAGTCTGCTCGGTTTCGGAATCTTCATGGTGTTCAATGTAGTGTTCAGTTTTGCACTGACGGCCATCCTGATCGCGCTGTCCACCCATCACTGAGCGGGGACGCGCGCTTCAACGAAAGCGATTGATCTCATCGCGCAGCGCACGCGCGGCGTTGGCGGCGGCCTCTTCGTAATCATTATTCTGCGACGCGTACAGAATCGCGCGCGATGAACTGATGATCAGCCCGGTGCCATCTGCGGTTTTTGCATGACTGACGACCGCTGCGACATCGCCGCCCTGCGCGCCGATGCCGGGCACCAGGAACGGCATCTCGCCGACGATGGCGCGCACTTCGCGCAGCTGCTCCGGCCAAGTGGCGCCCACGACCAGGGCGCAGTTGTGGTTGGTATTCCATTCGCGCGCGATTTTTTCGGCCACGTGCTGATACAGCGGTCGGCCCGCGATGAGCATGTCCTGCAGATCGCCGGCGCCGGCATTCGAGGTGCGACACAGAATCACCACGCCTTTGTCGGTGCGATCGAGAAAAGGCTGCACCGAATCGCGGCCCAGGTACGGGTTCACCGTCACCGCGTCTGCGCAGTAACGGTCGAACGCTTCACTGGCGTAGTGCTGCGCGGTGCTGCCGATATCGCCGCGCTTGCTGTCCAGGATCACGGGGATCTGCGGGTAACGAAAGCGCAGATGCATGATCAGCATGCGCAGCGCTTCTTCGGCGTGGGCCGCGGCGAAGTGCGCAATCTGCGGTTTGAACGCACAGGCGTATTCCGCTGTTGCGTCGACGATGTCGCGACAGAAGTTGAAGATCGCGTCGGGGTCGTGCGCGAACTTCGCCGGAAATTTCGCAGGCTCGGGATCAATGCCGATGCAGACGAGGGTGTCGGCGTTTTGCCAGCGGTGCTGCAGTGCGTCGATGAAGGTCATGATCGAGGTCGAACCCGTGTCGGTGATGGTGGTCGGTGGGCGTGCGGGGCGGTTACGGTGCGTCGGTGATGCGGCCGGCGCCTTTCTGCAGCCAGAAGCTGTTGCCAGCCTGCAGCGGCAGCACCCTCTTGTCGATGAGCGTGCTCAGCCTGTCCGCGAAATGCAGGCTCGCGTAATGTGCGGCGTAGAGCACGCGATAGTCGGTCGAGCCCATCAGCAGCGCCCTGAGCAGGTATTGCTCGTTCCACGAGCGGCGCCCGTTGAACACCCATTCCTTAGGATATTCCTGCGGCAGAAAAATGTCGTGGACATGGATGATCACGCCGTCCGCGAGGCGTGGAAGGATCTCGAAGAAAATATGGTTGACGTCGCTTCCAGTCTTGGAGACATGCGAGGAATCGATGAAGAGGATGTCGCCGGCGGCGAGTTCCGAAAAAACGTCCAGCGGGACGGCTTGTGCTGGATTGACGCGTAGTTCGACGCCTATCGCGGGGTCGCGCAGGAATGCACGCGGATAGGGTTCGATGCACTCGATCCGCACGGCGCCGTCGAGGAAGCGTCGGTTGACGTCGCGCATCAGCAGGGTCGAGTAGCCGGACCCGATCTCAATGATGCGTCTCGGGGCGCAGTAACGCATGAAGCAATACAACATCAGCGCGTCCATGCCGCCGAACTGGTCATTGTCTGGCGGGAACGCCAGCGGCGAATCCGACCATGAGGCCGGGTCGAAGTAATCGAACCCGGCCAGCAGTGGACTGATGACGCTGTCGATGATCCGCTGGTGACCTTCGAAATCGAAGTCGATGCCTATGATCTCAGGCGGCGCGTCCGGCCACAGCGCATCTGTTTGGGCAGCGGCCTCGCGCCTGTCGACGACGGGCGAATAGAAATGGCCCGATGGGAAGAAAGGTTCCTCGCTGTCCAGTGCGTACCTCAGCCAGGCCTGAAGCTTGGGCGAGGCCGATATCCGGTGTTTGATCGACCGCCAGACCGCTGTTTTGAGTGTTGCGATCATGTTGTCCAACTCGTTGCCCAGGCGCCGGGCGTGGCGTGGCGAGCTTCCGCTTACTTCAGTGCTTTGAACCGCAGCCGGTGCGGCTGCGCACCTTCCGCACCGAGGCGACGTTTTTTGTCCTCCTCGTATTCGCGGTAGTTGCCCTGGAAGAACTCGACGTGCGAGTCGCCCTCGAACGCGATGATGTGGGTGGCGATGCGGTCGAGAAACCAGCGGTCATGCGAGATCACGAAGGTGTTGCCGGGAAATTCCAGCAGCGCGTCTTCCAGTGCACGCAGGGTTTCGATGTCCAGATCGTTCGACGGTTCGTCCAGCAGCAGCACGTTGCCGCCCTGCAGCAGGGTCTTCGCCAGATGCAGACGGCCGCGCTCGCCGCCGGAGAGCGTGCCGACCAGTTTCTGCTGATCCTGACCCTTGAAGTTGAAGCGACCGAGGTATGCGCGCGACTGGATCTCGACGCCGTTGATATTGAGGATGTCCAGGCCACCGGAGATTTCCTGGAAGACGTTGTGGTTGCCTTCCAGCTTGTCGCGGCTCTGGTCGACATAGGCCAGCTTTACGGTTTGGCCGGTGAGGATCTCGCCCTTGTCCGGCTTCTCCATGCCCATCAGCATCTTGAACAGCGTCGATTTACCGGCGCCGTTGGGGCCGATGATGCCGACGATCGCGCCCGAGGGGATCAGCATGTTGAGGTTGTCGATCAGCAGGCGGTCGCCGAAGCTTTTCGATACATTCTTGAATTCGACCACCGAGTTCCCGAGGCGCTCGCCCGGCGGGATGAAGATTTCGTTGGTCTCGTTTCTGCGCTGGTAATCGACCGACTGCAGTTCTTCCAGGCGGGCCAGACGCGCCTTGCCCTTGGTGCGGCCGCCCTTGGCGTTCTGCCGCGACCATTCCAGTTCGCGCGCAATCGCTTTCTGGCGCGATTTTTCCTGATTGTCTTCCTGCTTCAGGCGGTCGCCCTTTTGCACCAGCCAATCGGTGTAGTTGCCCTTCCACGGAATGCCGCGGCCGCGGTCGAGTTCCAGAATCCACTCGGCGGCGTTGTCCAGGAAGTAGCGGTCGTGGGTGACGGCGACCACGGTGCCGCTGTAGCGGGCCAGGAACTGTTCCAGCCATTCCACCGACTCGGCGTCGAGATGATTGGTGGGTTCGTCCAGCAGCAGCATGTCCGGCTTCTGCAGCAGCAGGCGACACAGCGCGACGCGGCGCTTCTCGCCGCCGGACAGCGGGCCGATCTTCGCGTCCCACGGCGGGATGCGCAGCGCATCGGCGGCGACTTCCAGCTGCTGCTCCAGCAGATGGGCATCGTTGGTGGCGAGAATCGACTCCAGCCGCTGCTGTTCGGCCGCCAGCTTGTCGAAATCCGCGCCTTCTTCGGCATAGGCCTCGTAAATCTTGTCCAGCGCGGCCTGGGCCTGCAGCACTTCGCCGACGCCTTCCTCCACCGCCTCGCGCACGGTCTTGTTGGGGTCGAGTTCGGGCTCCTGGGCCAAATAGCCGACCTTGATGCCGGCCTGCGCGCGGGCTTCGCCCTGAAAATCCTTGTCCACGCCGGCCATGATCTTGAGGACGGTCGACTTGCCGGCGCCGTTCAGGCCCAGCAGGCCGATCTTGGCGCCCGGGAAGAACGACAGCGAGATATCTTTGATGATCTGGCGCTTCGGCGGCACGATCTTGCTGACGCCATTCATGGTGTAGATGTATTGCGACATGGGGAACTCCGCAGACGGACGGCGGCGACCTGCGCAGGGCACGGGCCGCGAAGAGAAATCGGGATAGCCCGATTATCGCCGGAACCGCCCCTCCGCCGCCACCGACGGCGCTGCAATCACGGTCCATGCATGGCCTGATTCCCGGCCTGATTCCCCGATAAGCGTGTCCCGGGGACGGCCAGCCGTTACAATTCACGCCTCTGTGCACACTCTTTTGGAGCGCCGATGTTTCCGCGCGATACCCGCATTGAAGGCTACGACCCCGAATTGGCTGCGGCCATCGCCGCAGAAGTCCGCCGCCAGGAAGACCATGTCGAGCTGATCGCGTCCGAGAACTACGCCAGCCCGCGGGTGATGGAGGCTCAGGGCAGCCAGCTCACCAACAAATACGCCGAAGGCTATCCGGGCAAGCGCTACTACGGCGGCTGCGAATATGTGGACGTGGCCGAGGTGCTGGCGATCGATCGCGCGAAGGAGCTGTTCGGCGCCGACTATGCCAACGTGCAGCCGCATTCCGGCTCACAGGCGAATCAGGCGGTGTTTTTCGCGCTGCTGAATGCGGGCGACACCATCTTGGGCATGTCGCTGGCCCACGGCGGGCATTTGACCCACGGCGCCAAGGTCAACTTCAGCGGCAAATTCTTCAACGCTGTGCAGTACGGCGTGAACGATCAGGGCCTGATCGATTACGACGAAGTCGAACGTCTCGCCATCGAACACAAACCGAAGATGCTGATCGGCGGCTTCAGCGCCTATTCGCAGAAGATCGACTGGGCGCGTTTCCGCGCCATCGCAGACAAGGTCGGCGCGTATTTTCTGGTCGATATGGCCCACGTCGCCGGTCTCGTCGCCGCGGGCGTGTATCCAAACCCGGTGCCGTACGCCGACGTGGTCACCTCGACCACGCACAAGACCCTGCGTGGCCCGCGCGGCGGCATCATCGTCGCCAAAGCGAATGCGGAGATCGAGAAGAAGCTGCAGAGCATTGTGTTTCCGGGCATCCAGGGCGGCCCGCTGATGCACGTGATCGCGGCCAAGGCGGTTGCGTTCAAGGAAGCGCTGGAGCCCGAGTTCAAAACCTATCAGCAGCAGGTGGTGAAGAACGCGCAGGCGATGGCCAACACCATCATCGCGCGCGGCTACAAGATCGTCTCTGGCGGCACCGAAAATCATCTGATGCTGGTCGACATGATCGGCAAGAGCATCACCGGCAAAGCTGCCGAAGAAGCGCTGGGTCGTGCCCACATCACCGTCAACAAGAATGCGGTGCCGAACGATCCGCAAAAACCTTTTGTGACCTCCGGCCTGCGCCTCGGTACACCGGCCATCACCACCCGCGGCTACCTTGAACCCGACTGTGTCGCATTGGCGCACTGGATCTGCGACGTGCTGGATCACCCGACTGACGAAGTTGTAATCGCCGCAGTGCGCGAAAATGTGACCAAGCAATGCCGGCAGTTTCCGGTGTACGGTTGAGCCGTGAGACGGGAAGAGGGAGACGGGAGAAGAATGCGCCGATTTCGAACCCGTGATGTCTCGTTCTGCTACCCCGGTGCCTGCATCGGCTCAACGCTTGAGATGATGTCCAAACGTCTCCCGTCTCCCGTCTCCCGTCTCCCGTAATGCATTGCCCCTTCTGCCAGCACGACAACACTCGGGTGATCGATTCGCGCGTCAGCGAAGACGGCGCCACGATCCGTCGTCGCCGCGAGTGCGAGGCCTGCGGCGAGCGTTTCAGTACGCTGGAAACGGTGGAGCTGAAACTGCCGGCGATCATCAAATCCGACGGTCGCCGCGAGCATTTCGATGCGCGCAAGCTGCGCCACAGCTTCGACCGCGCGCTGCACAAGCGGCAGGTGTCGGAAGAGCAGATCGAATCGGCGGTGCGCGCAGTGGTGCATCAGCTGCGCATGACCACCGAACGCGAGCTGGCGTCGCGCCGGGTCGGTGAATTCGTGATGGCCGAGCTGCGCAAGCTCGATCACGTCGCGTTTGTCCGCTTTGCGTCGGTGTATCGCGCGTTCGAAGATGTGGCCGATTTCCGCGAAGAGCTCGACCGGCTTGAGCGCGAACTGCCCGGCGAAGGCCAGCTGCCTTTGCTCGGCGGCGAAGTGGTGCCGTTTGATCGGCACGCAGACAAAGACAAGAAAAAGCGTTGAGCACAATGACCGAGTCAGTAACGACTGTGCCGACAATATTCACAGCGACCGATCACGCGATGATGACGCGTGCGCTGCGTCTCGCCGAACGCGGCGCCTACACCACCAAACCCAATCCAATGGTTGGCTGCGTCATCGCCAACGGCGACGAGGTAGTTGCGGAAGGCTGGCATGCGATTGCCGGCGGCCCGCACGCTGAAATCCTCGCGCTGCAGGCGGCCGGCGAACGCGCGCGCGGCGCCACCGCGTACGTGACCCTCGAACCCTGCGCGCACACCGGCAAGACTGGCCCCTGCGTCGATGCCTTGATCGCCGCCGGCGCCGGCCGGGTGATCGCGGCGATGCGCGACCCGTTTCCGCAGGTCGACGGCGCCGGTTTCGACGCGCTGCGCGCGGCCGGCATCGCGGTCGAACACGGTCTGATGGCCGCGTCGGCGCGACATCTCAATCGTGGGTTTCTGTCGCGCATCGAACGCAAGCGGCCGTGGGTGCGGGTGAAGCTCGCGACCAGTCTGGACGGCCGTACGGCGCTGGCCAACGGCGATTCGAAATGGATCAGCGGTGAGGCCTCGCGCCGCGACGTGATGCACTGGCGCGCACGTGCCGGCGCACTGCTCACCGGCGCGGGCACGGTGCTGGCCGACGATCCGCAGCTGACCGTGCGTTTTGAGGAAGACATCGCATTCGTACCGCCGCTGCGCGTGGTGCTCGATCCGGGTCTCGCCACCGTGGGCCGCGGTCGGGTGCGCGCCGGCGACGCGCCAACCCTGTATTTCCACGCGCACGACGCCAAGCCGCCGCGCAGCTTTGACGCCGCGCATGCGGCGGTGCCGATACAGGACGGCCTGCTCGATCTCAACGCTGTGCTGCAGGCGCTGGCCGCACGCGAGATCAACGAAGTCCAGGTTGAAGCCGGCGCGACGCTTGCGGGTGCGCTGCTGCGCGCGGAGCTGGTCGACGAAGTGCTGCTGTACATGGCGCCGGTGCTGCTGGGCGCCGATGCACGCCCGCTGTTCGACGGGCTGCATATCGATGAGATGTCGCAGCGCCTGCGTCTGCAGATCGTCGAGACACGTCGATTAGGTGACGACTTGCGTTTGCTGCTGCGGCCGGAGTCAGCGCTTTGACTGAGAGCCTGTTCAAATTCGCTGGTCTGGAAAAACATGTCATCCCGAACGAGGGCGAAGCCCGAGGAGGGATCTGCTTGTGGTTCGCGCCATCACAACAGCAGATCCCTCCGCCCGCTAGGCGGGCGTTCGGGATGACAGATGACTTGTCCGTTTACGGTTGAGGAAGATTTTGAACAGGCTCTGAGATGCGTTGAATAACGTGCTTTGAACAACATCATTGATCCAACAGGGTGGAATGGCTGCATGTTTACAGGCTTGATCGAAGGCGTTGGCCATGTGGCCGTACTCGAACCGCGCGGTGGCGACATGCGTCTGCGCATCGCTGCTGGCACCCTGCCGTTCGACAATATCGCGCTGGGCGAAAGTATCGCGGTCAGCGGCGTGTGTCTGACCGTGATTGAGTCCGATGCGTCGTCGTTCGCGGCGGATGCGTCCAACGAAACGCTCGCGCTGACCACGCTCGGCACGATGGCAGTGGGGCACGCGGTGAATCTGGAGCGCGCGATGCGCCCGACCGACCGTCTTGGCGGGCATCTGGTCAGCGGTCATGTCGATGGCGTGGGCCGCGTGCTGTCGATCCACGACGATGCGCGTTCGCAGCGATGGCGCTTTGCGGCCCCAGCTTCACTGTCCAAATACATCGCGACCAAAGGCTCGATCTGCGTCGATGGCGTCAGCCTCACCGTCAACGCGGTCGACGACGCAGGCTTCGAGGTCGCGCTGATTCCGCACACCGTATCGCACACCGCGTTTTCGTCGACGCACATCGGCGATGCGGTGAACCTTGAAGTCGATCTGGTCGCACGCTATGTCGAGCGGCTGTTGTCAGCGAGAGAAATGAAATGAGTTTCGCAACGATCCCGGAATTGCTTGAAGAAATCCGCGCCGGGCGGATGGTGGTGATCGTCGACGATGAGGACCGCGAGAACGAGGGCGACCTGATCATGGCCGCCGAACTGGTGCGGCCGCAGGACATCAATTTCATGGTCACGCACGCGCGGGGGCTGGTGTGTCTGTCGCTGATCCGCGAGCGCTGCCGTCAGCTCGGGCTGCCGCCGATGGTGCGCGACAACACCTCGCCGCACGGCACCAATTTCACCGTGAGCATCGAGGCCGCCGAGGGCGTCACCACCGGCATCAGCGCCTACGACCGCGCGCACACCGTCCGCACCGCCGTGCGCCCGGACGCGAAGCCCGAGGATCTGTCGCAGCCCGGCCATATCTTTCCGCTGATGGCGCAGCCCGGCGGCGTGCTCAACCGCGCTGGCCACACCGAGGCGGCCAGCGATCTCGCGCTGTTGGCGGGCTTCGAGCCGGCCGGCGTGCTGGTGGAAATTCTCAACGCCGACGGCAGCATGGCGCGCCGGCCGCAGCTGGAAGTGTTCGCGCGCGAGCATGGGCTGAAGATCGGCTCGATCGAAGACCTGATCCGTTACCGGCTGCACAACGAACACACGATCGAGCGGCTCGACGTGCGCGAGATCGAGACCGATCACGGCGCGTTTCGCCTGCACACCTACCGCGATCAGGTCAGCCGCTGCCTGCACTACGCGCTGCTGCGCGGCGAGGCTGACGCGGCGGTGCCGACCCTGGTGCGTGTGCACATGCAGAACCCGCTGGCCGACGCGCTGCACTGGCAGCGTGCCGATTTCGGCCCGGCGGTGGGCGACGTGCTGGCGATGATCGCCCGCGAAGGCCGCGGTGCGCTGGTGGTGCTGGGCGAGACACAGTCCGCCGATGCGCTGCTGGCACGTATTCACGAGCAGTCCGAGCGCCCAGCACGCGGTGGTGCGATGGCCGAATGGCGCCGCAACGGCGCCGGCTCGCAGATTTTGGCCGACCTTGGCCTGGGCAAGCTGCGGGTGCTGGGCACGCCGCGCAAACAGGTGGGCTTGGCTGGCTTCGGGCTTGAAGTCGTGGAATACGTGGGCCTCTAAATCAGCTGTCATCCCGAACCCGGCAAAGCCGGGGAGGGACCTGCTTTGATTCATCGGAAAGAGCCGGTGCGCCGAGGCGCACCCTATAATGCCCGGCCCAGTCCCGAGCAACCCGCATGCCTCATTTCGAAGGCGACCTGCGCGCCCCCGACGGCGCGCGTTTCGCGATCATCGCCAGCCGCTGGAACCCGCGCATCACCGAGCAGCTGGTCGCCGGCGCCCGCCAGGCGTTCCTTGCCCACGGTGTGGCCGAAGACGCGGTGGACGTGATCCGCGTCCCAGGTGCATGGGAATTGCCCGCCACCGCTGCGCGTCTCGCCTCCAGCGGCGGCCACGCTGCAATCATCGCGTTGGGCTGCGTGATCCGCGGCGACACCCGCCACTACGAACAGGTCGCCGACGGCTGCTCCAACGGCCTGATGCGGATCGCGCTGGATTACGCGCTGCCGGTCGTCAACGGCGTGTTGGCGGTGGATCAATACGAACATGCCGCCGAGCGTGCTGGTGGCAGTCACGGCAACAAGGGCGAAGAGACGGCGCTGGTCGCCATCGAAATGGCCAATCTGATGGTCAAGTTGCCATGAACAAACCCACTTACCGTCGCGCTGATGGCGTGGACCCGGTGCTGCGCACCCGTGCCCGCCGGCGCGCGCTGCAGGCGGTGTACGCATGGCAGATGTCGGGCGCCGACGCGCGCGACATCGTCAGCCAGTTCGCGCACGAACAGATTCGCGAAATCGCCGATCTTCCCTATTTTCAGGAACTCGTTCACGGCGTCGATGCGCACTGCGCAGAACTCGACGCCGCGCTGGCGCCGTTTCTGGACCGCACGATGGAAGAAGTCGACCCCATCGAACGCGCTGCGCTGCGTATTGCCGCCTACGAACTGCAGCACCGCATCGACGTGCCGTATCGCGTGGTGCTGAACGAGGCGGTGGAATCGGTGAAACGCTTCGGCTCCGAACACGGCCACACCTATGTCAACGGCGTGCTTGATCATGCTGCGGTTGCGCTGCGTGCGATCGAAGTGCAGACAGCGCGGGGTAAATAAGACGCAAGTTTTCACCTCTCCCGCAGGCGGGAGAGGTCGCCGCGCACAGCGCGGCGGGTGAGGGTAGGCGTCGCGATGAACCGGCCCTCACCCCATCCCTCTCCCGCACGCGGGAGAGGGGGCTTACTCCGATCCGCTTGATTCTTTATTCGCATTCGCAGTCGAGGCTTCTTGAAGGACGCTCTTTTGGAATTCGACCTCATCGCCCGCATTCGCCAGCGCGCCGCCACCCGCAGCGACGTGATTCTCGGCATTGGCGACGATGCAGCGATCCTGTCGGTGCCGCCCGGCAAACAGCTGGTCATCGCGATGGACACGCTCAACAGCGGCGTGCATTTCCCGGCGGACACTGCGCCCGCCGACATCGGCTGGAAAGCACTGGCGGTGAATCTCTCCGACCTCGCCGCGATGGCCGCGACGCCGGCTTGGTGCACGCTGTCGCTGTCGCTGCCGCAGCCCGATGCGGCGTGGCTGGATGAGTTTCTCGACGGCTTCCTCGCACTTGCCGCACATCACGATATTGCGCTGATCGGCGGCGACACCACGCGTGGGCCGCTGTCGATATGCGTGACAGTGCATGGGCTGGTTGATCCGCGCGGCGCGCTGCTGCGCAGCGGTGCGCGCGTCGGCGACGACGTGTGGGTGACGGGGACGCTGGGCGATGCTGCGGGTGCGCTGAGGCAATGGCAGGCAGGCGGGCCATCCGATGCTGCGATGCGCATGCGTCTCGGCCGGCCGACGCCGCGCGTCGAAGCAGGCCTGCGGCTTGCCGGTATCGCGCATGCCTGCATCGATATTTCTGATGGATTAGTTGCGGATCTCGGTCATGTCTGCCGCGCGAGCCGCGTCGGTGTTGCACTCGACATTGATGCGCTGCCGGCATCCGACGCGCTGCTTCGATCATTCGATATCGAAACGCGACGCGAGCTGCAGGCGGCCGGCGGCGATGATTACGAACTGTGTTTCACCGCGCCCAAAACTGCGCGGCTTGCGGTGCAAGACGCGATGCACGCCAGCGACTTGCCGGTAACGCGGGTCGGTCGCATCACCGGCGATGCGGGCAAACTTGTGTTGCGCGATAGCGATGGCATCGAGTGGCTCTCGCCGCGTGCAGGGTATGTGCATTTCGAGGACTGATGCGCCGGATGCCTCTGCCGTCATGTGGATTCATAGGGTGCGCGTGCCGCGCACCGGCTGTTCGTGACGCAACACAAGAATGGTGCGCGACACGCGCACCCTATGAATGACTGCGTGGCGATTAGATGGGTGCGATTGCCGCCCGCTCGCGATATCTGCGGATCCCCGCAAGCGGCAGCGCCATCAGCCCCAGAGGCGCGCAGACCCACAGCAATTCCGACCACAGCACCGCCAGTCCGCGCAGGCTGAAGAAGCCGGCGCCAATCGGCGACACCGCGATTGGCCGCCACGGCGCGAAGACGCGTTCGTGCGACCACGGCCACAGCAGCGCCACGCCCAGGCCGCCGTTGGTCAACGCATCCAGCAGCGGATGCGACGCGGTGCAGACCGTCAGCCACAGCAGCGCGCGCCATCGCGTGGTGTGCAGCCACGGCGCGATGACGGCGCCGCACAGACCGACCGCCAGCGCGAACAGCAGCGAATGACTCGCGCCGCGATGGCCGAACTGATCGGCATACGCAATGCCAAGCTTGAACGCGACCGTGTCGAAATCCGGTGCGATGGCGAGGAACATGCCGGCCGCGATCAGTCGCGGCGAAATGTTTTTGCGGCCGAGCGCGAGACCCAGTGCGAGCGGCACGACGGCGTGGGTGAAGATGGTCGGCATCGAAGAATACTCAGCAGTCGTCGGCGCGAAACGCATCGCGCAGCCAGATGAAATCCGGTGCGTCGACCGCGCCGCTGGCGTCGATCACATCAAAGCGGCAGGGTGCGCGGGAAAACTCGCGATGGGCAGCGAGAAACAGACTGGCGGCGTGCACCAGCTTGCGGCGTTTGTTGGCATCGACCGACGCCGCGCCGCCGCCAAAACTGCTCGAACCTGTGCCGGCGCTGCGCCGATAGCGCACTTCGACGAATACCAGCGTGTCGCCGTCGCGCATCACCAGATCGAGTTCGCCGCCGCGGTAATTCGCGTTGGCGGCAACGGGCTTGAGCCCATGCCGCTGCAGGAAATCGCGGGCGAGCGCTTCGACGCGTGCGCCCTGCGCGCGCCGATGTTCGCGCTGACCCTCGCCCTGACCCTCAGTCACCCGTGCGGGCGATGGCGATGATCTGGCCGTTGCTGAAGGTCGACCACGACGGGGTGCGCACGATGTTGCCGAAGCCGTCGATGCGCAGCGCGCCGGTGGCGCCGTCGACTTGGCCGTTGGCGTTGCCAGCGAGGCGTTCCAGATATGCGGTAAGCAGCCAGGCGTCGTAGCCGAACGCGAACAGCTTGGCGGCCGGGCCGCGTGCGGTCGACAGCATGCTGCCGGTGCTTTCCGCTGACGGCAGCCCGGGGATGCCCTGCACGCCCCAGGTTTCGGCCGGAAAGGCGATGCCGTCGAGCAGCATGTCCTGCTCGGGCTTTCCGGTGCCCGACAGCAGCTGCGCGGTGGATACGCGGGGTTTGGCGGCCAGGCCAGCGGCGATCAGCTGCGGCGCCAGCGCGCGCGCTTGACTGCCCTTCATCGCTAGAAACACGGCGTCGACGCCGCCTTCTTTCTGCGCAGCGGCCTGCAGAGCGACGCTGCTGTCTGCGGGCTTCTCGGCGATGGTCAGGGTGTCGACCACGGCGCCGCCGCGGCTCAACAGGTGTTCGCGGAACGCGGCGACGCTGCGGCGCATGCCGTCGTCGCTGCCCACCAGCACCAGCACCCGGCGCGCCTTGCGCGAGAGCAGATATTCAGCCGCGGCGATGCCGTCGTCCTCCGGCGCCAGCGCGAAACTGGCATGGCCGTTCGGCGGCGCAGCTGGGCCGCGGTTGAGCGCCAGGATCGCAACGTTGAGTTGCTCAGCTTTGAACAGGGCGCCCACTTCGTCGCGGCCCAGTGGGCCGACCACGTAGTCGGCGCCTTCGCTGCCCGCTTTCTGATACGCGGCCACCGCGCCGGCCGGAGTGCCGGTGGTGTCGTAGAACACGATCTCCGGCTTCTGCCGGTGTTCGCCGTAATAGCCGGCCAGCAGCCCATCGCGCACTGGCGAGGACGCAGCGGCCATCGCGCCGGTCAGCGGCAGCAGCACCGCGAGTTTGCGCGGTGGGCGGTAGCCGTCGCGATCCGCAGGCGGACGGCTGCCGGCACTGAAGCGCCAGTGGCCTTCGCGGTCGAACGGGCGCGGCAGGGTCAGGCCACGGCGCAGCAGCTCGCGGCCGACGAAGTTGTACAGCGGGTCGCCGTCGCGCAGCAGGTTGGCTTCGGTGCTCAGCGCGGCGTTGTCGAGGCCGGCGATGAGCCGCTCGATTTCGCGGGCGTTGTCGGTTTTGGCCTGCCCGGTCAGCGTGTCGTGGCCGCTGGCCAGCGCGGCAGCCTGGGTGATCAACGGATTGACCCGATACGTCGATGGCTTGGTGCCGCCCGGTGTGGTCGTCGTGCAGGCGCTGAGCCCAAGGGCCAGCATGCCGGTGCATAGCCAAGTCAATTTCGTCGAATTCATGCGCATTGCCGCAACCCTTGAGTGAACCGTTAGGATTCTACCCGCCTGCCACACCCCGAGCGAGTCAGACCCGATGTCCACCCCTGCCGCTGCAGGCATTCTTTATGTCGTCGCCACGCCCATCGGCAATCTGGCCGATCTATCACCGCGTGCCCTCGACACCCTGCGCGCGGTTGCTGCCATTTGCGCAGAGGACACCCGCCACACCCGCCAGCTGCTGTCGCACTACGGTGTCGAACAAAGCCTGATTGCCCTGCACGAGCACAACGAGGCTGGTCTGGCTGACCGCATCGTCACCCGTCTGTGCGCAGGCGAGTCGCTGGCGCTGGTCTCCGATGCCGGCACGCCGCTAGTCAGCGATCCCGGCTTCCGGCTTGTCGCAGCCGCCCGCGCCGCCGGCATCAAGGTCAGCCCGATCCCCGGCCCCAGCGCGTTGATCGCTGCGCTCAGCGTCGCTGGCCTGCCCAGCGACCGCTTCGCTTTCGAAGGCTTCCTCCCGGCCAAAGCCGGCGCCCGTCGCGAACGCCTCGCCGCACTCGCCAGCGAACCGCGCACGTTGATCTTTTACGAGTCCTCGCACCGCATCGAGGATACCCTCGCCGACGCCGTCACTGTCATCGGCCCAGATCGCCCCGCCGCCATCGGCCGCGAGCTGACCAAACTGTTCGAAACCGTCCTCAGCGGCACCCTCGGTGAACTCCACGCCCGTGTCGCAGCGGATGCCGATCAGCGCAAAGGTGAATTCGTGCTGCTGATCCAGGGCGTGGGCGACGACGCCGACGCCAAACGTATCGAAGGCCTGCGCGTGTACGCGAAGCTGATCGAACATCTGCCGCCGTCGACTGCGGCGAAGCTGGCGGCGGAGATTTCGGGGGCGTCGAGGAAGGAGCTATATGGAAGCGATCCGGGTTGAATCAGTCGGCTACAGGGCCCGCCAACCCGATCGCCCCAGCATTCTGCTCCGCCACCACCACCCGGTTACGCCCTTCCGCTTTCGCCTGATACAGCGCACGGTCCGCGCGAATCAGCAGTTGGTCGAATTCCAGGTCTTCTGCAGACAGGCATGCTACGCCGACTGATGCGGTGGCCGTGATGATCTGATCGCCGTCTTGCACCGCTACGTCCGCAACCGCTTTCCTCAGACGTTCGGCGGCGGCGAGCGCGTGATCCAGACCGATACCCTGCAGCAGCACCGCAAATTCTTCGCCGCCGTAGCGGCCCAGGGTGTCGGAATCGCGGCACGCGGCGCGCATCGCTGCGGCGACGGCCTTGAGGACTTCGTCGCCGGTCGCATGCCCAAAGCGGTCGTTGATCTGCTTGAAGTGATCGATATCCACGATCGCCACCGCAAGATTGAGCTGCTTGCCGATGGCCTGTTCCACCGCAGCGTTTCCAGCATCGGTGATGTAACGCCGGCTGTGCACCGTGGTCAGGAAATCGGTAGAGATGGCGACCTCCATTTCGCGGCCGCGTACGCGCATCATCGCGCCGTATTTGCGCTGTTGTAAGTAAAGCGCCGCCATGACGCCCAGCGTGCACAGCGCCAGGATGCCCGCCAGCAGCGTATAGCGGTATTTGTTTTCGCTGACGATCGCGCGCAGCCGTTCGTTCTCGGTCTTGGCGTTTGCGCTGGCCAGCGCAGCGTCGCTTTCCGCGTAGCGCAGGCGTTCCTCGAAATCGGCGGCCGCGGATTCGCGCTCGATGCCCGCGATCTGGTCGCCGAGTTGAATCAACCGTGCGATCGACTGTGGAAGGCGATCGGCTTGAGTGCCGTTGAGCTGCAGATCGACGATGGCGCGCAGGCTACGCATTTCATCCTGCTGCAGCTTCAGTGAAGCGAATTCGCTGCGCGCTTTCTCGTACAGCGCCAGAGACTTCGCGTTTTCTCCGCGCATCTGCAGGGCCTGAGCCGTGGTTTCGTACCCCAGTCCGCGCAGCTGTATGTTGCGAAGATCCTCGCCGATGGCCCCGATACGATTCCCCATCAGTTCCACCATGTCGGAATCGTTCATTTTTTTCGCGCTACGCGCCTGCTCCAGCAGAATCTCGGCGGTAAGCTTCGGATCCTGGTTGGTCGGCAATAAAACATTCGCCTCCTTCAGCACGTCCAGCGCTTCTTGCGGGCGGCCCCGTGCGGCCGCGGCGTGCGCCATATTGCGCAGCAATCTGAGGCGCATTTCCGGATTGGTGGCAGCCGGAGCATGCGCTAGACCTTCTTTGGCGTAGCGATAAGATTCATCCAGCTTTCCGAGTCGCTCGCTGATCGAGGAATAGGCCAGCAGAATGTCGGACAGCAGTTCATCCTGCGGCACCTTGCCCAAGCGCTGCTGCGCATCGGCCAATACGCGCGCGGCGCTGTTGAAGTCGCCCAGCCGCGAAAGTCCGCGTCCCAGCGCGATCCGTGAACGCACCTGCAGATACACGCTTGCGGTCTGATCGGCTTCCAGAATCGCGTTGGAGCCTGCCCGGCGCTGACACCGCCAATCCGCAATCACCCGACAGGCGTTGGCTTCGGCCAGTGCCAATTTGGCTGCTGCCGTGTGATCGTCCTTCGCGAGTGCTTTGCGTGCGGACGGCAGCTTTTTCAGCACCTCCTGGGGCCGGGTCAGCGCCTCGATTTCCAGTGGATGACGTTGATCCTCGATGCCGGCGCCATCGAACCCGAAACACGGAAACCAGACGCATGCCAACGCAAAGCATGCGGCCAGAATCAATGACATCCTTGGGCGAACCGGCGATTTGGCGGGTCGGAACGGATCTTGTTCTGCGTAGACCATGAACAAGGCGGCAATCTCGCGCACAGCGGCGCATGGGTGAATGTGAGGTCTGTTCCCGGCATGCGATCAGGCCAGGGAAGAGGAGGGCAAGCGCGACATCCTGCCGTTACCGCACCGCTCCAGCCCGGCAGCGCCCATAGGGTAGCGCAACGGGTGCTGTCGACGGTGGCGCGAATCGCCAGCGCATGAAAACCGACAGCGGTCGACAGCCCGCGATGCCGCCAATGGCCGATGTGATCGCTGCAGTGAGGTGAGCTGAGCGGCGGACGGCGCTGGTATGGTCTCCGAGCGTCTTTGAAGAGCGAAGGACAGGGGAGCCCCTCAGCGATGAGCACGCCATCACAGGTCATCTGGCCCGAAACATCATTTCTGATGATGTCGTGATCGCTCTGTGATCATTTCATCATCGTTGGTAACGACTTTCATCATCCCAAGGCATCCAATCAGAAGCTGGATGTGGTTCGGCTTGCCGCTCATTCCGCGCGCAGGACAGCCATCGGTTGGTTTCGCCGGACCGACGGTCGTAACCCCAGCGCAGAAGCCTGGGGCCGTCGGGAACATTTCAATACAACAACACTCTTCTAATGGAATAGACCATGTTGCGAAACACGAGAGACCATCTGCGGCGCTTCTTCGGGGCCATGAGCCTGATCGCCAGCCTGTGCGCCACAAGCGCCGCGCCGGCGGCCGATTTCGGCGGATTGACCCTGAGCGGCGGCACCATCACTTCAGGTGGAGATTACGTGCATGTCACCTCAGTCCAATTGAGCAACGGTAACAATACGCCGTACATCACTGCGACCAACGTCGGCTCGACAGACGGCGGCAACAATGATCTGCAGCTCGCTATTGTGGTGCGTCCCAAGTACGCCCGCGTGGCTCGCGCGCACCTTCGTGCATATCCGCACGCAGGCGCAGCGCACGCACGCACCGCATCGGTAACGGACACCATCGCCGTGACGCTTGCAACCGCCAGCGATCCCCAAAGCCATGCACGGCCGCCGCGTGACGCAGATTGGCCGGATCGCGAGCGGAAGCTTGAATAACGACAGCGCAATCGCATCGCCTGTCGCAGCGTCACGCAGATCCTTTCGGATCAATATCGAGACCAACAAAAGGAAACATCCATGCACTCCAACAATGCACTCACGGCGCTCAGGTTCCTGCTTGGCTTGGCAGCCCTGTTTGGCCTGGCGGGCATCGCCCAAGCGGCAGACACGCTTGTGGTGAACCAAAGTCTGTCCCCGAACCAGTATCTGGATTCTGGCAACGGCAGCTACCGCTTCAATTTCCAATCCGACGGCAACCTGGTGCTGCGGCGCAGATCCGACAGTGTTGCGCTCTGGGCCTCGAATACGAACGGCCTGGGCGGTACCCGTCTGACGATGCAGAGCAACGGCGATCTGGTGCTTTACACCAACAGCAACAGCGCGGTGTGGTCTACCAGGACCAGTGGTGCGGGGGGCAATCGCGCAGTCATGCAGGGCGACGCCAACTTCACAATCTTGAGCTCCAGCAACGCAGTCGTCTGGTCAACAAACACGGGTCAGCAGCCAGTCGCGGGAACCAAGATCGCCTTCATCGGCGATACCAATGCAGGCAGCAGTTTCCAGCGGGTGCTCGACCTGATCAAAAGCGAAGGCGCACAGCTCACCATCGCACTGGGCGATACCGTGTACAGCGCCAATCTGGAAGACGATTGGGATAGCAAAGTCAGAAATACGCTGGGCAGGTCCGACCCGGCCTTGGTGGTTGTCGGAAACCACGATGTGGATGACGGCAGTTGGTCGACCATCCGCAGCTATGGGGAGGCCCGGCTGAATAACCAGACGGCAGTACGCTGCTCCGGCACCTATGGCGAGCGCGCCACCTGCCGGTTGAATAACGTCTTCATCGTGGTCTCCGGTATTGGTACGCGCGGCTCCAGTTCCGATCAAGAGGCTTTTATCGCCGACAGTCTTGCCAATGCGCCATCCGGCGCATGGCGTATCTGCGCCTGGCACAAGAACCAGCGCAATATGCAGGTCGGCAGCAAGACCGACGAGGTGGGCTGGACCGCTTACGAGAGCTGCCGCCGCAAGGGCGCCATCATCGCCACCGGGCACGAGCACTCCTACTCGCGGACGCATCTGCTGAGCAGCATGCAGAACAGAACGGTCGCCGACAGTTCATCGCCTTATACCGTCAGCAACGGGAACACGATCGCATTCGTAGCGGGAATCGGCGGCACCGACATTCGCGATCAAGAGCTGAGCGGAAACTGGTGGGCGAAAATCTACACCTCGACCCAGGGTGCGAAGCACGGAGCCCTGTTCGGCACGTTCTACGCCGACCGCGCCGAGTTCTATCTGAAAAACGTCGATGGCGCTGTCATCGAGCGATTCACCATCGTGAAGGGGTACTGACATCATGAAGACAAGCATTGTGCTGAGCATGCTGACCTTCGCAGCGATGGCGTTGAACACCTCCCGAGATGCGTCCGCCGCCGACCCCCTCGCGCTGTCTTCACGCAATACTGCGGTGCAGACATATGCCTGCGATCTCCGCCCGACCGCCAACCAGTGTCGCCAGTTTTTCATGGTCGTCAATCGCGGCGAACGTCTTAAGACCTTGTCCGATGGGTGTGCATCGATGGGCGGAACATTCCGCGCGCAGGCGTCTTGCCCAAGCCAGGCGCGCAGCGCCCGGTGTGTCGATGTCACTCCGGACCCGAACCATCTCGACAGACTCGACTACACCTACGATGCGCATTACTACGCTGTCGGCTTGTCAGGCTGGACGCGGCAGTCCGTACAGCGCGTTTGTACCAATCTGATGGGCGTGTACGTGCCCGACTGATCCATCGACGCATGCATTGATGATCCCGCGCGCAGGTTGAAAATCTCTCCAGGTTTTTTTGACGACACGGCTACTCGTAGAGTCGCATGAAAATAAGATGTTGAAATAAAGCGGAAGGCGAGTGTGTGAGTGGTAGGCGTTATGCGGGCGAACTCAAGTCCGCGGCAGTTGAGCAAATGCTTGAGCACGGCGGTCTGTCCGGAGATTCTCCGGTCTGCTTTGCGCAAGAAGCGTCATAAAAGGCTCAGGGCGTAGCGTTTACCGCAGAAAACCCCCTGCAGCTGCTGTATCAGAAATCAGGCGAAAGCAAAACAAGCGCATCGCAGCTCGGTGACGTCGTATTCTCGAAAAGCTATGCTGGTTTATTCAATGAAACATTGGCAGAAAGCGCCAAGCCGAGCATTTTCAGCAGTGATTTCAGCACGATGGCAGTTCCTTCCAGCACCTTGCTGCGTCTGCCGTATGCAACTGATCTCAGCTGGCGCATTGGTGGGCCTCACGGCTCTGGAGGCGTCAAGCCGTATTCATCGCTGGATATGTCCAATAGCGGCGGCTGGGGTTCCGTCCAGAGCAGTAACTGGGTCAGGGCCTCTGCGGCAGGCACTTTCGTGAAAGACTCGAGTTGTTCTGGCTCAGTGGTCCACAGCGACGGCTGGTCCACGTCGTACTATCACTTGGAGAACATCCAGATACAGGATGGTGCCACCGTTACACGGGGTCAGCGTATCGCCAATCCGGCCAATGATATTGACCAGGCCTTGTGCCAGGGTGGCTCATCGACTGGCCCGCATGTGCATTGGACCCTCAGGCGCAACGGCAGCCGCAATACATTGGATGGCGTCAGGTTGTCCGGCTACCGGATCACTTCCCAAGGCACCAGTAACTACGACGATAATTGCAGCCGCTTCTATCTCGTTAAAGGCGGCGTTACTTACTGCACGGGTCGTATCAAGAACACGCTCTGATTGCATGACAGTTGGGTCAGGAGAATGAGGTCAGCTTCACTTCTTCCAGACTGGAATTGACCTGGCTTCGGTTCATTGATCGGACAACAGGCTCCGCCAAGCGCGGGGCTTGTTGCGATAGCGAGAAATTTCTTCCAAAGCGGGGTCAATAGCGCTGGCATAAGACTCGACATCTCTGCGATGCAGGCCTGATGTTCGCCCGCCCGATCCCCGTTTCTGCCTGCGATACGCGGTGCGCACAGGCTTTCTTTGCATGTTCTCGTGCGACAATGATTGCGACGGAGTCGGCCAGGCAGTCGCGTCATCGCATTCTTCGGGATGTTGATGCCGAGGAAAGTCCGGGCTTCACAGGGCACGGTGCCAGGTAACCCCTGGGCGGCGCAAGCCGACGGAAAGTGCAACAGAAAGATACCGCCGAACGGTTCTTCGGGGCGCTTGTCGGACGAATGTCCGACCAAGTGCTCCAGCTTCGCCGAAAGGCGAGGTTGAATGCGTGGCAAGGGTGAAATGGTGCGGTAAGAGCGCACCGCGAGTCCGGCAACGGACCGGCACGGCAAACCCCACCGGGAGCAAGACCAAATAGGGAGGCAATGCCGCGGCCCGCGGTGTCTCCGGGTAGGTTGCTTGAGCGTATCGGTGACGATGCGCCTAGAGGAATGACTGTCCACGACAAAACCCGGCTTATCGGCCGGCTCCGTCTGTTTTTCCCAGGCTGTGCCTGGGAAAAACCCCCATGATTCGCATCGCGAATCATGGGCCCCACCATGCACTTCCATACCCCGCTCGCGCTTCGCGCGAGCCGCCCCCTAACTTAGGGGGCGTTGCTTTTCGCCTCATTGCCTCGCGTGAGCAATTCAAGAGAGACGCCCCCTAACTTAGGGGCGGCATCACGTCTCGCCTCACTGCCTCACGGGAGCAAGTCCAAGGCAGAGGCAATGCTGCACAGCCCGTGCGCGCCGGCAGGCTGCTGTGGCGATGCCGGCTGACCCGAGGCGATTGCATCATCTATATGCAATCGCGATCCAATCATTCGATCGGCAAGCTCTAATCTGGCGCCTCCCTTTGCAGGCGCCGACGATCCGTGTGCTGAGGCCCGAAACTGTGACGCAGGCCAAATATTGGCCTGTGCGCCAAAAAAACAGGTTTGAACGCAGCTGAAGGCGCGGTTTTGTTCAGGTGGGGCCGGGTTCTCTGAATCGAGACAAAATATCAAAATTTGAGACGAAACATGAGCTTGTGGATAAACCTTGAACCAGTCTGTGAAGAGTGCTGCAAGTCATTGACACACTTAGTGAAATTGGTCTCAAAAACTTGTTGACAACCCTGTGGACGACTCCTAATGTGGCGACTCGTGGGAAAGCCGGGGTTTTAGTGGTTTTTCTGAGTTGACCAAGCCCGCCGCAGACGGGCGCGACCAGGCAGACAACGTGTTCCAAGGTGAGACCGCCATCACGATCGACGACAAGGGCCGGCTGGCGATTCCGACCAGCTATCGGGACTTGATCGCGCGCGCGTCCGAAAGTCGGCTGGTTATCACCTACAACCCGTTCGAGGCAGGTTCGCTGTACCTCTACCCCCAGCCGGTCTGGGAGCGGGTGCGGGATCAGGTCAACGCGCTGCCGCGCACCAAGAGCGTCAGCCGCAATCTGCAGCTGAAGCTGGTGGGCGCGGCGACCTTCGTCGAGCCCGACGGCAACGGCCGCATCGGCATTCCATCGAGCCACCGCAGCGCGGTGGGCATCGAGAAGCGTGCCGTGCTGCTGGGTATGGGCGACAAGTTCGAATTGTGGAGCGAGCAGGCGCACCACGCACAGATCCGCATGACGTTGAGTGATGCGGATCTGGGCGAGGCGATGCTCGATCTGCAGCTGTGACCGCGGGTGGCGCGGGCGACGTGCCCGCCCACCTCCCGGAGCTGCCTCTGCCTGCGCCGCATTCGTCGGTGCTGCAATTGCCAGTGCTGCATGTGCCCGTGATGTTCGAGCAGGTCCTGGAAGGACTGCGGATTCTGGAGGACGGAACCTATCTGGACGGCACGTTCGGGCGCGGCGGTCATGCGCGCGGCGTGCTGCAACGCTTAGGTGCTGGAGGTCGTTTGCTGCTGATGGACAAGGATCCCGAAGCGATCCGCGTTGCCGAACAGGCGTTCGGCGAAGACGCGCGCGTTGCGATCCATCGCGGCAGCTTCATCGATCTCGCCGGTTGGGATCTCGCGCAGCAGGGCCTGGATGGCGTGTTGTTCGATCTGGGCGTGTCGTCGCCGCAGTTGGATGTGGCCGAACGCGGCTTCAGTTTCAGCAAAGACGGTCCGCTCGACATGCGTATGGATCCCGACAGCGGCGAAAGCGCGGCGCAGTGGCTCGCGCGTGCCGACGATCGTGAGATCGCCGACGTGCTGTGGACGTATGGCGAAGAGAAACAGAGCCGCCGCATCGCCCGCACCATCGTCGCCCGTCGCGACGCCACACCGCTGCTGCGCACCGCGCAGCTGGCCGATCTGATTGCATCGGTGGTCCCGCGCGGCGCGCAGAAAATCCACCCCGCGACCCGCAGTTTTCAGGCGATCCGCATCTTCATCAATCGCGAGCTTGAAGATCTCGAACAAGGTCTCGATGCCGCCCTAGCGGCGCTCAAGCCCGGCGGGCGGCTCGCGGTGATCAGTTTCCACTCGCTGGAAGACCGTATCGCCAAACGCTTCATCCTCAAACATGCCAAGGCGCCGCCGGCGAATCGCCGGATGCCGATCGAAATCGCATTCACGCCCACGCTGCGGATGATCGGCGACATGCGCAAGGCGACCGATGCCGAACTTGCCATCAATCCGCGCGCCCGCAGCGCGGTGCTGCGCGTGGCTGAAAAAATCGCAGGTGATGCATGAGCCTGCGCGTCATCATCGGTGTGCTGATTCTCGCCAATCTGATCTCTGCGATCGGGGTGGTGCATGCGCGTTATCGTCATCGTCAGCTGTTCGTCGATCTGTCGCGGCTGGAAAAGAATCGCGATGAACTGAATATCGAATTCAGCCGGCTGCAGCTGGAGCAGGCGACGTGGGCCGAGAGCAACCGCGTCGATCAGATCGCGCGTACGCGGCTGGGGATGAAAACGCCCGAGCCCGCCGATATCGTGGTGATCCGTCCATGAGCCGTTGGCCGCAAACATTCGCCGAGTGGCGCAAGCGTCGCGCCGAGCGTCGCGGGCCGGCATCTCGCGCGCGCGCGCAGTTCAATCTGCGCGGCCGCCTGATGCTGGTCACCGGCGCGCTGGGCGTCTGCGCGCTGGCGCTGGTGGCGCGCGCCATCGATCTGCAGCTGGTGCGCAGCGAGTTCTATCAGAAGCAGGGTGAAGAGCGCTTCCTGCGCGAAGTGGAGATTCCGACCTCGCGCGGCATGATTACCGACCGCAACGGCGAGCCATTGGCAGTATCGACGCCGGTCGAATCGATCTGGGCGAACCCGCAGGAGCTGCTCGATTCACCGGGGTTGTTGCCGAAACTGGCGTCTGCGCTGGGCGTGGATGCAGACACCTTGACGCGCAAGCTGACCCAGCGCGCGGACAAGGAATTCGTGTACCTCAAACGTCGGATCAATCCGGCCGAAGCGCGGCGTATTCTTGCGCTGGACATCCCCGGCGTGTTCTCGAAGCGCGAGTACCGTCGCTTTTACCCGCAGGGCGAAGCGATTGCGCACGTGCTGGGCTTCACCAATATCGACGACCGCGGCCAGGAAGGCCTGGAGCTTGCGTTCGAGGACACGCTGCGCGGCAGCGCAGGCATGAAGCGGGTGATCCGCGACCGTCGCGGCCGCACCGTCGAAGAAGTCGATCTGGTCCGCGCTGCGGAGCCGGGCAAGAACATCACCCTGACCATTGATCGCCGCATCCAGTTTCTTGCTTATCGCGAACTCAGGCGCGCACTGCTCGACAGCGGCGCGACCAGCGGTTCGGCGGTGGTGCTGGATGTCGCCACTGGCGAAGTGTTGGCGATGGCGAATCTGCCGTCGTTCAACCCCAATGCGGTCGGGCTGGGCAATCGCGATGCGCACCGCAATCGTGCGGTGACCGATCTGATCGAGCCGGGCTCGACGATGAAGCCGCTGACCGTGGCCGCAGCGCTGGAATCGGGCGCAATCACGGCGCAATCGGTGTTCAACACCAACCCGGGCTGGATAGCGAACGGCAAATATCGCACCACCGACACCCACAACTATGGTGTGCTCAACACCACTGGCATCATCACCAAAAGTTCGAATGTGGGTGCGGCCAAAATTGCACATCTGCTGCCCAACCGCGACTTCTACGATTTTCTGGTGCGTTTCGGCTATGGCCGCAGCACCGGCAGCGGTTTCCCCGGTGAGAATACCGGGCGTCTGCGAAAGCCTGAGCGCTGGGACGGCACGACCAAGCAGACGATGTCGTATGGCTATGGATTGAGCGCGACGCCGCTGCAGATCGCGCATGCCTACGCGACGTTGGGCAACGGCGGGCGTGCCATCGTGCCGACTTTCATCAAGGGCGAACCGGGCGAAGCCACACAGGTGCTCGACCCGCGGATTGCGCGCGAAGTGGTGCGGATGATGCAGACCGTGACCGAGCCGGGCGGCACCGCAACCCAGGCCGCGATTCTGGGTTATCACGTTGCCGGCAAGACCGGCACCGCGCGCAAGGCCAGCAACGGCGGTTACTCGCGGCGTTACTTTGCGTTCTTCGCCGGCCTGGTGCCGGTGGACAACCCGCGCTTTTCGATGGCGGTGGTGATCGACGATCCGGATCCTGCACGCGGTTATTACGGCGGCGTGGTGTCCGCGCCGGTCTTCAAGAACGTGATGGAAGGTGCGTTGCGGTTGATGGACGTGGCGCCGGACGATATCGACACGTGGCTCGCAGTGCAGGCGGCTTCGGATGCGAAGCGCAATCGTCAGGCAGGCGTGCGCCAGACAGGCGCTTTGCCCGCAGCGCCGCCGACTGTGCTGCTGATGCAGCCCGCGCCCGCCGCGTTGGTCGAGGCGATCGACGCGCTGCCCGCGATGGGAGGCGCACGATGAATCGCTCCATGCGTCTCGCCGAACTGTTGTCCGATGTCGCCGGCATTCCTGCAGCGTTTGAGATCACCGGCATCGTGCAGGACAGTCGCGCGATCACATCCGGCAACGCGTTCGTGGCGATTGCAGGTTTCGGCGCGCACGGTCTTGGCTTCATTGCGCAGGCGCAAGCCGCCGGCGCGGCGGCAGTGCTTTTCGAGCCGCCAGCACCCGCCGAATTCGATGTCAGCAGCATGTCCATTGATGCAGATATAGCGATGATCGCCGTGCCCGGTCTGCGTGCGCGTCTGGGCCAGATGGCGGATACGTTTCACGGCGAACCCTCGCGGACCATGACCACGGTCGGCGTGACCGGCACCAACGGCAAGACATCAATCGTGCAGCTCTTGGCGCAGGCGTGGACACTGCAAGGCCGTCGCGCCGGCAGTATCGGCACGCTTGGCGCAGGCCTGTACGGCGACGTCGTGCCCACCGGCTTCACCACGCCGCTGGTGCTTCAACTGCACGCGCTGCTCGCACAGCTGCGCGACGCCGGCGCCGATGCGGTCGCAATGGAAGTCAGTTCGCATGCGCTCGATCAGGGCCGCGTCGATGGCGTGCATTTCAAGGTCGCGACGTTCACCAACCTCACCCGCGACCATCTTGATTATCACGGCACGATGGACGCGTACGGCTCGGCGAAGGCCAAGCTGTTCGCGTGGCCGGGCCTCGAAACGGCCGTGCTGAATCTCGACGATGCTTTCGGATTGGAGCTGCGCGCCGATATGTGCGCACTGAACAGCACACCGATTCGTGTGATTGGCGTCAGCTCGCGCGGTGCGGCGGCGGCAACGATATGCGCCGATGACATCGCGCTCGATCTTGCCGGCCTGTCGTTCGCGCTGAGCATCGATGGTGCAACGCATGCTGTGCGTTCGCCGCTGCTCGGCCGCTTCAACGTCGACAATCTGCTGGCGGTCGCCGGTGCGCTGTATGCATTGGGTGAAACGCCCGCACAGATCGCGAGCACGCTGTCGATGCTGCAGCCGGTCAACGGCCGCATGAATCGCCTCGGCGGCGACGGTCGTTTGCCGCTGGTGGTGATCGACTATGCACATACGCCGGATGCGTTGGAGCAGGCGCTCACCAGTCTGCGCGCGCATGCGTCCGGCCGTCTGGTGTGCGTGTTCGGCTGCGGCGGTGATCGCGATCGCGGCAAGCGCCCGCAGATGGCCGCTATCGCCGAAGCCCATGCCGATGCGGTGATCGTCACCGACGACAATCCGCGCACTGAAAACGGCGATGCCATCGTTGCCGATATCGCTGCGGGCTTCGCACATCCCGGCGGGATACTGATCCAGCGCGACCGCGCCGCGGCCATCGCTGCAGCCATCCACACCGCCGCTGCGAGCGACATCGTGCTGATCGCGGGCAAGGGTCACGAACCGTATCAGGAGATCGACGGCGTGCAGTATCCGTTCGACGACACCGCAATCGCCCGGACGGCGCTGGAGGCGCGCGCATGACGCCGCTTTCGCTCTCGCGCATCGCGCAGGCGGTCAATGGTCGTCTGGTTTTGAATGCAGATCACGACGCCGATCTGTCGATCGATACGCTGGTCACCGACACCCGCAAACTCGATATCGATACCGCCGCGAATGCGCTATTCGTCGCGATCAAAGGCGAGCAATTCGACGGCAACGATTACGTGGTGCAGGCCGCGGCGTGCGGCGCCCGCGCGGCGCTGGTGTCCCGGCAGGTGGACGTGTCGATTCCGCAGATCGTGGTGGCCGATACCGAACGCGCGCTGGCGTCGCTGGCGGCGTCGATACAGCAGTTGCGCGTTACGAAAGTGCTGGCAGTGACCGGCAGCAACGGCAAGACCAGCGTGAAGACACTGATCTTCTCGATTCTTGAAGCTGCGGTTGCGGCGCAGGGCATGCCTGGGCGCGCCTACACCACGCCGGGCAATCGCAACAACGAAATCGGTCTGCCGCTGGCGGTGATCGATGCACCGGACGATGCGCTGTACGCCATTTACGAAATGGGCGCGGGCAAGCCGGGCGACATCGCCTACCTCACCGCGATCGTGCGTCCCGACGTGGCCTTGGTCAACAATATCGCGCCCGCGCATATCGAGCGCATGGGCAGTCTGCTGGGCATCGCCGATACCAAAGCCGCGATCTACGATGCGCTCCCCGCAGACGGTGTTGCGGCCATCAACGCCGACGACGCGTTCGCCCCGTATTTTGCCGAGCGTGCGCACGGCCATCGACTGATCCGCTTCGGGCTTGACGCAACGGCCGACGTGACCGCACGCGATATCGCGCTGGATGCGGAAGGCTCACGCTTTGTGCTGGTCACGCCGCAGGGCGAAGCAGATATCGCGATTGCGATGCCCGGTCGTCACAACGTCTTGAATGCGCTCGCGGCGACATCGCTGGCGCTTGGCGCTGGCATCGGGCTGCAGATCATCGCCGCCGGTTTGAACGCCGCGCAGCAGGTCGCAGGCCGATTGAATACGCATCGCCTCGCGGGTGGCACGATCCTGATCGACGACAGCTACAACGCCAATCCGGGCTCGCTCAATGCGGCGATCGATACGCTTGCATCCGGCGGAGGTGAGCGCTGGCTGGTGCTGGGCGACATGCGTGAGCTCGGCGAAGACGCAGCATCGCTTCACGCCGAGGTGGGTCGTCGCGCCAAAGCGTCCGGCATCGCACGGCTGTACGCACTGGGCGAACTCAGCGCCGTGGCCGCGGACGCGTTCGGCGAAAGTGGTCGAAGTTTCGACAATCATGCTGCTGTTGTAGAAGCATTGCGCGCGGATATCGCGGCTGTGAAAGAGCTCGCGGCTGCAAAAGAGCTCGCGGCTGAAGCCGCTCCTACGGGTTTCGCTGCATTGCGGATTTTGATCAAAGGCTCGCGCGGCAGCGCGATGGACAGGATCGTCAAGGACATCCTTCTCAAGGACATGCTCATGAACGACAGCCCCGCGCACACCGCGGGCGGGGGAGACACACATGTTGCTTGAATTGACGCGCTGGCTGGAGCAACTGCAGAGTGTGTTCGGTCTATTCAGCTATCTCACGTTCCGCGGCATTCTTGCGGCGCTGACGTCGCTGGCGCTGTCGCTGTGGTGGGGGCCGGCGGTCATCGCGCGCCTCGCCCAGCTCAAGGGCGGTCAGCCGATCCGCAGGGACGGCCCGCAGTCGCATTTCTCCAAAGCCGGTACGCCGACGATGGGCGGCGCGTTGATCCTGCTGACAGTCATCGCATCGGTGATGCTGTGGGCCGATCTGCGCAACCGCTACGTCTGGCTGGTGCTGGCGGTGATGGTCGCCTACGGCTGCATCGGTTGGTGGGACGACTGGATCAAGATCGTCAAACGCGATCCCAACGGCATGCGCTCGCGCACCAAATACGCGCTGCAGTCGGTGTGCGGTCTGGCCGCCGGACTCTTTCTGTATTACACCGCCGATGCGCCGGCAGCGACAACGCTCTACATTCCGTTTTTCAAGGAAGTCGCGCTGCCGCTGGTCGGTGTTGGCGGTGCGATTTTCTTCGTTGCCATCGCCTATTTCTGGATCGTCGGCTTTTCGAACGCGGTGAATCTCACTGATGGTCTCGACGGCCTCGCGATCATGCCGACGGTGTTGGTGGCATGCGGGCTGGGCGTGTTCGCGTATGCGTCCGGTAATGCTGTGTTCTCCAGCTATCTGCAGATTCCCGCGGTGCCCGGCGCGGGCGAACTGGTCATCATTTGCGCCGCGATTGCCGGTGCAGGGCTGGGGTTTCTGTGGTTCAACACGTATCCGGCGATGGTGTTCATGGGCGACATAGGTGCGCTGGCGCTCGGCGCTGTGCTCGGCGCGGTCGCAGTGATCGTGCGTCAGGAGCTTGTATTGGTGTTGATGGGCGGAATTTTCGTCATCGAGACGCTGTCGGTGATCATCCAGGTCGCATCGTTCAAGCTTACCGGCAAGCGCGTGTTCCGGATGGCGCCGATCCACCATCATTTCGAACTGAAAGGCTGGCCGGAGCCGCGCGTGATCGTGCGCTTCTGGATCATCTCGGTGATCCTCGTGCTGGTCGGCCTTGCGACGTTGAAGATTCGCTGATGGCGACTTGGCTCCCGTGCTTCGGTTTGAGCGAACAGGCGACGCGTCTCGATGCGCTGCCCGGTCGCTACGACCCGTGGCTGCTCGGGTCGTCTATTGCGCTGGCGTGTCTGGGCGTGGTGATGGTGGCGTCCAGTTCGATCGCGATTGGCGAAGGTCTCGACGTTGGCCCGTATTATTTTCTGATCAAGCATCTGTTCTTTTTGATACTTGGTACCGGCGTCGCCAGTTGGTTGATGCGCACCGAGCTCAAGAGCATCGAGCAGCGGGATCGTCTGTTGTTGGTGCTGTGCTTCGTACTGTTGATTCTCGTATTCGTGCCGGGTATCGGCAAGACCGTGAACGGCGCCAAGCGCTGGCTTAACTTCGGCATCATGGGTTTCCAGGCGGTGGAAGCGGTGAAGCTGATGTACATCATCTGGCTGGCCAGCTATCTGGTGCGTTTCCGCGATGAAGTCAACGCGACCTGGGGCGCGATGCTCAAGCCGTTGGGCGTGGCGGTGGCGATGGTCGCGCTGCTGATTCTGCAGCCGGACTTCGGCTCGCTGTCGCTGATCCTCGCGATCACCGCCGGCATGCTGGTGCTTGGCGGCGTGCATCTGCCGCGTATGTTCGGCCCGGTGTTGTTCGGTTTGCCGGTATTGGCGATGATCGCGATCGCCGAACCTTATCGCGTCGACCGCATGACCTCGTTTCTCAACCCCTGGCTCGACCCGTTCGGCACCGGCTATCAGCTGACCAATGCGCTGATGGCAGTGGGCCGCGGTGAATGGTTCGGCGTGGGTTTGGGCGGTTCGGTGCAGAAACTGGCGTATCTGCCGGAAGCGCACACCGACTTTATCCTTGCGGTGATCGCCGAAGAGCTGGGCTTCGTCGGTGTCTGCACGGTGATCGCGCTGTACGCGCTATTGGTCGCCCGCGCATTCTGGATCGGGCTGAAGTGCGTCGAACTGCGCCGTCATTTCGCCGGGTATTGCGCGTTCGGCATAGCGCTGTGGATGGGTCTGCAGAGTTTCGTGTCGATCGGCGTGAATCTTGGCATGTTGCCGACCAAAGGCCTGACGCTGCCGCTGATTTCCTACGGTGGTTCGAGTGTGCTCGGCACCTGCGCCGCGCTGGGTCTGTTGCTGCGGATTTCATACGAACTTGACCGCGCCGAACGCCAAGTCGCTCGTTTTCGCGGTGAGGCAGCACAGCCTTCTGACGGCGGGCCGTCTGCCAATCCTCCAGGCTCAGGCAGCACGCCGCCCGGCAGTCATCCGCCCGGCAGTCATCCGCCCGGCAGTCATCCGCGCGGCACCAGCCGCCTGCGCGATCGCGTTGAGCCTACGTTCGGGAGAAGCGCATGAATCCTGCTGCTTCCGATCAAACGATGAAGCCGACCCATGCGCCGGTGATGATCTTCGCCGGTGGCACCGGCGGACATATTTTCCCCGGTCTCGCGGTCGCAGCTGCGCTGCGCGCGCGCGATGTGCCGGTGGTGTGGCTGGGCGCGGAGGGCGGCATGGAAACCCGGCTTGTTCCGCAGCACGGCATTGCCATCGACACCATCGTCATCTCCGGCCTGCGCGGCAAAGGCCTCGGCACACTGCTGCGCGCGCCGCTGCGCGTGCTGTCGGCCATTCGCGCCGCTGCCAAGATATTGAAAACGCATCGCCCGCGCGCGGTGGTGAGTTTTGGCGGTTTCGCGGCGGGCCCCGGCGGCATCGCTGCGGTGATCGCCGGGATTCCGCTGTTGGTGCACGAACAGAACCGCGCGCCGGGCATGACCAACCGCGTATTGGCGAGATTCGCGCGCCGCGTGCTCACCGGGTTTCCGGATGCCTTCCCGGGCAAGGAAACCGTGGTCGGCAATCCGGTGCGCGAGGTGATCGCACAGATCGCGCCGCTGCGCGAACGCTTTGCCGGACGCAGCGATACGCTGCATCTGCTGGTGCTTGGCGGCAGCCAAGGCGCGCGCGCGTTGAACGATGCGGTGCCGCAGGCGCTGCGCCAGCTGCAGGGCGCGCAGATTGAAGTGCGTCATCAGTGCGGCGAAAAAATGCGCGATGACGCCTCGCGCGCCTACGCAGCCGCCGGTGTCGTTGCATCGGTCGAACCGTTCATCGCCGACATGGCCGCTGCGTATGCCTGGGCCGATGTCGTTGTCTGTCGCGCCGGTGCGCTCACGCTTGCCGAGGTCTGCGCCGCCGGTGTCGCCAGTGTGCTGGTGCCGCTGCCGACGGCGGTCGACGATCATCAAACCAAGAACGCGCAATACCTCACGCAGCGCCGCGCTGCGGTGCTGTTGAAACAGGATGCCGAGCTGACCGATCGCCTTGCGATGACCCTGCGCGACCTCGCGCTGGATGCCGACAAGCGCTTATTCATGGCCGACGCCGCGCGTTCGCTCGCCAAACCCGATGCCGCCGAGCGTGTCGTCGACGCCGTGCTCGAAGTCGCTGCGCAATATGCCTTTGTACATCGTGCCGCTGCACGACAGGAGCCACGCGCATGATCCGTCGTTTGCTCGATACCAAGGATCTGTCAAAAGCATTTCCATGCGTGCATTTCGTCGGCATCGGCGGCGCCGGCATGAGCGGTATCGCCGAAGTGTTGTGCACGTTGGGCTATCAGGTCTCAGGCTCCGACAACGCCGACAATGCAGTCACCCGGCGGCTCGCTTCGCTGGGCATCACCGTGAGTCGCGGCCACGCGGCGGCGAATGTGCTGGGCGCGGACTGCGTGGTCGTGTCCAGCGCCATCAAACGCGACAACCCCGAGTGGATGGAAGCGCGCGCGCAGCGCATTCCGGTGGTGCCGCGCGCCGAAATGCTGGCCGAGTTGATGCGCTTCCGTCGCGGTATCGCCATCGCCGGCACCCACGGCAAGACCACCACCACCTCGCTCACTGCAAGCGTGCTGGGCGAGGGCGGGCTGGATCCGACCTTCGTGATCGGCGGCCAACTGCTTGCGGCTGGCGCCAATGCGCGCCTGGGCAGCGGCGATTGGCTGGCGGCCGAAGCGGACGAAAGCGACGGCAGTTTTCTGCGTTTGAATCCGTTGATCGCAGTCGTGACCAACATCGACGCGGATCATCTGGAAAACTACGGCGGCGACTTCGCGCGCGTGCAGGCCGCGTTCTCCGAATTCCTGCATCGGCTGCCGTTCTACGGTCTTGCGGTGCTGTGCATTGATGATCCGGAAGTCGCGGCGCTTGCCGTCGACATGCCGCGTCACGTCATCAGCTACGGTTTCGCCGCGCACGCCGATGTGCGTGCCGAAGAGGTGGAACAGGCAGGCGGCGCGATGCGCTTCACCCTGTGCCTGCCCGACGGCACGCGCACACCGACGACGCTGGCATTGCCGGGGCGCCACAACGTGCAGAACGCGCTTGCCGCCGCGACCATCGGCTGGCAGCTGGGCGTTGCGCCGGACACCATCGCGCGTGCGCTCGAAACGTTCGCCGGTATCGGCCGGCGCTTCAATCTGCTCGGCGAACGCACCACCGCGCAGGGCGCGAAAGTGCTGCTGGTCGACGACTACGGCCATCACCCGAAAGAACTCGAAGCGGTGTTCGAGGCCGCGCGCGGCGGTTGGCCGGATCGCCGGCTGGTGGTCGCGTTCCAGCCGCATCGCTACAGCCGGACCCGCGATCTGTTCGACGACTTCGCTGCGGTGCTGTCGAACGTCGATGCGCTGGTGCTGACCGAGATCTATCCCGCGGGTGAAGCACCGATTGCCGGTGCCGATGCCAAATCGCTGGCGCGCAGCATCCGCGCGCGCGGCCGCATCGATCCGGTGGTGGTCGGCAGTGCCGCTGAACTCAGCCATGTGCTGCCCGATGTGCTTCGCGACGGCGATCTGCTGCTGATGATGGGCGCGGGCGATATCGGTGCCGCCGCGCAGCAGATTTCCGCGCACGGTTTTGGCAAACACGCGAATGAGGATTCCAGATCGTGACCATGCCCGTGACCACGTCCATGACCCAGCCGCACATCGCCTCAGCAACCGTCAGCGATCCCGCCGCGTTCGGCCGCGTCGCCGTGCTGATGGGCGGCACCAGCGCCGAGCGCGAGGTGTCGTTGGACTCCGGCCGCAACGTGCTGGACGCGCTGCGCGCGCGCGGCGTCGATGCGCACGCGGTCGACGGTATTCCGGCGTTGATCGATGCGCTGCGCGCGCCGCAGGCGTCCGGCACACGATTCGACCGCGTCTTCAATATTCTTCACGGCAACAAGGGCGGCGGAGAAGACGGCGTGCTGCAGGGACTGCTTGAGGCGCTGGGCGTGCCGTACACCGGTTCCGATGTGCTGGGCTCCGCGCTGTCGATGGACAAGATTCGCACCAAACAGGTGTGGGCAAGCGAAGGTCTGCCGACGCCGAAGTTCGCGCGTCTGCGCCCAGGCGACAGCGTTCGTGGTGAAGGCATGCAAGCCGCCGCGGACAAGCTCGGCTTGCCGGTGTTCGTGAAGCCGTCCTGCGAGGGTTCAAGCGTCGGCGTGTTTCGCATTCTTGCCGAAGCTGATCTCGCGCCGGCGGAGGCGTTCGCTGCGGGCTACGCAGGCGAACTGCTGATGGAACAGATGGTGATCGGCGACGAGTTCACGGTCGGTATCTTTGGCGACGTCGCGCTGCCGTCGATCCGGATCGTGCCTGCCGGCGAGTGGTACGACTATCACGCCAAATACATCGCCGACGATACGCAATACCTGTGCCCGGGACTGGATGGCGCCGACGAAGCTGAGATCTGCGATCTCGCGCTTCGCGCGTTCCGCGCTGCGGCCTGCAGCGGTTGGGGCCGCGTCGATGTGATGCGTGATCGGCGCAGCGGCACCTTCCAGCTGATCGAAATCAATACGGCGCCGGGCATGACCAGCCATTCGCTGGTGCCCAAGGCTGCGGGTCAGATCGGTATCGATTTCGAAACGCTGTGCTGGCTGATTCTTGAAACATCAATGCCGGAGGTGGGTCGCGGATGAACGCTTTTCTGCGACTCGTCGCGTGGCTGCTGGCGCTGGCGCTGGTGACACTGCCGTTGGTGGCGGTGATTCAGGGCTGGGTCGGCGCCGAGCGCTGGCCGCTGCGCACACTGCGCGTGGTCGGCGATCTTGAGCGCGTCGACCCCGCGACCCTGCGCGCGACCGTGCTGCAGCACGCACAGCGCGGCTTCTTCGCGGTGCGGCTGTCGGATGCGCAGCAGGCGGTGGCTAAGCTGCCGTGGGTCGAAAATGCTGAAGTGCGCAAACAGTGGCCCGACGTGCTGGTGGTGCAGGTGGTCGAGCATCGTCCGTTCGCATGGTGGGGCGAAGACCGCCTGCTGTCCGAGCGCGGGCGTATTTTTCCCAGCAAAGGCGTCGCGGTGCCGAACGGTTTGCCGCGCTTCGATGGTCCGGAATCGCGCAGCGCCGATCTGGTCGCGCTGTACAACGAATCGCGGGCGATGTTCGCAGCCGGCGGCCTTGATGTGCGGACGCTGCGGATCGATGCGCGCGGCAGCTGGTCGTTGACGCTGTCCAACGGTGCCGAGCTGCTGATCGGTCGCGACGACGCCAAGCTGCGGCTTGCGCGCTTCGCCCGGCTGCTGCCGCAGTTGACCCAGCAGGCGCGACAGCTGGAGCGTGCCGATCTCCGATACACCAATGGTTTCGCGTTGCAGTGGCAGGGCTCTTCCCCCGGGCCTGCAGTGCCGACGCAAGTGCAGGACAAGACATGAATCGCAAGGGCGACAAATCGCTGATCGTCGGTCTCGACATCGGCACCTCCAAAATCATCGCGCTGGTCGGCGAGTACGCTGCCGGCAGTCCGATCGAAGTGATCGGCATCGGCACGCACGAATCGCGCGGGCTCAAGCGCGGTGTGGTGGTGGATATCGAATCCACCGTGCAGTCGATCCAGCGTGCGATCGAAGAAGCCGAGCTGATGGCGGGCTGCGAAATCCGTTCGGTCTATGCCTCGATCTCGGGCAATCACGTGCAGTGCCGCAATTCCCCCGGCATCGTGCCGATCCGCGACGGTGAAGTGAGCTACAGCGATCTTGATCGCGTGCTGGAAGCGGCGAAAGCCGTGGCAATTCCGGCCGATCAGAAAATCCTTCACGCGATCCCGCGCGATTATGTGCTGGACGATTCGCAGGAAGGCATCCGCAATCCGGTCGGCATGACCGGCGTGCGCCTTGAAGTGCATGCGCACCTGGTGGTCTGCGCGCAGTCCGCCGCCGCCAACATCAGCAAATGCGTGCAGCGCTGCGGTCTGCAGGTGGACGATCTGATCTTCTCCGCGCTGGCCTCCAGCACCGCGGTGCTGACCAGCGACGAGCGTGAACTCGGTGTCGTGCTGGTCGACATCGGCGCAGGCACCACCGATATCGCGGTGTTCGTGCATGGCGCGATCTGTCACACCGCATCGCTGCCGATCGCAGGCGATCATGTCACCAACGACATCGCGCACATGCTACGCACGCCGACGCCCGAAGCCGAGCAGATCAAGGTCCGCTACGGCTGCGCACTGGCGCAGTTGGCGACGGCGGAAGAAAGCATCCAGGTGCCGAGCGTCGGTGATCGTCCGCCGCGCCGCTTGCCGCGTCACGCATTGGCGCAGGCGGTGCAGGGTCGCTACGAAGAAATTTTCGAGATGGTGCAGGCGGAACTGCGCCGCTCCGGCTTCGAGGAACTGGTGCGCGCCGGCATGGTGCTGACCGGCGGCGCGTCGAAGATGGAAGGCGTGATCGAACTTGCGGAAGAAATGCTGCAGATGCCGGTGCGCGTGGGCATTCCGCAGCACGTGAGCGGGCTGGGCGAAGTGGTGGGCAATCCGGTGCATGCCACCGGCGTCGGCCTGCTGCTGATGGGCAGCCAGATCGAACATCCGCGCCGCCCGGTGATCCCGGCCGGCCGCGCGGTGGGCTTGTTCAATACATTGAAACATTGGTACCGCGATAAATTTTGAACGCGGAATGTCGAGTGATGTGATCGAGCAGTCAAAGACATTTCGAAACAGCGACAACGCTTCAGCAACACCCGGTCAGACAAGAACAGCAATACCTAATAACTAGACGAGGACACGGACATGGCATATTTCGAACTGGTAGAAAAGATGGCGCCGAATGCGGTCATCAAAGTCATCGGCGTGGGCGGCGGCGGCGGCAACGCGGTCGCGCACATGGTTAACGGCTGTATCGAAGGCGTTGAGTTCATCACCGCCAACACCGATTCGCAGGCGATCAAAAACTGCGGCGCAAAACTGCAGCTGCAGCTCGGCGGCAACGTCACCAAGGGTCTGGGTGCAGGCGCGAATCCGGAGGTCGGCCGCCAGGCCGCACTGGAAGACCGCGAACGCATCATGGACGCGCTGCAGGGCGCTGACATGGTGTTCATCACCGCGGGCATGGGCGGCGGCACCGGCACCGGCGCGGCGCCGGTGGTGGCGCAGTTGGCCAAAGAAATGGGCATCCTCACCGTTGCGGTGGTGACCAAGCCGTTCCCGTTCGAAGGTCGCCGGCGCATGCAGGTCGCGCTGAAAGGGATCGAAGAGCTGTCACAGCACTGCGATTCGCTCATCACCATTCCCAACGAAAAACTGATCACCGTGCTGGGCCGCAACGCCACCATGATCCAGGCGTTCCGCGCCGCCAACGACGTGCTGCAGGGCGCGGTGCAGGGCATCGCCGATCTGATCGTGCGTCCGGGCCTGATCAACGTGGACTTCGCCGACGTGCGCACGGTGATGAGCGAAATGGGTCTGGCGATGATGGGCACCGGCACAGCACGCGGCGACGATCGCGCGCAGGCGGCGGCCGAGGGCGCGATCAACAACCCGCTGCTCGACGATGTGAATCTCGCCGGCGCCAACGGCATCCTGGTCAACATCACTGCGGGCCCGGATTTCACGATGGCCGAGTTCGACGAAGTCGGCCGCATCATCGAGAACTTCGCGTCGGAAGATGCGACCGTGGTCATCGGTACCGTTCTCGATCCCGACATGCAGGACGAAGTGAAGGTGACGGTGGTCGCCACCGGCCTCAATCGTGCGGTGTCGCGTCAGGCCGTGCGCGGCAACGAGCGCGAAGACAGCTTCGGCGCGATCCGTCGTCCGCAGGTGCAGTTGGTCAACACCCAGGGCCGTCGCGACGGCACCACCGGCATGATGATCGACGACACCGAGAGCTTCTCGCCGGGTGCGGGCATCGCCGCCAATCTGCGCGGCCGCAGCTATGCGGAGCCCGCGGCACCGACCGCCGCCGATTTTGGCAGCGACAGCAGTTATCTGGACATTCCTGCCTTCCTGCGTCGTCAGGCGGATTGATCCAATGCAGTGATCGTCCGCCCGGCAGTCCGGTCGGGCAGGGCGATGCAACAGTGCGACAGGTCCGGTTGTCCGCCGGATCTGTCGGCAAGACCTCTTTCCCGCCGCGTCGTATGGCGCGGCGGGCTTTTGCTTCGCCAGCGGCGGTGTATAACAGCGCAATGTTGCAGTGTGGAAACAGTGCGTCGCTTCCGTTCAGGTTCAGCATTCCGCGTGCTAATCTCGCCGTCCGCACTGTCTGAACCCTTGGATTCGTGCGTTTTCCCCGCTACCTATCGCACCCGACCATGGCTCAGCAACGCACCCTGCAGAACATGATCCGCGCCACTGGCGTGGGCCTGCACAGCGGTGAAAAAGTCTATCTGACCCTGCGCCCGGCCCCGGTCGATACCGGCATCGTGTTCCGTCGCGTTGATCTGGATCCGGTCGCCGAAATTCCGGCGCGCGCCGATTACGTCACCGAGACCATGCTGTGCACCGGCCTGTCGCACGACGGCGGCAAGGCGATGACGGTCGAACACCTGATGTCCGCGCTCGCAGGTCTGGGCGTCGACAATCTCTACGTTGAACTCTCGGCGCCCGAAGTGCCGATCATGGATGGCTCGTCCGGGCCGTTCGTGTTCCTGCTGCAGTCCGCAGGCATCATCGAGCAGAACGCACCGAAACGCTTTATCCGTATCCTCAAAACCGTTGAAGTCCGCGATGGCGACAAGGTCGCGCGATTCGAACCCTATAACGGGTTTCGCCTTGGTTTTACCGTGGAATTCGACCATCCGGCGATTCCCACCTCGCGTTCGCGCGCAGTGGTCGAGTTCTCGACCGAGAACTACATCAAGGAAGTCAGCCGCGCGCGTACGTTCGGGTTCATGCGTGATCTTGAATACATGCGCGAGCGCAATCTGGGCCTCGGCGGCTCGATGGACAATGCCATCGTGCTCGACGAATTCCGCGTGTTGAACGACGACGGCCTGCGCTATGCCGATGAATTCGTCCGCCACAAGATCCTCGACGCGGTGGGCGATCTTTACCTCGCCGGCCATCCGATTCTGGGCGCCTACGAGGGCTTCAAGTCGGGCCATGCGCTGAACAACAAACTTGTTCGCGCGCTGCTCGCCGAGCGGTCGGCCTGGGACGAAGTGATCTTTGAGCGCCACGAGCCGGTGCCGGTCATTTTCGGCACCCCTCAGCCGGCCTGAACCAGCCTCCAAGCGGCCAAGTCGTTTGGAGTGTGGGCCTGAACGGAGCCGGCGAATTGCCCGATCCGTGACCTCCAGCCGTGCTTTTTACCAAAACTTAACGAAAAAGCCTCGGGTTCTTAACCCGCCGCCCGGCTGCGGTGGGTAGAGTGCTTACTTCGTGCCCGTCCGGCCGCCCCACAACGGGGTTCGGCAAGAAGGGCGGACATCAGGAAGCGTCTTTCTTCGACGGGTGAGTGTCGACAGGAGCGAGCGCGATCGCAAAGGCTTCACGTGCGGCCGCGGACAGGGGAGGGGCAGAAACGGCAGTCGTGGTTCCTGCGTTTTGTGGTCGCATGCTGTGCGGTCCGCTCGCGGTCTTGACCACCAGATCGGTCACTTCAAGCCCGAAGGAGCGGGCCGCGTCAAGGATATCGGTCGCCGCAAGCCGCATTCGGGCATGCCACACCGGTGCATCTACTAAGTAAACGAGTCTTCCACGATCGATGTTCGCCAGGCGCACGTGCGCTGCGAGTCCGTAAGGAAGGCAGGGACGAAGTTGCAGATCCAAAGCTTCCAACCAGAGCGCCCGGCGAAGAAACGCTTTTCCGGGGTCACTGGTATCGCCGCCGAGCAAGGCGTCGATGGCGACCTGCGGCCCTTTGGGCGGGCTGGTCGGGGGAGGATTGGATCGAGAACGAGACATATCACTCATGACTTTACACAGCTTTATCGACATTGCGCACCGTCACATGGCGATCGCCGCGCGCGCTGTCAAAAACACTGCCCAGCACGTCGCCGCCAAATTCAGCCCACGCATCGTGCGTTCGGTCGAGCTTGGCCGGGTGGTGATGCGCGAAAAGCCCGCGTATGCCGCGGTCGCGCTGTTGACGGTCGGTGCGCTGTTCGGCACCACGGGGCAGGGCCTGCTCCGCAGTGCCGAATTCAACCGGCTGCAGGCTGATGTCAAAACCCAGCGCAATGGTCTCGAAACCACACGTCGTGAAGCGCAGCGCGAAGTCAACGCGCTTGCCGCACGGCTCAGCGAGCTGCAGGCGGAATCCAACCGCCTGAACGCACTCGGTGAGCGTTTGACCCGCGTCGCCCAGCTCGGCGATGGCGAATTCGATTTCGACAAGCCGGTGGGCGTGGGTGGCGTCGGCCCGGCCCGCGACATGCCTGCGCGCGAGCTGCGCGACGGTTTGGCGGGTCTCGGCGCCCAGCTCAAGCATTCCGGTGGCCAGCTCTCGGTGCTGGAAGCGCTGCTGTTCAATCGTGAGTTGGACCAGAACGCGATGCCGAACCGGTATCCGATCGCCGACAGCTATATCACCTCCGGTTTCGGGTATCGCGCCGATCCGTTCGGCGGCGGCAGCCAGCTGCACAAAGGCGTCGATTTCGAGGCGAATACCGGTGATCCGGTGCTCGCTGTCGGCGACGGTGTGGTGACGTTTTCCGGCGTGCGCTCGGGCTACGGCAATGTGGTCGAGGTCGATCATGGCAATGGTTATGTCACCCGTTACGCCCACAACTCGCGTCTGATCGGTCAGGTGGGCGATCTGGTCCGCGGCGGGCAAGAGATCGCCAAGGCCGGCTCCACTGGCCGTTCTACCGGTGCCCACGTGCACTTCGAGGTCTGGGATAACGGGGTCGTGGTCAATCCGCACCAGTTCCTGGGTCAAGCCGCGGCCAAGCCCATCGGCAAAGGCTGAGCGTCCGCTGCCGGGGACTTGATACCCCGGGGCGCCGGCTCCAAGTACAATCGATGGTTGCAGAGGGCGCACTGCGCCCTTTTTTATTGCCGACGGCCAGTCCCCCGCGGGTGACTGCTGTCGATGCGCCGTCTGTGGTGCTTCCCATTCCTCTTTCGATCATTCCCAGCCCATGCTCAATCGCCTGTTGACCAGTATCTTCGGTAGCCGCAACGATCGTTTCGTCAAGCAGCTCGGCAGCATCGTCAAGAAGATCAATGCCTTCGAACCACAGATGCAGGCGCTGTCCGACGCCGAACTGCAGGCCAAGACGCCCGAACTGAAGGCACGCGTCGCCAACGGCGAATCGCTCGACAAGGTGCTGCCTGAAGCGTTTGCGGTCTGCCGCGAAGCCTCGCATCGCGTGCTGGGCATGCGTCATTACGACGTGCAGCTGATCGGCGGCATGGTGCTGCATCTGGGCAAGATCGCCGAAATGCGTACCGGCGAAGGCAAGACCCTGGTCGCGACCCTGCCGGTGTACCTCAACGCCCTCGAAGACAAGGGCGTGCACGTCGTTACCGTCAATGATTATCTCGCCCGGCGCGACTCGGCATGGATGGGCAAGCTGTACAGCTGGTTGGGCCTGTCGGTCGGTGTCGTGTACCCGGGCATGAATCACGGCGACAAGGCCGCCGCGTACGGCTCCGACATCACCTATGGCACCAACAACGAATTCGGCTTCGACTACCTGCGCGACAACATGGCGCTGTCGAAGGAAGACCGCCATCAGCGCAGTCTGCATTACGCGATCGTCGATGAAGTCGACTCGATCCTGATCGACGAGGCGCGCACACCGCTGATCATTTCCGGCCCGGCTGAGGAATCGCCGGAACTGTACGTCAAGGTCAATCGCATCGTGCCGCAGCTGAAGCGGCAGGAAGTTGAGGACGGCGTCGGCGACTTCTGGGTCGACGAAAAAAGCAAACAGGTGCATCTGTCCGAAGCCGGTCAGGAGCACGCCGAAGATCTGCTGCGCCGCAACGGCATCATCGAAGCCAATGACGGTCTGTACGCCGCGCACAATATCCACGTGGTGCATCACCTCAATGCCGCAATGCGCGCGCACGCTTTGTTCCAGCGCGATGTCGATTACATCGTGCGCGACGGCGAAGTGGTGATCGTCGATGAATTCACCGGCCGTACCTTGACCGGCCGACGCTGGTCCGATGGCCTGCATCAGGCAGTCGAAGCGAAGGAAGGCGTGCCGGTGCAGCGCGACAACCAGACGTTGGCCAGCATCACCTTCCAGAATCTGTTCCGCATGTACAAAAAACTGTCGGGCATGACCGGCACCGCGGACACCGAAGCCTACGAATTCCAGAATATCTATGCGCTGGAAGTGGTGGTGATTCCGACCCATCGGCCGATGGTGCGCAAGGATCATTCCGATGCGGTGTTCCTCAACAAAACCGGCAAATATCGCGCCGTGGTCAACGAGATCCGCGACGCGAACGCCAAAGGTCAGCCAGTGCTGGTGGGCACCACGTCGATCGAAGTCTCTGAAATGCTGTCCGAACAGCTCAAGGACGGCGGCATTGTCCATGAAGTGCTCAACGCCAAACAGCACGAGCGCGAAGCGCACATCATCGCCCAGGCCGGGCGTCCGCATGCGGTGACCATTGCCACCAACATGGCCGGTCGCGGCACCGACATCGTGCTGGGTGGTTCGCTGGAGTCCGAGATCGCGGCGCTGGAAGCCGAGCGCGGCGCCGAACTGGATGCAGCGGAACGCCAGCGGGTCAAGGCCGAGTGGCAGCAGCGACATGACGCGGTGAAAGCCAGCGGCGGTCTGCATATCGTCGGCACCGAGCGTCACGAATCGCGCCGCATCGACAACCAGCTGCGCGGCCGTTCCGGCCGTCAGGGCGATCCGGGTTCGTCGCGGTTCTATCTGTCGCTTGAAGACAACTTGATGCGCATCTTCGCGGCCGACTGGGTGCAGCGGATGATGGCGCGGATGGGCCTGAAGGAAGACGACATCATCGAAAGCCCGCTGGTCAGCAAACAGATCGCCGGTGCGCAGCGCAAGGTCGAAGCGCACAACTTCGACATCCGCAAGAACCTGCTCGACTTCGACGACGTCAACAACGATCAGCGCAAGGTCATCTACGGCCAGCGCGACGAATTGCTGGATGCCGAAAGCATCAAACACAACATCGACGACATCCGCAGCGACGTGGTCGCCGATCTGGTCGGCCGTTTCGTACCGCCGAATTCGATCGATGAGCAGTGGGACCTGCCCGGCCTGGAAGCGGAGCTGGCTGCCGAATTCAATTTGCAGCTTCCGTTGGCTCAGCTGGTGCAGGACAAGACCGAGATCGACGCCGAAGGCATCGCTGCGCAGGTACAGGACGCAGTGACCAAACTCTTTGACGACAAAGAGGCCGCGGTCGGCGGCGACACCATGCGCATGCTCGAAAAGCACCTGATGCTGACCGTGGTCGATCAGAGCTGGAAAGAGCACCTTGGCCGCATGGATTACCTGCGTCAGGGCATCCATCTGCGCGGCTATGCGCAGAAGCAGCCGAAGCAGGAATACAAGAAAGAGGCGTTCGAGCTGTTCAGCGAAATGCTGGAGAAGGTCAAGCGCGAAGTGGTTTCGCTGCTGGCCCGCGTGCGTATCCGCAGCGAGGAAGAGATCGCCCAGGCCGAAGCCGCCGAGCGCGCGCGCGCCGAAAATGTTGCGCGGCAGATGCAGTTCCAGCATCCCGACATGGGTGGCTACGGCGCCGACGAAGAAGCCGCCGATCCCGACTATCAGAATGCATCTGAAGTGCCGAAGGTCGGGCGCAACGATGCTTGCCCGTGCGGTTCGGGCAAGAAGTACAAACACTGTCATGGGCAGCTGGCCTAAGCCCCGAAATAGAAACCGGTAGAGCGGGCTTGAGCCCGCTGCGCCTTTTCAGAATCGGGCGGGTTGTCGAGCAAAGCCGACATCGGATACGACGCGATTCGCCATGACAGGTTTTCCATTTCCGACTTCCGATTCGAGCATCGTCCACGTCGTCGCCGGCGTCATCAGCGATGCACGCGGCCGCATTCTGCTGGCGCGGCGCACCGAAGGCCGCGATCTCGCCGGGCTGTGGGAATTCCCCGGCGGCAAGGTCGATCCCGGCGAAACCCCCGAACAGGCGCTGGTGCGCGAGCTCCGCGAAGAGCTTGGGATTGAAGCGCGCATCGGTGCGCCGGTGATCGCGGTGCCGCAGCAGTATCCGCACAAACGCCTGCGACTTGATGTGCGTCATATCGCGTCGTGGACCGGCGCCGTCAAAGGGCTCGACGGCCAGGCACTGGCTTGGGTGCCGGCGCATAAACTTTCCAGCTATGCGATGCCGGATGCCGACCGTCCGGTGGTGGCCGCGCTGCGCGACCCCGCGCTTTATCTGATCACGCCCGAGCCCGGCGAGGACGACGCGCGCTGGCTGTTGAGCCTGCGTAAAGCGCTGGATGCGGGCATACGCTGCATACAGCTGCGCGCGCATGCGACAGCCGCCGCACAGCCCGAACGCTGGCGGCAATTGGTCGAACGTGCCGCGAAGGATGCGCGCGATGTCGGCGCCGACATATTGGTCAACAGCGATATCGCCACTGCCGAAGCGCTCGGCATCGGCGTGCATCTGCGCGCTTCGCAGCTGAGTGTGCTGTCGGTACGCCCGGTCTCGCGTTCGCAGCGGGTGATCGCATCCTGCCATTCGCATGAAGAGCTTGCCGCTGCGCAGGCGCTGGGCTGCGATGCCGCTGTGCTCGGCCCAGTGCTGCCCACGGCCTCGCATCCCGGCGAACCCGGCATCGGTTGGCAGCGATTCGTTGCGATGCGCGAACACGTCGCCATCCCTATTTACGCGATCGGTGGCATGACCCGCGGGCATGTCGAACACGCACGCAGTCACGGCGCGCAGGGCATTGCCGCGATCCGCGATCTCTGGCCGGCAGACGTTTGATCGTCTGATCCGTTTTTTGAGGTATACGCGACAGTGGCTTGTGCCCCGGGCAAAGCCCGCGCATCATCCCGGTGGGGGATCTGTTGCCGACTGCTGCCGAAGCGTGTTTGCGTCAGGCGCGCAGTCGAAGATCGCGGCGTCCATCCTCCGACTGGACTGCAGTGCATCACGTCCAGACAGCCGTGGGGTTCATCAACACGCCGTGCGCGACGATTGCGGTGATGCGTGTCGCGGCATGTATCGACAACGACCAACGACAAGGAGAGTGTCATGGCATCACGTAGAACGATCCTCAAGGCGACGCTGGCAGCAGGTGCTGCAAGCGTATTTTCCGGCGTGCTCGGAGGTTTGAACGCCATCGCGCAGAACGCGCCCAGGGTGCGGCGCAGCCTGCACGGGATGGCGCTGAACGACCCCGATCTTTCGGCCTATCGCGACTTCGTCGGGATCATGCTGGCCAAAAATCAGAACGATCCGGTCAGCTGGCTGCAGTATTCGATGATGCACGGCACGTACAACGGCAACTACAGATATTGCCCGCACGGCGATTGGTATTTTCTGCCGTGGCATCGTGCTTTCGTCATGATGTACGAGAACGCGGTGATAGCGATCACCGGCAAACGGGATTTCGCGATGCCGTACTGGGACTGGAGCGTCGACCGCACCATGCCGCAGGCGTTTACCGATCCCACCTATCTGGGAAAAGCCAACCCGCTGTACGTTCCGACCCGCACCCTCACGACAGGCAAATGGCCGCTCACCGATGCGACGGTAGGCCCCGATGTGATGCGGAACATTTATCGCGAAACCGATTTCCAGCTGTTCGGCACCAGCAGGAATCCGGCGCAGAACGATCTGAATATGCGCTGGGTGGTTGCGGGCGGAGGTTCCCAGGGCACGCTGGAGCGCAATCCGCACAACAATATCCACAACTGGATCGGCGGGTATATGCCCAGCGCCGGCTCTCCGCGCGACCCGATCTTCATGATGCATCACAGCAACATCGACAGAATCTGGGCTTATTGGAACGCGCTCGGCCGCAGCAATACCGCTGGCATGAACGCCAGCGACCAGAACCTGTTTCTCAACATGAATTTCAAGGACAACTACCTGTCTCCCAGCGGCAGTGTGTACGGCGTGTATTCGCGCGACATGCAGAGTACGGCGCCGCTGGGCTACACCTATCCCGGCCTGCCGGCGCCGGACAATGTGCGGGCCGACCCCGAACGCACCCAGCGCCTGCTGTCGCTGTTCGCCACCGGCAGCACGGTGAAGAGTCTCGATCACGTGCAGATGCTGGCGGCCATCAATACCCAGCCGGCGACGATTGCGCGTCCGTTGATCAAGCAGGTGCGCTTGCCGCAGTCGCTGAAGACCATGGTGGTCGATCGCAATACCGAAGCTGCCGATGCCGCCGAAGTCTTCGCACTGATCAAGGAAATGGAGGTGGGTCAGGACGTGGGGTCGGTACGGGTGTTCGTCAATGCGGAGACATTGACCGCGGCTACACCCGACAGCGACCCGCATTTCGTTACCGAAATCGGCTTTCTCGCCCACGGCGGGGACCAGGCCGGTCACGAGGATCACGTCAAAGCGCCGCCTTCCGCTTTGGTCGATCTCACTGCAACCCTGCGCAATCTGGCGAAGCTGGGCTTGCTCAAGGACGACCGTGTTTCGGTGCATCTGCTGCCGGTGCTGCGCGACGGCAGGACTGACGGCGACAGCGCTTCGGTGGTGCCCTCGGTCATCGAGATCGCAGTGCTCTGATCCAGGCACGATGTTCGCGACAGGCCAATCTCGTGACAGGCCAGTCTCGCGACAGGTGAGTCGTTCCGGTGGCGCGTACTGAATCGATGCTGTCCACCGGCTGGAGTGAATCAACTCCAGCCGGTGAACGCGGTCGATGATGCTGTGATCCCCGCGTCGCGGGACCGGTATCGGCGGTCTTGCCGCTGGCGTCCGTCGTTCTTCAGGAGGTTTCGCGATGTTGCCCGCTATCCGAATGTTGCCGGTGTTGTGCGGGGCCGCGCTCGCCGTATCCGTAGTTGCCTGCACCTACGCGGCGCATCACGCAGCGCCCGAAGCGCGCACGCGCGTCCGCTATGGCCAACTGCCGGCGCGACTGTGTCTGGCGCTGAATGCGCAGACCGCTGCGGCGACGGCCCGCGGCGACACGCGGCTGTGGCTGCAGCTGCGCAATCGTACGCCTGCATTGCGTCATAGCCCGGCGTTTCATCTGGTGTTGATCGAACGCGGCGCGCGCCGTTCGCTTGAGCCTTTCGGCATGCAAGTCGATCCTGTCGAAGCCGGCCGCGCTGGCCCGCAGCGTTTCATCTTCGACCTGCGCGACGCCGGGCTTGCCGCCGACAGCACGGGCAGGGTCTGTTTCGAAATCGAGCGCGACGCGGATGCAGGGGCGCCGCAAGACATGGACGCCGAACTTGAGATCGCGATGCGCTGGCAATCCGTGCTTCCCGCTGCGCGTCGGCCTCAACTCCCGTAGGTAGAGCGGCCTTCAGGCCGCTGAATCGTCCGCAACTCTTGTCGATAGAGTGGCTTTCAGAACCTGTTCAAAATCTCTGGTTGAAAAAATATGTCATCCCGAACGCCCGCGTAGCGGGTGGAGGGATCTGCTTGTGGCCGGTGCGCACAACAGCAGATCCCTCCACCCGCTACGCGGGCGTTCGGGATGACAGAGGGTTTATTTGTTCGCGGTCTGGAAATATTTTGAACAGGCTCTCAGGCCGCTGAATCGTTCGCGCCAAGTTGCAGCAGGCTGGTTTTCAACAGCCGAACGGCTGGTCAGCCCGCTCTGCCAAAACAGAAGCCGGTTGAACGCAATCATGCCAGTCAGATTTGACTGAATGGCATTACCCAAGCGGCGGTCTTGCGGCTGTTGCGGCGCGATCACTGCGCGTTGCCGTTATCTGCCATCGTTCAGCAGGTTCTGTTCCCAGAACAGAACGCTTGCCGCGCCGAAATAATCGGTGTTGCTCTTCTTGCGGAAGCCGTGGCCTTCGTCGGCGTACAGCAGATACCACACCGGCTGACCGTTGCCGCGTACCGCTTTGACGATCTGCTCGGCTTCGGTATACGGCACGCGCGGATCGTTCTTGCCTTGCGCGACGAAGAGTTTCGAGGTGATGCGATTGGCGTGGTTCAGCGGCGATATGCGCTCGAAGGTTTCGGCCATCTTCGGGTCGCGTTCGTCGCCGTATTCCACCCGACGCAGATCGCGGCGATAGCTTTCGGTATTTTTCAGAAACGTGCCGAAGTGCGAGATGCCGACCACGTCGATACCGGCGCGAATGCGGTCGCTGTAGTGCATCAGCGACGCCAGCACCATGTAACCGCCGTAGCTGCCGCCGACCACACCGACGCGCGATGCATCAAGTTCGGGCTGCTGCGCGATCCAGTCCAGCAGTGCGCCGATGTCCTTCACCGAGTCTTCGCGCTTGTGCGCATTGTCCAGCGAGAGATAAGTCTTGCCGTAGCCGCTCGAGCCGCGCACGTTCGGCACCAGCATCGCCACGCCCATCTCGTTCGCCATGAACTGTGCGGTCGGGTTGAAAGTCGGCTGCGACTGCGCTTCCGGGCCGCCGTGGATATTGATCACCACCGGCAGCTTGCGTCCTGCGGGCACGTTCGACGGTCGGTAGTAGAACGCCGGAATAGTGCGGCGGCTTTTGCCTGGGTCGCCGCCGTCGACCGTATCGAAGGTTGGATAGCGGATCAGTTTCGGCGCCACGAACTTTGAAGCATCCAGTCCGCCGACTTCACTCTGCGTCCAACGCGTGATTGACGTTTTCGCCAGATCGATCACGAACACATCGCTGGGCGACGTGGCGCTGTTGAGCGTGAGCGCAAGCCGACTGCCGTCGGGCGAAAACGCACCGGAGCCGAACACACCGATCGGCAGCGCAGGCAGTTTGATTTCGCGGTGCGACGGCAGCGACAGCACGCGCAGTTGGCTGATACCGTCCTCATTGGTGACATAGGCCAGATGCTTGCCGTCATCGGCGAGGCTGAAGCCCACCACGTCCCACGGAATCTTCGCGCTGAGCACCGTCAGCTTGCCGGTGGCCGGGTCGTGGTGACGCAGGGTCTGGAATTCTTCCGCTGCGCCATGCACCGGTTCGTCGGAGACGAAATACACCGACTTGCCGTCGGGCGCGTAGGCGAAATCGCCGAACGATGCCTTGCCGCCGTCGACGGGAAACATGGTCAGCGCGCCGGTCGTCAGATCGACTTCACCCGGATACGACTCCGCCGCTGACACGCGCTTCATCACCAGCAGGGTTTTGCCGTCCGGTGAAAAATCCAGTGCGCCCCAACTTCCGCCGGTGGTGACCACAGGCTTTGCGGTGCCGGTGGCGATGTCGCGCACCCACACGTCGGTGTCGGTGCCGTTGCGCGCGGTGCTGCGGTAGGCCAGCAGTGTGCCGTCGTGCGAGAACAGCGCGCCGTTGTTCTGCGTACGCTTGCCGTCGGTGAGCAGGGTCACGTTGCGGCTGGCGTTGTCGAACCAGTACAGCTGCGAAAATTCATCGCCGCCCTTGTCCTTCGAAAACACGAAGCCATCCTGCGCAGCCTTGACCGGCATCGGTGAGATGCTGCCGACGGGTTCGGGATAGAACGTCAGCTGTTCGCGCATCCCCAGCGGCTGACAGACGCGGTGCGCCTGGTTGGTCTCGGCAAAGCGGGTGCTGATGAGCAGGCAGCCGTTCTTCGTCCAGCCGGCGACACCGGCGCCGCGGGTGTTCTGGTAGCGGTTGAGGCGATCGATGAGCTCCTGCGGGATCGCCGGAATGTTTTCGCTGATGCGGTTGCCCACCTCTTCACGGACTACGTTCGCATCAGGCGCAGTTTGTGCAAGCGCGGGCAAACTACAGGCGAAACCGAACAAAGCGGCGACAAGCGTGTGGCGGCGCAACATGGCAATACTCTCGCTGAGGACAGCCTTCGAGCATAGCCGCTGTCATCACATTGCGACGTAGCCGGAAGTCACGGTCTGTGGCGTTAGACTCCGCACAGCATCGATCCTGAAGGTCAAACCATGCCCCAATCACTGATCGCGCCCGATGGTGCCGGATGGCCCGAGCTGACTTGCGCGCCCGACGTCATTGCGGCATGCGAACAGGCGGTTGGCTGCACGCTTCCCGCCGCATACCGCAGCTTCAAGCTGGGCTACGGTGGCGGACGCATCTGCCCGTCGATGTTCGTCGTCGATCAGCCGCCCGAGATCTGGGGGATGACCGACGTCTGCACACTCTGCGACCCCCTTTACGACTGGGACGATGCGATCAGTCTATGGAATGGCGATACCTGTTTCGAAGCGACGCCGAGAGATTTTTTCTTCATCGGCTGCAACCCGGGTGGCTTGGAAATTCTGATGTCGCTGCGGCCGGCGGACCACGGATGCATCTACACATGGTGGGGCGGAACGCTGCGCTGCGGCGATCAGGGAAACAACGAGCGCAATGTCTATCTGCAGGCCGGGAATTTCACGGATTTTATAGGTCAGATGTTCGAAAACGAGTCGGGTGATGCTTATGATTACTGGGAAACTCCAGATCACAAAATACTTGCCCGCGAGTTTGTCTTGACCTGAGCAGTGGCATTGATGCAATACGGCGAATAGCCACTGGGTGTGATGAGGCGTGATAAGCCATTGTGTGGTGATCAAAAAAACGACAGGGCGTATGCCGCCCTGTCGCCATGTTGCAGAAGTGCTGATGCTTACGGGTAGCAGTTGGTCATATAGCCGCCGCGATTGGGGCAATACACGTAGTACTTGGCCAAGGCTGGACCGAAGCCATCGGCATACTGATACACCAGCTGATTATTGACGTAGATATAGGTCGCGGTGACAGTGGCATCCGCCCATTGCGACCAGTATGCGCTGATCTCACCGACGCTGCCGAACGGGCCGTTTTCAGGGCATTCACCCAAACGGATCAGACCCTCCGCAAAGCAGCTGGAATAGAAGCCGACCGCTGCGGGACCGAAGCCCTCACGCTGAAACACCAGTTCGCCGTCGATACTGGCGCGTCCGGCGCCATAGATATCGAACTGCTGCCATGCGGAGATCAATTGGTTGTAATCCTGAAAAGGCCCTTGCGGGATTTGTTGTGCGTTGCTTTTGCCGGAAAAAACCATGCCTGCAAGCAGACCGAGTGTCAGCAGAATATGTTTCATCATGATGTGTTGCTCCTTGTGAGTTGATCGAGGATTGATAGTATCAGGCCAGTTCAGGCCAGGAATTTTCGATGCCGTTGCTAGCCTTCGCAGCAATGCCACGGGTATCAGGGCGTGCATTGTTGCGAAAGTCATGTCATCGAAAATAGCGGTTGCGCTGTTGAGGGCCGTTGGTATTGACCTCATCGCGCGAAAGACTGTTTGCAAACATCGTGCAGTCGATGATGGAAGTGGATGCTCAGAACGGTAGCCCGTACTGATTGACCCTGACCCCGATCGGCACGCCATCGCGCTGGATGTTGCGGGCGATGATCGCCACATTGTTCGGGCCGCCGATCACATATGGCGCACCGATCGTGGTTTCGTTGATCGTAAGTGGGATGTCTTCGAGCGTCAGCAATGGGCCGAGTCTTCGGGCGAGTAGAATCTTCTCGACCCGTGTGCGTTGGTACGGGAGATAACCCACTGCGATGAGTTCGCTGTGGCTTGAAAGCGCGAAGCCTTGTACCGCGTATTGACGTAGCCCCGGGAACGGTTGTGTGTGAGGCTGGAACGGTCCTTTCAGGTCGAACCAAGTGACGGTGTCGGGCCCGTGGGATTTCATGCCCAACGTGCGACTGACTACGACCAATTGGGTATCGCTCAGCAGAAAGGATTCGATACTCCCCTGAATGTGGAAAGGGTGAGACTGCCACTGATCGCCGAACATATGGCTGGTCAGCAGTTTGACGAATACGCCCTGTACTTCGACGAGTACAAAAGCCTTGCCTTCGGCATTGATCGCCATCTGCGCGATATTCTCGCCGAATCGCATGTGCCACATCGACAGCTTGCTCCACTGGCCGGTTGCCAAGTCGAATTCCTCAAGGATCAGATCGGTGGTGCCGAAGCTGTTCCAGCAAGCCTTCACGTGCCGGATTGTCTCGTTCGGCTGCTTCGGCATGCGCAAGCGTGACGCGGTCATCGTTTGCCCAGAGTGCTGACAAGCACTCACTATGGAAAGCACTTGGGCCGGATTGTTCCAGGCCGCGCGGAACACACCGAGTTCATCGCCCCATGCGCTGCTCAGCCTGCCGACGAGTACTGCCGTGTCTTCTTCGGGAATACTGGCGTCCAATAGCGTCACTTCACCAGGAAGCGGGGTCTGCCAGACGATGTGCGAGCCGTTGCGGGAACGCATTTCCAGCAGCGTCTGGTCTTCGCCGTTGAACCGTGATGTCTCGAAGCAATCGAGGCGCTGACCTGACTTGGCGTAAACGCCGCAGTTGGATTTGCGGTCGACCGATGACAGTCCCCAGATCCAAGGCGTCTGGCCCTGTGCATTCAACGTATACAGGTGCGCGAAGTCGTAGCTGTTGCTCCATGGCTGCTTGTTGAACGCCTGAAGGTGCACATTGCCATGATCGTCCACGGCAACGCCACGCGACTTCGGCAGTTCGTTGGACATCGACGAAAAGAATTCCCGCTGCCAGTCCTTGGCGTTCGCGCCGAACGAACAGGCGAGCAGGGTGGAGCAGACGAGTTGTTTGAGCATGATGTCTCCTGGTTTCGACGAGCGGATCGTGAGTGCAAAGTGTCTTGGGTAGCGGATTTTTTCAGGCCACACAACAACAGAAGCGAATAACGCGGCTCGCGAGGATCACGCCCGACTGCTTGAACGACAGGCAATGGCTGCCCGCTGTGCATGCGGCTTTTCGGTTGGAATGCTGGCGGTTTTTGGTGATCGACGGCGTGAAGCCAATGTCTCACAGGGCCTTCTCAGAGGCTGCGACTGGCTACGGCGAGTCGCAAGCAGGGTGGCGGTGAGCACCGCGAACCCCACCATTCCGAATATGCGTTGAATGCTTGCGGGGCGTTCAGTGGTGCGGCTCGCTGCACTCACCGCCACCCTACGGAAATGCGTTCCCGGTGTGTTGCGCGCGTTATCGGTTTGGCTGCAGTTTGCTCAGCAGCAGAGCGCGCATCTCAGCTTTATCGTCATCGTCCAGACCGACTTCGCGCTGTTTTGCCTGCAGCTCGTCGATGCGCTGGTGCAGGGTCTGTTTTTCAAGCTGCGCCATCGCGTCGGCGAATTCGTTCTGCCACAGCGCGGCTTCGCCGGGCATGTCCTGCGAGGCGAGTTTTTGCAGTGCGGCTGTTTCTTCGCGGTCGGCGAAATGCTCGAGCACGCCGCCGGTGGTGATATCCGGGCGTTCGCGCACCAGCGTGACCAGTTCAGTGAGCAGCGCTATGCCGGGCTGGCGCAGCGCGCTGAAGGTGTAGGGTGGCTGCAGTGCCAACGCCAGCGATGGCTGCTGTAGAAGCAGCGCGATCGCGCTGCGCACCAGGCTGCGTTTCTGGGTAGGCGCAACCTGCGCACGCGTGCGCTGCGATGACGTTTGCGTCTGCGCGCCGGGGCGTGCGCCCACGCCGGTGAGTTCGGTCAGGCGCTGGCGCATCAGATCGCCAAAGGCGCCGTCGGGAATCTGCGCCAGCAGCGGTTTGGCGCGTTCTGCCAGCCGCGCCTTGCCGTCGAGCGTGCCGAGGTTCACGTCCGTGGCCTGTTCGTCGAAGAAGAACGTCGACAGCGGCGTCGCGTCGCGCAGGCGCAGGTCGAAACCGGCGCTGCCTTCGCTGCGCACCAGCGTGTCTGGATCTTCGCCGTCGGGCAGGAACAGGAAGAACGCCTGTCGCCCGTCCTTCATCCGCGGCAGCACCGACTCCATCGCCCTGCTCGCGGCGCGTCGGCCGGCAGCGTCGCCGTCGAAACAGAAGTACACGTCTGGTGCATTTCGAAACAGCAGTTCGGCGTGATCGGGCGTGGTCGCGGTGCCGAGTGTGGCCACGGCCTGGGTGATGCCGTGCTGGAACAGCGCGATCACGTCCATATAGCCTTCGACCACGATCAGCCGTTCGATCTTGCTGTTCGACTGCCGGACCTGCCACAGCCCGTAGAGCTCGCGACCCTTGTGGAACAGCGGGGTTTCCGGCGAATTCAGATACTTCGGCGAATCTTCCGGATCCAATACGCGACCGCCGAATGCGATGGTGCGGCCGCGGCGGTCTTGGATCGGGAACATCACCCGGTCGCGGAATTTGTCGTAAACGTGGCCTTTGTCGTTCTTGGAGAACAGGCCGACGCGCTCAAGCAGCCCCATGCGTCGCGGATCGGTGCCCAGCGCATCGCGCAGCGCCGAAAAACCGTCCGGTGCATAGCCCAGGCTGAACTGGGTGCGGATCGCATCGTCCACGCCGCGGCGGTCGAAATACGCGCGGCTTTTTTCGCTGATCGCAAGCTGCTTCTGGAAAAACTTCGCCGCTGCTTCCAGCGCCGCGTACTGATCGACGCTGTCAGGCGTTGCATTGCGCTGTTGGGTGTCGCGCGGTACTTCCATACCGACGCGCTTGGCGAGTTCGTCCACCGCATCGAGAAATTCGAGGCGGTCGTAATTCATCAGGAAGCTGATCGCGGTGCCGTGCGCGCCGCAGCCGAAGCAGTGGTAGAACTGCTTGGTCGGCGAGACCGTGAACGACGCAGAGCGCTCGTCATGGAACGGACAACGCGACGAATACTCTTTGCCCTGGCGCTTCAGCGGCACGCGCGAGGCGACCAGCTCCACGATATCGGTGCGCGCGAGCAGGTCGTCGATGAAGGCGTCGGGGATGCGGGCCATATCAGCTGCGGATCAGTCGTTCGAGCAACAGTGTCTGCAGATCGCGGCGTGCATCGAGTACGGCAACGATGAAAATCCTCTCAGGCTCAATGCGATACACCAAACGCCAAGGACGTTCGATCAGTTCACGGTACTGTGCGCCCGCATCGCGCAGCTCCGGCACAAGCCGTCCGCGTAACGCATGGCTTCCGAGCGTGCGTGCGCGATCCCGGATGCGGTGAAAGATCGTCAATGCCGCCGCTGGATCCGTGGATGCGATGTAGCGGGTGATCGCGATCAGATCGTTTTCCGCATTCGAGGCCCAGCGGACCTCAAGTTCACTCATACCCTTGCTTCAACCGTTTTTCCAGACGTTCGAAGACCTCTTCCTGAGGGAACGTACGTCCCGCAGCGATATCCGCCTCGCCCTGCGCCAACAGCTTAAGCATCAACAGCGCCTGCTGCTGGCGCTGGTAGGTCTCGTAACTCTGCACCACGGCGCTGGCGCGGCCGTTCTGGGTCAGCACAACCGCGTCGGACTCTTCCTGCAGACGTTTGAGCCACTGGCTGGCGTCGGATTTGAAATCGCTGAGACTGATGATGGGGTCGCTCATGACGGTCTCGCTGCGGACTGAATTCGGTCCGATTATAGCAGCGGCAGATAAGCCGCCGGGGTCAGTCGGCCGGCTGTGCGGCCAAGGTCCGCAATGCATCGCCGCTCACGCGCTGCACGGTCCACTCGTCCTTGCCGACGGCGCCTAGGCTGCGGTAGAAGTCGATGGCGGGCGTGTTCCAGTCGAGCACCGACCATTCAAAGCGGCCGCAGTCGCGTTCGACGGCAATCTGCGCCAGCCCCACCATCAGCCGTTTGCCCAGACCCAGGCCGCGAAACGCGGGGCGCACGAACAGGTCTTCGAGATACAGCCCCGGCTTGCCGACGAAGGTCGAGAAATTGTGGAAGAACAGTGCGAAGCCGGCGGGCGCGCCGTCGACCTCGGCAATCAGCACCTCGGCGTGCGGGCGCTCGCGGAACAGCTGCGCGGCGAGCCCTGCTTCGTCGGTGACGACTTCATGCGACAGTTTTTCGTACTCGGCCAGCTCACGGACGAAGGCGAGGATCAGCCCGGCGTCGGTGACAACGGCCGGGCGGATGGCGATGACGGGCTGCGCGGTGTTCATTGCCTTGAGGCTCAGCCAGCCAGACGCTGTTTGATGAGCTTTGACACTTCACCCATGTCGGCTTGGCCGGCCAGTCTGGCCTTGATGGCGCCCATGACCTTGCCCATGTCGGCGGGGCCGGACGCGCCGGTGTCTGCGATCGCGGCGTCGATGACGGCCAGGATCTCGGCTTCGCCCAGCTTGGCCGGCAGGTACTGTTCGATGATCGCCATTTCGGCGCGTTCGATCGCAGCCAGATCCTCACGGTTGGCCGCTTCAAACTGACTCACCGAGTCTTTGCGCTGTTTCATCATCTTTTCGAGGATCGCCAGCACCAGGCTGTCGTCCACCTCAATGCGCTCGTCGACTTCCTTCTGCTTGATCGCGGCGTTCATCAGGCGGATGGTGCCAAGCCGCTCTTTTTCGCCGGCCTTCATGGCGGTTTTCATGTCGTCGGTGAGGCGCTGCTTGAGGCTCATGGTCTGGCTCCGTGTGGCGTGGCCCGCATGGCGGGCGACAGGCTGGGTGGTGATCGGTCGGGCAAAACGCTGCAAAGACAAAAAGCCGGCAGCGTCAAACGCGGCCGGCTTCGGGATTCACTGTGGCCGCGACCTGCGAGGTTGTAACTCGCGGCTGCGCAGGAATCGGGTGTACTTGCGCCCGGTAAGGGGGTCAGTACATGCGCTGACGCTTGGTCGCGTCGCGCGATGTGCGGCGAGCTTGGCGCTTGACCGCAGCGGCTGCCTTGCGCTTACGTTCCTGGGTCGGCTTTTCGTAGAACTCACGCTTGCGGACTTCGGCGAGGACGCCGGCTTTCTCGCAGGTGCGCTTGAAGCGACGCAGGGCAAACTCGAAGGGCTCGTTTTCGCGGACTTTGACGCTGGGCATAGGAATCTCGGGCTTTTGGGAAACCGGCCACCTCGGCCGGGCTCTTGCGAAGGAACGTGTGCGATGAAATCTGCACCACCCGGTCCGTCCGGGCGAGCCGCGCATGATAGCGGCGTCGACCCCGGGGGCGCAAGTTCGGCGCTGCAGATCCGCGAGAAGCCTGCTGCCGGGCGCGGTAAGCTATCTCCGTTTCCATTCACCTTCCACCCCTTCTCATGAAAGTCCTTGGCATCGAAACCAGCTGCGACGAGACCGGCGTTGCGGTCTACGACACAGCCCTCCCGGGCGCGGCAGGGCTGCGGGCGCATGCGGTCTACAGCCAAATTGCGCTGCATGCCGAGTACGGCGGGGTGGTGCCGGAGCTGGCCAGCCGCGACCACGTGCGCAAGCTGCTGCCGCTGATCCGGCAGACCTTGGCCGAGGCTGATCTGACCCTTGCCGACTTGGATGGCGTGGCCTACACCGCCGGTCCCGGGCTGGTGGGGGCGCTGCTGGTCGGTGCCGGGGTGGCGCGGTCGCTGGCCTGGGCGCTGGAGCTGCCGGCGATCGGTGTTCACCACATGGAAGGCCATCTGCTGGCGCCGCTGATGGAAGATGACCCTCCGCAGGCGCCGTTCGTGGCGCTGCTGGTCTCCGGCGGGCACAGTCAGCTGGTGGCGGTGGACGCCATCGGCAGTTACCGGCTGCTCGGCGACACCTTGGACGACGCCGCCGGCGAGGCCTTCGACAAAACCGCCAAGCTGATGGGGCTGCCTTACCCGGGCGGGCCGCAGCTGGCGGCGCTGGCCGAGCACGGCACCCCCGGCAAGTTCAAATTCTCGCGGCCGATGACCGACCGCCCCGGTCTGGATTTCAGCTTCAGCGGGCTCAAGACCCAGGTGCTGCTGGCCTGGCGCGCCAGCGATCAAAGCGACGCGACCAAGGCTGACGTTGCCCGCGGGTTTGAGGATGCGGTGGTGGATACCCTGGCGATCAAGTGCGAACGCGCGCTGCAGGCTGCAGGCTGTGAGGTGCTGGTGGTCGCTGGCGGCGTGGGCGCGAACAAGCGCCTGCGCGCGCGACTGCATGCGATGGCGGCCAAACGCGGCGGCCGGGCTTGTTTTCCCCGCCCGGCACTGTGCACCGACAATGGCGCGATGATCGCCTTCGCCGGGGCGCTGCGGCTCGAAGCCGGGCAGCGCAGCGATGCGGCGGTGCAGGTCATGCCGCGCTGGGAGATGGCAACGCTGGCGCCGTTGGTGTAAGCGACACATCGAGTCGTGCATGTTGTAGAGCGACCTTCAGGTCGCTGTGCTGTTTATCGACCGATCCTTTCCGGGTATGAGGCAGCGGGCTGAAGCACGCTCTACCGAGGACATGTTGCGGTTACCATTCTCGATACTTCAATCCAAATACCGATTCCCGACCTATGGATAAAGTTTTCATCGAAGCGCTCGAAATCGAGACGCTGATTGGCATCTACGACTGGGAGCGGCGGATCCGCCAGACGCTGCAGTTCGATATCGAAATGGCGTTCGACAACCGTAAGCCTGCGGCCAGCGACGACATCGCCGATACGCTTAACTACAAGGCGGTGAGCAAGCGGCTGATCGAATACGTGTCGGCATCGTCGTTTGGTCTGGTCGAAACGCTGGCCGAGCGCTGCGCCGAGATCATTCTGGCCGAATTCGCCGTTTCGCACGTGCGTCTGAAGCTGAGCAAGCCCGGCGCGGTGCGCGGCGCGCGTGCGGTGGGCGTGATGATTGAACGCAGCAGCGCTTGAACGGTCGCGGCTTTGACGGACACGCTCTGATGCACACTCTGATGAAACCAGCAGTAATGGACAACTCCTGATGGGCAAGGCGTATCTCAGTCTTGGCAGCAATCAGCGGCCGGAAGCGAATCTGCGTTCGGCGTTCGCGGCGTTGCGCGAACGCTTCGGCAATGTCGCCGCGTCGTTGGTCTATCGTTTTCCGGCCGTCGGTTTCGACGGGGCCGATTTCCTCAATGCCGCGGCGGTGATCGACAGCGATCTCGATCCGTTCGTACTCAACGACTGGCTGCACGCGCTGGAAGATGCGCACGGCCGCGACCGCAGCGGGCCACGCTTCGGCAACCGGCCGCTGGATATCGACATCGTGTTTTACGACGATCTGGTGCTGGAAGGGCCGGGCCATCTCCAGCTGCCGCGCGATGAGCTGAAATATGCGTTCGTGCTCAAACCACTGGCGGAAATCGCGCCGGCGTTCATCGATCCGCGCAGCGGGCGGACGCTGGCCGCGCTGTGGGCTGAGTCGCCCGCGCGCGACACGCCCTGCACGGTGGAGTTCGATCCCGATGCAGACGCATGACGTGAGTCCGATCAATGTCATCGGGTCCGGGGTGACTTCCAGCGCTTGTCGGCTACGGACGTTCGCCGCACGATCATCTTTCAATCCGCTGTCCGGGGAGGACACAAGCGATGTTCGAGAAGTTTTCGCGCAGTTGGGGCCTGGTCAAGGCGAGTGCGTCGGTGCTGCGCGCCGACAAAGAGCTGATGCTGTTCCCGATCCTGTCTTCGTTGGCCACCTTACTGGTGCTGGCCACCTTCGCGCTGCCGATCTTCGCGCTCAAACTGTTCGCCGATGGTTTCAATCTCTTCGGTGCGGTGATCGGGTTCGTGTTTTATTTCTGCCAGTACAGCGTGATCGTGTTCTTCAACAGCGGATTGGTCGCTGCGGCGACGATCCGGCTCGAAGGCGGCGATCCGACCTTCGCTGACGGTATCCGCGCTGCGAAGGCGCGGCTGCCGGCGATTCTGGGCTACGCCGCCATCGCCGCGACCGTCGGCGTGTTGCTGCAGTCGCTGAAAAACCGCGACAACAACGTGATCGTGCGGATGATCGGCAGCGGTCTGGGCATGGCTTGGACGCTGGCGACGTTCCTGGTGGTGCCGGTGCTGGTCAACCGCAACATCGGCCCGATCGACGCCCTGAAAGAAAGCGTTGTGCTGCTTAAGAAAACCTGGGGCGAGAATGCGATCGGCAACGTCGGTATCGGCGCAGCGTTCGGCCTGATTACTACAATCGTGGTGGTGATCGGCATCGTTGCGACGTTCCTTGCGTGGCAGGCGTCGATTGCGTTGGCGATCGGGGTGGCTGCGGTGTTCGTGATCGGCGTGCTGGTGCTGGGTGTGACCCAGGCCGCGCTGAGCGGCATTTATTCCGCCGCACTATACCGGTACGCGGTGTCGCATGAAGCGCCGGCTGAATTTCGCGGGATGGCGCTGGAGTCGGCGTTCGCACCGAAGTGATTGCCGCGCTCAGGTACGCTGCGCGCTGAAACAAACCTCATCGCCGTCCGGCGCCATGCCGGACGGTTCAGTGGTCCAGCAGCCGTCCACCGTCGACCCGGATCACCTGCCCGGTGGTGTAGGCCGCGCCCTGCAGCAGCCAGCGCACCGCCTCGGCGATCTCTTCGGGCGTGCCGATACGCCCCAGCGGCGTGCGTGCCAGCAGCGCTGCCTTCGCCGCTTCGGGTTTGCCTTCTTCCGGCCACAGGATGGCGCCGGGCGCGATCGCGTTCACCCGCACCTCGGGTGCCAGCTCCAGCGCCAGTGCGCGCGTGCCGGCCAGCAGCGCGGCCTTGCTCATGCAGTACACCACGTGGTCGCGCAGCGGGCGTTCTGCATAGATGTCGGTGAGATTGACGATGCCGCCGCGTGCGTGTTTCAGATGCGGCGCGGCGGCCTGGGCAAGGATCAGCGGCGCACGTGCGTTGATCAGGAACTGCCCGTCCCAATCGGCGGGAGTGATCGTGCCCAGCGGCGTCGGCGAGAATGCGGACGCATTGTTCACCAGTGCGTCGAGCCGGCCGAAATGACCGACGGTCTTGGCCACCAGTTCGGGCAGACGGTCGTATTCGGCCAGATCGGCGGCCCATGACACCGCGCTGTTGGCGCGTTCGGCGTTCAAATCAGCGACCAGTGCGCGCATGTCTTCGCCCGAATGCCGGTAATGAAGGGAGACGTCGTAACCGGCCGCGTGCAGATTGCGCGCGATGGCGGCACCCAGGCGACGGGCAGCGCCGGTGACCAGGGCGACGGGGCGGGATGAGGACATGGGCGTAGTTCCGTGTTCGATGCGGGCCTCATTTGACCACACGTCGCCGCGCGTCATTCGGATGTCCCGCCGGATAGATTCGTTATCCTGTACGGCCCCCGCAATGGAGTTGCCGCATGTCGATTGACGATGATCTTGATCCCGACATCCGCGCGCACAGCGATCGTCTGTCGGAACTGATCCAGGATCAGATCGCAAGCAATGGCGGCGCGCTGCCGTTCTGGAGATTCATGGAATTGGCGCTGTATGCGCCCGGGCTGGGCTACTACAGCGCTGGCGCGACCAAGCTTGGCGCTGCCGGCGATTTCGTGACCTCGTCCGAGTTGGGGTCGCTGTTCGCCGAATGCGTGACCGATGCGCTGGCGCCGGTGCTGCGTCAGCTTGGCGACGATGCGACATTCCTTGAGATCGGCGGCGGCAGCGGCGCATTCGCCGAGGCTGCGATCGAGCGTCTGGTCGCACTGCAGGCGATGCCGGCGCGGTACGCCATTCTCGAACCCAGCGCCGATCTGCGCGAACGTCAGCAGGAGCGGCTGCGCGCGCGGCTTGCGCCGGAGATCTTTGCGCGGGTGGAGTGGCTGCAGACGCCGATCAACGCGCACTGGAACGGCGTGCTGTTCGCGAACGAAGTGATCGATGCGCTGCCCACCTCGCGGTTCGCGGTGATCGAGGGCGAAATTTACGAAGAGCATGTCGCGCTGGATGCGCAGGGCGGCTTCGTGCGCATGGACCGGCCCGCCGATGCGCTGCTGAGCGCGGCGGTGCGCCATGTCGAACGCAAATGCGATGGCCCGTTCAACGACGGCTATCGCTCCGAAGTGCTGCCGCAGTTGCCGTACTGGCTGCAGGCGGTGGCGGGCGGTCTCGATGCGGGCGCGCTGCTGTTCGTCGATTACGGCTATCCGCGTCGCGAGTATTACGACCCGCGGCGCGAAGACGGCACGCTGCGTGCATTCCATCGCCACCGACTGGTCGACAACGTGTTCGCGCGGGTCGGGCTGCAGGATGTCACCGTATCGGTCGATTTCACCGCGCTTGCCGAGGCGGGCACGGGCGCCGGATTCGAGTTCAGCGGCTATTGTTCGCAGGCCAGCTTCCTGATCGGCAACGGTCTGGAGCAGCGCTTGGCCGAGCACGAGGGCCGCGCCGCCGACGAGGCTGCGCGTTATGCGCTGCGTCAGCAGGTAAAAAAGTTGACCCTGCCCGGTGAGATGGGCGAACGCTTCCAGGTGATCGGGTTCGCGCGCAAATCCAGTCTGGCGCACGCCTTCATGATCGGCGATCTGAGTTTTCGTCTGTGAGCACTTTTGAATGACGCGAAGACGGGTTGGTCGATCACTCAAACCCTTTCGTCGTCCACTGCTGTGGTCCGGGCTGTGGTGCCTGGGCGTGGCGCTGGTGGTGGCGACGTCACTGATGCCGGTTCCGGATCTTGGCCAATTGCCTTCCGGCACCGACAAACTCGAACATTTCCTCGCCTATGCACTCCTCGCTGCCGGGGCCGTGCAGCTGTACCCGCGCTGGCGTTCGCTGCTCAGCGTCGGCATCGCGCTGGTGTTGATGGGCATCGGCCTGGAATACGCGCAGGGCGCGTTGACCACCGACCGGATGATGGATGGCATGGATGCGTTGGCCAACACGCTGGGCGTCATCGTTGGATTTGGCACCCAGCTGACGCCGTGGCGGGATCTGCTGCTGGCGATCGATCGCAGGCGATGAACGGCGCCGCGCACCGATGCGTCGCAGTCGCATCTCTATCTCCGGGACCGAGCGAATGATGAGGCGATTGCGTATGCCCGGATTTGGAGCGATGAGGGTCGGCTTGATGACAACCGGCGCAGCAATAACCAGTGCAATTGAAATTGCGATTCGGGCCGTGCCTGCGACCGTGCTTTGCATTCTGCTCGTGTCGCTGTCGACGGCCTGCGGCACGATCGGTTCGCGTCCTGATTTGCCGCGGCTTTATGCGGGTGCGCGCGCAGGCGAGCCTCCGCCGGTCGTGGTCGTGCATGGGATCTATGGTTCCAAACTGCGGCGCAGCAGCGATGGCGTCGAGGTGTGGCCCGGAGGTTTGCGCGGGCTCGTGTTTTCTGATTTCTCGGAACTCGCGCTCGATATCGATCCGGACACCCTGCAGGCGCGGGACGATGGCGTCGAACCCTACGCGATCTTCGACCGAATCGGCAGCAGCGACTTCTACGGCGAGCTGTTGCGGACGATGGAGCAGGCGGGCGGTTATCGTCGTACGAAACCCGGTCAATCGGCGCGGCCTGGGGACCGACGCTATTACCTGTTCCTCTACGATTGGCGGCGCGACAACATCGAAAGCGTGCAGCGCCTGCACGACTTCATCGAACGCATTCGCAAGGATTATGGTCGTCCGGACCTGCGCGTGGACATCGTCGCGCATTCCAACGGTGGCCTGATCGCCCGCTATTACGCGCGCTATGGCACGGTTGATCTGCTCGATGGCAACGAATTTCCGGTCACGCATGCCGGTGCGGGCAGCATCCGGCGTCTGATCCTGTTGGGAACACCGAATTTCGGCTCTCTGGAAGCCGTCAAGAGCCTGATCGAAGGCGAGCGCGTCGGTCTGCGCAGGATCAATCAGGAAGTCTTCGCCACCACGCCGACTGCGTACCAGATATTGCCGCACGCTCTGAACAATTGGTTGATCACTCCCGAAGGTCTGCCACTCGACCGGGATGTGTTCGACATTGCGATCTGGAGGAGTTTCGGCTGGGGCGTGTTCGATCCGAAAGTTCGCGCCAGGGTCACTGAGGCCGACACGACCGCCGAGGCGGGCCGACGTCACCTGCAGGTGCTGGAGCGTTACGCGGAAAAGCAATTGGAACGTGCGCGCCGATTCACCTGGTCCCTGTCGGTACAGGACGACGGACGCGGTGTGAAACCGATTCTGCTGGGAGGCGATTGCCAATTGACGCCGGCGCGTATGGTGGTCGAGAACATCGGCGAGGATTCGCTGTTGAGGCTCTGGCCGCGCGACATACAGCACCCGGTCGCGGGCATCGATTACAGCCGGTTGATGCTCGAACCTGGCGACGGCCGGGTCACCAAGGCATCATTGCTGGCCCGCGAAAATCTCGACCCCACCGTTCCGCGACATCCCTGGAGCAGCCTGCAATACGATTACGTGTTCTTCCTCTGCGAAGACCACGAACATCTCACCGGTAATGTGAGCTTCCAGGACAACTTATTGCATGCATTACTGAGCGTTGACCGCTGATCCGCGTATCCGTCGGATCGCATCGATCCGCGCCAGCCGCAGCGCTTCGCCCAGCGCTGGGCCTTCCAATCCGTCCCGCATCACGTCCGCGCCGCGCACCGACTGCGCCGCCGCGTGCAGTGTCAGCAGTTCGGCAGCCTGCGGGTAATCGGCTTCGCTCATTCCGCCGCGGCCGCGCTTGTCGGCTTCGCACACTTTCGCGAGCAGCGCGATCCGCTGTGGCTGGCGGAAGCCGTCGTTGCGCGCCAGCAGATCGTGAATGCTGGCGCTGCGCAGCTCGAACAGACGGTGCACGTTGAGATGCTCGCGGCATGCGGACAGCGCAAGGTCGCGATGCGCTGTGGGCACCTTCAGCCGTGCGCAAAGTTCGATCAACGGATCGAGGCCGCGCTGTTCGTGAAGAATGTGTTTCGGCAGTTCGTCGTGCGGCGTGAGCGCTTTTCCGAGATCGTGCGTCAGCGCGGCGAAGCCCACCAGATCGTCGCCCGGCGCAATCCGCGCCGCCATGTCGCAGACCATTTCGGTGTGGATGCCGGTGTCGACTTCCGGGTGATATTCGGCACGCTGCGGCACGCCGTACAGCGCATCCACTTCGGGCAACACCACCGCCAGCGCGCCGCAGTCGCGCAGCGTGCGCAGGAACGCCGACGGCCGCGTGTAAGCCAGCGCGCGCGACAGCTCCTGCCAGACGCGTTCCGGCGTGAGATCGGCAAGTTCGCCGGCCGCCACCATCTCCCGCATCAGCGTCATCGTTTCCGGCGCAACGGTGAACCCGTGCGCCGCAAAGCGGGCCATGAATCGCGCCGCACGCAGCACCCGCAGCGGATCTTCGACGAAGGCCGGGCCGACGTGGCGCAGCACGCTCGCTTCGATATCGTGCGCGCCGCCGTACGGATCGACCAGGGTGCCGTCGGTGTGTTCGGCGATGGCGTTGATGGTGAAGTCGCGACGGATCAGATCGTCTTCCAGCGTCACCGTGGGTTCGGCGTGCACCACGAAGCCGCGATACCCGCGCCCGGATTTACGCTCGGTGCGCGCCAATGCATATTCCTCGCCGGTCTGCGGATGCAGGAATACCGGGAAATCTTTGCCCACGGTCTTGAAGCCGGCAGTGAGCATCGATTCCGGCGTTTCGCCGACCACGACGTAATCGCGGTCGCCGCAGGGCAGGCCCAGCAGTGTGTCGCGGACCGCGCCGCCGACGAGATAGATCTTCATGCGACAGGTCCGACGGGTGGCTTTGTAAATGGGCGATATGCATCAAAAGCGACAGACAGATCCCTCACCCGATGAAGCCGGGATTCGGGATGACACATTGAAATATCGGTTTTTTTCGTTCCGAACAAGGGCAAGGCCTATGCCTGTTTTGTCATCCCGAACACGGGCAAAGCCCGTGGAGGGATCTGCTTGTGATTCAAAGTGAGGGCGAGAAGCAGATCCCTCACCCCGGTGAAGCCGGGATTCGGGATGACAACATTCGGGGCCGCTTTATTTCGGCGCATGTTGCGCAAGCAGCGCGACGATCTGGTGTGCGCCGGAGTTGCGGCCGAGGTGCAGTTCGATCGGCGCGGGCTGACCGGACAGCCAGATGCGCAGGTCGGCTTCCAGATCGAAATGACCCGCGGTTTCCAGCGAGAACATGGTGATCGCGCGATACGGGATGCTGCGGTACTCGGTTTTCTTCGCGGTGACGCCCTGCTTGTTGACCAGAATCACGCGGCGATCGGTGAACACGATCAGGTCGCGGATCAGTGCGAACGCACGCTGCAGGGTTTCGCCGGGCGCGAGCAGCGGTGCGAATTCTTCTTCGATCTTCTCCACCGGCTTTTCGCCAGCGTGGCCCAGCAGGCCGTCGAGCAGTCCCATGGCGATGTCCTCGTGTGAGTGGAATACGGAATGCGGATGAATGCGGATGAATGCGCAGAGATATATGCGCGGATATGGATACGCAGATCAGGCGACGACGCCGAGAATCTCGGGCAGTTTGCCGCGCACATCGGTGGGTGTGATGCCGAGTTTCGGCAGGCCGTTGTCGTCGCTGGTGGAATCGCGCTGCAGCGAACGCCAGTTATCGCGGCTGATCGGTTTGCCCGGCAGATGTTCGCCCACTTCCGCCTGGATCCGGCCGAACACGCCCGGCAGCGGCACGACGAAACGGGTCCAGCCTTTGGTCTGCGCAGTGAGGCGCACGATCTCCGCGAGGGTCATTTGCTCAGGGCCGACCAGATCGTAGCTGTGGCCGATGGTGGCGGCGTCGTTCAGCGCGCGGACGAACGCTTCGACCACATCGCCCACCCAGACGGGCTGGAAGCGGGCATCGGCGCGGCCGATCGGCAGGCCCGGCGCGAAGCGCAGCAGCTGCGCGAAGCGGCAGAACAGGCCGTCGCCGGGACCGGCGATCACCGAGGGCCGGAACAGCGTCCAGTCCAATGACGATGCGCGAACAAGGGCTTCGGCTTCACCGCGTGCTTTCAGATAATGACTGTCGCCGTCGCCCGCATGCAGCGCACTCATCTGCAGCAGCCGACGCGCGCCCGCAGCCTGCATCGCGGCGATCATCACCTCGGCCAGTTCCACATAGACCTTGCGGAATCCGCTGCCGTCGTCGCCGCGTTCGTTGAGGATCCCGACCAGATTGATGACCGCATCGGCGCCGTCGAACGCGGTGCGCAGGAATACTTGATCGAACACATCGCCGACCAGCAGCTCTGCGCCTGCGGGCGTACGTGCACGGGTGCTTTCGCTGCGCGACAGTACGCGCAGGCGGTGGCCGTCTGCTAGCAGGCGTGCCACCAGCGCGCGACCGACGAAACCGCTGCCGCCGAGGATAGTGATCATGTGGCTCATCGCTGTGTTCTCCGTGCTGCTGGTGCAGATGTCGGTGCCGGCGCTGCCGGCAAGTCCGCCGGCAGCGGGCACACAAACGGTTTGCGCGTGTCGACCATGCGCCCGGCGAGGCGGTCGGTGATCGGCATGGCCTTGCCGTTGAGCCGCCAGTCGTAAATCACGCTGAAGGCGAGAATGCGTGCGACGTAATCGCGGGTTTCTTTGTAGCTGATGGTTTCGATCCAGAAGTCTGCGTCCATGTCCGGGCGCTGCGACTGCCAGCGCGCCACCGGCGCGGGGCCCGCGTTGTAGGCGGCGATGGCTGCGTAGGTCATGCCGTATTTGTCTTCCATTTCGCGCAGATACGCGGTGCCCAGGCTGATGTTGAACTCCGGTTCGTACAGACTCTCGCCGCCGCGCCACGGCAGCCCCAGACGTTTCGCAATGCCGGCGCCGGTGCTGGGCAGCACCTGCATCAGGCCACGCGCATCGGCCTGCGAACGCGCCTTCGGATTGAACACGCTTTCGGCGCGGATTTCGGCCGCGACCCAGGTAGGGTCGATGTTGTGCCTGGCGGCCTCGCGGCGGATCGCGCTGTCGTGGTGCAGCGGGAAGCGCAGCGTGTACAGCCGCGATTCTTCGGGATACGACCTGCCGCCGACGTTGAGCAGGCCGAACACGCCGCGATCAAACCATCCGTTGTCCTGCGCAACGTCCACTGCGATCCGGCGCTGTTCGGGCGAGAACCGCGCCAGCGCGTCGCTCCACTCGCGTTCGGCCCAGGTGCCGCGCTCCAATCGGTACAGCTGCATCGCGCGCACCATCGCCGGGTCACGCGCGACTGCAGCCTTCGCCGCAGCGTCGGTCTTCAGTTCCCACGGGCACAGCGCATACGCGCTGCCGATGCGGTCGGCGGCGAGAAAGCCGTGAAACTCCGCTTTGTTCGCCGCGTCGCGGAACAGAATGGCAGCGTTGGCCCTGTCGCCGGCCATCTCCAGCAGCCGTGCTTCGAAATAGCGCCAGCGCGAATCGCGGCGCTGCTTGTCGCCCATTTTGCGGATGCCGGCAAGCGCCGCCTTCCAGTCGGAGCGCGCCATCGCTTCGCGCACCCGCCATTCGTGCAGTTTTTCGTCGTAGGCGACATCGGGCACCGCGTTCAAGCGACGCGCCGAATCCGGCAGATAGGAGGCTACGGTTTGCAGCGCCGCCTGATACAGCGCGCGGCCGCGTTCGGTGTCGTCCATGCCGAGCGCATCGGAGAATTTCGGCAGCAGGGCGTCGATCGAAGCCGGGGACGCCTTGGCACGCCTGGCCAGACCATGCGAAGCGATCAAACGGCTGCGTGCGGTCTTCGGCCACGTCAGGGCGCGGTCGTGCACAGATTCGATAAATGCGGCGTAGTCGTTGGCCAGCGCGAAGTCATCGGCCGGCAGCCCACGCGCAGCGGCGCGCATCACCGCCGGCTGCAGTTCCGCTGCGGCTTTCTCGATCCGCTCCCAGCGCAGGGCGGGCTCAAGCCCGCCTTTCGCTGCAAGAATCGCCATCGGTGCATCGCATTCGTTCGGCAGCGATTTGCCGGTGCCGCGCCACAGCGCCTGCGCATCGGCCGTCCAATCGGCATCGGTCGCGCCCAATGCCTGGCGCGCGTTCAACTCGGCGCAGCGCAGGGCGGTGCTTTTGATCGAAGCCGACCAGGCGCTGCGATAACTGGGCCAATCTTCGCGCCGGGCCAGCACCGCCAGCCACTGTTCGCGGAAGGTGTCGGCCACGGCCTGGCCGCGGTAACGGCTGAGAAAAGCCTGACCGCTGGTGGCGGGCAGGGTGTCGATGGTCTTGCGCAAGCCGGCGTATTCAACCCAGCCGGCGAGAGGATGGCCGGCCGGCAGCGGCGCAGTTGCGGCCTGGCCGCGCTCGGCGGCGTCCAGCGCGGCCCGGGTCTGGGCCAGGTTGGTCTGAGCCAGGCTGGAGTCGTAGGGCTGGGCGCTGCAGGCCGCCGGCAACAGGGCGGCAAGCAGACCCGCGAGGGCGGGGAGAGAGGGAGTTTGCATGTCGGGGACTATAGCGAAGCCGGGTGAACAGGTCAGTCACGACCTGTGCCGGAAGCCCGGAGCCCCATCGGCAGCTTGCTCCGGCTTCACAATTTGTTTACAAATGCGCAGTACCGCCCACGGAGGGGGCCAACGGCGGTGGCACGCGCTATTACCTACAATAAAAAATGGAGAGAACCCAATGAACAAGCTGCGCCGTAATCGCCTGACGGCCGCTGTCCATCTGACCTTGCTGCTCTCGCTGCCCGGCATCGCCGCGGCGCAGGACAGCCCGGAACAGAACACGCTGGACACGATCAGTATCACCGGTACCCGCATCAAGCAGACCAATGCAGTCACCGCACAGCCGGTCTATGTCATCGACCGCGCCAAAATCGAAGAGACCGGCGTCGCCAGCGTCGGTGAGCTGCTTCAGCAGCTCAGCGCCAGCGGCAAAGCGCTCAACGCCAAGTTCAACTCCTCCGGCAACTTCGGCTATCCGCCGGACGGCGGCGGCATCGGTGCCGGTTCGGCCCAGGTCGACCTGCGCAACCTCGGCTCGCAGCGCGTGCTGGTGCTGGTCGACGGCATCCGCTGGGTCAATGAGTCCTCGGCCTCCGGCGTCAGCGGCAGCGCCGACCTCAACACCATTCCGCTGGCGATCGTTGAACGCATCGAAGTGCTGGAAGACGGCGCCTCGGCCATCTACGGCTCCGACGCCATCGCCGGCGTGGTCAACATCATCACCCGCCGCAGTTTCGACGGCGCCGAAGTCCGCACCTATTACGGCGAATACAGCCGCGGCGGCGAGACCAAGGACGCGTCCTTCACCTTCGGCACCGGCGGCGACGGCTGGACCGCCATCCTCGGCGCGACCTATTACGAGCAGGACGACATCAGTTCCGCGTCGTGGGGCCAGTCGTCCTTCCCGGTACCGGGTGGCGGCTTGGACTTCGGTAGTTCGGGGACGCCGCAGGGCCGGTTCCGTTTCTGCGACCCGGCGCGCCCGGTCGGTACGCCCGGCTTCTGCGGAAATGCCACAAATCCCTCGCAGTTCTACAACGTCACGCTGAATCCGGGCACCACCACGCCGGTGTTCGTTGCCGGTAATCCGAACGGCGGCACCTACAACACGTTCGACAGCTCCGATCGCTTTAACTTTGCCCCCTTCAATCTGCTGCTCACCCCGAGCGAGCGCAGGTCGCTGTTTGCCAGCGTCAACATCGATATCAGCGAGAACACCCGGCTGCACTTCAAGGGCCTGTTCAATAACCGCCAGTCGACCAACCAGGCAGCGCCTGAGCCGATCTTCGTGGGTCCGGGCGCGGGCACCGGCGGCATCGCCGATACCATTTCGATCCCGGCCAACCATCCGTTCAATCCGTTCGGTGTTGCGCTCAATGCGGGCCCAGGCGGGAACTTCCTGTTCATCGGCCGCCGTCCGGTGGAAGTCGGGCCGCGTCTGTTTACCCAAAATGTCGATACCTGGTATTTCAACGCCGGCCTCGACGGTTTGATCGACGCAGGTGATCGTACCTACGGGTGGGACGTGAACTATGTCCACAGCCGCAACTCCGCCACCCAGCGCTTCACCAACGGCTACAACATTGCCAGGATCCGCACGGCGCTGGGCAGCCCTGCGGTGTGCGCCGCCACGCCGGGCTGTGTGCCGCTGGATATCTTCGGTGGTCAGGGCCGCCCCTTCACCCAGGCGATGATCAATTACATCCGCACCGATCAGCGCGACGCCAGCACCCAGGTGCTCGATATTTTCTCGGCCAACATCACCGGCGATCTGTTCAACATCGGCGACCGCACGGCGGGCTTCGCGGCCGGCGCGGAATATCGCAACTACGAGGGCGAATTCAATCCCGATCCGCTGCGTCAGACTGGCGAGTCGCAGGATTCGTTCGCTTCGGCTGTTTCCGCCGAATACGACGTCAAGGAAATCTACGGCGAATTCAATTTCCCGGTGCTCGCGACGCTCGACCTGACCGCCGCGATCCGCTTCTCGGACTACTCCACGTTCGGCAGCGCCACCACGGGCAAGGCCGGTTTCCGCTGGCAGCCGATGGAAGACCTGGTGGTGCGCGGCACCTATTCGCAGGGCTTCCGTGCACCGAATCTCGGCGAACTGTTCGGCATCACCCAGTTCGGCGCGACCCTGGTCGACCCCTGCGGCCCGACCAACCAAGTGGTCGTCAATCGGGGTAACGGCGTGTCTCCCGGACTGGAAGCCGCATGCGTCGCGGCCGGCGTGCCCGACAATTTCGAGCAGGCCAACACCCAGATCACCACCTTCACCGGCGGTAATCCCGATCTGGATCCGGAAGAATCCGACAGCTTCACCTTCGGCGCGGTCTACAGCCCCGGTTGGGCCGAGGAACAGTCGTGGTCGCGCAAACTCGATTTCGAGCTGAGCTACTACAACCACAAGATCGACGGCGCGATCCAGGCCAACGATCTCCAGAGCCTGTTGGATACCTGCTACACCCAGCAGAACGGCACCGGCGCGTCGTGCACGCCGTTCAGCCGCATCTCCAGCGGCGATCTGCGTCCGCCGAACAACTTCCTGTCCAACCTTGGCCGCATCCAGACCGATGGCGCGGATGTCAAAATCAATTGGTTGAGCCCGGAATGGGGCTTCGGAAGCCTCAGCGCTTCGCTGCAGTCGACCTTTGTCAATGACTACGAAGCGGTCGATGCTGCCGGCAACGTGTCCTCGCGCGCTGTCGGCGTTGAAGTCAGCGACAGCGCCATTCCCGAGTGGCAGTCCAACCTGCAGCTCGGCTGGCACCGCGGCAACTTCGACGTGAACTTCAGCTCCCGCTACATCAGCAGCGTCGAAGAAAGCTGCGCGGGTCTTGAGGGTCTGCCGGGTTGCGATGGTGTGGCCACCAATAAACTGGGTGCCACGACTTATCACGACATCCAGTTCGGCTGGAAGAATGCGTTCATGCTCGACGGCCTGAAGCTTGCGCTCGGTGCCAACAACGTGTTCGGCAAAGAACCGCCGATCTGCCTGGGATGCTCGTTGAACGGCTACGACGCCGGCACCTACGACCTGCCGGGTGCGTTCTGGTACGTCAGCGCCGATTACCGCTTCTGATTGTGATCTGAAAGCGTTACCCCGCTTGGCGGCACAGGCTGCCAAGCGGGAACAATACGGACGGGCGGCAGAGCAATCTGCCGCCCGTTTTTTGTGGCGTATCGTCAGGTCAGAACCAGAAATGCTTTGTAGGAGGGCCTTCAGGCCCGATCCTTTCACGGCAAACCTCACCAAAAACTGCTCGGGGCTAAAGCCCCTCCTACGTGAGCAGACTCATCGAATCCAAACCCATTCGGCCGGATCAATCACCAACAGCAACCGCGTCACAAAGGCTTCGGCGTGAGCTTCAGCAGCCGCGCGCCCGCACCGTCTTCCAACACCCAGATCGCGCCGTCCGGGCCTTGCTCCACTTCGCGGATGCGTTTGCCCATCGCGTAGCGCTCGGCTTCGCGGCCGGTGTTGCCGTTGAACTGGATACGCACCAGCGCCTGCGATGAGAGGCCGCCGGCAAAGCCGTGTCCTTTGAAATACGGAAACTGGTCGCCGGAGTAAATGATCAACCCAGCCGGCGAGATGACCGGGTTCCACCATGCTTCGGGCGCATTGAACTCGGGGCGTGTGGGGTGGTCGGGGATCACGCTGCCGTTGTAGTTGTCGCCGTTGGACACGGTCGGCCAGCCGTAGTTGTTGCCGCGTTCGATCAGATTGAGTTCGTCGCCGCCAGCCGGGCCCATCTCATGGGCCCAGAGTTTGCCGGTGGCGTCGAAAGCGATGCCCAGCGGATTGCGGTGGCCCAGCGACCACACCTGCGCGGCCACGCCGCCCTGATTCGCAAACGGGTTGTCGGCGGGCACGCTGCCGTCGTCGTTGAGGCGGATCAGTTTGCCCAGATTGCCGCCCATGTCCTGCGCGGGCGTCGCCTGCTGGCGGTCGCCGGAGGTGATCCACAGTTTTCCATCGCTGCCGAACGCGATGCGGTGGCTGTAGTGGCCTTGGCCGCCCACTTTCGGCGATTGCCGCCACACGACCTGCGAAGTGCCAAGGCTGCCGCCGCCGTTGGCGTCCAGCGTCAGCGGCGCGCGCGCGACCACCGCGCCGTGGGTGCTGTTGGCGCCGGCCTCGGCATAGCTGTAATACACGTAGCGGTTGCTGGCGTACTGCGGATGCAGCACCACATCGCCCATGCCGCCCTGGCCGCCGTAGGACACGCTGGGCAGGCCAGTCACGGTGCCGGTGGTTTTGGTGGTGGTGTTGAACAGCCGCAGCTGTCCGGATTTTTCGCTGACCAGCAGACGGCCGTCGGGCAGGAAAGTCATCGCCCAGGGTTCGTTGAAGGTGCCGAACGATGTGCTGACGAAGGGCGGGTTGGGCAACTGCGTGCTGCGCTGCGGCCCGCCGGTGATGCGAGGTTTGACCGCAGCCTCGGCAGCCGGCGCGGTGGGGTTTGCTGTGCGCGGTGTGTCCCGGCGCGAGGCGGCCTCGCGGTTGGCCTTGGTGGACTCCAAACGGGCGCCTTCGTTGCCGATGGTGCCGCTGCAGGACGTGAGCAGCAGGCTGGCGCAGATCAATGCGATGGGGCGCAGTGCGAGGAGAGACTGGGGCATGGGGGCGTGCCTCGATGTCGGGGGATGGGAATTTGTAGCCGATGCCGCCTGCGCTTGCCGTGACCGCGTTAACAGGGCGAAGCAAGCGGGGTGGATTTGTGGGCATCTTGCGCCGGATGCCGGGGCTTTGCCTGAATAGGCCGGCCGATCTTGTGATCAGCATGACGTCCGGCTGGTTGAAGTGGGCGCGTTGGACCACAATTGAACCGAATCCATCCTCAACCCGGAGCGTCGCGCATGAAGATCCAAGGCTTTCTCGACCAACTGCTGAAAACCGCGCAACAGAGCGCTGGCAGCTTGGGCGACGCAGCGGGCGTGAAGAGCGGCGCCGATTTCGGCAAGGGCGCGCTGGCCGGTGGCGCCCTCAGCATGCTGTTGGGCAACCGCAAGGCGCGCAAGATGGGCGGCAAAGTCGCGGTGTACGGCGGACTGGCTGCCGTCGGCGTGCTGGCCTACAAAGCCTACGGCGATTGGCAGAAACAGCAGGGCGGCGCCGCTGCGGCCACCGCGCCGCGCACCGTGGACATGCTGCCGGCGCCGGAGGCCGAATCGCACAGTCAGGCGATTCTCAAAGCGCTGATCGCCGCGTCCAAAGCCGACGGCCATGTCGACGACCGCGAGCGCGAAGTGATCGAAGGCGAATTCAGCCGCCTCGACGCCAGCCCCGAAGTCCGCCAGTGGCTGCAGGCCGAACTGCAGAAACCGCTGGATCCCGCCGAAGTCGCCCGCGCCGCCACCACCCCGGAAATGGCCTCCGAGATGTACCTCGCCAGCCTGCTCGCGGTGGACGAACAAAACTTCATGGAGCGCACGTACCTCGACGAACTGGCCCGCCAGCTCAAACTCGACGACAGCCTCAAAGCGCGCCTGGAACAGCAGATCAAGGAAGCCGGCGACGCGGCGTGATGCTGTTGCCGTATGTGGGAGCGGCGCAAGCCGCGATGCTCCTGCCGGTGTAGGAGCGCCGAAAGGCGCGACACCGTCGACGCCACGACATTCATCCCGAAACCCCAATGTCGTTCCTTCTCCCCGCCTGCGGGGACAAGGAGTAGAGACGGTGGCGTTCGATGAGAAGGCAGTCACGGTGATATCCATTCTCCCCGCTGTGCGGGGAGAAGGAGAGCACAGCGCGTTGCGCTTTATTCCTTCTCCCCGCTCTGCGGGGAGAAGGTGGCCGAAGGCCGGATGAGGGGCGCTCAACGCAGCAGCGATCACCGCCAACGCATCATCGATCCGAAGCAATGCAGCGTCGTTGCAGCCCGGAGCTGCGGTGTCGAGGCAACAAGCTTCAGCGTTGGTGCTCTGCAGCTCCGTTCGCGAGGCGCTGAGCCGCATCAATGGTGAAATGTTCATCATCGTTGGCGCCTGGGAGCTGCGGCGTCGGGGCAAACAGCCTCGCCGTTGGTGCTCAGCAGCTCCGCACGCGGGGCTTTGAGCTGCATGGATGGTGAAATTTTCATCGTCGGCGCAGTGCTGGTGCTGCAGCGGCACAGCGCGGGGCTGCATCGCAAGCGTTCAGAGCACCGGCGTAGGTGATGCAGTACGGACGCAGAGCCGGTGCGTTGGGCGTGAATGAAACAGAATGAAATGAAAATGTATGTTTCAGAGTTGCGATAAGTGATTGAAAAGTGGTGTGTGTATCGCGCGAAAAGCGCCCCTCATCCGGACCCGTATCAAGTAAGGGGCCGGCTCTTCTGTCACCTCGGATCAAGTCCGGGGCAGGCTCCTTTCGCCGCTGTGCAGAGGGAAGAAAGTGCTTCGCGACTTGCGTCGCTTCCACAAAAGCTACGCGGACGCTGATGGCTGTTTCTTTTGTGGGAGCGACGCACGTCGCGAAGCCGGCTCGCTTGCAGCGATGGCTTCAATCGCGATCATGTCGCGCTGCATCGCCGGCATTTTTCTGATGGCGAAGATCACCGCGAATCATCTGCTGCGGGCTTCGCGACTTGCGTCGCTCCCACAAAAGCAAGAGCTTCGCGGGTCAATGACCCAGCCTACGGACTATTGATCGGACGGCTGGAAAGCAGGTGGAAAAGCGGCTGGAAAATCGACTTTTTGTTTTCCAGCCGTTATGCGCTTGATTAAAAAATTTTTTCCTGCTGCCGCACGTGTCAGTCGCTTGCTTCGCTCTCTGGCCAGACCTTAGGATCGGTATCTCTCAGGACACCCTCCAAGGACCACCGATGCCATTCGTCAATGAACGGATTCCCGCCGAGGACTTCGAGACATATCAACTTCGCGAAATCGACAAGCACCATGTCGTGGGTGGCACGAATGCGCGGGATTGGACGATAGATCGCGAACGGGGCATCTACCTTCGCAACATAGCGAATGGCCGAGAGGAGTACAGTTTCGAAACGATCTGGACGTTCTATTGGAGAGATCGCGACTACACGCTGATGCTGCACTCTGCTGGATTTTCTGGAAAACCCGGTGGTCCGGGGCAGATGCGTTGGGGGCTTGTGCGAGTCAATGGCCGTGACGTTCCGGATGGGATACCAGAACCGCAAGAAGAATTCCTACGTGACCTTGAGGCCGCGCTCCTTGCCTACAAGGATGGTGGTGTCTTCGCTCAATGTACCGAGTTCGCTGTCGAACTTGTGCCGGGCTTGGAGCGCAATCCATGAGCGCACCCCTTTCTTCCGATGAGGCGATTGATGCACTGTTGCGTGAGCCATCTCGGTATAAGACACCGGAGGCGCTCGCTACACATCTGCAAAATGATCGTAGGATGCCAGACATGACGTCATTGACGCCGTCAGGATTAAATCGCAATACTTTCTCGCGGACACCAACAACCTCGTCTATGCATGAAGTGCAGGCAGCCCCACGTCGGAGAAAAGAGCCATGACGACACCCGAATACATCAGCCCAGAACTGCAAGCCAAGATCGACGCGCTTCAAGACGAGAATTTGCGGACGAACATTTTGCGCGTCTTTACTGGCCCAGGGAAGCGAACGCTAAGCCGGGAAAAGGTATTCGATAACATGGTTCAAAATCACGCTGAAGTCATGGCGCAGCGCGCGCAGTGGCGTCAGTGGCGCGATGATGAAGTGCAAGCCTTTGTCGAATATTTCAAACAAGAATTGCCCGAGGACTATGTTGAATATCTCAGGCAGGAGCGTGAGTACAACGCAATAGAGAGCGAGTTGTCGTGGAGAGTTCGTCGTCTTGCCGATAAATGGATTCCTGACTTGACTTATAGTGATAACGGAAATCTGATCAGCAAATCCCGCGATCACATACAAGCGATGTTGCGTGTGATGCAAGGGAAAGAACCATGAGCAACGGATACTTCGTCGCTGATACCAACAGCCTTGTTTATGCCTATCATGCGGGCGGCCCTGATCTGCTAGATCAGTACATAAGGCTGGCGACTGAAAGCGACCGGCAGTTCGCCATCACAAGAACAGTATCGGACGAAATTGAGGATGGCCCGCTAAAAGCGGAACTTGGCCAGTACATCGCCGACAGAGATATTCCGATCTTGTCTGCGCCAGAGACGGAACAACGCCTCCGTGCAGGCACGCTTTCGTCAAAAAGCGCCGGCGAAGTCTCCATGCTGGAAGTCGCCGCCAGAGAACAGGAGGCCGGTCGCATCACCCGCATCTGGTCGGACGACAAGTACTTCGACTCCCCACAGATCATGCGCAATCACCCCGATGTCCATCGGTCGATGAGTGCGGAATTGCTCGATGAAGCCTATGAGCAGAGGTTCATCGGCAACAGTGAGTACAAAGCCTTTCGCGACGGCTACGAAGCGCAGGCCGATTTCCGCCCCGGCGAAAGCCCACGCCTGAATACGTTTCAATATGACCTGCCATCGTCGGAGATCGACGCGCCCCATCGCGTTAGTCCTGCACACATACAAGCTGGGCGTGCCCTCGGCGTCGCCGGGCTCGCGCTGGAGGTCTACGATGGCGCGGAGAGCGTGCGCACCGCGCAGCGTCTGCATGGTGAAGGTAACGCTACCGCAGCCCAGTCGGAGTTGATCCACTTCGGCGCACGCAGCGTCGGAGGATGGACGGGCGCTGGTATCGGTATGGCGACTGGCGCCGTGCTGGGTGTGGAATCGGGGCCGGGCCTGTTGGTGACGGGCGCCATCGGCGGCGTGGCGGGCGTGTTCGTCGGCGACAAGATCGCCGAGTGGAACGACAATCGCGGCATCTACAATCAGGAGCTCGGGGGTAAAACGTGGACCTACGACCCGGACAATCCTGCACAGGGGTGGCGGCGCGAGGCGCCTGGTTTGCGAAGTGGGCGAGGATGGCGCGGATGGCGTTGGGTTCTTCGATGCTGGCCACGATCCGTACCGCACCGCAGCAGTGGACGCAGGTGCTCAGCGATATTTGCCTTGATCTCACCATCTGCGCTCACTTAGCTGCAGGCACGCCGAGCGGTATGCGACGCCTAAGCCCACCCCAATTTTATACTTGAGGTATGGGACGCTGGCGAGCTAACTTATCTTTTAAGCGCCTAACGCAGGGGAACTACTTGCCTCACGCTTTCATCTCATACGTCCGAAGCAATACCGAGGCCGTAGATCGGTTGGCGATCAGCCTGCGCTCTCACGGTGTAGCCGTTTGGCTTGATACATTCTCGCTTGAGCCGTCTCGTAAATTTTCCGAGCGTTCGCGATGACATCGGCGGCCCGGGGTGCGAAGCGGATCATCATCAGGTCGCCATTCTTGCTGATGAAAACCTGGCTCGCCGTCACCTGGTACGCGCGGTCACCAAGACCTGCCAGGGGATCAGCCGCAACTGCGGGCGCCGCCCCCTTGACCAGCCCGGTAGCAGTGTCCAGGGTCTGTGGGTCACCGCCACCCCAGTCGACTTGCAGCTCGGCATACGGACCCGCGACGGCCTGCATCTCCTCATGCGACTGCGGCTCCCAAATCGGGGCAGGGCCGTCGACCGACGAGTAGATGCACTCGGTCGAGGCAGGTGGCCTTTCGTTGCCGCCGAATGCAGCAGTGACTGCACCGTCCAGAATCGCCGACATCTCGGCCTGCGTCACCATGTCGCAGGCGCTGACGTGCTGCTTTGAACCGGGTGCTGCGGCTGTTGCCTCGGCGGTGGCGGCCGACGACGCTGTCGTTGCATCGACCGGCGCTGGACCCTCTTTTGCGCAGCCGAAGCTCAAGGCAGCACTGAGACCAAGAGCGACAAGGGTCATCGGATGGGTACGCATAGAATTCCCCAGTTTGGAAACGCAGTGAAAAATTGCAGAGCCAATTTTCATCCTAGCATGCAGATTCAGCGATACGGAGCCGAGCCATGAAGGTATAGGAAATTCAAACGCCCTTTCTGGCAGTCGGTCGGGCAGGCGGCAGCCGCGCAAGCGCCGGTTTGGGCAAGGATCAGGCCTACGCTAGCGCCATTTCGGCATCAGGTGGGCGCGCAGTCTGGTCGTCCGTGAACCACTGAACCGAACCACTAGGACACCCACTATTTGCTATTGAATCCAAGCCTGCATCGGCTTTGCGTAAATCACCCCCGACGTCATGCCCTGTGTACTTGACGCCGGGGCTGACCGATCATCACCCACGCAGCATCCTCCCTCGCGGGCCACGACGTTCCCATCCTCGATCAGATGGGCCGCGCGATCTTCTTCGCCAATCTGAGCCCCTTGACCCACCGCTGGCCGATACGTTGAGCGACAGCGATCAGATCCTGAGCTTCGCCGACGACGCGCCAGTAGCCAGAGCCGATCGCATTCACCCGCACGATCCAGCGCCGACTCGTTGGACCCAAGGATTGCAGAATCGGCGGCACGTCTTTGTGAATCCCGCCGCGTTTGCCGTCACGCAGTTGTCGCCCGGTCCAGTCGACCAGTTCAAGATATTCACCAGCGCGAATCGGCAGGCAGTCTAACAGCGAGCCCGATGTCGGCAACAACGATTGCATCAGCATGCTCGGATCACGTTTGGCGTGTTCGATGCGCTGCTGTGCGCTGGTGTGGTCGGAGTCCTCCAGCCGCGTGGCCATTGCGGCGCGGATCGGGTTCAGATCGACATAGGCCATCGCGGCCAGTACAGCGCGTGTATCGCACAGGAGCTGGCACTTGTAGCGGCCCTCACAGAAACGCCCTCTGCAGCGATCCTCGGCATTCGCACGTCTTGCTATCGGTTCTGCCAAACAGCGCATCAACCACGACAGGTCGCCCAGCCTTCGGCGTAACTCGGTCAGATAGGGCGAGTCTTGAAGAATGCGCTGCCGTTTGTGCGCGCGAGCATCATGGTTGTCGTTTCGAGGCGGGAACAGTGTCAGCCAGCGCTCGACGACCGCTTCGTTGTCCCAAGTGCCGACATGCGTCGGATCCATGTGCACGACGATGTGCAGGTGGTTGCTCATCACCGCATAGGCGAGCACATCGGCTGCGAAGCAGGAGGCGACGAGGGCAATCCGTGCATGTACCCAGTATTTTCGGTGCTCGAAGGACTGACCTGTGTAATCGTCGACACCGCACAGGAACGCACGCCGTACGCAGCGCTGCACGCAGTGGAAGGTGCTTGCGGTATCGGTCGAAACGAGTTGGGATCGTGGTTGAGCCATGACCGGCATCGTAGGCCGGTGGCATGGCAGCCGCTGTCGGGAAATGCCGCAGTTGCCTGTAGGGAATTTCTGGTTTGTGGGTGTCCTTAGTTGTTCCCCAGCCGCTGCTGCACGGCTTTTACATGCCAGTCGCATCGGCACACGCCGTCCGCGCCCCCGCAGCGGCTTGCGCAGCTGCGAGGGATGCCGCACAACTCTGTGAGACAGCGAGCATGGGCAGTTGGGCAGGATAATTACTTGCGCCATCCCGCTATCTAGCGGCTAAACTCAGTCGTAGAGCTGCGTGTCACTTTGTGCAAATCAACTTAGAAACCATAGGGCACCCTTCATCCCAATGCTGAAGTGCCCGTAGCGGAGAAATCATGGCTGCCCCAGTATCTGTCCTCAAGCTAATAGAAAACTTCGAGAACAACATCGAAGCCTATCAAGGCGGAAAGTACAAAGAAACTCCGGTAAGGAGTGAGTTCATTGATCCGTTCTTTATGGCCCTTGGCTGGGATATGGATAATAGCTCTGGTTACGCAGAATCCTATCGCGATGTCGTCCGCGAAGATGTAGTGAAGGTCGGAAGTTCGACTAAGGCGCCTGACTATAGCTTCAGAATAGGAGGGCAAAGGAAGTTTTTTGTTGAGGCAAAAAAGCCGTCCGTTGACGTAAAAAATGATATCGAGCCCGCCTATCAGCTGCGTCGCTATGCGTGGTCCGCGAAGTTGTCATTGTCAATCGTAACGGATTTCGAGGAGTTCGCAATCTATGACTGTCGACAGAAACCCAGTAAGTATGACAAAGCTAACGTTTCTCGGCTTTTCTACTGTACTTTTCGGGAGTATGCAGAAAAGTGGGACGATATTTCTTCGATCTTTTCAAAAGAGGCGGTTCTTCGTGGCTCATTTGACAAGTATGCAGCTACAAGCAAAGGAAAGCGGGGAACTACTGAGGTAGACGAGGCATTTCTTCAGGAAATCGAAAGTTGGCGGGATTCTCTGGCGCGAAATATCGCGCTTCGGAATCCAAATATATCGCAGAGAAACCTAAATTTTACGGTCCAGCAAACAATTGACAGAATTGTGTTTCTTCGTATTTGCGAAGATCGGGGTATTGAGCATTATGGTCGGCTGCAATCACTTTCGAGTGGTGCGGGAATATATGAAAAGCTAGCAAAATATTTTCTGGAGGCGGATGCAAAATACAATTCCGGACTATTTCACTTCACACAAGAAAAGGGCCGTTCAGGGTCGGCAGATGAGCTTACGTTAAAAATCAAAATTGACGATAAGCCGTTAAAGGAAGTCTTTAAAAATCTCTACTATCCTGATAGCCCTTATGAGTTCTCGGTTCTCGGCGCGGACATACTAGGTAGTGTCTACGAGCAGTTCTTGGGAAAGGTTATCAGGCTAACATCTGGAAACCGTGCAGTAGTCGAAGACAAGCCTGACGTTAAGAAAGCGGGTGGCGTTTTCTATACGCCTGTCTATGTTGTTCAATTCATTGTTAGGAGCACAATTGGGAGCATTCTAAAAGGGAAGTCGATAAAGCAGGCAGAGAATATATGCGTTGTTGATCCGGCTTGCGGGTCTGGGTCGTTTCTAATTGGCGCATATCAATATTTTCTGGATTGGTATCTGGATTCATACGTTCAGGATGGAGCAGAAAAACACAGCAAGGGGAAGTCTGTGAAACTGCATCAGTCTGGAAAAGGGGAATGGAAGCTAACCACCGCTGAAAAGAGGCGCATTTTGCTTCAGCACATTTATGGCGTAGATATTGATGCGCAGGCGGTTGAGGTGACGAAACTTTCCCTTTTGTTAAAGGTTCTTGAGGGTGAGACGGAACAAACGCTAAATAGCCAAATGAAGCTTTTCCATGAGCGCGTTCTTCCGGACCTTGATGGAAATATCCAATGTGGAAATTCTCTGATAGGGCCTGATTACTTTGAGGGCGAATTAGACTTCAACGAAGATTCAGCCCGCCGGGTAAACGTATTTGATTGGAAGAAAGGTTTTGCTTCAATTTTCAAGCGTGGCGGTTTTGATGCGGTAATTGGAAATCCCCCATGGGGAGCGGACATTGATAAGGACCTTGACTATCTTCATGAAAACTACCCTGCTACGACTCAGGAGCATACTGATAGCTTTAAGCTTTTTATCGAAAAGTCAATCAAGCTTCTAGCGACGGGAGGGGTCGCCTCTCTAATTGTTCCAAATACAATACTGAGGCAAAGTCGAATGAAAGACGTTCGCGCCTTACTTATGTGCACTAAACTTCGGTCTCTCGTAGATCTCGGTGAAAACGTCTTCAAAGGAGTGGTTGCGCCATCGTGTATTTTCGTGACTACACAAGAGGTCTCGCCAAAAAGTAATGTTGTATTCCTATCAAATCTTGCATCGTTAACAAGTATTCAGAAAGAGAAAACGCTATCGGATGACTCATGCTTAACGAGTGAAATTCTTCAACAGAATTTCGGAAGCAACCCCGAAATATCATTTTCACCGTCACAAAAAGAGCATTCAGTCGAAGTTTTGCCGCTTGGTGATCATGGCGCCATTAAATGTAAAGATGCGGGTATTAACTATCAGCGGGTTGGGACCGGAATGCAGGAAAAAGGGAAAAGCGACCTTGCAGATAGACTAATGTATGAAGGTGAGCGCCAGTCGTCACGGGACCATATGTACTGGAAGGGAACGGATATAAAAAAATATTGGATAGCAGAAAGAACTAAGAGGTATTGTCGGTCAAACTACAATGATTTTATTCGAACTAACGAAGTAGTTCGATTGAACAATGCTGTCTTTGATACTGCGCCAAAGATACTATTGCGGCAGACTGCAGACAGGCCGATTGCTTGTGTTGATAGTATTGGAGTATGGTTTGGCAGGAGTGTAATAGCGATTCTTGTTGATCCAGAATCACTGTACAAGCCTGAGTATTTCGTTGGGATATTAAATTCAAAATACATTCGCTATCTATATGGTGAAATCACACAGGAATCTGGTCGCGTGTTTGCTCAAGTCAAGTTGGCAAAGATAAAGCAGCTGCCAATTGCGGTTATCGATTTCACATCCACAGCTGACAAAATTAAACATGATCAAATTGTAGGATTGGTAAGAAAGATCTCAGAACTTCTTAGAGGTTTATCGACTGACAACACGCCCCATGGCCAGGCGATTAATCGGCGGCAGATCGATTTTGTCGAAAGCCAAATCGACAAATGTATCTACTCTTTGTATGAGATTTCCGACGAAGAGTCATTGCAGATAGACAGCCTATTTCCGTCCGAATAATGGATATCTACTAGAAGATGTATTTCGTTCTCTACATTTGTAGATTCCGGCAAAGGGGTCAGGTTCATTTCACCAACGTCCGCTTCGCGTCGAAGCAGACATCATCATCCAACCGTTGAATTCGACCGCCGTTGAAAGAACGGCAACCGGCTGCCCTCAGTCGTCGCTTCGCAACGTTGTCTGCATCTCTGCTTGAGCACGCAATGCGGAAAACCGCTCTCAGTAACCCGCGTATAACCCGATGACTTTTCACGGGTTATGCGCAGGCTAGTTGGAGAGGGTTGAGGTACTTTTGGAGAAAGAGAGAGAGCGTAAGCGGTCAAAACTGGCCGTTTTGGGCGGTGTTTGGCCGAGGCGTTAGCCTACGCAACAACGAAAAACCCCGCAAAAAGCGGGGTTTACTCTGTCACTGGAAAGAAATGACTGACTGTTATAAATAAATTGCCAATCTTGGCGCACCATACATGAGAAATGAAATGAAGAAATTATTTAAGGTACTGGCTGGTCTCGCTGCGGCTGCAGGGGTTACTTTTTTTTCACCGATTGCGCTTGCGCAGTATTACCCCCTTGTGGGTGGGGCGTGGTGGGAGTTACAGAAATGTGTCGTCCCTGCTGAGCTTAGTTTTTCTCGAGATTTGGAGAACGGAACTTGGGTGTCAAATCGGTATGTTCGCTACACTGCGAATGACGTAGCTTATAAATTTCTACCGCCGTTCTCTAAAAATCCAGAAGGCCTTGTATACCACGGCCCTGCACACCTATCAAACTGCTCGGGCCGGAATACTTCAGCTTCGAGTATCCACGCTCTGACTTTTCGCTTTGTAGCTACCGGAGTATTTGGCGGCAGCGGAGTAGGCAACCACTTTGTGGTACTGCAACGCGCTCAATTTCCCAACCTTTATTCTGATGGGCTGCGCGACGGGATCGGCATTGCTATGTTCGGTAAACCCTTAGTTGGAAATGGTTATATCTTTGCGCAACGCCCAAATAACTTGCCAGGTGGGCTTTATGAATCGCAAATCGCCGGTACGAGTTTTGCAATACAGGATGGCGTGGTCTATGAGGTTTTGATGCGTGCCAATGCAGATGAGATTACCTATCAGGTTACAAACGTGGCAAACCCTGCGCAGACTTTTTGGCGAACCTGGAGGCCTAACGTCGGCGGTGTGAATGGTAATGGTTTTGCTTTTGTGATGCTCTGCAAAGATGCAGATTCGAGGTGTGAGATCGACCAGCCTTGGCGAATAGATATTTTTGGAATATCGGCAAGCCAGATGTAGTTGCAGGAAATAGAATAGCTCGGTTCATCTGCGGCAAAGGGGTCAGGCTCATTTCGCCAACGTCGGCTTGGCTTCGAAGCCGACTTCATCATCCAACCGTTGAATTCGGTCGCCGTTGAAAGAACCGCAGCAGACAAACTCAGGGACACCCACAATCCACAATTCCCTGACACGGCCCCGCGGCATTTTCCGACATCGCCGACACTCGAACTGCGCGACGCTGGCCGCATGACACGCCCCGTTCGCCCTGTGTCATCTCTGCGTACAGTGCCGTAGCCCGGGCAAGCGAAGCGCACCCGGGACGAACGACGAACACCCCCTGGGTGCGGCCTGCGGCCTTACCCAGGCTAGGAAAAGCCAGGCATCGGTCTGTTTCGTCACGTGTGTGTCGGCGGTTTGCCCCTCATCCGGCCTTCGGCCACCTTCTCCCCGCTGGGCGGGGAGAAGGGATGAATCGCTGACAGCCAATGTCTAGGCCAACAAAAAAGCCGAAGCGTGCGCTTCGGCTTTTTCTTTCATCGAATGGTGGAGCGGAGGGGGATCGAACCCCTGACCTCCACGATGCGAACGTGGCGCTCTCCCAGCTGAGCTACCGCCCCACGCGATGAGGGGGCAAGTATACGGAGGCCTATCCACCGCCGCCAGTCGGGGCCGGCAGCGCTGCGAGGAGGGGCGCGAGGCGGGTTTCGAGTTGGGCGCGGCGCCAGCCGGAGAGTGCACCGGGCCAGTCTTCGCCGTCCTGCAGGGCTTCGATCCAGCGCCGCGAGGCGAGGACGCCGTCGGGCAGGCCGAGTTCGGCGCTGCGTTCGGCCACGGCCTGCTGCAGCTTCTTGTAGGCGCTGCGGTCGCGGTCGTCGCCGCGTGCGGGCGGCAGGTCGTTTTCGTCTACCAATGGCGTGTGCAGGGCGTCGAACACCTGGGCGGCGAGTTTGTGCGGGGCTTTGGGCTGGCCGTCGAAGGCGGCGCGCAGTTGGGCGAGGTCGCGCGGTGCGTTGCGCGCCAGCGACTGCGCCAGTTCGTTGTCGAGGATCCAAGTGCGCGGGCGGTCGTGGTCGCGGGCGTAGGCGTCGCGCCAGCGCAGCAGGCGCAGCAGGCGGATCTGGCCGTCGCGGTCGAGAAACTGCGCGGAGCGCATGCCCAGATGCGGCCAGGGTTCGCCTTCGTCCTGCGCGGCGTTGCTGAGCATCCGCGCGCAGTCTTCCTGCAGCCAGGCCATGCGCTGCTGCGCGTCGAGGCGTTCGCACAGGGTGCGATGCAGGGCGTGCAGGTGGCGTACGTCGTCGGCGGCGTAGTGCAGCTGCGATGCCGACAGCGGCCGGCGCAGCCAGTCGGAGCGGGTCTCGCCTTTGTCGACGTTCACGTCCAGCAGCTCCAGCAGCACGCGCTGATAGCCCAGGCCCGCGCCTGCGCCGCACAGCGCGGCGGCGATCTGGGTGTCGAACAGCGGCTGGGGCAGGGCGTTGCAGAAGTATTTGAGCGCGATCAGGTCTTCGCTGGCGCTGTGCATGATCTTGAGAATGCGGGTGTCGGCCAGCAGCTGCGCCAGGGGTTCGGCCATGCCCGGCAGCAGCGGATCGACCAACAGAATTTGTCTGTCTGAAGCCGCATCGTCAGGCAGCGCGTCGCCGGCGGCGATCTGCACCAGCGCCAGCTGCGGCCAGTAGGTGCGCTCGCGGACGAATTCGGTGTCCAGGCCGATGCTGGCCGGTGCGGCGGCGATGAGAGCGTGCAGCGGTGCGGGGTCGGTGATCCAGTGCGGCACGGGCTCGGTTCGGAAATGGCGGGCCGCTATGCTACCGGAGTGCGGTCCGGGTCATCGTCGCTGGCGGGTGATGCGATAAGGTGGCCGCCGCAGACTGAAGACAAAACACGGAGCGGAGATTGGCGTTGCGCGCGACACGACAGGTCCTGGCGGTGGGCGTCATCGCGACGCTGGCCCTGCTGTGTGCCTGTGATCGCGGCGCCGGCAAAGCGGCCGGTGGCAAAGACAGCGACGCCGCGCAGCGACGCGCCGACGGTACGGTGACGGTCAGCGGCGACGACGCCATCGCTGCGCGCCTGACCTGGCGCAGCCCGCAGGTTGTACTCGATGAGGGCGGCATTCCGGCCGCGCGCACCCGCGCCGCCGCTGCGCTGGCCGAAGGCCGGCTGTATGAAGACGCCGAAGCGGCGATTCCGCTGTATCTGGCGCTGTTGGCGCGCGACCCGGAGGACGCCCGGGCGAAGACCGGATTGAACCGCGCGTTGGTCCGGCTGGCCAAGGCCGGTGACGACGCACTGGCGGCGTCCGGTGATGACGCCGACGCGCTGCGCCGCGCGCATGCCATCGTCGCGGTGATGCGCAGTGTGGGAATCGACCGGATCGATGGCGGCGCCGATGTTGTCGCACGGCTTGATCGCGCAGACCGGCTGTGGGAATTGAATGAAGCCGGCGAGCAGGCGCTGGCCGAGCAGCGCTTGGGTGAGGCGGGCGAGGGCGCGCTGCCGCTGTTCCGGCAGGCCCTGGTGCTGGAACCCGGGCAGCCGCGGGCGTCGCAAGGCGTGGCTGCGGTGGAAAGTGCACTGATCCGGCGCGCCGAAGACGCTGCGGAGCAGGCCGACTTTGAACTGGCCGAGCGCTGGCTGACCAAGGCCGGCGCGGTGCGGGCGGGCATTGGCACCTTGGATGTCGGGCGCGAGCGCGTGGAGACGATCCGCCGCGCGCGCATCGCACGGCTGCGCGACGAGGGGCTGGTCTTTTTGTCGCAGCCAAATCGCCCGAATCATCTGTCCTGGGCGCGGCAGCGTTTGGCGGAGATCCTGCGCATCGCCACGCCCGGCGACGCCGCTGCGGCGGAGCTGCGCAATCGTATTGATCTGGCCGCGCATTACGGTCTGCAGCGCCCCGGGCAGCGTTTCACCGATGGCTTGGGCGGCGGCGGGCGCGGCCCGGAGATGGTGGTGGTGCCGCACGGCGGGTTTCGGATGGGCGCGCGCGACGCCGAACCCGACGCTACCGGCTCGGAACGCCCCTCGCGCTACGTACGTTTCGACCGCGGCTTCGCCATCGCCCGCACTGAAGTCACGGTGGGCGAGTTCCGCCGTTTCGTACTCACAAGCCAGCATCGTCCGCGCGCGGTGCGTCGCGGCCATTCGCTGGTCTACGATGAACGCGGCGGCAACTTCGTGCGCCGCAGCGGCGTGGATTGGCGGCACGATTATCTGGGTCGGCTCGCCGCCGACACCATGCCGGTGATGCACGTCAGCGCCAAGGACGCCGAGGCCTACGCACGCTGGATGTCCGAACGCAGCGGCCAGCGCTATCGGCTGCCCAGTGAGGCCGAATTCGAATACGCGCTGCGTGCCGGCGCGCCCGGCCGTTATCCCTGGGGTGATCGTCCGCCCACACCCGGCGCCGGCAACCTCACCGGCGGAGGCGACCGCTCGCCATCGGGGCGCAGTTGGGGCAATGCTTTCATCGGCTATCGCGATGATTATTGGGGGCCCGCGCCGGTCGCGCGCTTCCGCGTCAACGCTTTCGACATCCATGATCTGGAGGGCAATCTCAGCGAGTGGGTGGCGGATTGCTGGCATGATGGCTATCGTCGTGCACCGACGCAGGGCGAAGCTTGGATAAACCCCGGTTGCCGCACCCGCGTGGTGCGCGGCGGTGCCTGGTCCAACGCGCCTGCGCAGACCCGCGCGGCGTGGCGCAGACAGGCGGAGTCGGATGCGACGAACGCGCTGACCGGCTTTCGGGTGGTGCGGGATTTATAGAGATTTATAGACTGTGGTCCTGCGAGGGCAAGTAACGATGCGACAGAATCCTTTCGGCAATCGGCAACAGCAGGGCGGCCAGCGCCGGCGCGGTATCAACCCGCGCTTCATCATCCTGCTGCTGTTCGCGGGCTACGCCGCGTATTACTGGGTCTCGAATCGCCAGGTCGACCCGTACACCGGCGAGAAAGTGCTGATCGACGGCAGTATTTCCATCGACGAGGAAAAAGCGATGGGCCTGCAGGCCTATCAGGACATCCTGTCGAAAGAACGGCCGGTCGATCCCAATTCGCAGATCGCGCAGCAGGTCCGCGAGATCGCCAAACGCCTGATCGCCAAGGTGCCGGAAGTCGAAGCGCAGATGGCGGCCGACAGCGGCAACCAGCCCAACCGGGCGTGGGAAAGTTTCGAGTGGGAAGTCAACGTGATCCAGTCCGAGCAGGCCAATGCGTTCTGCCTGCCCGGCGGCAAGATGGCGGTCTATACCGGCCTGATCCCGGTCGCGCAGAACGCCGACGCGTTGGCAGTGGTGATGGGCCACGAAATCGCGCACGCATTGCTGCGCCACGGCGCGCAGCGCATGTCGCAGCAGAAGCTCGGACAGTTGGGCCAGATGGCCGGCGCGATGAGCGGCATGGACCCGCAGTCGCAGCAGATGATGCAGGCGGCGATGGGTTACGGGTTTCTATTGCCGTACGCACGCAAACACGAAACCGAGGCCGACGCCGTGGGCCTGATGCTGGCCGCCGCCGCGTGCTTCGACCCGCAGCAGTCGGTGCCGCTGTGGGAGCGTATGGGCGCAGCCAGCGGTGGCCAGGCGCCGCCGGAGTTCTCTTCCACCCATCCCAACCCGGGCACCCGCATTCAAAACCTGCAGGCGCTGATGCCCAAGGCGATGGAGTATCGGCAGAAGTTCTGCAAGCAAACCGGCGGGTGATCGTTAAGTGTTTTTGTGGAGCGACGGAAGGCACGAGACCCTCAACATTATTGCTGCGGGGTGCTGCGTAATCCGGTAGATGCCTCTGAACAAAGCGTCATGAAATGACGATTGAAGCGGTTGCTGCGAAATCACCGGCTTCGCGACTTCCGTCGCTCCCACAACAGCAAAAATGCATCGCGACTTCCGTCGCTCCCGCAGGAAGAAGCATCTGCGCGACCACAAGGATCATCCGGCCTCCATAATCTGGATTCAGAGCCGAGCCGATAAGTGATCGTGGTGTGGTTTTGTGGGAGCGACGGAAGTCGCGAAGCCCTCAGCAGTATCACTGCGGCGTGCTGCGCAATCCGGTAGATGCCTGCGATCAACGCGTCATGAGATGACGACTGAAGCGGCTGCTGCGAAATCACCGGCTTCGCGACTTCCGTCGCTCCCACAACAGAAAATGCTTCGCGCCTTCCGGCGCTCCTACAAAAGCAGCGGTATCGCGATTACAGGCTTTTGAACAGCGTCGACGCGAGCAGCAGCGCGAACGCTGTTGCCAGCAGCCAGAACGCATTCGGTGCGGCCAAGCTGAGGTAGCCGAGTTTGCCGGCGATACCGGCGCTGCCCAGCAACAGTGAGACGAGCCATGCGGCGGTGCTGGGTTGGGTGAGTTTGATCATGGTGTTGGTCTTGCGAAGTGGGGCATGGATTTTAAACGTGCGTGAGCATCAGAAGCTCATGAACATCCCGCCGTTGACCGGGATGTTCGCGCCAGTGATAAAGCCCGCCTCGTCGGCGGTGAGAAATTCAACCGTGCGCGCGATTTCCGAGGGTTTGCCGAGGCGGCCGACCGGCACTTTCTCGATGATGCCGGCGCGGATGTCTTCGGGGATCGCCATCACCAGCGCGGTTTCGCAGTAGCCCGGGGACACCGAGTTTACGGTCACGCCCTTGCGCGCCACTTCGCGCGCCATCGCCATCGTGAAGCCGTGCATGCCGGCTTTGGCTGCGGAATAGTTGGTCTGCCCGAACTGGCCGGTCTGGCCGTTGACCGAGCTGATATTGACGATGCGGCCGAAGCCGCGCGCCATCATGCCGTCGACCGCGTGCCGGCACATGTTGAACACGCTGTCGAGGTTGACGTTCATCACCGCGTCCCACTGCGTTTTGCCCATCTTGCGCAGGGTGCCGTCGCGAGTGATGCCGGCGGCGTTGACCAGAATATCCAGCGAGCCGTGGCCGGTTTCGATCTTGCGCACCAGTGCGGCGCAGGCGTCGAAATCGCCGGCGTCCAATGCTTCGAAACGGATATCGAGGCCATCGATTTCGCGCGCGAATTCGGCAATGCGCTCGGCGCGCGTGCCCAGATCCGCGGCGATCACGGTGCGGCCGGCGCGGGCCAGCGACCTGCAGATTTCGGTGCCCAGCCCGCCGATGCCGCCGGTCACGACGGCTACGCGCTTGTTCATGTGGGTGTGTTCTCGGGAGCAGTCATTTGTCGGTGGCACAGCACATCATCAGCGCAGCGAGGCCGCGCCGGCGCTACGTTCGGAATCATTCGTCGTGAGGCTTGCTGCTGCCCGGTTTGTCTTTGGGTTTGGCCGACGTGGCGCTGCGGCCCATCGCGCCGCTGAGGTTGTGCTGGAACTCGCGCCACAGATCGAGGTTGCGCTCGGTCAGCTGGTTCATCATCGTCCACGGTGTCTGACCGACGATGCCGCCCATCTGCTGCCGGAACTGCTGTTGCTGATCGAGAAAAATCTGCATCGAGCGTTCCAGATAGTTGCCCATGAAACCCTGCAGCGAGTCGCCGTAAAACCGGATGATCTGGCTGAGCAATTGGGTGGACAGCACCGGCTCGCCGTTCTGTTCGTGCTCGGAGATGATCTGCAGCAGCACCTGTCGGGTCAGGTCGTCGCCGGATTTGGCGTCGCGTACTTCGAACTCTTCGCCGTCCACGATCAGCTGACGTACGTCTTCGATCGTGATGTAGCTGGAGATCTTGGTGTCGTAGAGACGGCGATTCGGGTACTTCTTGATGATCCGCGAAGCGGGCATGGAGCCATTACTCTAGAGAACTGTAGTCGGCGAGCATGGCGCAGCGGGCCGCGGCTTGCAACTTGTGGGCCTGTAGGTGAGTTGCTGCGGCCGATATGGTCACAGCAGCGTTGAATAATCGCCATGAAAATCAACGGCATGAGTTGGATTAAGCGATTGAGCAAGGATTCGGCCCGGCGCGAAAACGCCGGGCCGGACAGACTTACCAGCCCATGTGGTGGCCGCCGTTGATGTCGAGGTTGGAGCCGGTGATCCAGCTGGCTTCGTCGGCGGCGAGGAAGGCCACGCCGTAGGCGATTTCCTGCGGAGTGCCCAGACGCCCGGTGGGAATGTCGGCAACTATTTTGGCGCGCACGTCCTCAGGAACCGCCATCACCATGTCGGTGGCGATGTAGCCCGGCGAGATGGTGTTGACGGTGATGCCCAGCTTGGCGTTTTCGCGCGCCAGCGAAATGGTGAAACCGTGCATACCGGCCTTGGCCGCCGCGTAGTTGGCCTGACCGTACTGGCCTTTGAGGCCGTTGATCGAGCTGATCTGGATTACCCGGCCCCACTTGCGGTCGCGCATGCCTTCGATCACCGGGCGGGTGACGTTGAACACCGAGTTGAGATTGGTGTTGATGACGTCCTGCCACTGGATCGCGGTCATCCGGTGGAAGGTGCCGTCGCGGGTGATGCCGGCGTTGTTGATCAGGATCTCGACCGGCCCGAGCTGGCGCTCGACCTCGCGCACCATTGCTTCGGCTTCTTCGGGCGAACTCACATCGCCTTTTGCCAATGCGATGTCATAGCCCTGCGATTTCAGCTCCGCCTGCCAGACCCTGGCTTTTTCTTCGTTGCGATAGTTGGTGGCGACGTTGTGACCCATGTCGGCCAGACGTTTGCAGATGGCGGTGCCAATGCCACCGGTGCCGCCGGTGACCAGTGCGACGCGTGTTGTCATGCCGTTCTCCCTTCCCGATGTGGATTGTTAGTGGTGATCGTCGCCAAGTCTTGCGCCCGGCTGGATGTGTCCGTGTTTGATTCGCTTTGCTTTGATTCTATGCGTCCGCTGCTGCGGCGCTATTGTGCAGTGCGGCGAAAACCTGCGGCGCGTGCGGAACCAGGCTGGGATCGAATTCAGCGCTTGCGCGCGACAGCGTGTGCGCGACGCTGCCCAAGCCTTCGAGCATGCCCGGCCGCTGACCGAGTGCGCGCCACGCCAGCCGCAGCGCCGGCAGCGGATCATCGCCGTCCACCGGCAGTGCGGCCAGCGACTTCGAGAGCTTGACGCCGCCGTCGTCGACGATCAGCGGCAGGTGCGCGTAAGCGGGTATGGGCAGGCCAAGCGCGCGCTGCAGCAGGATCTGTCGCGGGGTAGAGTCGAGCAGATCGGCGCCGCGCACAACATGGGTGATGCCCTGCTCGGCGTCGTCCACCACCACCGCGAGCTGATAAGCCCAGAAGCCGTCGGCGCGCCGCAGCACGACATCGCCCACGGATGTACCGACGTTCTGACTGACGAAGCCGTGCAGCGCATCGTCGAAGCCGATGACAGTGTCGTGCGCCACCCGCAGCCGGATCGCAGCTGCGCTGCGGCTCGCCTGACTGTGGTCTGCATTGCGGACACAGGCGCGGTGGATGCCGGCGACCATCAACAGATCGCTGCGGCTGCAGCGGCACGCAAACGCAAGGTCGGCAGCGAGCAGGCGATCAAGCGCGGCCCGATACAGCGCGTGGCGTGCGCTCTGGCGAACCACCGGGCCGTCGGAAACCAGTCCAAAACCGGCAAGCGTGCGCAGCTGCGCGTCGGCGGCGCCGGCGACTTCGCGCGGCGGGTCCAGATCTTCGATCCGGATCCACCATTCGCCCTGCGAATGCCGCGCCATCAGCCAACTGCCGAATGCCGCCAGCAGCGAGCCGACGTGCAGCGGCCCGGTGGGCGAAGGTGCGAAGCGGCCGCGGTAGTGCGTGAGCTGACTCATGTGGAGTGCGTGTGTGGGGGGCGTGCGCGGAAGCTGTCTCGTGGCTGTCTATTCGGGCGCTGCAACCGGCGCTGAAGGTTGCCCCGCCGAGGTCGGTCCCCACTGTACACGGGGACCGCCATCGGCCCCGTCATCGTAAGGATCTTTGTCATGTTCAAACGTGTCGCGCTGTTTCTCGCCACCAATCTTGCCGTGCTGTTGCTGCTCAGCGTGGTGATGGCGGTGTTTGGTATCGATCCGCGCAGCAACGCCGGTCTGCTGGTGATGGCCGCGATGTTCGGCTTCGGCGGTTCGATCATTTCGCTGCTGCTGTCGAAGTGGATCGCCAAAAAAACCACCGGCGCCCACGTCATCGTCGAGCCGCGCAGCGAGATCGAGCGCTGGCTGGTGCAGACCGTACGCCGTCAGGCCGAAGTCGCGGGCATCGGCATGCCCGAAGTGGCCATTTACGATGCGCCGGAGATCAACGCGTTCGCCACCGGCGCCAATCGCAACAAGGCCCTGGTGGCCGTGTCGATGGGCCTGCTGCGCTCAATGGATCGCGACGAAGCCGAAGCGGTGCTCGCGCATGAAGTGAGCCACGTCGCCAACGGCGATATGGTGACAATGGCGCTGCTGCAGGGCGTATTGAATACGTTTGTGATCGTGCTGGCGCGACTGGTCGGCCGGGTGGTCGACGGTTTTCTCAACCCGGATCGCGACGAAGGCAGCGCGGGGATCGGCTACTACGCGGTGGTGTTCGTGCTGGATCTGGTGTTCGGTTTGCTGGCCAGCATCATTGCGATGTGGTTTTCGCGCTGGCGCGAATTCCGGGCCGATGCGGGCGGCGCCAAGTTGGCCGGTCGCGACAAGATGATCGCGGCGCTGCAGCGTCTGTCGATGAATGCCGGCACCAGCACCCTGCCGAAGCAGGTGCAGGCGTTCGGTATCTCCGGCGGCGTCGGTCACGGTCTGCGTCGGCTGTTCATGAGCCACCCGCCGCTGGAGGAACGTATCGCTGCGTTGCGCAATTCGGCGCAGGCGAATGTGACGGTGGGCGCACGGCACGCCGTGCGTTGACAGCAATGACCCCATATGACTCCTGTAGAGCGGCCTGACCAGCTATTCGGCTGTTAAAAACCAGGCCGCTGTGCCTTTGCCGGCAGCGAAAAGAACGAGCGGCCTGAAGGCCGCTCTACCGGTACTGTCGCATCACTCGAAGTCGTAATTCATATCGGGTCCGGCCGTCGCCAGGAAGTGGCCTTCCACGTAATCGACGCCGGCCGAGAACAGGATCGACATGCTGGCCGCGTCCTGCACGAATTCAGCGATGGTGAGGATGTCCAGGTCACGGGCCTTGCGCGCGATATCGCGCACGCGCTGCTGGCTTTCGGGACTTTTCGGGATGTCTTCGATGAAGCTGCGGTCGATCTTGAGCAACTGCGGCTGTATGTGGGTGAGTAACTGGAACGAGTCGAGGCCGGCGCCGAACTGTTCAAGACCGAGTCGGCAGCCGAACGCGTTCACCGCAGCGGCAAACTGCTGCACCGCGTGCAGATGGGTGAAGACCTTGGCCTCCTGCAGCTGCAGGGCGAGGTATTCGCCGGAAGCGCCGCGCATCGCCAACTGCTCACCGATGAACGTGGTCAGTGCATCGTTTTGCAGCGATGCCTGCGAGACCTTGACCAGCAGCGTGACCGGTTTACCGGCATGCTCGCGCTGGCCGATCAGCTCAATCGCGCGTTCCACCACGTAACGGTCGATCAGTTCCAGCATGCCGTGGTCTTCGGCGATCTGCAGGAAAGTGCTGGGCGAGATCAGCTCGCCGTCGCCGCCTTCGAGCCGCAGGAAAGTGTCGTAGACCGGATGGTTGTCGCCCTGCAGATTGATGACCGGCTGGAAATGCAGGAGGAAGCGCTTCTGGTCGAGGGCTTCGCGCAGCCGCTCCACCCAGGCCTGGATGCGCTCGGCCTCGGCACGGTCCATTGCATTGGGGTCGAACAGCTCAAGCCGGTTGCCGCCGATAGCCGACGCCGACTGCACGCCTTGGCTGGCTTTCGCCAACGCCTGACTGACGCTGGCGTTCTTCTCGCTGATCTGCACGCCGCCGATGCTGGCGGTAATGACGCTGGAGCGCTGGCCGATGACGAATACTTCAGCGGCGAAGGTGTTGCAGATGCGCGTGGCAAGCGTAGCGGTAGCGGCGTGATCGCTGTTGCGCAGCAGCACCGAGAAGCTGTTCTCGGAGAAGCGGGCGGCAATCGCGTGTTCGTCCAGTTCGCTGCGCAGACGCTCGGCGATGGTGGCCATGATGGTGTCGGCCGAGTCCAGGCCGATCTCGTGCAGCAAGCGCTGGTAGTGATCGGGCTCGATCAGCAGCAGACCGTGCTGGGTGCCGTTCTGGGCAGCGTCGGCGACGGCGTCTTCCAGCGCGTGCAGGAACGTCGGGCGGTTGAGCAGGCCGGTGACCTGGTCGCGCTGACGCAGCTCTTCGACCTTGCGCGCCAGCTCCGGGTCAACGGTTTGCTCCTGGCGGCGGAAAATCAACTGCTGACAGGCTTCACCTTCGTACTGGGCAAGGGTGAACTCCATCACCGCCGGGAACGCGTTGCCGTCGATATCGCGCGCTTCCAGCTCGTAGCGCGGCGGCGGTGGTTCGCCTTTGCTCATGCTTTTCAGCAGCAGTTTGAACGCATCGACATATTTCGTGCCGACCAGATCCAACAGCGACATGCCTTCGATGTCCTCGAACGATTCGTAGCCGAACATTTCGAGATAGGCGCCGTTGGCGCGGATGTGCATGCCTTCATGGACATAGGCGATGGGCTCGCGCGAGGATTCGATCAGCGCGTCGCAGCGGCGCTCGGTTTCGCGCACCTGCGCTTCCAGACGGCGCTGGGCGCGACGGGCTTCGAGGTCGGCCCATTCGCGGCGGACCGTGGCCAGCAGCTGCAGCGGCTTATGGCGCAGCGCCAACGCGCGGACGCCGCCGCCGAGCAGCTCCGAAAAACTCTCGGTGTCCACGTCTTCGACCACTGCGACCAGCGGGATGTCCTTGCCGCTGGTAGCGACGTGCTGCTGCACCTGGGCGAACGGAATTACGTGGCAGAGCTGGGCGGCCAGCACCAGATCGACCTGCTGTGCCATCAGCATTGCGGTGAGTTCGTCGGCCGTGGTCGGGCGCAGCGGACGAACCGCGATACCGGCGTTGCGCAAGCCGGTCACGATACCTTCGGCTTCCTCGACACTGTCATCCACCAGCATCAGACGCAGTGCGGGGTCCTGGCTTCTCGACATACGTGGGCTCTCCGGGGGTTGGGCTTATGGTACGTGGTGACGGCGTCCGCTGCCGCCCTCACTTTGCGACAACGGACCCGTTCCAGACAACCGCACCGACAATGGCCGCTTGCCCGTGTCACCCGCCGCTTCGCGCACCAGCTTGGGCACCAGATAGCCGGAGAGGCGCGCCATCAGCGCAGCGTGCAGCGCGACGGCGTCTTCGTCGCTGACCTCGAAATGCGCCGCGCCCGCGACCCGATCCAACTGATGCAGATAGTAGGGCAGGGCCCCGGCGGCGAAGCTGCGCTCCGACAGCGCGGCCAGAGCCTCGACGCTGTCGTTGACGCCGCGCAGCAGCACCGCTTGATTCAATACCACGGTGCCCGCGTCGCGCAGCCGCGACAGCGCGGCATCGACCGAAGCATCGAACTCGTTGGCGTGATTGGCGTGGATCACCGTTGCGGTGGGCCACGGCAGTGCGCGCAGCCAGTCGGTGAATTCGCTGTCGATGCGCTCCGGCAGCACCACCGGCAGCCGGGTGTGGATGCGCAGGCGGCGCAGATGCGGGATGGTCGCCAGCTGCGCGGTCAGCTCGGCCAGTTTCGACGTGGTGAGCGACAGCGGATCGCCGCCGGAGAGGATCACTTCTTCAATGCTGCTGTCGACGCGGATGGCGTCCACTGCATCCCGCCACTGGCCGGTGGCAGCGGTTTCGTCGGCATACGGAAAATGACGGCGAAAACAGTAGCGGCAGTGCACGGCGCAGCTGCCGGTGGCGATCAGCAGCGCCCGCCCGCGATATTTGTGGATCACACCGGTGGCGGCCTTCGCGGCGGCGTCGCCGACCGCATCCAGGCCAAAGCCGGGCATCGGCCGCAGTTCGTCGTCCAGCGGCAGCACCTGTCGTAACAATGGGTCGTGCGGGTCGCCATGACGCATCCGCGCCACGAACCCGCGCGGCACCCGCAGCGGGAACTGTTCGGCGGCCTCGGCCGACAGCCCGGGTACGCGGCCTTCCAGTCCGAGCAGGGCGAGCAGCTCACGCGGATCGCGGACCGCGTCGCGCCACAGGCGCTTCCAGTCGGGGGCAGGGTGCGGGGCGGGTAAGGCTGCAGGTATCATTGTCGGTTCTGTGGCCGGGTCGGTCCGGGCGCGCCAGCGTTCCGGCGCCCAGTCCCCCATTCTAGCCGCCCTGCCGGGCGGCCCCGGATCGCACTCATCAGGAGCATCTCATGGCCACCCTGGGCCTGAACGACGTCAAGAACGGTCAGAAAATACTGGTCAACAACGACCCCTGCGTCATCACCGAAACCGAATACGTCAAGCCGGGCAAGGGCCAGGCCTTCACCCGCATCAAGTTCCGCAACATCAAGTCGGGCCGCGTGGTCGAAATGACCATGAAGGCCACCGACTCGCTGGAAGTGGCCGACGTGGTCGATACCGACATGCAGTTTCTCTACAACGACGGCGAATACTGGCATTTCATGAACCCCGAAAGCTTCGAGCAGGTGCAGGCCGACAAGGCCGGCATGGGCGGTGCCGAGAAATGGCTGAAGGGTGAGGAAGCGTGCATGGTGACGCTGTGGAACGGCATCCCGATCGCCGTGCAGCCGCCGAACTTCGTTGAACTGAAAATCGTCGAGACCGACCCGGGCGTGCGCGGCGATACTTCCGGCGGCGGCGGCAAGCCGGCTGTGCTCGAAACCGGCGCCGTGGTCCGGGTGCCGCTGTTCGTGGGTCAGGAAGAAATCATCAAGGTCGATACGCGTTCTGGTGAATATTTCAGCCGCGTGAAGTGATTGATTTGCAGCGAGCCGGCCCCGGGTCGGCTGCGTAGCAAATCAATCATCCCGAGCCGCAGGCGAGGGGCCTGTTGTCCAAGGAAGCCCGCCATCGGCGGGCTTCTGTTTTTAGGTGGAAGCGAATAGGTGGAAGCGAAGTCGCCAACGGCAGGGTTTCCTTCTCCCCGCATCGCGGGGAGTAAGGTGGCGCGCAGCGCCGGGTGAGGGGCCAACGCAGCCGCAATACGTCCCGAAGAGCGCCCCTCACCCGGCGCTTCGCGCCACCCTCTCCCCATGCTGGGCACGGAGAGAGGGAGCTGCTTTGGGCTGACGGTGACACACGGAATCTCCCGCAGCGTCGGGAATGCGACAATGCCGCCATGACCGAACCTGCATCCGAAGCCCCCGCTTCCAACATCCAAGTCTCCGAATCCTGCGACCTGTTGATCGAAGCCCGCTACGTGGTTCCGATCGAGCCGCATGCGGTCGTGCTTGAACACCACGCAGTTGCAGTCCGCGGCGGCATGATCCTCGCGGTGCTGCCCATCGCTGAAGCCCGCACGCGTTTCGAGCCCAAGGACACCGTATCGCGCCCCGAAAGCGTGCTGATCCCGGGCCTCATCAACGCGCATTGCCACAACCCGATGACGCTGATGCGCGGCGTGGCCGACGATCTGCCGCTGAAACAGTGGCTGCAGGAGCACATCTGGCCGATCGAGGGCGCGGTGATGGGCCCCGATTTCGTCGCCGACGGTGTCGCCTTCGCGATTGCAGAAATGCTGCGCGGCGGCACCACCTGCTGCAACGAAAACTACTTCTTCCCCGATGTGCAGGCCGCGACCTACAAGCGCTACGGCTTCCGCGCCCGCGTCGGTCTGCCGGTGATCGATTTCCCCACCGCATGGGCGAAGAGCGACGACGAATATTTCGACCGCGCCGGCGAAGTGCACGACCAGTGGCGCGACGACGCGCTGATCGCAACGGCTTTCGCGCCGCACGCGCCGTACACCGTGTCCGACGACAACTTCGAGCGCATCCGCATGCTCGCCGATCAGCTTGATCTGCCGGTGCATCTGCACACACATGAGACCGCGCAGGAAGTGCAGCAGTCGCATGAGAAACATGGTCAGCGCCCGCTGGCGCGGCTTGATCGCCTCGGTCTGGTCAACGATCGTCTGATCGCGGTGCACATGACCCAGCTGACCGACGCCGAAATCGCGCTGTGCGCCGGGCGCGGTGTCTGCGTGGTGCACTGCCCGGAATCCAATCTCAAACTCGCCTCGGGCTTCTGCCCGGTGGAGGCGCTGGAGCGCGCAGGCGTCACCGTCGCCATCGGCACCGACGGCTGCGCCAGCAACAACGACCTCGACATGTTCGGCGAGATGCGCACTGCGGCGCTGCTGGCAAAAGCGGTGGCCGAAGACGCCGCCGCGTTCGATGCCGCCAGCGCACTGCGCGCGGCCACGCTGGGCAGCGCCAAGGCGATGGGCTTCGACCATCTGGTCGGTTCGATCAAGCCGCACAAACAGGCCGACCTGGCCTGCGTCGATCTGTCGGCGCTGGAAACCCAGCCGCTGCATCACGTGCTGTCGCAGCTGGTCTACGCTACCGGCCGTCATCAGGTCACGGATGTCTGGGTCGCCGGCAAAGCGAAGCTGCGCGACCGCATGCTGGTCGACATGGATATTGATGCGCTGATCGCGAATGCACGGCAGTGGCGCGCGCGGATCGGTGCGGTGAAACAGCCATGAGCCGGACATGGCGCATCTTGAATCAAGCGGCCGTCATCCTCGCGCACGCGGGGAGCCAAGTATGGGAGCGACCGAAGTTGGGTCCCCGCGTGCGCGGGGATGACGGCTTTCTTCGTGTTCTCTTCGGGAAGGTTGTATGAGCGCAGCAGAAAAAAACAACAATTTCAGCCAGCTTGAACTCGACAAGTTCAACGCGTTGGCGAACCGATGGTGGGACCCCGAAGGTCCGCAGAAACCCCTGCATGCGCTGAACCCTGCGCGTCTGGGCTACGTCCGCGAGCGCACGACGCTGCGCGGCGCACGCATCCTCGATGTCGGCTGCGGTGCGGGTCTGCTCAGCGAAGCCCTGGCGCGCGAGGGCGCACACGTGACTGCGATCGATCTTGGGCCGGATCTGATCAAAATCGCGAAACTGCATACGCTGGAATCCGGTGTCGAGGTCGATTACCGCCTGACCTCAGTCGAGGCGCTGGCCGAAGAAAGTCCCGGCAGCTTCGATGCCATCGCGTGCATGGAAATGCTCGAACACGTGCCCGATCCCGGCGCCATCATTGCCGCATGCGCGACCTTGCTGAAACCCGGTGGGCGCCTGTTTCTGTCCACGCTCAACCGCACCCCGGCCGCGTTCGCACTGGCGATTATCGGTGCCGAATACATCGCGCGGATGCTGCCAAAAGGCACGCATCAATATCGCGATTTCATCAAGCCATCCGAACTCGCCACATGGCTGCGCGCAGCTGATTTCGAACTCGAAGACGTGAGCGGCCTGATCTACGACCCGCTGAACCACACCGCACGCGTGGGTGTGCGTACCGATGTGAATTACCTCGCATGCGCGTTGAAACCATGAAGTTTGTTGCCCCGAACCAATAGATCTGTCATCCCGAACGAACGTGAGGGATCTACTGTTGTATTCCAGCGCTTGCCATTGACAAACGACAGGCAGATCCCTCACCCCGATAACGCTGGGGTTCGGGATGACAGCATTCACAAAATTCAAACCCGGAGCCACCGTTGTCCCAGACCAGATTTCCCCGTGGCGTGTTGTTCGATCTCGACGGCACCCTGCTCGACAGCGCGCCCGACATGGTCGAGGCGATTAATATCCTGCGCCGTGAGCGCGGCGAACCCGACATGGCTCACGACATCCTGCGTCCGCATGTGTCGAGAGGCGCGCGGGCGATGATCGGCGCGTCGTTCGGCCATCTTGATCTCGACGCCCGTGAAGCGCTGGTCAAGCCTTTTCTCGATGCTTATGAACGCATTCTCGGCCAGCACTGCGTGCTGTTCGACGGCATCGCCGAGATGCTCGACGCGCTGGACGCCGACGGCGTGCGCTGGGGCATCGTCACCAACAAGCCGGAGTATCTGGCCAAGCAGCTGATGCCGATCCTCGGCTGGAGCGAACGCTGCGGCGTGCTGATCGGCGGCGATTCGCTGCCCGAGCGCAAACCGCATCCGCTGCCGCTGCTGCATTCGGCTGACGTCATCGGTATTGCCGCGCCGGACTGCGTCTATGTCGGCGACGACGAGCGCGACATCGTCGCTGCGCGCGCGGCCGGCATGCCGTCGATCGTCGCGCTGTGGGGCTATCGGCTGCCCGGCGTCGATCCGCTGGACTGGCAGGGCGATGTGATGATCGAGCAGCCGCGCACGCTGCTGGATCCGGTCGTCTGGCCGACCACGGTGGCGCACGCGCTGTGAATGATGTGTCTGACTCCCACGCAGATCTCGACGCTGATCTCAGCGCTGATCTGGATGATTTCCTGAGCAAGTGGCGCGGGCGTTGGCCCGAATGGCGGATCACGCAGGTGTTCGTCGCCGAATCGCAGCGCGAGATCGCCGAGGCGTGGTTCGCACTGCTGCAGGAATGGACCGACGCCGCCTGGGCTGGCGATGACCCGACCCCGGGTTTTGCCAAGCTGGCGTGGTGGCAGGAAGAATTGCTGGGCTGGTCGAAAGGTGCGCGCCGCCATCCGCTGGGTCGTGTGCTGCAGAAGCAGCCTGCGCAGTGGACGGCGCTTGCTGTGGCGCTGCCGGCGCTGCAGGCAGTGCGTGAGCCGCTGCGCGGATGGGCCGCACCGCAGACGCTGATGACGCCGCTGCATCCGTTGGCGATGGTGATCGCCGAGGTCGAGCGCGCCTTGTTCGCGTCCGAAACGGCAGCCGTGGGCGATGCGTTCGCGCTGCTGGCCGTGCATGCGCTGTGGCATCGCGACGACGCTGCGGCTGCGGCCCAGGCCAGGACTTGGGCGCAACAACTAGTATCCACTTCGCCGCAGCGGGCCGGGTCGCGTGCGCGCCGCATTCACGATGCGCTGATCCATGCCCGGCTGAAACGGGTCGCCGCCAATGGTGAGGTGTCGGCATTGTCGCCGGCAGCAGCGCTATGGCGGAGCTGGCGTGCGGCCAGGAGTTGAGCTTTCGCGCTGGGCTTGTCAGCCCAGCCTACTTCGCAGGACTGAGAAAGCAGGCTGGGCTGACAAGCCCAGCTTACAGCCGTGGCGCATCGTTTCAACTGGTTTGCGTGTCGAATTGCTGGGATTTTCAGCCCAGCCTACTTCGGTGGATTGAGAAAGTAGGCTGGGCTGACAAGCCCAGCATTTAGCCGAGGCGTATGTTTCGCGAGTGGTTTGGACGTTGATGGATGTTGATCGCTGGGCTTTTCAGCCCAGCCTGTTTTGGTATTCAGGCCCAAAACGCATCGTTTCAGCCGTATTCCCGAAGCGGGCGCTGCCGCTGGGTACAATGGCCGTCCTTGTGTTGTCCGGTGTCGCCTGTGACCACGCGTCCCATTTCTCTTTCGACAATGCCCGATGTCGCTGGTGACGCCGCTGCGGCTGCGCGTGCGCTCGACTGGGTCGGGATGCGCAACATCGCGCTGCCGCTGCGGGTGCGCGGCACCGACGGAGCGCTGCTGCAGGTGCCGGCATCGGTGGATGTGCTGGTTGATCTGCGCAATCCAGATGCCCGCGGTATCCACATGTCGCGGCTGTATCTGCAGCTGCAGGACACGCTGATTGAAGACGTGCTCACGCCCGCCCGCCTGCGCCGCGTGCTGCAGGCCTGCGTCGAATCCCAAGGCGCATTGTCTTCATCCGCACGGCTCACGCTGCGCTTCGACCAGATGCTCAAGCGCCGCGCGCTGGCCAGTGACAACAGCGGCTGGAAGCGCTATCCGCTGGAGATCGACGCGGTGCTCGCCCACGGGCATCTGACATTGACCCTTGCGTTCTCGGTCGAATACTCCAGCACCTGTCCCGCATCAACGGCACTGTCGCGTCAGCTCAATGCCGAGCGCTTCGCCGAAGATTTCGCCGCTGCGCATCCGCTGTCCACCCAGGTGGTGCGCGATTGGCTGGCGTCCGAACGTGGCCTCGCGGCCACACCGCACGCGCAGCGCAGCCGCGCCGAGATCCGGGTCGAACTGCAGCCGGCGTTCGACGAGCTGCCGGTCGCCGATCTGATCGATCGCGCTGAAGCCGCGCTGGGCACGCCGGTGCAGACCGCCGTCAAGCGTGAAGACGAACAGGCGTTCGCGAAACTCAATGCCGACAATCTGATGTTCTGCGAAGACGCTGCGCGTCGTGTCGCCGCTGCACTGGCGATCGATGCCCGCGTGCAGCGTTTCGACGTGAGGGTCTCTCATTTCGAAAGCCTGCACCCGCACGACGCGGTGGCGCAGGTATCCGGCAAGGGCCAGGCTGCAAGCTGAGCGCCCGCCATGTCACTGTTTGGGTGGATGGCGCGAGTCGGATGGATCGATCGATTGTGAACGGATTCTGAAGCTCGTATGCTCGCGGCGTTCGTGGCCCATGCCACGAGCGGATTACGCCATGCGGAATGCTGGGCGAGGATTTGGGGGCGCCGCGCATCTCCGTCCAACATCGATCGACAAAGGAGGTCACATGAAGATGCGTCTACTCGCGCTGGTGTCCACGGCGCTGCTGCTTGCCGCCTGCAACCAAGCGGCGCCACCCACCGAGCCGGCCAAGCCGGCGGACACTACGCCAAAGCCTGAAGTCCAGGTCGCCGGTATCACTCCGATCGATATTCCGGCTGGGTTCAGTTACCCCGGCAACCGCGATGAATTCCAGGCCTGGGCAGATACTTGGCAGATCGACAACATCAACACCGCCGGCTGGAACCTTTGGGCCGGCATGACCAGCGATTCCGGTCAGCGCTGGAACGACAGTCCCTTGCCGGTCTGGGAAACGTGGTGCGGCAACGAAGAAGTCTTCAGCGTGGCCGGCTGCAGTGCGCTGGGCCGTCCGGCACGCGCGTTCCAGAACGCCACTCAGATCGGACACGGTGCGCGCAAGGCCGGCCTGACGACGCCTGCCGATACCCAAGTCGTGTCGTTCAACAAATTCAATCCGGCGATGGTGACGTATCTGTCCACACCGCAGACGACCAACGGCGCCAACTACAGCTACATCTCCGCCACCGACCTGAGCAACCTCAACGCCGCCTGGCCCGCGGGCACCGCGGTCAGCGCGCGCAAAGTTGTGGATGCGCCGTACACACCCGACAGCGGCAATACACAGGGGTCCAGCGCGATGGAAACCAAGCCGGTGATCTACGTGGTCAAGGCGACCGGGCTGACGCCGATTCCGCTGTGGATGGGGCCGGAGTTCTCCACCACACCGGCCAATGCCGTGCCTAATTCGTGGTTCAACTGTGTCCTGCTCGATCCTGCCAATACCGCAGGCCCGGACACCACGCCGGTCCCGGCCACGCCTGCGCAGATCGCGCAGATCGTTCCGAATTCGTCGATGGCCTGCAAGACGTATCTCTACGCGCCGCTGTCGACCATCTACAGCTTCAAGATGGATGCGGCGGAAGCGGCCGATTGGACCACCTTGGTCAACAGCTCCGGAGACGGTGGACAAGGCCTGACTGCCGATGCGGGCGACTATGGCGTGCTGGGCGGTATGCACGTGAACACCAAGACGCTCGTCAACTGGACATGGCAGACCTACTGGTGGCAGCCCGGCGACAACGCGCCCAACAATTTCCCCGGCAGCAAGCAGGGCATGACTGACAACGTGGCCGGTCCGTGGCGCAACTACGCCATGTGCACCGCCTGGAACCAGACCAAGGGCAATGCGTCAAAAGACATGGTGGTCTGTTTCAACCCGTTTCTGGAAACCTCGTCCGGCATTCCGGCCGGGCAGAGCAGCAACTGCGTGAGTTGCCACGGCGTCGCCACCGCGGGCGCACTGTCGGCCAATGGACTGGCGACGATGAACTATCCGGCCAACTACAGCGCACCGATCGACTTCACCGCGAACGCCTGCACCCAGTCCACGCCGCCGCCACCCACGATCACCAGCACCTGTTTCGCCGACTTCACGAAAACCGATTTCTCGTGGGCGATTCCGAGCAATGCGATGGTGCCGCCGGCAGCGCCTGCGGCTGCTGCAGACGTGAAGAAGTAAGTCTGGATTCAATCGGGAGGCACTAAGGCCCGGCAGAGATGCCGGGCCGTCGTGCGCCGACTGACGACACAGCAAGCTTGGCAGTTTTTCGGAATCAGTGCGTATATATCGATGCAACCTACGATGATGCAGGTCGCTAAGTACATGTCAGGTGCTTTTAGTCGGAACGATGCCTGCCAGCGCAATGAGAATGCGATATGCGCGAAGACCAGCGCAAAAAGATATCAAGACGACTGCCGGCATCCGCAGGTCTTCGGCGCTACCTGAAACTGCCGCAAAAAAACCCAATTTCAACGAGAGTACGAAGAAGACCGCCGCAATTCCGCCCCACAGCATCTTCAACACATAGCCGAAAAATTCAAAGCAAGTGGGCAAGACTGATTGAGCTTTCGACATTACCGCATTGACATCACGCGAGAAATGGATGGATAGCTGGACCGTAGCGCCGAGCATCCCGATCAGGAATGAATACAGGATGGGCAGGAATGCCTCGGGCAGCTCATTTCCGAGGAAACCGAAATAGTAGATTGCCACGGGACCAATTCCGCTTATCGCATAGCCGACCAGCAGCACCAGCATGACAAGCCAGTACCAATGTTTGCTCTCAGTCGAGAAATTCATTCTTGGCGCCTCCATGCATCGCTTTGGGTTCAACTACATAAACGTGATCTGGTACAGATGTGGTCAGATGCCAATCAGCGATCATCGTTCAACACCTCGCCGCGCCGCGCCACGTCTGACCATGAGTGTCCGCAAATACGAACACGCCGCCGCGCGTAGTACCGACGACCCGCGATGATTTTATTTCGCGAGTTCCAACACCAACAGCGGGTCAATCCGCGTATCAAACCAATTCATCCCCCAATGCAGATGCGGTCCGGTCGCGCGGCCGGTCGCGCCGACAGCCGCAAACACTTGCCCCTGCTTGACGCGATCGCCCACCTTCACGTCGATGCGCGAAAGATGCAGGAAATTGGAGCTCACGCCGGCGCCGTGATCGATCACCACAGTGCCGCCGGTGAGATACAGCGACATTGATGCGAAGGTCACGATGCCGCCTGCAGGGGCTTTGACCGGCGTGCCATTCGCGGCGGCGATGTCCATGCCCGAGTGCGGCGATTTTGGGGTTCCGTTGTACACGCGCTGATTGCCGAAACGTCCGCTGATACGGCCCTGCACCGGCCAGATGAAAGGTTGTGCGAAATCCTCTCGCGCGTCGTCGCGCGTACGGACCGCCGCGACCAACGACTGCTCGCGCGCGATGCGTGCGGCGATCTCCGGCGGCGGATTCACGGTGGCCGGCGGCACGCCGTTGATCTTTTCGATCGGCCAGTCGCGCGGCGTCACATCGACGTGGGTCCACTCGGTGACGTCGTCGAACCAGATGATTTCCAGCCCCGCCGCTTTGACTGCATCGCGCGCGATTGCGAAGACGAAAACACCATCAGCCGATACGCGCAGCGCGCGGCCTTCCAGCTTGACCCGGTTTCCGGATGCAGTGCGCCCGACGACCATCGCGCCCTGCTGCGCGGACTGCGGCAGCTCCGTGAAACGGTCGGACGCTGTCGCCGGTGTGACCCCTGCAATCACAGCGATCATGGAAACCACCATCCGCTGCAGTAGCGTGCGAATGCTCTGCTGTGCTTGCTTGTTTTGTGACCCCAAGTTCATCGGTCGAATCCCAAACGCGTGCCGCGCGGCCCGCCGACCAGTTGCCGGCCGTCCCAGACCAGATGGCCGTTGACCCAGGCTGAGGCGATGGGCGAGCGGAAGGCAGTGCCCTCGAACGGCGACCAGCCGCATTTGGACAACACCTGCTCGCGTTCGACGGTGAATGGCATGTCGTCGATTAACACCAGATCCGCGCAATAGAATCCGTCGTTGCCCCAGGTGCCACCGGCGGCGCGGCGGTATTTGTCCTCCAGCGCCTCCGCATTGAGCGTGGGCGGACTGGTGTTGGGCATGTCCATAACGATGAGGGCATGGTCGCTCATGGGTGTAGGCTCGTTTGGTCTGGGTGGGGCGGGACAGGCCTCTCAGGCACGGGATCGTGCCCGCCGGGGCACAGCGGGTGGCAGCGGGACAGGCGCTTTACGGTGAGCCAGCTGCCTCTGAGCGCACCGAAACGCTGGATCGCCTCCATCGAGTACTCCGAGCAGGTGGGCATGAAGCGGCAACGCTGGCCGAGCAGGGGGCTCACCCACCGTTTGTAGAGGCGCAGTGCGGCGATCAGCAGACGGTCGATCAAGTGGGGAATCCAGCAGGAGATGCCGCGGACCAGGCTCGCGGATGTGCGAGGTTGCCGCTGCAGTCTTGGCAGGGTATAACAGCCCGCTTTCCCGCCTCAAGGGAAGATACGAAGGATTTTCGGACGTGGCAGTAAAGAACCCCGCAAAAAAGATCGTCAAGCAACCCGCGAAAGCGGCCACCAAGCCGCCTGCGGCCGAGAGCGCCGCAAAGCCTGTGGCTAAGGCCGTGCCCAAGCCTGCACCAAAGCCTGCCGCTAAATCAGCCAAGCCCGCCGCGAAGCCTGTGACCAGCAAGGTTGCAACGCCTGTCGCCAAGCCCGCTGCGAAGCCTGCGGTCAAGTCGGTGGCCAAGAAACCGGCCGCCAAACAGGCCGCAAAGCCCGAGCCGATTGCCAAACCCGCGCCCAAGGTTGAGGTCAAGGCGCCGCCTGCCAAAGCCCCGGTCGCAAAAACGCCTGTCGCTGCGAAAGCCCCTGCGGCCAAGCCCGCGGCTGCGCAGCCTGCAGTCAAAGTCGAGACCAAGGCGGCTGCCAAGCCGGCAATGACCCCAACGCCTGTGCCGGCTCCGCCGCCGACCGCGCAGCCCAAGCCGACGCCGACACCGCCCGTCAAGCCCCCCAAGCCCGGCCCACGCCCCAACCCCAACGACTCAATCCCGAAGGTCGCCGTGAAACCAGTGACCGTTGCTCCACGCACCACGACCGGCAAGGTTGCGGTCGCGGTGACCTCCCGTTCGTCCGCGCCTCCCCCGAAACTCCAGGTGAAAGTGATTCCCTATAAAACCGACGAAGCCACTGGCCGTCCCCTTCTCCCCGCTGGCTACAAGCCCAACGTGGAGGAGGAATACATGAGCACGCTTCAGCTCGAATACTTCCGTCAGCGCCTGCTGGGTTGGCGCGCGGATCTGGTCGATGAATCGAAACAGACCATCGAGAACCTCAAGGACGAAGTGCGCGATGTCGGCGACGACGCCGAACGCGCCACCCGCGAAACCGAGAACTCGCTGGAACTGCGCACCCGCGACCGCTACCGCAAGCTGATCGGCAAGATCGACAGCACGCTCAAGCGTGTGGAAGCCGGCGAGTACGGCTACAGCGTGGATTCCGGCGAAGAGATCGGCCTGCACCGCCTCGAAGCCCGCCTCACCGCCGAGCGCACCATTGATGAGCAGGAGCGCTGGGAACACCTGCAGAAGCAGCAGGGCGATTGATTCTGCCGCTCCCCTGTCGATAATCATAAGAAAGCCCCGATTCGTCGGGGCTTTTTATGGTCCTGCACTGATGGAGCGGCCTCAAGAACGTGTTCAAAAATCTCTGATTCGGAAAAAATGTCATCCCGAACGAGGGCGAAGCCGGAGGAGGAATCTGCTTGTGGTCGGTGATATCTCAACAGCAGATCCCTCCACCCGCCGCGGGGCGTTCGGGATGACAGATGATTTATCCGTGCGCGGCTGAGAAATATTTTGAACATGCTCTCAGGCCGCTATGCCGTCTGCAGAGGTGTCAGCGGACTCGTTTTCAACAGCCGAATGGCTGGTCAATCCACTCTGCTGGCGAAGCGCGGTGGCAGATCAGCGGTGTATCTACGCACCGCGTCAATGCAAATCGCGAAGATTCAACCGCCGCAGCACCGGCAGCTTCCACGCGGTGAATCCGGTCACGCCCAAGGTCACGCAGCCGCCGATGATGACAGCGGTGGTCAGGCCCAGCAGTTTCGCCATGGAACCGGCGTAGAACGCGCCGAGTTCGTTCGATGAACTGATGAAGATGCTGTTGATCGACGATACCCGGCCGCGCATGTGGTCCGGCGTGGCCAACTGCAGGATGGTCGAACGCAGCACCACCGACACCCCGTCGAAGATCCCTGAGAAAAACATGAAGGCGACCGACAGCCACAGCGTTTTGGATAAGCCGAAACCGATGATGCACAGGCCGAAGCCTGCGACCGCAAACAGCATGAAACGCCCGGCGTGGCGTTCGATCGGGCGACGCGCCAGCCAGACGCCCACGATCACCGCACCGGCAGCAGGCGCGGCGCGTAACAGCCCCAATGCTTCCGGCCCGGCGTGCAGTACATCTTTGATGAAGGCCGGCGCCAGCGAGATTGCGCCGCCGAACAGCACCGCGAACATGTCCAGCGCCATCGCGCCCAGCATCACCGGCGTTTGAAATACGAAGCGCAGACCTTCGCCGATGCTGGCGAAGATCGGGCTTCGCTCCTGCGCCAGTGCGGGCTCGGTGGTGCGCAGCGTCAACAGTGCGAGCACCGCGCCCAAGGCGCACACGGCACCCAGCGCATACGCGGGACCGGCGAGCGCGGCCGATCCAGGCGGATGTATCGCGAGTGTTTTGACCAGCCCGATCAGGCCGCCGCTGATCGCCGGCCCCAATACCAGGGCCGACTGGAACACCACGCTGCCGATGCTGGAGCCCCGCGTGAACTGTTCGCGCGGCAGCACGCAGGCGAACAGTGTGTTGTAGACCGGGCCGAGAAACGCGCGCACCGCGCCGGTGAACATGATCGCGGCGTACATCAGCCACAGCCGCGACCGTGCGTCGTGCGCATCGCCGAACACCACGCCCCAGGCGACGGCCGCGAGCAGGATCGGCGTGATCACCAGACCGATGCAGGCGATGATGCCCAGCCGCCGTTTCGGCAGGTGATCGACCAGATAACCTGCGAACGGCGCAACGCAAAAAAA
>JANOKD010000003.1:0-32754 GCA_031419075.1 Lysobacterales bacterium
AATCAACATCACCGCGACGGCGAACACCCAGGCATCGGCGCGACATCCATGCGCAGCGGGCCCACGCTGGCGTATGCGACGTTCGCGGCGTGGCGACGCTGCGTCACTTCAGTGCGCGTCAGCGAGACGTGGGCGTCGATCGCGCTGATGCGGATCCGTTCGACACGCGAAGTCGCGTCCGACGTCTGCACGCTTGCACGCAGCGCTCCGCGATCCAGCGCATCGCGATCGGCGGTCTCAGCGTTTTTATATGTCTGTACCGGATGTGCGTTTTCGGCCCAGTGCAGGCCGGATGCGTCGCTGCGCAACACGGCGCCTGGCGCGATATAAAACGCTTCCGCGCGCATGCCGTCGCGATCACATCTCGCGGCATCGAATGCCCAGCCGCCGGAAGCGCCGAGTGCACTGATTTCGACGACGCTGCCGTCACTGCGCCAGCGCAGATGCAACGCGCTTGTTTCGTCGATGCCGATGCCCAGGCGCGTGCCGGTGTGGGCGAGCAAACGCAGCAGCCGCAGTTCGCGCGCACGTTCGGAAAAATGGGTGTCGACGATCATGCCCGGCGCAAGGCCAAGCCCGCCGGCGGGCCAATACGTGAACGCGTCTTCGTCGAGGCCGCCGACACAGTCAGCGCTGCGCGTGCAGCCCGGCACCGGCGGTGCGGACGCGATCACGCCGTGTTTCAAGGCCTGTTCGACGGTGCCGCTGCTCAGCATCGGCCCGCCCGACTGCACCGCGCTGCCGGCGCTGGTGCCGCCGATCACGATGTCGCCGTTTGCGGCCGCATGGCGCAGCGCCTGCAGCCACGCGTTCGGCTGATCGTCGCGATCGAAGAACGCGCGGCGCAATTTCCACTGATCGCCGCCGGCGAAAAACACGCCCTGCACCCGCGACGGCAGTGCCGCCAATGCGTCGGAGTTCTCGCAGGCGCGCTGCTGCTGTGCGACCAGATCCGGATAAATCCGCTCGCGCGCTGGCAGCTTCAGTATTTCAAGACGCAGCGACGGCAAGGCTGCGCAGTCGCGGTGCTCGAATACCGCCGCGGCCAGCGCGGCATCCACGGGCCACCATTCCACCTCGGCGCCGGCTTCACGCAGTGCATCCAGATAGAAGTCCACCGGATCGAAGGGGTCGAACGCCGAGGCCGTGACCACCGCGATCTTCGGCATCGCGCCGTCCGTGCGTTCGCGTGCAGCGGTGACGAACGCGCGCAGAATCCTGGCGCCGTGCGAAGTGCGGCTGTGTTCCAGCGAGGCATGCTCTGGCCTGCGGACATCACCGTCGAACTGCGGCGATTCCAGCGCCGCAAGCACGCTCGCCTGCTGGTCGTCGTCGAGCGTGAGCCACGGCGATGTTTCGCTGTCGCTGCATCTGCGAACGACACCGCGCGCATCCACGCAGCGTGCTTCGAAGCGGTCGTGCAGCGCGTCTGCATCCAGCGTGCTGCTGCCGAGCGTTTTATGAGCGTCATCGAGCAGTGCGCGCATCGCCGCGCGCGGTGCGTCGCGCCCCGGCCACAGCGCCGGATCGGTCGCAGCACGCATTGCAGCGGTATTGATCGCATAGCGCGGCGTGGTCCGCAGGCGTGGGCCGACAACATTCGCGGCCGCAGTGCATTCCAATGGCGACAGGCTCGAACACAGTTTGAGCGCACCGCCGGCGAGCAGCAGTTCGCGCTCAGCCGCGACCGTCGGCGGCAAGAGACCGGCTGCGAGCGCAGCGATCAGCAAGCAGATCCACCCACGTACGTTGAATCGAGACTGCATCTGCATACCGCGTCATGACCATGAAGACCGATGCTGTGCGACCCGCCGAAAAAGGGCAAGTCACGGCCACCGACGCACGCAAACACTTGACGCCGGCACGGTGGCGGGGTATCAACGCCTCCGAGCGCACTTCAACCTCGACATGCAAAAACCACACGCCCATATCCGGCACATCTGCCGGACTTTCTATCTCAGCGAATGGTGGGACGAGTAAGCCTGTCCGCCTGATCTGTCCGGTCGCTGTCCGTCCGGGCCTTCGCCGCCGCCGCAGCGCTGCGCTGCCGCAGTTTTTATTCTGTTTTCGAACTTAAACGCCGATTGCTTGCCGCGTTACGCCGCAGGTCCGTGCGTCCGCATGCCCGAGGGAATCATGACCCGTATCCAGCCGCTTGCCACACCGCTCGCCGTCGCCATTGCGCTGCTCCTGTCCACCCAGGCCTTCGCCCAGGACAGTGCCCCCTCTTCCACGGCGCAGGATGTGCCAGCCGCCCAGCAAAACGAGCTCGACACCATCGTCGTCACCGGCTCCAATCTGCGCGGGATCGATCAGCAGGAAGCGCAGCCGATCATTATTCTCGATAGCGCCGATCTCAAATCGCTCGGTGCCAACACCGTCGGCGACGCGCTTAAACAGGTTTCCGAAACCGGCGGCGGCACCGGCAATTTCAGCACCGCCAATTCCGGCGCGCTGCAGGCCGATTCGCCGGCCGGCAGCGCCGCTGCATCGCTGCGCGGGCTGGGCACATCGTCCACGCTGACCCTGGTCAACGGCCGCCGCGTTGCGGTGTCGTCGTTCGCGAACGGTTCGGAGAATTTCGTCGACATCAACGCCATTCCGATGGCCGCCGTGGACCGCATCGAAGTGCTGACCACCGGCGCATCGGCCATCTACGGCGCCGATGCGGTCGCCGGCGTGGTCAACGTGATTCTGCGCAAGGATTTCGACGGCCTGCGTCTGGGTTTCAGCTACGGCGATTCGACCCGCGGCACCGACGAGGGCAAGACCAACGCCAATCTGGTTTACGGTTTTCAGGGCGACCGCGTCGACGGTCTGATCGTGGTCGATGCCTATCGGCGCAATGCGCTGTATGACCGCGACCGGCGTATCTCATCGGTTGAACCGCGGCCGTCGCAGCAGGGTATTTTCCCGAGCATCAACGGTCCGACATTTCCGGGCGATGATTTCGTGGAGGCCGGCTGTCCGGCGGACCAGTTCAGGGTCGGCGATCTGGGCGAATACTGCGAAGTCAACCGCAACGCTTTCACCGCGACCGATCCGGAAAGCCGTCAGTTCGGCGCTTACGGCACGCTGAATTTCAAGATCAACAGTGATCTGGAATACTTCACCGAACTCGCGCTGCAGCACAACACTGCGACCGCCGACGCGGCACCCGCGCCGTGGAGCAACGAACGCATCGCCATCGAGCATCCCGGCATGCCCGCTGCGTTGCGTCAGCGTCTGATCACCGCCAACTATCCGCGCGTGCGCGGCGGCCGCAACGTGGTGGTGGGCTTCGGCCGCTTCCCCGATGCGCGCACGATTGAGGTGACCACCGACAACGCGCGCTGGCTCAACGGCCTGCGCGGCAGCCTCGGCGGCTGGGACTGGGAAACCACGCTGACCGCATCGCGCAGCAATTCCGAACAGGAGGCCGTCGCCGGGATTTACAACGTCGCGCGCGTGCGTGCCGGCCTGTTGGGCACGCTGTGCAGCGATGGCACTACCGCGTGTACGCCGGGTGTGAATGGCCTGTGGTACGACCCGTTCAACGGCCAGACCGGCAATTCGCAGCAGGTGCTGGATCTGGTGCGCGAGACCGTGCCGCGCGAAGGTACTTCCAAGCTGTACGCATGGGACGCCAAGCTCAACGGCGATTGGGGCAGCATCGGCGGACGTGCGATGCCGTGGGCGTTCGGCGCCGAAGTCAGGCGCGAAGAGATCGTCGACGATCCGTCGCCGCTGGCCACCGCGGACATATTGGGCAACGTGCCGGTGTACGGCTTCGGCTCCACCGATGTCGAAGCCAAGCGCACGCAGTGGGCGCTGTTCGGCGAAACCAATCTGCCGCTCACCAGCACGCTGGACGTGCGCTTGGCCGGCCGCTACGACCACTACGACGACTTCGGCGGCGACTTCAATCCGTCGGTCGGTTTCCGCTGGCGCCCAAGCGAGATGTTCCTGCTTCGCGGCGGCTGGAATTCCTCGTTCCGCGCACCGTCGCTGGCCCAAGTCGGCGCCGGCACTTCGCTGAGTTCCGGCGCGCTGCCGTGTTCGGCGGGCAGCGAATTCTTCACCACGTTCTGCAACCGCCGCACCTCCGACGACAGCTATCTTTCCGAGATCTACGGCAATCCGGAGCTGGACGCGGAAACCTCGAAAGCGTGGTATTTCGGCACGGTGTTCGAGTTTGGCGACCGCGCGACGCTGACCCTCGATTACTGGAATTTCAAGCAGAAGGATCTGGTCGATATCGACGATCTTGAGCTGTTCCGCCGCGCGCTGACCGATCCGAGCCTGATATACGATTCGAATGCGACGCCCGGCCAGCCGCGCTATCTCCCGCGCGGTACGCTGGGTATCGCCACCCGTGGCGGCACCATCGGCGGGGTGATCGACGATGTGCAGCTGCAGCTCATCAACATCGGTCAGCAGAACACCAACGGCATCGATATCGGCTTCGACTATCGCTTCGACAACACGCCCATCGGTCGATTCAAAACCTATGTCGACGCGACGTGGACGCACGCGTTCGAGCGCAGCGAATCCTGCGACCCCAGCGGCAGCGACCGTCGTCGCGGCGCCGGCAGCTGCAGCAGCGACGGTCAGCGCCTGCTCGAAAAAGTCGGCGAATTCCGCTATCCGGAATGGCTGGTCAACACCGGCGTGTCGTGGTCGCGGGGCGACTGGAGCGCGCGGCTGTGGGCGAATTACGTCGACGGCTATTACGACGACGATCAGCGCGCTGAAGTGTCGCCGGGCCGCAAGGTCTCTTCGTGGACCACGCTCAACGTCAACCTCGACTGGGATATTGACGACCGCCAGTCGATTGGCCTGAACATCAAAAATCTTGCCGACCGCGACCCGCCGGTGTCGCTGGGTTCCAACAGCAATGTGGATCTGTACAACCACAACACGCTGGGCCGGTTCGTGACGTTCCGCTATACCTATCGCTATTGAGTGTTGCGCAGCGGGGCGGCGTATCGTCGTCCCGCTGTATAGGTAGCGATAAAAATTTCTGTCATCCCGAACGAGGGCGAAGCCTGAGGAGGGATCTGCTTGTGGCCGGTGGCGTCACCACAGCAGATCCCTCCGCCCGCTGCGCGGGCGTTCGGGATGACAGAAGGATCATCACTTTCGCCTTTGCGGGGATGACGATAAAAATCAACACATGTCCGCCAGGTTTTTTCCGCCGTACCGAGGTGATCGATGTCGAACGTCACAACCGAAGTCATGCCAGAACGCGGCCTCAATACGCTGCTGGTGCTGCTGGGCATCGCCCTGCTCGCGGCGATCGTGGTGCCGTTCGTGCCGGCCGGTTTATTCGAGCCCGGCGCGCCGGTGGCGCTGGACCGCTTTCGGATCGATCCCGATGCCGCTGGTTCGGCGCTGTTCGGCACCAGCGACGGTCGTGGGTTTTTGAATTTCCTGTTCGAGGGCATGACATCAGGCGACCGCAACGGCGCGGCAGTCGGTTTGGTCGCACTGATCTTCATCATCGGCGGATCGTTTGCGCTGGTGAACGAAACCGGCGCGGTCGAACGCGGCCTGCTGCGGCTGGTCGCGCTGAGCGGCGGGCATCCGGCGTGGCTGCTCGGCAGCCTGACCGTCGCGTTTTCGCTGGGCGGCGCGGTGTTCGGCATGGGCGAGGAAACCATCGCGTTTCTGGTGCTGCTGCTGCCGTTGATCGATCGGCTGGGCTTGCCGCGCGAAAGCGCAGTGATGGCCACCTATATGGCCAGCCAGATTGGGTTTGCAACCTCGTGGATGAACCCCTTCAGCGTGCTGGTCGCGCAAAGCGTGGCGGAGGTGCCGGCGCTGTCGGGCGCGCCGCTGCGGATCGCGGTGTGGGCGGTATTCACGCTGGCGGCGCTGGTGTTCACCCTGCGCTACGCGCTGCGCCATCGCATTGCCGGCAATGGCGATATCGCCGTGATGCTGCGGGATGCACCCTTGCGCGGCAGCGACCGCATCATGCTGCTGGCGATCGTCGCCACCGTGGTGTGGATCGTCTGGGGCATCACCCAACGCGGGTATTACCTGCCGGAATTGGCGGCGCAGTTTTTCGCGCTGGGGCTGTTCAGTGCGCTGGTCATACGCATCGGCCGCCGCGGCGATGCGCAGCGCCCCAGCGCGAACCGGCTGGCCGAACTGTTCACCGCCGGCGTGGCGCAGATGGTGCCGGTGGCGCTGGTGATCGGCGCGGCCAAGGGCATGCTCTGGCTGCTGGGCGGCACCGATCCGCACAAGGCCTCGGTGCTGAATACGCTGCTGTACACGATGGGCGATGCACTGGAAGGCTGGCCGCCGATGCTGGCGGCGCAGGGCATGCTGCTGTTTCAGGCGGTCTTCAACTTCTTCGTCACTTCAGGCTCAGCGCAGGCCGCGATCACGATGCCGCTGATGGCCGGACTGGGCGATATCGTCGGCGTCAGCCGGCAGGTCGCGGTGCTGGCGTTTCAACTGGGCGACGGCGTCACCAATCTGATCATTCCCACCTCGGCGGTGCTGATGGGCGCACTGGGCGTGGCCGGGGTGAGCTGGCAGCGCTGGCTGCGCGCGATCTGGCGGTTTGAATTATTGCTGGTAGCGCTGGCGGCGCTGAGCGTCGCTGTCGCGGTCAGCATCGGCTACGCGTAACGCCCTCGTCCGAGACGGCTACAGCATCCGCCGCAAGGTCGTGTCGCGACGGATGAAGTGATGCCACAGCGCGGCGAGCGCATGCGCTGCGATCACAGCGTAAAAGACATTGCCCAGCGTTTCATGCGCGTCTTCGAGTATGTCCTCAGCCTCACCGCCGAGCACGATCATCGGCGGCAGCGACCATGACGTCAGCGGGATCTGTAGCGCATGACCTTCGGACCAGACGGTCAGAATGCCGAGTATCGGTTGCACTACCACGAACAGCAGCAGCGCCAGCGTGACCAGCCTGCCCGGCAGAAGACTCCAGCGCGGTGGTTGCGGCACGATCGGCTGTGGGGAGGCGGCGATTTTTGCAAGCAGACGCGGCACGAACAGCAGCAACAGCGCCAAGCCGGCGAAGACGTGCCAGTCGACGCCAGCGGACGCGCCCTCTTCGATGTCCTCGCTGAGTTCGCTGGTGAGATAGGCCAATAGGATCAGAGCCGCGCCGACCCAATGGATCGCGCGGACGGGCCATGCGTATTTGATGTTTCCGGCCGAGGACATGGCGCGTTTCCTGGAGCTTGGGGGGAGAATTCAATGTCCTCGTTCGCAGCCAGAGCAGCTTGATTTCGATCAAATCGTTTATCGAAATCAGGATGACTGACAGATGGATGCCGCGTGGCGATTCCCGAAGTGTTTCTCGTTACACTTCCGGAATGAAAATCGCCTCCTGGAACGTCAATTCGCTCAACGTGCGTCTGCCGCATCTGGAACAGTGGCTGCAGGACGCCGCGCCCGATGTGGTCGGGCTGCAGGAAACCAAACTTGAAGACAGCCGTTTCCCCGACACGGTGTTGGCGGGGTTGGGCTATCGCAGCGTGTTCGCGGGGCAGAAGACCTACAACGGTGTCGCGCTGCTGGCGCGCGGACACGCGCTGGACGATGTGCAGATCGGCATTCCCGATTTCGACGATGTGCAGCAACGTGTGATCGCGGCAACCGTGAATGGCGTGCGCATCGTCAATCTGTACGTGGTGAACGGTCAGGATATCGGCACCGAGAAATACGACTACAAACTGCGCTGGCTCGACGCCGTGCACAGCTGGCTCGCGGGCGAACTGCAGAGGCATCCGCAGTTGGTGGTGATGGGCGATTTCAATATCGCGCCCGACGACCGCGACGTGCACGACCCGGCGGTGTGGAACGATGACAGCATCCTCACCTCCACTGCCGAACGCGCGGCGCTGCAGCGGCTGCTCAGTCTGGGCCTGCACGACGCCTATCGCCTGCATCACAGCGAAGGCGGTTTCTTCAGCTGGTGGGATTACCGCCAGGCCGGCTTCCGCCGCAATCTTGGCTTGCGTATCGATATGACCTTGGTATCAGACGCATTGCGCGACAAGGCGAATGCCGCGGATATTGATCGCACGCCGCGCACGTGGGAGCGGCCAAGCGACCATGCGCCGGTATGGGTGCAAATCGAAGATTGATGCGGCGAATTCAGGCAGACGCTGCGCCTTGACGCACCGTTGTTGTTGCAACATTAAAAGCCGGTGCGCCAAGGAGCATCCTATAGCGCTGCAGCGACGGAATAAGACCAAAAAAAGCCCGGCAATGCCGGGCTTTTTTCGCATGCATGCGCTGTGCTGAACTCAGCGCGCGCGGCCACGGGTGAGTAGATTCACGATCAACAGCAGGATCACGGCGCCGCCGAGCGAAGCCACCAGCCCGACGATCGAAAAGTCACCGGTATTGGCCGTGCCCGAACCCAGCATCGGCGCAATCAGAAAGCCGCCAAGAAACGAGCCGATGATGCCAACGATGACATTGAGGAAAATGCCCTGCTGCCCATCGCGTTTCATGATGATGCTCGCAAGCCAGCCAATGATGCCGCCGACAATCAACCAGATAATGATATTCATGATGTGTGTTCTCCACGTTGTATTTGAAATGACCGGCATCGGATCCGTTATGAGGCGCCGGTGCCGCCGATTCGATATGCATCGACTAGCGACCCGGCGCGACAAACGCCGCCATACAAGACCTGCCGAGAGCGTTTTCCGAAACCGCGCTGCTTTCGCGCCGATGAAGCTTGAGGGCAACAGGCGGTTGCGGCCGAACCCTGCCGATGTCGTTCAGGCGAACATCATTTCCGCTGTAAAACAGCCAGATTTGGGGGGTTTTCGTCGTTTTGCAGCGGCGTTCTGCACGACGCCGCCAAAACGGGAATGCATTCTGCAGGCTGTTTCCAAGGCCCGTCCCAAAGGGTGCGCGAAGGGCTACGGCTTTTTGGGTTGCGGCGCCGGCGAAGTGCGCAGGGCCGCCGCCATCGCACCGATCCCGCCCGCCAGCAATGCCAGCATCAACAGCGTGTTGAACAGGCTGGTCGGCCGGAAATAGATAGTGAGATTGGACAGGATGCCGACGAAGACAATCACGAGGCCCGCGGCCAGCAGCAGCCAGCCGACAATCGATTTACCGTTGAAGAAAATCAGTCCGGTGCCGAAGATGAAAGGGATCAGCGACAGACCGAAACCGTTGTAGCCGTACAGATTCCACATGCCGCCTGAGCTGACCGACACTTGATTGGTCAGCAGCCAGCCGCCGGCCACAGCGCACATCAACCCTATGAAGAATTGTCCGATCCCGCCGGGTGTACCGCCTGCACCTGTCATGTGTCGCCCTCGGTCAGAAAATCGAAAAGAACAGTCGGCCGCGATCATAGCGCGGCGCAAACCTGCGCAGAGATAGACGCACTCAGCGCAGCAAACGCAGCAGCGCCTCGCGCGGCAGTTTGCCGGTGTCGTTGCGCGGTAGCGCATCAACCAGGCGCAGCCTGCGCGGCAGAAACACCGGGTCGATGCTTTGACGCAGCGCGGTGAGGATCGTGGCTTCATCCAGGCCGGGCGCCACCGCCAGCGCAGCGATGCGTTTCACCCCGGTGACATCGCAGGCATCGAGCTGCAGCATCACGCCATCAATCACGCCGGGCACCGACTGCAGGCGTCGGGTGAGATCGCCCAGCGATGCGCGCTTGCCGGCGATCTCCAGCAAATCCGACTGGCGGCCGCACAGTACAAAGGTGTGGTCGGCGCGCAGTTCGACCAGATCGGCCAGCGCCACCGGCACCGGCAGATGCGGCGCTTCCACCAGCGTGCCGTCGGGCTGCGGATGCAGACGCACGCCGGGATAGGCGGTCCAGGCGTCATCGCATGCGGTGCGGCGATGGGCGACGATGCAGATCTCGGTGGCGCCGAACAGTTCGCGCACTTCGCAGCCGAAGCGCTGTTCTGCAGCGGCGGCCAGCGTCTGTGACAGCGGCGCGGTGGCGGTGACGATGCCGGCCATCGGCGGCAGCGCAATGCCCGATTCCACCAGCGCACGCAGATGCACCGGCGTGGTGACCAGCAGCGGCGGCGCTGTTGTGTCGCGCAGCGCCTGGGCAATATCTTCGGGGAAAAACGGGCGACCGCTGTGCACCGCAACGGATGCGAACATCGGCAGCAACACCGACAGCTCCATGCCATACATATGCTGCGGCGGCACGGTGGCGATCAGCGGCAGCGTCTCGCCGTGCGGCCACAGATGCCGCAGCGCGGCGTGGTTCTGCGCGGTGCTGGTGCGCAGGCTGCGCCAGGTCTTCGGGTTGGGCTTCGGGTCACCGGTGCTGCCGGAGGTAAAACCGATCATCGCCACTGCGTCGGCGTCGACTTCGGGCATCGGACCGCTGGGCTGGTGCAGCTGTTCTGACAGGTGTTGTGGCAGGTGCTCAGGCAAGGTGTACAGCCGCGGCGGCGCGGGCGACAGCGGCACATCGGAGATGCAATAGCTGTCGACGGACTGCCGCAGCACGTCTTCGATCGCCGCCGGCGTCCGCGAGGACGGCAGCAGGTTGATTTGCCCGCGCAGCGCGACCGCGCAGAACGCGACCAGGAAGCGATAGCGGTTTTCGCAAAGATTGATCGCGCTGGGCGCTTCCGGCAGCCCGGCAGCGACGCCGCGCACCTCGGCGAGAAAAGCATCGAGCGTGATCTGTCGATGGCCGTCGAAGGCGAAGCTGCGGTCGAGCGCGCCTTCGGCAATCGCGACCCGCAGCGACGAGGGATTTTCTGCGTCTGCACCCGCGTTTTGAATCGCCGCCGACATTCTTTGGATGCTCCCGCCTTGTCCGGCAACCGTGTGCCTGCCCCGGGCTTAGCTTACGCTGGCCACCCCGCCGCACCCAAACCGCGCCCGCTTTGACTCGATTGGCGAACACCGCAAGCTTCGGCCCCGTGCACTGCGCATGGTGGCCCTGGCGTCGCAGCGACGTGGCGGAATTGCAGGTCCGCGCGTGGCTTGGCGAGGCATGGGGATTGGCCCCCGAGGCGCTGGTGCTGACCCGCGACGCCTACGGCCGGCCGCATCTGGACGGTGGCTCGCATCACATCGACCTCAACTGGAGTCACAGCGGCGACTGGCTGATCGGCGCCTACGCCGAGGGCGCGCAGACCGGCGGCATGCGGGTCGGCATCGATATCGAACTGCTGCGCCCGCGGCCGAAAGCGCTGGCGCTGGCGCAGCGGTTTTTCGCGCCCGCCGAAACCGCGTGGCTGGCGCAGCTGGCCGACGATCCCGCGCGGCTGGAGCAGGCCTTCACCCGGCTATGGTGCGTGAAGGAAGCGGTGCTGAAGGCTCACGGCCGCGGCCTGTCGTTCGGGCTGGAGAAACTGCAGTTTGAGCTGGACGATGACGGCATGGCGCGGCTGACGGCATGCGACCCGGCGCTGGGCGCAGCGAACGACTGGCAGCTCGATGCGTGGTCGCCAGCGCCCGACTATCTGGCGACGCTGGCATGGCGGGTTTTGTAGGAGGGGCTGTAGGAGGGGCTTCAGCCCCGAGCTCTTTGGTGCTGGAGCATCAATCTGCAAAGCTCGGGGCTGAAGCCCCTCCTACAGCGCCTCCCTCATAATTCCGACATGACCACCCACGACCTCCCCGCCGCCGCCCGCAATGATCTGGATGCCGGCCTGCAGGCGCTGCGCCTCGACGCCGCACTGGCCGAACCGCTGACGCGCTATCTGGCGCTGCTGCTGCGCTGGAACGCCACCTATAACCTCACCGCGATCCGCGACCCGCGCGAGATGGTGACCAAACATCTGCTGGATTCGCTGGCGATGGCGCCGTTCGTGGCATCGGTATCGACCTTGGCCGACCTGGGCACCGGGGCGGGGCTGCCCGGGATTCCGCTGGCGATTGCGTTGCCCGGGCTGCGGGTGACATTGGTCGAATCCAACGGCAAGAAAGCCCGGTTCATGCGCGAAGCGGTGCGGACGCTGGGCCTGGGCAACGCCGAGGTGGCGGAATCGCGGATCGAGGCCCTGAATCGCCCCAACGCATTCATGGCGATCACCGCCCGCGCGCTGGCCACCCTGCCGCAGATTCTCAACCTCGGCGGGCATCTGCTGGCCCCCGGCGGCGTGCTGCTGGCGATGAAGGGCGCGCGCCCCGATGACGAGATCTCAGCGCTGCCAGCCGGCTGGGCGCTGCGCGAGATGCATGCGCTGAAGGTGCCCGGGTTGGACGCAGAACGGCATCTGGTTGCGATCGGTCGGGCAGATCCGGGCATCAACTGACGGCAGCCATGGCCGGCAGCAGGCATAATCCGCGGTCCGGCCTGCGTCGCTATCGACACGGGCACCCGGCTTCACCCCGATCACCCGAGACTTCCGGACCCCACAATGGCCCGCATCATCGCCATCGCGAATCAGAAAGGCGGCGTCGGCAAGACCACCACCTCGGTCAATCTCGCCGCCGCGCTCGCGCAGGCGCCCATGCGCGTGCTGCTGGTTGACCTGGACGCCCAAGGCAACGCCACGATGGGCAGCGGCATCGACAAGCGCGAGCTGGCCGGCTCCACCTGCGACGTGATGCTGGAAGAGATGCACGCCGCCGATGTGATCGTGCGTACGCCCGAAGATTTCGACCTGATGCCGGGCAACAGCGACCTGACCGCGGCCGAGATCGAGCTGATGGACGAGCCGGGCCGTGAACAGCGCCTGCGCCGCGCGCTGGAGCCGCTGCGCGAGCGCTACGACTTCATCCTGATCGACTGCCCGCCGGCGCTGTCGCTGCTGACCTTGAACGCACTGACCGCCGCCGATTCCATCCTGGTGCCGATGCAGTGCGAGTACTACGCGCTGGAAGGACTGAGCGCGCTGCTGCAGACCATCGATGCGCTGAAGGCCAAGCTCAATCCGGCGCTGGAAATTGAAGGCGTGCTGCGCACCATGTTCGACGTGCGCAACAATCTGGCCAACGCGGTGTCGGCCGATCTCACCGCACACTTCGGCGACAAAGTCTTCCGCACCATCATCCCGCGCAACGTGCGCCTGGCCGAAGCGCCCAGCCACGGCCAGAGCATCGTCGGTTACGACAAGGCATCGCGCGGCGCCATCGCATACCTCGGGCTGGCCGGCGAAGTGATCCGTCACCAGCGCGAACGCACCCAACAGGCCGCCGCCGGTGGTGCGCGCCCCAACCCTGCGGAGACGCGTGCATGACTGTTGCGAAGAAGCCGCGCGGCCTCGGTCGCGGACTTGAAGCCCTGCTCGGCCCCAAAGCCGCCGCCGCGGCGCCGGTACTGGAAGCCACCCCCGCCGACACCCTGCGCATGCTGCCGATCGACGCGCTGACGCCGGGCAAATATCAGCCGCGCCGCGCGATGGACCCGGGCAAGCTCACCGAGCTGGCCGAATCGATCAAGGCGCAGGGCGTGATCCAGCCCGTCGTCGTGCGCGAAATCGCCAAGGACAAAGGCGGCAAGGTCTACGAAATCATCGCCGGCGAACGCCGCTGGCGCGCATCGCAGCAGGCCGGGCTGAAAGAAATTCCGGTGGTCGTGCGCGTGGTCGACGACCGCACCGTGGTCGCGATGGCGCTGATCGAAAACATCCAGCGCGAAGACCTCAATCCGCTGGAAGAAGCGCAGGCGCTGCAGCGCCTGATCGACGAATTCGACCTCACCCACGCCCAGGCCGCCGAAGCCGTTGGCCGCTCGCGTGCCGCGGTCTCCAACATGCTGCGCCTGCTCGAACTGCCGGCCGACATCCGCACCCTGGTGGAAACCCGGGCGCTGGAAATGGGCCACGCCCGCGCGTTGCTCTCGCTGGCGCCGCAGGCGGCGATCGCACTGGCGCGGCAGGCCGCCGAACAGGGCTGGTCGGTGCGCGAAGTCGAACACCGCGTGCAGCAGTACAGCGCCGGCCAGGTGCCCAACGGCAACAAGACCAAAACCAGCAACGGCGCCAAGGCCAAACCGCAGGCCGATATCGTCGCGCTGGAGCGCGACCTGTCCGAATCGCTGGGCACCAAGGTCAATGTGCTGCACGGCCGCGGCGGCAAGGGCCGACTGGTGATTCATTACACCGATCTGGACACGCTGGACGGTGTGCTGGAGCGGTTGAAGGCGCGGACCTGATCCTTTCATGTAGCACTCATGTGCTACATTCTGCATCCGCTCGCCGCAAGGCCATCGCCATGTCCACAACCACTATCCGAATTCCTGATGAGCTGAAGGCGCGCCTGTCGCGTATCGCTGCGCAGCAAGGCACCTCGACCCACGGTCTGATTCTCGACGCCATTGCCGAGAAGGCCGATGCGTTGGAACGCCGCCTCGCCTTCCACGAGGAGGCCCGCGAACGGCTTGCAGAGATGGAGGCGTCGGGGATGGGGATCGAGTGGGATGACATGAAGCGCTACCTGCGTGCACGGATGGCCGGCGAGGATGTGCCGATGCCGGCCTCCAAGCCCATCCGGGGCTGAATACTTGGCCCAGCTTTTTTTCTCTGAACGCATTGACGCGGATCTGCGGCGGATCATCGACCACTTGCGCGAACATGCATCGACCGACGGTGCGGATCGGCTGGCGGGGTTGATCGGCGCCGTCGACGTTCTCGCCGCCAACCCGCTCATCGGCCGCCCCTGCGGCGATGGTCTGCGCGAGCTGGTGATCGGGCGCGGAATGCGGGGCTACCTTGCGCTGTACCACTATGACGAACGGATCGATCTCGTGAGGATTCTCACAATCCGTTCGCAACGTGAATCCGGATACCCAATCCCATGACCCAACCCCACCTCTCCGTCGTCGTCCCCGTGTTCAACGAGCGCGACAACGTCACGCCGTTGATCAACGAGATCACCGCTGCCCTGCGCGGGCATGCGCTGTTGAAGGGCGAGTCGTTCGAGATTGTTTACGTCGACGACTGCTCGCGCGACGACACACTTGAAGTGCTGAAAAAATTGAAGACTGACGTGCCCGAGCTGCGGGTGATCAAACACATCAGCCAGAGCGGACAAAGCACCGCGGTGCGCAATGGGGTGAAGGCTGCTTGCGGAGAATGGATCGCCACGCTCGACGGCGACGGTCAAAACGATCCTGCCGATATTCCGAAGCTGCTCGCGGAACGCGAGACCTCCGCCGCCAACGTGAAACTGTTCGCCGGCTGGCGCGTCAACCGCAAGGACACCGGCAGCAAGCGGTGGGCGTCGAAATTCGCGAACGCGATCCGCAGCCGCATACTGCAGGACGCCACGCCCGACACCGGCTGTGGCATCAAACTGTTCGAGCGCGAGGCGTTCCTCGATCTGCCGTATTTCAACCACATGCACCGCTATCTGCCGGCGCTGATGCAGCGTGCTGGCTGGAAGACCATCAGCGTGCCGGTGAATCACCGCCATCGCGCCAGCGGCGTGTCGAAATACAACAACCTCAATCGTGCGCTGGTCGGTCTGCGCGATCTGCGCGGTGTGGCGTGGCTGATTGCGCGCAGCAAACGCACGGCGGTTGAGGAGCTGTGACGATGGATGCCATTCCTGTCGACATCATGAATTCACCGATCCCGTGGCTGGTGTGGACCGGGATTCACATGAGTCCGTGGAAGCTGATCGGCCTCACCGGCGCGCTGATGTTCGGCGGACGCTGGCTGGTGCAGTTCATCGCCAGCAAACGCGAGGGCAAGCCGGTGATCCCGCGCGTGTTCTGGTACATGAGCATCGTCGGCAGCCTGATGACGCTGAGCTACTTCGTGTTCTCGCAGAAGCAGGATTCGGTCGGCATCATCCAGAATCTGTTTCCCGCGTTCACCGCCGTCTACAGCCTGTATCTGGACATCAAGCATCGCGGCTGGCACCGCGACCGCAATCCGCACTGACCACAGCGCGTCATCAAATCGCGGGCTTTGCGCGCATCCGCAGCACCAGATACACCAGCACCAGCGCCGTCAGCGCAATCCCGATCGCGCGCCATTCCTCGAACTTGAGCGTGGTCACGATGGCCGCCATCGCCACGAACGACACCAGCGGAATGATCGGGCCGCCGGGCATCACGAAAGGCTCGCCGCGCTCTCGCAGATCGATCCGCTGCGCGCGCCATGCGGCCAGACTGACCATGCCGTACATCAGGCAGATCGCGCCGCCGGAAATCAGCGCGAGTGTGTCGAAGCTGCCGCCCAGCGCAAGCACCCATGCAAAGCCTGCATGCACGATCAACGCCAGCAGCGGCACGCGATGACTTGCGGTGACGCGGCCGAACGCGCGCGGCAGATAACCGTCGCGACCCAGCGCGAACACCAGCCGCGAGGTGCCGAACAGATTGCCCAGCAAAAAACCGGTCATCGACACGCAGGCGGTCAACAGCAGCAGCGTGCGGCCCGGCGCCCACAGCGCGGCGGCGGTGTCGGCGATCGGCACGCCGCTCGTCGCCAATGCGGGGCCGAGCAGGCCCTGACCGACGATCTGCAAACCCAGATACAGCAGCACCACCAGCAGGATTGCCGCGATGGTGGCGCGCGGCACGTTGCGCGCGGGGTCGCGCAGCTCGCCCGACGGCACCAGTGCAGTTTCCATGCCGGAGTAGGCGAACATCACCAGCACCATCGACGCGCCCAGCGCGGAGATCGAAGGCACATCACCGAACGAAAAACTCACCTGGCCCCAATCGACGAAAAACATGCCGATGCCGGCAAGCAGAAACAGCGGCAGCAGTTTCAGCGCCGCCAGCACCGCAATGGCGCGTGCACCCAACTTCACCCCAAATGCGTTCAGCGCGAACAACAGCAGATACACCCCGGTGAGCAGACCGGCGCGCGCGTAGGGATCGGCCAACGCCGGCACCAGCGTGGCCGCCTGCACCGACAGCGCAGCGGCAACACCGGCACTGGATGCGATATTGCTGATCCACATCAGCGCACCCGCCAGAAAACCCGCAAACGGCCCGAACACCGCGGTCAGATAGGTGTACGGTCCGCCGGTGGCCTGGGTGCGGCTGCCGATCGCGGCGAAACACAGCGCCACCGGCACGATTGCCAGCGCACCGGCCAGCAGTGCCAGCGGCGCGGCGCTGCCCATCTGCGTGGCCAGCGCAGATGGCATGCGGAAGATGCCGCCGCCGACGATCACATTGATCACCGCAGCGGTCAGCGCAAATGTGCCGACCGCGCGGATCAGTGCAGCGTCGCCTTCAAGCGAGCGGGCGGATGCGGGATCGGACATGGTTCACCAGTGTTTGTCGAAAACGCGAGCCTCGCATGCATGCGAGGCTTTGGCGAGTCACCCCGAGTCCCCTGTGGGAGCGGCGGAAGCCGCGATGAAGAATCGGAAGCGTGTCCGAAGAATGGTCATGCTGTCTCGACATGCTCTGGATCATTCATCGCGGCTCCCGCCGCTCCCACAGAGTCCACCCCGGACTCGATCCCGGAGCTGGCGATGCGCCACATGCGATAGCATCGACGCAATCTCCGGAGACACCGCCATGCGCACGCCCCTGCTCGCCCTGTCCCTTGCCTGCGCGCTCGGCGCATCTATCGCACACGCCGCCGAAGGTCAGCGCCCCGAAGTCGCGCAGCAGGCGCAGCGCCTGCAGCCGAAGGTGCTCGCATGGCGTCGCGACATCCATCAGTACCCCGAACTGGGCAATCGCGAAACGCGCACTTCCAAAATCGTCGCCGATCACCTGCGCGCGCTTGGCCTGGAGGTGAAAACCGGCATCGCCACCACTGGGGTGATCGCGGTGCTCAAAGGCGGCAAGCCCGGGCCGCGCATCGCACTCCGCGCCGATATGGACGCGCTGCCGGTGACCGAACGTCACGCGCTGCCGTTTGCATCGAAAGTCACCTCGACATTTCGCGGCGAAACCGTCGGCGTGATGCACGCCTGCGGTCACGACGCGCACACCTCGACGCTGATGGGCGTGGCCGAAGCGCTGGCGGCGATGAAGGCCGAGCTGCCGGGCGAGATCCTGTTCGTGTTCCAGCCGGCCGAGGAAGGTCCGCCGGACGGCGAGGAGGGCGGCGCCGAGGAAATGCTCAAGCAGGGCATTTTCCGCGACTTCAAGCCTGAAGCGGTGTTCGGCCTGCACGTGTTTAGCACGCTCAACGCGGGCCAGATCGGCTATCGCGCCGGCCCGGCGATGGCTGCGTCGGACCGCTTCAACATCGTCATCAACGGCCGGCAGACGCACGGCGCGCGGCCGTGGGGCGGAGTCGACCCGATCGTCGCTGCCGCCGATGTGATCGGCAGCGCGCAGACGATTGTTTCCCGCCGCCAGAACATCTCCAAACAGCCGGTGGTCGTCACCTTCGGCGCGATCAAGGGCGGCGTGCGCTACAACATCATTCCCGACCAGGTGGAAATGATCGGCACCATCCGCACTTTCGACGAAGACATGCGTCAGACGGTGTTCGCCGATCTGAAAAACGTCGCCGAACACATTGCCGCTGCGCACGGCGCGACCGCAGTTGCGCAAGTCCCGGACACCAAGGGCAACCCGGTGACGGTGAACGATCCCGCGCTGAGCGCGAAGATGCGGCCGAGTCTTGTCCGCGTGGTGGGTGCCGAGAATGTGGTCGATGTCGGTTTGAATATGGGCGCCGAGGATTTTTCGTTCTATGCGCGCGAAGTGCCGGGTTTCTTCTTTTTCATCGGTGCCACGCCGCAGGGACAGGATGCTACCAAGGCGCCCTCCAACCATTCGCCGGAATTTTTTCTCGACGAATCCGCGCTGGACGTGAGCCTGCGCGCGATGCTGCAGGTCACATTGGATTATCTGCACGGCACACAGTGAAGTGCAATTCATGCAGCTGCAGCGCGATCGAAGCCTTTGTGGGAGCGGCAGAAGCCGCGATCAATGGCCGATAGTCTTTCCGCAACCGATCGCGGCTTCCGCCGCTTTCGCACGAGATGGAGATCACCGAGATCTCCCACCATGTTTCGCCCCACCAGATCTTTGTACGAACTCACAACGCGCGATAATGCACGCATGAATCCAACCGACATTCCGCTCGGCCGCGAGGTCGCGTATCCGTCGCACTACGACGCCGGCCTGCTGTTTCCGATTGCGCGCACCCAAGGCCGCGATGAGATCGGCATCGACGCGCGCGCGCTGCCCTTCATCGGTCACGACCGCTGGCATGCCTACGAATTGAGCTGGCTGGACGCGCGCGGCAAGCCGGTGGTGGCGATGGCGACCGTCACGGTGCCGGCGACCTCGCCGATGCTGATCGAATCCAAATCGCTGAAGCTCTATTTGAATTCGCTCAACGCCGCACGTTTCAAAACAGCGGATGCTGTGCGCGACACGCTCGTTGTCGATCTGTCGCAGGTCGCCGGCGCGGTCGTCACCGTTGCGTTTGGATTGCCACCGTTCGATGCAGTCAACAGCGACAGCATGCTGATCGACACGCTCGATCTCGACATCGACGATTACGGCCCGCCCAACGCTGGTCATCTCGCGCTCGTCGGCGATGCCGTTGTCGAAGAAACGCTGCGCTCGGAGCTGCTCAAATCCAATTGTCCTGTCACCGGGCAACCTGACTGGGCCAGCGTGCATATCGCCTATCGCGGCGCGCAGATCGACCGTGCCGGGCTGCTGCGTTATCTGGTGTCGTTTCGCGACCACGCCGAGTTCCACGAACAGTGCGTGGAGCGGATCTTCGTCGACATTTACATGCGCTGCCGGCCGCAAACGCTGTCGGTGGAGGCACGCTATACCCGCCGCGGCGGACTCGACATCAATCCGTGGCGAGCGACGCCAGGCGTATCGTCACCGCACCCAGGACGCGACGAACGGCAATAAACCGGCGACGCGAAAAAAACACGTCGTCGATATGGATTCTTAACATTCGGCATGTCACTGTGCGCGGGCCATCAGGCAGGAGCTGCTAGACCATGACCACACCAGACAAAAAACCCGATTTTTCCAACGTCCAGAGCTCGGTCACCAGCACCGAACAGGAACGTCCCGATTTCAGCAACGTCCAGGCCACCGTGACCTCTACCGAAGAAATGGTAGGTGGCGAAGGAGCCGGCGGCGGCACGGGCGCACAGACCTACACCATCGAGAAGGGCGACACGCTGTCGGCCGTCTCCAAGCGTTTTTACGGCAAAGCGAAGTTCTGGCGTCAGATTTTCGAGGCCAACCGCGACACGATCGAAGACCCGGACCGGATTTTCCCCGGACAAACGATCCATCTGCCGGCGATCGATGTCGACGCCGACGGCGATCTCGACGATCCGTCGGCCGGCTGATCGCGCATTCGCCATCGCACAGCATTTCTACATCACCGCATTGAGGACTCATCCATGAATCACACTCGTCTCTATCAGGTTCTGCTCGTCGCTATTATCGGCAGCGTCGCCATCGTCGGCTGCAAAAAGAAAGAAGAGGCCGTCCCCGCGCCCGCCCCGACCATTGCAGAGCCTGTTGCGGCTCCGGCGCCCGCACCGGCGGCCACCGCCTCGGTCACCAGCGTCGATCTGGGCACGGCCACCGGCCCCGACATGAAACTCGCCGCCACCACGATGAGCTTCAAGCCGAAGGACAAATTCATCGTCTCGGTCGGCACCACCACCAGCGATCCGGCCGCGTCGGTCGCCGGCAAACTCACTGCCAAGCTGACCTTCACCAACGGCGCCGAGATCATGCCGGTCGACGAAAAGACCCAGGATTTCAACCTCGCCGGCGCCGGCACCACCAACTTCGAATTCAGCAAGCCGGACGGCTGGCCGGTCGGCAAGTACAAGGTCGACGTGTCGCTGGATGGCGCCGTCGTGCAAAGCAAGGATTTCGAAGTCACCAAGTAAGGGCCGCTGTTCGCTGAGCTGACACGCTTCGAGTACACGGTTGGACCACACGGGCGCGACTTCGGTCGCGCCCGTTTTGGTTTTGGCTATCCGCGCGTCCAGCATGCCGGCTTTAGCTGTCTGTGTAGAACAGATCTTGTCGTCGCAAAGCGGTGGAAAAAGCGGGGCCGATAGGCTTATGGTAGCGACGGCCGCCATCAGGCCATGCCACCCCGACCCCAGTCGCGCTATAGCGCGCGGTCGCTGCACTGACCATCAGGAGCATGACATGCCTTTCGAACTGAACATCAACGGCAAACAGGTGCCCGTGGATGCCCCCGACGACATGCCGCTGCTGTGGGTGCTGCGCGACATCGCCGGGCTGACCGGGACCAAATACGGCTGCGGCCTGGCCCAGTGTGGTGCCTGCACGGTACATGTCGCGGGACAACCGATGCGCAGCTGCGTCACCCCGGCCAGCGCGCTGGTGGGTCAACCCATCACCACGATCGAAGGCGCCGGCGCGACCGGCCCGGTTGCAAAGGCTGTGCAGGATGCATGGATAGCCGGAGCGGTCGCGCAGTGCGGCTACTGCCAGAGCGGCCAGATCATGTCGGCGATCGCGCTGCTGGACAGCAACCGCACGCCGAGCGACAGCGATATCGACGCGGCGATGGCGGGCAATCTGTGCCGCTGCGCCACCTATCAGCGCATTCGCGACGCGATCAAAAGCGCAGCCGCAGCGCTCGCGTAAGGAGAACGGATCATGTTCAACGGCCGCAAACTTCCGGCGCTGCTCGCCGCCGCTTCGACACCATCACCATCACCATCAACGCCCACCCTGTCGCGTCGACAGTTCGTACTTGGCGCCAGCCTCATCGGCTCCGCGCTGATGGTCGGCTGCACAATGCAAAGCGCTGACGATGCGGCGCCGCCGGTAACCACAACAGGCGGCAAGCCCGCCGTGGGCTCACCGTTCGAGGCGTATCTCGCAATCGCCGCCGACGGTCTGGTCACGGTCTACGCCAGTCAGTTCGACATGGGCCAGAACATTTATCACGGCCTGGCGACGCTGGTGGCCGAAGAGCTCGACGTGGCGCTGGATAAGGTCCGCGTCGAAGGCCGCGCCGGCAACCCGAAGTGGTACGGCAATCTCGCGATGGGCGGCGCGTTCCAGCTCACCGGCGGCTCCAGCAGCATGCCTTCGTCGTGGGAGCGCTACCGCAAGGCCGGCGCCGCCGCGCGCGCACTGCTGAAACAGGCTGCGGCGAAACAGTGGAAGGTTGCCGTCGGCGAACTGTCGACCGCGAACGGCGAAGTGACGCATGCCGGCAGTGATCGCCGCGCGCCGTACGGCAGTCTGATCGCAGCCGCTGCGCCGCTGGCGGTGTCGGGCGACGTTGCGCTTAAAGACCCGAAGATGTGGACGCTGATCGGCAAGGACGCGCCGTCGCGCATCGACGCACGCGCGAAATCCGACGGCAGCGAGCGATACACCATCGACATCGTTTTGCCCGGCATGCTGATCGCCACGGTCGCGCACAGCCCGCGCTTCGGCGGCAAGGTCAAATCCTTCGACGCGACTGCCGCAAAAGCGGTCCCCGGCGTGGTCGACGTGGTGCAGATCAGCCGCGGCGTCGCTGTGGTCGCCAACAACACCTGGGCGGCGATCAAGGGCCGCGATGCGCTGCAGGTCACGTGGGACGACAGCGGTGCGGAGACGCGGTCCTCCAAAGCGATGTTCACCGAATTCGAGGCCCTGTCGCGCAAAGACGGCAAGCGGGTGCTGGCGCGCGGCGACGCCGCCGGCAAGCTGGGCAAAGCCAAGACCACGATCGAAGCGACGTATCGTTTCCCGTATCTCGCCCACGCCGCACTCGAACCGCTGAATGCGGTGGTGCACAAGGATGGCGACCGCCTGCACATCCACGGCGGCCTACAGATGCCCGACGTGGTGCAGGGCACCTGCGCGCAAATTGCCGGAATGAAACCGGAACAGATCGACCTGCACGTGATGAAGACCGGCGGCGGCTTCGGTCGGCGCGCAGTCGCCGACTGCGATGTGTTCGTGGAAGCCACCGAAATTGCGAAAGCGCTGAACTTCCGCGCGCCGATCAAACTGCAGTGGTCGCGCGAAGCCGACATGGGCGGCGGCCGCTATCGCCCGCTGCACGTGCATCGCGTGCGCGTGGGTCTGGACGAAGCCGGCAAGATCAGCGGCTGGCAGCATCACATCGTCGGCCAGTCGATCATGGCCGGCACGGCGTTCGAGGCAATGATGATGAAGGACGGCATCGATCCCTCGTCGACCGAAGGTGTCTCCGATACCCCGTACGCGCTGGCCGATTTCGACGTGCGCATCACCCATCCGACCTCGCCGGTGCCGGTGCTGTGGTGGCGCTCGGTCGGTCACACCCACACCGCGTACGTGATGGAAACGATGATCGACGAGATCGCCACTGCGACCAAACAGGATCCGGTCGCGCTGCGCATGTCGCTGTTGCCTGCCGACGCGCGCGAACGTGCGGTGCTGGCGTTGGCAACCGAAAAGGCGGGCTGGTCGCAGCCGCTCGCCGACGGGCGTTATCGCGGCGTCGCGGTACACGAATCTTTCGGCAGCTATGTCGCCACCGTCGCGGAAATTTCCAAAACTACGGACGGCGGAATCAAGGTCGAGCGCTGCGTCGTAGCGTCGGACTGCGGGATCGTGGTCAATCCGGACGTGGTCCGGGCGCAGCTGGAGGGCGGCACCGGTTTCGGCCTCAGCGCGATGCTGGGCGAGCAGTTGACCTTGGACAACGGCGCGCCGACCGCGCGCAATTACGACGCGTATCGCGTGCTGCGGATCGACGCGATGCCGAAGGTTGAAGTGCACATGCTGGCCTCGGCCGCGTCGCCGACCGGCATCGGCGAATGCGGCGTGCCGCCGATTGGCCCGGCGGTGGCCAACGCGATCTTCCAGGCCACCGGTAAGCGCGTGCGCGATCTGCCGTTCGTGCAGGCCTGATTGCAGGTGGCTGCGGTGTGCGATGCCGCGTCCGCTTGAGCTGTTGATCGCCAGTGCGCAGCGCGGCAAAGCCTGCGCGCTGGTTACGTTGGTCGGTATCCACGGCGCCGCGCCGCGCCGGATCGGTGCGCAAATGGCGGTGGCCGAAAGCGGCGAAGTCGCGGGCTCGTTTTCCGGCGGCTGTCTTGATGCTGCGGTGATCGAAGAAGCGCAGCGCGCACTGGCAGAAAGCGTAAGTCGTCGCATCCGTTACGGCGCCGATTCGCCCTATGTCGACATCGTGCTGCCCTGCGGCAGCGGCCTGGATCTGCAGTTCGATGGTGCGCTGCCCACGGCCACCATCGACGCGATCGCATACGCCATCGCGCAGCGCGAAGCCTTCGATCTGCGCTGGCGCGACGCTGCGCAGCCGCCCGACTGCCTCGCGCCAGCCACCGTCTCGAACGACGATGTGCGGACCCGACATCTGCCCGCGCTGCGGATGGTGCTGGCGGGCGCTAGCGACACGCTGTTGGCGATGTGCAGGCAGGCCCGCGCGGCGGACATCGACGTGGTGGCACTGAGCCCCGATCGCACGCTGCACGCGCCACTGCAGGCCGTCGACATCCCGCTGCATGTTCTGCAGGCGCAGCACGCACTGCCGCCGCTGGCCTTCGACGCCTACACCGCAGCGATGACACTGTTCCACGATCACGACTGGGAGCTGCCGTTCCTGCAACAGGCGCTCGCCAGCGATGCCTGCCTGGTCGGCGCGATGGGCAGCCCGCGCGCGCAGGTGCTGCGGTTGGAACAGCTGCAGGCGTGCGGCGTGCCGGCGTCAGCATTGAAACGACTGCGCAGCCCGCTGGGCCTGCTGCCGCGCGCGCGCGATCCGCAGGAGTTGGCGGTATCGATGCTGGCCGAAGCCATGCAGGCCTATCGCGAACGCTGTTATCCGGAATCAACGCACCGCGCATGACGACGGTCATCGCGATTCTCGCGGCCGGCGATTCCACCCGACTCGGCCAGCCCAAGCAGCTGGTGCAGTGGCGCGGAAGATCGCTGCTGCAGCGCGCGGTCGATACTGCCTGCGACGTCGCGCCGCGCGTGCTGGTCACGCTCGGCGCGCATGGCGATGCGCTGTGGACAACGCTGCATCTGCCGCCGACGTTGCAGCGCATTGATGTCACCGATCACCGCGACGGCCTGGCGGCCTCCCTTCGCGCCGTGGCTAAGTGTGTCGATCCGGATACCACCGTCGAACGGCTGCTGGTGATGCTGGTCGATCAATACGCCGTCGACGCGGTTTGGCTCAGCCATTTGCTTGCGCTGGCCCATACCCATCCGCAGCGCATCGTCGCCTCCCGCTACGACGGCGTGCGCGGCGTGCCCGCGGTGTTCCCGCGCAGCGCATTCACCGCACTCGCCGCGCTGCAGGGCGATGCGGGCGCGCGGGCGCTGCTGCGCGATGAACGCGACCCCATCGACCACATCGCGCCGCATCCACCGGGCGATGTCGATACGCCGGCGCAGATCCCTCCTTCCTGAACATGCTTCTGGGCGCTATTCAAGCGCAGCGGGCCGGCGAGGTGGATTACCCTATCCGCCGTTTCCTTTCGCCAGAGCCGCCATGTCCGCCACCCATCTGCTCGACGATGCCCAGCTTGACCGCCTCTCCGACCTGCTCGACACCCGCGCGGTGCCGTTCAAAGGCTTCAACCTCGAAGCGCTGGACGGCTATCTGTCCGCAGTGGCCGTGTCGCCTGAGATCGTGCCGCCCGAAGAATGGCGGCCGGCGGTATGGGGCGGCAAACCACCGCGCTGGGAGGTAGGCGAGGAGGCGGAGGTTGATGCGCTGCTGATGGCGCATTGGCGGATGGTCGAACAGCGCGTCCGTCACGGCGCCGACGTGCCCGATCACCTCGCACCGCTGCTGTGGCTCCCCGAAGACCCGGCCGACCACGCCGACGACGCCCTGGACGTGGGCCGCGACTGGGCCTACGGCTTCTTCCGCGGCGTGGAGCTGCGCGAAGCGGGGTGGGACGCGTGGCTGGACGAACACGAGTGGATCGACGAAATCTTTACCTTCCTCGACCGCCTCGCCAGCGGTGAAGTGCTGCCAGAAACCGACGACGACGCACCCGCCACGGACGACGACGAATCCCCCGCTGGGGCGACGCCGCTTGGCTACGAAGAACGCCTGGGCATCATCATCGAACTCCCGGCGATGCTGGCCGACCTGCACGTCCATCGCATCGACGCATTGACCCCGCGCACCCAGCTGAAACGCGAAGCGAAACCCGAGCGCAACGACCCGTGCCCCTGCGGCAGCGGCAAGAAATATAAAAAGTGTCACGGTGCATAAGCGCAGAAAAGCGCGTTACTCCGTAAGTCCGTAGGGCGCATCAGCCGAAGGCGTCATGCGCCGCAGACATCGCAACCGGCGTATCGTTGAAGAAGGTGCATGACGCTGCGCTTGTGCACCCTGCAACACCGCATCCGCCTTACGGCTTTTTTTGGATTTCCTGTCCTTCGCTTTTCAGCATCGGGAGAGCCGATAACATGAGGCGTCTACATCTCTTTCTGCTCACCTGCACGCTTGGGCTCGGGCTGGCCTACGTGGCGGCGGCAGACACTGCGGCATCCAAACCTGTCCTGTTCCTGCCGGACGTGCTCGATCCGCGCGGACGCTTCACACTCACGCCGGGCTTCACGCCCGACGGTCAAACCATGTTCTTCGCACAGACAGACTGCTTGCCCATCTGGGAATGCCCGCAGCGGCTCAAGCGCATCGACAAGACGCCCACCGGCTGGACGAAACCGCTCCTTGTGACCCTGCCGCAGGATGCGCGCGTCGATTATCCGAGCGTCACACCGGACGGTCGCTTTCTTCTATTTTCCTGGGCCGCAGTACGCCCCCACTATCCTGAGATCGGCATCAATACCAACTTCGACCTCTGGCGGCTTGACCTGACCGATCTGGACGCGGTGCCTGAACTTCTTGAGGGTCCAGACCTCAACCGGATACGCGGAGGCAAGGTGAAAACGCTGCGCTTCGTCAACAACGAGACCGCGCCCATCCTGACCGTGGCGGGCGACCTCTATTTCTGGACCGAGCGGCTGGACGGCGTTGGAGAACGCGACGTGTACCTGGCGCGCGCGGATGGAAAAGGAGGTTTCAAAAAGCCTGAGCCGTTGCCGGCGCCGATCAATTCGGCGGGCCGGGACGATGGCGCTTGGGTCTCAGCCGACGGATCGCTGATGCTGATCACATATGCCGATCGCAACGGTTGCGGGGGCAACGATATCTTTATTTCCCGCAAGACCAAGGATGGCTGGAGCAAGCCACGCAACCTGGGCTGCGAGGTGAACTCGGCTTTTGACGATGGCGCTGGCGCACTGATACCGGGAACGCAGACGCTTGTTTTCGTGTCATCGCGCCCCTTCGACGGCGGCGCACCGGATACTCCAGCGCTGTGGGTCGTCGATCTGAGCCACGAGAAACGGATGACAGCCCCTGATTGAACAGATCCACAGCAACGGGGTCAGGTTGACTGACCCCACCCGCAACAACAAGCCAAAACAACAAACGGTGCGCCAATGCAGCACCCTATTGGGATCAATAGACGAACGAAGTCAGGTTGACTTGCACATAACGACATAAGGATTTTCACGCGCTATACAGTCTGGCCGGATGTGCAAGCGTGCAGCGGCAGTACCTGCAGGCCAGCCATCAGCCCAAGAGGTTCGCCGCTGCGCTTCCCCTTGTCGCACCGACCCGCGACAATGGCCCTCTTGGCCGGCGCCGCTGCCGGCTTTCACGGAGAACTCATGGCTGATTTCACCCCAACGGCGCCCGCAGGCGGCGTCAAGATCACCAAATCCCCGCAGGGGCTCAATGTTCCGGATCACCCGATCATTCCGTTCATCGAAGGCGACGGCACCGGCCCCGACATCTGGCGCGCCAGCGTGCGGGTGCTGGACGCCGCGGTGGCCAAGGCCTACGGCGGTCAGCGCAAGCTGGAATGGATGGAAGTCCTGGCCGGCGAGAAAGCCTTCAACGCCACCGGCAACTGGCTGCCCGACGCCACCGTCGACGCCTGCCGTGAGTATCTGGTCAGCATCAAGGGCCCGCTGACCACGCCGGTCGGCGGCGGTATCCGCTCGCTCAACGTCGCGCTGCGCCAGATGCTGGACCTGTATGTCTGCCTGCGCCCGGTGCGCTGGTTCGAGGGCGTGCCTTCGCCGGTGAAGAAGCCCGGCGACGTCAACATGACGATCTTCCGCGAGAACACCGAGGACATCTACGCCGGTATCGAGTTCGAACCCGGTTCGGCCGATGCGCAGAAGATGCTGGACTTCCTTGAGAAGGAATTCCCCAAGGGCTTCGACAAGATCCGTTTCGGCACCAAGGCCAAGACCGATGAGTGGAATACGGTGCTTGAAGGCATCGGCTCGCCGCATCGCGACCTGCCGGTGCAGGTCGGTATCGGCATCAAGCCGGTGTCCTACCTTGGCACCGAGCGCTTGGTGCATAGCGCAATGGGCTATGCGATCAAGACCGGCGCCAAGTCGGTGACGCTGGTGCACAAGGGCAACATCATGAAGTTCTCCGAAGGCGCATTCCGCGACTTCGGCTACCAGGTCGCCCGCGATTTCTACGGTGCGGTCGAACTGGACGGCGGCCCCTGGCACGTGATTCCCGAAGGCAAGCCGGGCGCGGGCCTGATCATCAAGGACGTGATCGCCGACGCCTTCCTGCAGCAGATCCTGCTGCGGCCGAAGGAATACGACGTGGTCGCCACGCTCAATCTCAACGGCGACTATCTGTCCGATGCGCTGGCCGCGCAGGTCGGCGGCATCGGCATCGCCCCGGGCGCGAACATCAACTATGTGACCGGCCACGCGGTGTTTGAAGCTACCCACGGCACCGCGCCGAAGTACGCGTATCTGGACAAGGTCAATCCGGGTTCGATGATCCTGTCGGGCGAAATGATGCTGCGTTACCTCGGCTGGACCGAAGCCGCAGACGCGATCATCAGGGCGATGGACGGCGCGATCGGCAGCAAGAATGTCACCTACGACTTCGCCCGTTTGATGGACGGCGCCCACGAAGTGAAGTGCAGTGCGTTCGCGGATGAGATCATCAAGCATCTCTGAAAACTACTTGCCTTGATGCGGAATCCGTGATGCTCAAATAAAAAAGCCCGGCAATGCCGGGCTTTTTTTGCTTTGTAGAACCACCTGCCGCGAGCGCAGACCGCTGCGACGGGGAAACCGATTCAGGCCGCGCGGCCGTAGCGGATCGCGTCGACGACTGCCTGCACGCGCGGCAGTTCGATCAGCACCAGAGCGGCAGTGCCGGCCGCTGGGCCGGCCGGGCGGCGCAGACGGGCGTGGCCGTAGCGGATCTCGCCCCGATAAGAGCGCAGGCCGTCAGTGATTGGGGGGTTCGCGGGAATCAACAATTGAGTCTTGAAAAAAAACACGTGGAAAATCCTTCAGTTGGGGGTAACGCCGGTCTCCGATTTCCGGCGGGACGTATTATATTGCGCTGCAACATGAGTGTTTGCTCAGGTTTCGCGTGGACAACATCAGCAACTGGATGAATCGGGTTTTGCATCAGCCCCTACGCGGCACGTTCGATGGCGTGGCGGTCGTCAACGCTGGCGGTTGGCGGCAGGGCTGACCGCTGCGCCACGGCCAGTGGCTGCACCGCGGCCGGGGCGCTGCGGCAGCCATAACGGCGGCGACGCGCGCAATACGACGGGGCATTTTTTACAGGGATGAAGATCATCTCGGTCTTGAACAGTTGCATGGGTCTCTCCTTGGACATGGACAATGGAATGCCGTCGCAGCCAGCGTGCTTTCACCGGCCTTACGACAGTCACAAATCGGTTGCCCGCACGACATGCGGGGCGTGGTTGCGGAACACGCGACGGCACCACTGCCGTAAGGAACGCCAGTGCGTTTCGCGACAAGGCACCCCGTCGAATCACGGGGTGCCCGGCGGCACATCCTTGTGCCGGGGGACGTGTGCCCATTCCGCGCCTTGCGGCAGCGGTTCAGGCCTCCCCTTTTCCTTGGCGCATCCCTGCGTACCGGGCAATCATTGTCTCCGAACGGCATCTCACGGACTGCGATTGCAGTGCGCCTGATCGAGAGGATAGCGTTTGTTTTGCAGAGGTTTCCTGCATCTCCGGCATGGAAGAATGATACGTTTCAGGCGTCTCATAGACTGCGATTGCAGCCCGTGGATTCGGCCCCGCTGACGTACACTTCGGCCATGTCCGAACACGCCGCCTCGCGTCCCTCCGATCCCGCCCAGCGCGCCGCCGCACGCATCGTCGATGGTTTCGAGGACTACAACGCGCGTTTTTCGGATATCACCCGCCGGGCGCGAAAACGCTTCGAGCGCCGTGACTGGAAACTCTCTCACAGCGACAACACGGCGCGCATCGATCTTTACGATGTCTGCCTGCACGAAACGCTGGCACGGTTGGAAGCGCTGCTGGAAGATCGCGTGCGTTCCAGGCCGCTGTGGCGCGGTATCCGCGCCGCTTACGCCGCACGCATCGCCGCGCTGCCGGACCGCGAGCTGTACAAGACCTTCTACAACTCGCTTGCGCGGCGGTTTTTCCAGATCGACGGCGTCGCACCGGATGTGGAGTTCCTTGCGTTTGAAATCGTGCCGACCGGAGACGCAGCCTGTCCCGGAGAACTGCATCACCATGCCTTCGATCACGATGCGGCTGCGGTGTGGCGCAAGATCTTCCGTGATCTCGCCTACGTCAACGGCTGGTTCGATCTCGACGCCAGTGCACATGCGGTGGCCGAAACGCTGCAGTCGCGTGGGGTGATCGGCGTGTCGATACTGCGCACGCCGTTTTATCGCGAACGCCGCGCCTATCTGGTTGGCCGCGCGCACGGCGCATCGGGCGCGTCGTATCCGGTGGTGGTGGCGTTGATCAGCGAAGCGAATGGGGTGCGCGCGGATGCGGTGATCGTCGACGATCAACAGATCTCGATTCTGTTCGGATTTTCGCGCAGCTATTTTCACGCAGACATTGGCCGCATTGGCGATGTGGTCGCGTTTCTGCACGCGCTGCTGCCGCGCAAACCGTTGGACGAGTTGTTCACCGTCCTGGGTCGGATCAAACAGGGCAAGACTGAGCGCTACCGTCAGGTGTTCCGTCACCTCGCCGAGTATCCAGATGAGGAATTGGTGCTGGCCGACGGCGAACGCGGCATGGTGATGGCGGTGTTTACGCCGCGCGGGTATCCGGTGGTGTTCAAACTCATCCGCGATCGCTTCGCATACCCCAAAGACATGGTGCGCGCCGAAGTGGAGGAAAAATATCGACTGGTGTTTCGTCGTGATCGCGTTGGCCGTCTGGTCGACGCGCAGGAATTTCTGCGTCTGCGTTTTCCGAAGCAGCAGTTCGCGCCGGCTGCGCTGGACGAACTGCTGCGTGAATGCGCGCAGAGCGTGCAGCTGGAAGGCGACGAGGTGCTGATCAAACATTGTTATGTCGAACGCCGCGTTCGTCCTTTGAATCTCTATGTGCGCGAATCGCAGGCCGTCGTCACCGAACGCGCGGTACTCGACTACGGCCAGGCGATCAAAGATCTCGCGCGGAGCAATATTTTCCCCGGCGATCTGCTGCTGAAGAACTTCGGCGTGACCCGCCACGGCCGCGTGCTGTTCTACGATTACGACGAGCTGTGTCTGGTCGAAGAATGCAAATTCCGCGCAGTGCCGGCGATGCGCGAGGAAGACGAAACCCGTCCGCTCGATGAATGGCTCTACGCCGGCGCCGACGATGTGTTCCCGGAATTGTTCCCGCAGTTTCTCGGCATCCTGCCCGCACTGCGTGAACGTCTGCGCGCGGTGCACGGCGAGATTTTCGACCCGGCGTGGTGGCGCGATGTGCAGACGCGGCTGGCCGCAGGCGAACACTTCGATGTCCCGCCATACCCCGACACTGTGCGCCTGCCGCAGGCACGCGAGTCGCAGCAGAATTTGCGCTAGGCTGTCGCTCCCATCCACCGACGCCCTCCTCCGCCATGTCGAAGCTATCCACATCCGCCCTGCGCTGCTGTCTGATCCTCGCTCTGAGCACACCGTTGATCGGTGGCTGCACGTCGATGCAGAAAAACGCCGCCGCCGATGCCGAACAAACCGCCGTCGCGGATACCTCACTGTCAGAAGCGATCGCAGGCAGTTGGCGCGATCCGAAAAACGCGGCGCGCGACCAGTACCGTCACCCGCTCGAAACCCTGTCCTTCTTCAACGTGGCCGCGAACGAAACGGTGCTCGAAATCACCCCGGGCGCGACCGGCTGGTATACCGAAATCCTCGCGCCCTATCTGCGCGACGACGGCAAGTACATCGCTGCGCAGGTCGACCCGATGGCTGCCGCAGAAGGCAGCAGCCGCGATCGTCAGCAGAAGACGATGGACGATCTGAAGGCGCGGCTTGCGAAATATCCTGCGCAGCTCGATCGCGCGCAGATCGCCGGTTTCGACCCGAAGCAGCCGCAGTTCGCCGCACCCGGCAGCGTCGACACCGTGCTGACCTTCCGCAACGTGCACAACTGGGTTGGCGGCGGCGCTGCCGATGCGTTCTTCGCCGGCTTCTACGCCGCGCTGAAGCCGGGCGGCACGCTGGGCGTGGTCGAGCACCGCGCCAAGCCGGGTACCGATATCGAAAAGATGAAAAAGTCAGGCTATCTGACAGAACAGCTGGTGACCGATCTGGCGACGAAAGCCGGCTTCGTGCTGGACGCACGCAGCGAAGTCAACGCAAACCCGAAAGACACTGCCGATCATCCCAATGGCGTATGGACGCTGCCGCCGGTGAATCGTCACGACGCCGAGGACGCCGCGATGTATCAGGCCATCGGCGAAAGCGACCGCATGACGCTGCGGTTCGTCAAACCCGCCCGATAAAACCGGCGGCCATAGAGCGGCGGTTGTGGGGGGGGGGCGAACCCAAGTGGGGGGGGGAGGGGAGAACCGCGAACAGAAAAACCCGGGCGAAACAAATATAGGAGACCCGA
>JANOKD010000004.1:0-23680 GCA_031419075.1 Lysobacterales bacterium
CGACGGCGAACTGCTCAACCGCCTGTATCTGATCCAGAACGTCCGCGCGAAGGAATTCATCTTCCTCGGCCAGCGTCAGACCAAACGCCGGCCCGACGGCGCCTTCTACCAGCGCGGCCTGCGCCCCGACGAACTGCGCGATCTGATCCTCGACGGCCTGCGCGCCGCCGGCACCGCCAATGTCGAGGCACGCAACCTGCGCCCGGCGATGTTCGGCACACGGGAAGGCCTGCGCTTCGAGTTTTCCCTCGCCAACGAGGAAGGCCTGAAATTCCAGGGCATGGCCGCTGCGTTCGAGCAGGAAAAAGGACTGTCGCTGGCGATCTTCATGGCCCCGTCGGAGTACTACTACCCGCGCGACGAAGCCAAGGTGTCGAAGATGCTGGATACGCTGCGGTTGAGGTAACAGAAATCGATACGGATCGAAGTCGCTTCGCATTCGCCGCAAATAACAAGGCTCCACATGCGGAGCCCTGTTGTATTCAGCGCAAACAATCGATCAAAACCAATGAGCAGACCCGACCGCAACGCCCAGCGCAATTCGCTGATGGTGTCTCGCATCACATTCATGACTCTGCGAAGCTATAACAGCTGTAGAGGATCGTTTTATCAAGAAGATAAACAGAGCGAATCTTCTATTTTTGCGTTGCAGATTTATGGAGTCGATGAGTAGGTAGTACGAACCTAGGAAGACCCATACGTCCACACGCAGACTGCACTGTTTCTCGCCAGTATGGCCAGACATTAAATGGCACATTGTGATTAGAAAATAGCGCTAAAGACTCATCGTCAAGAAATTCATTTTCAGAAGAAGACTCATCGTAGCTAACCAAAAATTGACATTCAATTTTTGCACAGATATGCGCTTCTAATTTTTCCGGACCCAGAACGCTATCACGGTAACCACCTTCTATCGGCGTCAAAATCCGGAGGCCTGCGTGCATTTCAAAAACTGTTCGGCGCTTGCCTAAATCGGCGTCGTAGCCTTCGTAACTCTTAACAGATTTGCAAACTGGAGAGAGCAACTGAAATGACAAGTCCTCTTCATCCCGGGCCATCTCCGGATCAAAATTATCGCTCAAAGATGCATTTATTGCCTTTAAAGTAACATCGGCAATACGCATCCGCTTAATAGCGTCTTGCAGCTTTGGATGCAGACTCATGCGCGTGATGCGACCCTAGGCTCGACCGCTTCCCAATCGTTATCATTGTTGCTTTGCATATTCCTGAGAACCGCCGGTCGCCAAGCCACTTTTTCTTGGCGATTTTCAGTCACATCAACATCATCAAACTGTCGCTCACAGCACAAGATAAATCGCTCAAGCAAATCGTTTGCGGCAGCAGATAAATCGCTCGTCATGCCCGCCCCTAACTTTCCAGCACGAATGCTGCTCTCGTCTTCGGCTAAAACAGCCGACACCGCATCAGACAAGCTTGCTTCTGGCCGCGCCGAGAAATACTGCTTCACATTTTTTCCCACCGCATCTAGCGCATTACGAATGCTGTCGATATCAGCTTCTGGGAAAGCTGCCTCTACACGCGAAAGCGAAGCAGGAATTCTGTACTGAAGACTGCCGTCTGAGGACTGCAACATCACAGCCACATTCAAACATTCGCCCGAGACGACATCATGCATATAGCGAACGATTAGGTAGGTATATCCAAAGCGATTCATAGCTCTACTCTTTTTAAATTTGCAAACGCGGAGTCCAAGTTTGCATGCAGGTCGACGAGATACCCTGAAATACCACTCAAGATATTTTTCTCGCCCCAAGATGTCGGTATGTAAGTAAAAATTTCTTGGATTCTTACTTCATCCAGAGATCTCCAAGCATTGTGCAATCGATCGAGATTGGGTGTCTTACTCAAAACTGCGCTATTAAACAAATGTCCTGAGTAAGGTAGCCAGTTACCATCCCAAGGCGCAGGCTGCAAAAAACTCCCAACTGTCTCTACCAGCAAAGCTTTTTCATGATCGATCATCACAAGCTCCTCTCCTTTGAGCATACAGTTTGGCTTTCTTTCGTTCCTATCCGAATTTAGTATCAATTGATCGAACGCCCATATTTCAACCGCCGTCTGATAAACGCTTGACTCAATTGGCAGATCTCTGTGGCATAGACTGTACCCAGCTCCAAGAGCAATCGAACCATACATCGGCACAACTGAATTGCGCATTCGAGCGGAGGTGCTTGGTGCAACACGACCTATCATATTCAGCAACTCCGGCTCAACAGTCACTAAAGCTGGCCGTCCGACGGGTATACCTACAAACTTAGCAAGCAACGCGCCAATTACTTCACGAGCCAAACCTCCCGGCGGGCAATTTTGCGAACTACATTTGACGAAAACGTCGATAGTAGTGCCATCCGGCCTACTGCACCCCATCTTAGAAGGTTCAGTTACACCGCCCACCGCGTCTTCGTAGTAGCGCTCAGCCGTAAGATTCTCAAGCATGACTTACGCTACACACAGTCCTGTCACAATCACCTTTGCGTCTGAGATTTTCATCACAAATTCTTCCATGTGTTTGAATTTTATAGGGTTATGCTTATCAATAATTTGTAGGCACAAAACGAAATGTAAGGCGTCCGAGATCAATTTCGAAGAATTATTGTAGGCCGCACTGCTGTTTAACACATACGTAGCAACTCAGGCCGCCAGAATCTTGTTCCACTCCGCCACGCGATCGGCCTTCGCAGCCAGTGCGGCTTCGGCGTCGCCTTCGATGGTCAGCGACTTGATGGTGTCGCCCTGACGGATCGTGTCGACAACGTCCATGCCTTCCAGCACTTTGCCGAAGACGGTGTGCTTGCCGTCGAGCCAGCCGCAGGGGACGTGGGTGATGAAGAACTGGCTGCCGTTGGTGGCGGGGCCGGCGTTGGCCATCGACAGCACGCCGCGTTCGTGGCCGATGCCGTTGTTGGCTTCGTCCTCGAACTTGTAGCCCGGACCGCCGGTGCCGCGACCCTGCGGGCAGCCGCCCTGGACCATGAAGTCGGGGATGACGCGGTGGAAGATCAGGCCGTTGTAAAACCCGCGCTGGGCGAGGTTGACGAAGTTGGCGACGGTCAGCGGGGCCTTGTCGGCGTGCAGCTGGATGCGGATCGGGCCGCGGTCGGTATCGAAATGGGCGATGAGGCTCATGGTCAGGCTCCGCTAGGGGGTCGAAAATGGGGCCACAACGTACCATGCCGGCGCGGCTTGGGGCGCGTTCAATGCTTCAGGCGATATCGCGGGACAAGCGCCTTAAGCCGCTGCGAATCAACCGCGACGGTGCTCCAGCACCGACATCGCCAAACCGACCCAGCAGAGCACGAACAAGCCACCACCGACGCCCAACAGCGGCAGGCGAACACCAGCGGGCAGCGACTGGGCCAACGCTGAATCCGGTGCGAGCTGCATCAAAAGCCCCAGTCCCAGCATCAATAGACCGATGGTATCGAGGGCCAACAACCACAGGGGCGGCTTCCAGCGAGCAGATTTCAGCGGCGCGTTTTTGAGGGTCATGGGGAGGCTTCCAGAGTCAAAACAGGACAACCGAGCCATTACTCTCGGTCGCCGGCTATAATAGTGGGCTTCCTTCACGACAATTCAGCGGCCGGTCACTCCCGGGCGCCCATTCGCCATGTCTATTGAACGCCTGCGCAATATCGCCATCGTCGCCCACGTCGACCACGGCAAGACCACCCTCGTCGACCAGCTGCTGAAGCAGTCGGGCACCTTCAGTGAGCGCACGGTCACGACCGAACGCATGATGGACAGCAACGATCTGGAAAAGGAACGTGGCATCACGATCCTGTCCAAGAACACCGCGATCCGCTGGAAATCGCCAGAAGGCGAGGAATACCGGATCAACATCGTCGACACCCCCGGGCACGCCGACTTCGGCGGCGAAGTGGAGCGCGTGCTGTCGATGGTCGACTCGGTGCTGATCCTGGTCGATGCGATGGACGGCCCGATGCCGCAGACCCGTTTCGTGACCCAGAAAGCCTTCGCGATGGGCTTCAAGCCGATCGTCGTGGTCAACAAGGTCGATCGTCCCGGCGCGCGCCCGGACTGGGTGCTGGATCAGACCTTCGATCTGTTCGACCGCCTCGGCGCTACCGACGAACAGCTCGATTTCCACACCGTGTACGCCTCGGCGCTGCACGGTTACGCCGGGCTCGACCCCAGCGTGCGCAGCGGCGACATGACCCCGCTGTTCCAGACCATCATCGATCACGTCGCGCCGCCGCCGGTGGATCTGGATGGCCCGTTCCAGATGCGCGTGACCTCGCTGGACTACAGCAACTACGTCGGCATCATCGGCGTGGGCCGGATCCAGCGCGGCAAGGTCAAGACCAACCAGCAGGTCACGGTAATCGACCGCGAGGGCAAGACCCGTAACGCGAAAGTGATGCAGGTGCTCGGCTTTCTCGGCCTTGAGCGTCATGAAGTGAAAGAAGCCCAGGCCGGCGACATCATCGCGATGTCCGGTATCGAAAATCTCGGTATTTCCGACACCCTCTGCGACCCGACTGCAGTCGAACAGCTCCCGGTGCTGACCGTCGACGAACCCACGATCTCGATGACCTTCCAGGTCAACGATTCGCCGTTCGCGGGCGTCAAGGATCGCAGCGGCGGCAAGTTCCTGACCTCGCGTCAGCTGCGCGACCGTCTCGTGCGCGAAACCCAGCATAACGTGGCGCTGAAGGTGGAAGACACCGGCGATGCCGACAAATTCAAGGTCAGCGGCCGCGGCGAACTGCATCTGTCGATCCTGATCGAAACCATGCGTCGCGAAGGCTACGAGTTGGCCGTGTCGCGCCCGGAAGTCATCATCAAGGAGATCGACGGCCAGAAGATGGAGCCGTTCGAGGCGCTGGTGGTCGATCTTGAAGAGGCCTACCAGGGCGGCGTGATGTCGCGCCTCGGCGAGCGTAAAGCGCAGCTCACCAACATGGAGCCGGACGGCAAAGGTCGCGTGCGTATTGACTTCATGATCCCGGCGCGCGGGCTGATCGGTTTCCAGACCGAATTCCGTACGATTACTGCGGGCACTGGCCTGCTGTTCCACGTCTTCGACCATTACGGTCCGAAGAGCGACGGCGAGATCGGTCAGCGTCAGAACGGCGTGCTGATCTCCAACGGCACCGGCCCCTCGCCCGCGTATGCGCAGATCGCGATGCAGGAACGCGGTCGGCTGTTCATCGAGCCGGGCGACGAAATCTACGAAGGTCAGGTCGTCGGTATCCACTCCAAGGACAACGATCTCACCGTCAATGCGCTGCGCGGCAAGCAGCTGACCAACTTCCGCGCATCGGGCAAGGATGACGACGAGGGGCTGATCCCGGCGATCAAGTTTTCGCTGGAGCAGGCGCTGGAGTTCATCGACGACGACGAGCTGGTGGAAATCACGCCCAAGGCCATTCGCCTGCGCAAGAAGCAGCGCACCGAGAACGACCGCAAGCGCGCGTCGCGCGGCGGGTAAGCTCCTGGCATTACGCCTGGACAGCTTATGCAGCAGGAAGCCCCTTACGATCCCAGTCCGCAGGCCCATCCGGGCCTGCATATCGTCGCGCTGATCGAACTGGCAAAAGGCGTCGTCACCAGCACTGTCGCACTTGGCTTGGCAGTCTTCGGCCCGCAGCCCCTGCGCGAAGTCATCACCCAGATCGGCGAACTGCTGCACTTCGATCCGCATCAGAGTGCGATGGCCAGACTGCTGTCGGCAATCACGCCGGAAACCGTGCATCTCGCGGCCGCGGCGATCGGCATCTACGCACTGCTGCGTTTCGCGCTGTTCTGGGGACTGTGGCGGGTCAAGGCGTGGGCGTCCTGGCTGGGCGCCACGGCGGCGGTTATCTATTTGCCGTTCTGCAGCTATGCGGTGTGGCGCTACCCGGGCTGGCCCACGGCTGCGGTGCTTACGCTCAATATCATCATCGTCTGGGTGCTGGTCCGCGATCTTTACAAACGGCACAAGGCCGCGAAACGCGCGGCGAACGCCGGCTGATCGCTGGCGACTATTCCAAGTTTGGAGCTGGCAAGTTTGGATCTGGCGCTCGACCCCAGGCTTTGGCTGTTCACCGCACTGGCAGGCTTTGCCGCCGGCTTGATCGACAGCATCGTCGGCGGCGGCGGATTGGTGCTGACCCCGGCGATGCTCAATCTGCATCCGGGTCTGAATATCCTGCAGATCATCGGCACCCAGCGGACCAGTTCGATCTTCGGCACCAGCGTGGCCGCATGGAATTATCTGCGCCGCATCCGCGTCGAACGCCGGATCCTGTTGCCCGCCTGCGTCGCGGCGCTCAGCGCGTCGGCGGTCGGCGTGCAGTTGGCGAAGCGCATCGATCCAGACGTATTGAAGTGGACGGTGCTCGCGATCTGCGTGGTGCTGGCGATCTATACCGTGCTGCGCAAGGATCTGGGCCTGCGCGAAGAGCGCCGCTTCCATCCGAAACATGAAGCCATCGCCGCCGCCTCGATCGGGGCAGCCACCGGTTTTTACAACGGCCTGATCGGCCCGGGCACCGGCACCCTCATGGTGTTCGCCTTCGTCAGTTTTCTCGGCCTCGATTTTCTGAAGTCCTCGGCGGTCTCGAAAACCACCAACGTCGCCGCCGACCTGAGTTCATGGACGGTGCTGATGCTCAGCGGCTTCGTGATCTGGGCGCTGGCGATTCCGCTGATTATCGGCAATGTGATTGGCAGCTATATCGGCAGCCATCTTGCGATCAAACGCGGCCAGGGCTTCGTGCGCGTCGTGTTTCTCGTGGTGGTTCTGGGGTTGATCGCACGGCAGGCCTGGCAGCTGATTCAGGCCTGACACTCAAGAAAAAACAGGCTCTCACACCCCTGCCGCATGCCGCCACAGCGCGCGGTTGAGCGGCGCGAGTTTGCCGGCGATACCAAGCGCGTGTCCGCGCAGCAGGGTGGTGGCGAGATCGTCGTTGGAGAACACGCGATTGATCACGCTGAACGCATAGGCCGAGGCGGTAGCGTCGCTGCGGCGCGCGCGGGCCCAGCGCGCGAGACGATGCGGTGCGGTCCAGTCGGTGCGTCGCGACTGCGCGGTCGCGACCGCGTCTCGTAGTGCGGACACGTCGCGCAGGCCGAGGTTCACGCCCTGCCCGGCCAGCGGGTGTACCACGTGCGCGGCGTCACCGATGGCCAACACGCGTCCGGCGACATAGGCATCGGCGAGCTGCCGGCGCAGCGGAAAGGCGATGCGTTGGGTCAGCGGACGCACGTCACCGAGACGCGACGCGGATGCGCGGGTGATCTCGTCGGCGAACGCCAGGTCGTCGAGTTCGATCACACGCGCCGCTTCGGCATCGGGCAAAGTCCAGACGATCGACGAGACATTCGCTGCGTCCGGCCACGGCGCGCAAGGCAGAAACGCAAGCGGCCCGGTGGGCAGGAAACGCTGCCACGCGGTGTCTTCGTGCGGACGTTCGGTGGCGACGTATGCGACCACGCCGCGCTGGCCGTAGTCTTCGGTCTTCATAGCGATGCCGGCGAGTTGGCGCAGCGTGGAGCGCCCGCCGTCAGCGGCGATGGCGATGCGCGCTTCGATATGAAGACCATCATCGAGTTCCAGCGTCACGCTCTCATTGGATGCGCCATCTTTATTCTGTTCCAGCGCGACCACACGCGCAGGGCAGCGCACGACCACATCCGAATGTCGCAATGCCGCCCACAGACGATCCTGCAGCAGCGCGTGTTCGATGATCCAGCCGAGCTGTTTCACCGCGAAGGCGTCGGCGTCGAAACGCAGCTCATCGCCGCCGGCCGCGTCCCATACCCGCATCCGTCGGTACGGGTGCGCACGCGCGTCGCGGACCGCTGCCCAGACGCCAAGCGATTCGAACAGCGCCGCGTTGTCGGGTGCGAACGCATACACGCGCGGATCGGCATCGCTCGACAGCCATGCGGGCGGTTCAGCGTCTTCGATCAGCGTCACCTGCAGGCCCTGCTGCGACAACGCGAGCGCGCAGGCCGCACCGACCACACCACCGCCGACGATGGCGGCATCGACACGGCGGCCCGCATTCAAGCGACGGTTCATGCGCTGACCTCACGACACAATTGGGGAATATCGCCGCAGTACCCCATCGCGCCGCCGACGATCTGCGCACGCAGCGCGTCGTCGTTCTCGATGGCGAACAAGCCGAGGCTGCGCAGCGACGACGCCAGCGACGATGCATTGGAGGTCCAGCGCGCCAGACCGTCGGAAAACGCGATGGTGCGTTCGCGATCCGCGCGCCGGCGCTGCGCGTAATCGACAAGCACCGATTGACTGCCGATGTCCTCGCCGCGGGCGCGGCCAGCTTCGATGCATTCGACCAGGGTCAGCGCATCGCGCAGACCGAGATTGAAGCCCTGCGCGCCGATGGGATGCAGCGCCTGCGAGGCGTTGCCCACCAGCACTGCGCGCGGCGCGATGGTCTGCTCGGCGATACCGCGGACGATGGGATAGACGCTGCGCGGGCCGACCGCCAGGAACCGCCCGGCGCGCCAGCCGAAGATGCGCTGCAGGCGGTCGAGATACGCGGCATCGTCGAGCGCCGCGACCGCATCGGCCTCGTCACTGGCGACCGCGTGGATCACGCCGTAATGGCCGTCGCCGCGCGGCAGCACCGCGGTCGGGCCGTGATCGGTCAAGCGCTCCCAAGCGGTGCCGTCGGGCGGACGCTCGGCGCGCACCCGGGCGACGAACAGGGTCTGGCGGTAATCGTGATGTTCCACCGCGATGCCCAGCGCACCGCGCACCGCGCTGGCGGCGCCGTCGGCAGCCACGATCAACTTGGCGGCGATCAGGCGCTCACCGGCATCATCGGTGACGCGCACACGGCGCAGGTCGTCGACGCTGGCGTCTGCAAACCCGAGAAAACGCGCGGGGCGGTCACGCTTCAATCGGGAAAGACTCGCGAGCTTCGATTCCAGCGCGTCGCCGAAATCGCGCGCTACCACCACTTGCCCGAACGCCGGACGGCCGTAATCGCTGGCGTTGAGCAGGACGCGACCGAAGTCGCCGGCGCGGCTGATGTGGATGCGGGTGATCGGCCCGGTGGGCGTGCGCAGGCGCGGCAGCACGTCGAGCGCGCGTAGGGCGTTGACGCTGGCTTCGGCGAGACTGAGATTGCGCTGATCGAACACCGTCGGCAGCGTTCCGGACGGCGCGGCTTCGAGCAGGGCAACATTGATGCCAAGGCGATCGAGCGCAATCGCCAGACTGGCGCCGACCAGGCCGCCGCCGATGATCAGAACATCATGGGACGCCGAAACGGATGGTTCGGCGGAGAGATGGGCGCGGTCGGGCTTGGACATTGCGTTATGCTAACGCTCTGTGTCCTTTTCCGCCTGCGACCGCCGATGACCGTTCAAATTTCCCCTAGTGCTTCTTCCGGCCCCAAGTCGAATACCAGCGCGCTGCTTGCGCCGGGGCCGCTGATGCTGGTCGCGATGATTGCACTGGCCGCACTCAGCCGCTTACTGCCGCATCCGCCGAATTTCTCGCCGGTCGAAGCGATGGCGCTGTTCGGCGGCGCGTATTTCGCGAGCCGCACCTGGGCGATCATCGTCCCGCTGATCGCAATGGTGCTGTCCGACATCGCCTTGGGCCTGATGTTCGGCGGCAGCTACATGAGCTATGTCACCAGCCTCAGCTTCTGGTCGGTGTATGCCTGCATCGCGCTGTCGACGGTGATGGGCTTCGGTCTGCGTGGCAAGGTTGGCAGCGCCAGGGTGTTGGGCTATTCGCTGGCCGGCTCGGTGCTGTTCTTTGTAGTGACCAATTTCTTTACCTGGCTGGGTTCGACGATGTACCCGCAGACCGGCGCCGGTTTGATCGCCGCTTACGTCGCCGGTATCCCTTTCTCTAAATGGACCGTGCTGGGCACGCTGTTTTATTCAGCGCTGCTGTTCGGCGGCTTTGCCCTTTTGCGCCAGCAGATGCCGGCGCTTCGGGCGCAGACGGTATAACTCCGTCACCCGGCGCTGCGCGCCACCCTCTCCCGCTAGCGAGAGAGGGGCATATCCACCATTGAGCGCCTGCGAGCGAATTTCATGGGCAACCGCCTCTCCAAGATTTACACCAAGACCGGCGATGACGGCACGACCGGGCTCGGCGACGGCAGCCGGGTATCGAAGGACTCGGCGCGAGTGACCGCCTACGGCACCGTTGACGAAGCCAATTCCGCCATCGGTGTGCTGTTGGCCTGCAATGTCCCGGACGACATCCGCACACTGCTGACGATGGTCCAGCATCAGATGTTCGATCTCGGCGGCGAGCTGTGCATCCCGGGGCATTCGGCCATCGACGATGCCGACATTGACCGCCTCGAACAGCAGCTCGACCACTACAACGACCCGCTGCCGGCGCTGAAGGATTTCATCCTGCCCGCGGGCGGCGAAGCCGCGGCCCGCTGTCACCTGGCACGCACTATTGTGCGCCGCGCAGAGCGCGAATGCGTGACCCTGTCGCATCACGACGCGGTGCGTCCGCAGGCGATCCGCTATCTCAATCGCCTGTCCGATCTGCTGTTCGTACTGTCGCGGGTGTTGGCCCGACACGATGGGCACGGCGAAGTGCTGTGGCATCACGAGCGTCGCCAACGACAGAAATGAGCTTTCCTGTCTTCAGCCACAGCGCGTGTCTGGCCCACGATACCGGGCCGACGCACGCTGAATCTCCGGCGCGGTTGGCCGCGGTCACGGCCGGCCTGCGCGAGGCTTATCCCGATTTGGAATGGTGCGAAGCACCGCGCGCGAGTCGCGGCCAACTGCTGCGCGTGCACACCGATTCGCTGCTGCATGCGGTGCTGGAAACCAGACCCAGCGAACGCATCTGGCTGGACCCCGACACCATTCTGTCGCCGGCATCCGCCGAAGCCGGGCTGCGCGCCGCCGGCGCGGTGGTCGCGGCGGTCGAACGGGTGCTCAACGGCGAAGCCAAACGCGCGTTCTGCGCGGTGCGCCCGCCCGGCCATCACGCCACCTGCTGCGCGGCGATGGGGTTTTGTCTGTTCAATTCGATCGCGGTCGGCGCGGCGCATGCGCTGGATAAATTCGGGCTGTCGCGGATTGCCATCGCCGATTTCGACGTGCACCACGGCAACGGCACCCAGGCGATTTTCGAGCAGGAGCCGCGCGTGGTGTTCGCCAGCTCGCATCAGATGCCGCTGTACCCCGACAGCGGGCATGTCAGCGATCGCGGGGTGAACAACATTTTCAATGCGCCGCTACCGCCAGGCGCTGGCGGCGCGCAGTTCCGCGAAACCTGGCGCACCCGGCTGCTGCCGCAGATGGATGCGTTCCGCCCGCAGCTGGTGATGATCTCCGCAGGCTTCGACGCCCACCGCCGTGACCCGCTCGCACAGCTGCAGCTGGAGGCCGAGGATTTCGACTGGATCACCCGCGAACTGGTCGCCATCGCCAATCGGCACGCCGACGGTCGCGTGGTCTCCAGCCTGGAGGGCGGTTATGACCTGCAGGCACTGCGGGAATCGTGCGTAGCGCACGTTGGTGCGCTGCGCGCCTGAACCCACGCTGCCGGCAGCGCGTTGCTGCACCGGGGCGGATGCGTCAAGCTAACCGGATATGTCCAGACCCGGCCCCAACGTGCGAAAAAAACTCCGTCTGCTGCCGCTCCCCTTGTGCATCGCACTCTCGCTGTCCGCGCATGCGGCTGATGAGAGCTCCGAAGATTGGGGCCTGTGCCCGATCGAGGACGCGGTGCCTGCGTTCCCTGAAGCCCTGGTGCCAGCTCAGTCGTTAAACGCTACTGCAATTACCGATCCAAGCCAGCAGGCCACCGACATCGATGGCGACACGCTCGACGGCACCGAGGGCCAGGTGTTGAACCTCAGCGGCAACGTCCTGCTGCGCCGCGGCGACCAGGTGCTGTCGACAGATCGCATGAGCTACGACCAGGACAAGGAAACCTATACCGCCGAAGGCAGCGTGCGCTATCAGGATCGCGGAATGCGGCTGATCGCCGCGCGCGCCAAGGGCGATCAGGCCAAGGACACGCACGAGCTGGAAGACATCCAGTATCAATTGATCCGCCGTCGCGGCAACGGCGGTGCCAAGCGCATCACCATGCAGGGAGATGAGGGCTCGCTGTACGGCTCCACTTACTCGACCTGTCCGCCCGAAGCCCGGCGCTGGGAGCTGCGCGCGCAGCGCATCGATGTGAATACCGAGGCCGGCATGGGCACAGCGCACAACGCGACCCTGCGGGTGGGCAACATTCCGGTGCTGTATCTGCCGTGGTTCCGCTTCCCGATCGACGACCGTCGCCGTACCGGACTGCTGTATCCGGCGATCTCCTCCTCGGGTCGCAACGGTTTCGACTGGCGGCAGCCGATCTATCTGAATCTGGCGCCGAACTACGACGCCACCATCACTCCACGACTGATGACCAAGCGCGGCCTGCAGCTCGGCGGCGAATTCCGCTATCTCACCGAGACCGGCCGCGGCGTGCTGGACGCGGCTTTTCTGCCGTCGGACGACCTGACCGACCGCGAGCGCGCCAACGAGATCGCCGCCGGCATTCCGGTGGAGAACCGCCGCGCATCCAACCGCGGTTTTTTCCGCTTCAACGGCAGTCAGAATCTCGGCCCGAACTGGCAGGCGCGCAGCAACGTCGCGTGGATCAGCGACACCCGCTACCTCGACGACGCCAGCAACACACTGAACGGCGGCTCGGCTTCGTTCGTGACCAGCGACATTGGCCTGTATGGCCGCGGCCGGAACTGGGAGGCGACGATCATGGCCGACCACTGGCAGTTGGCCGACTACACCCTGCGCGACACCAATCTGCCTTTCGACCGCCTGCCGCGCGGGCATGTGCGTTGGGAGCAAGCTGTCGCAGGCGGCATGGTTGCCGGCGTCGATGCCGAGGTGGTGCGCTTCGATCACCCAGAATTCGCGGGTGGCAGCCGCCTTGACCTGAAGCCTTATGTCAGCCTGCCGCTGGAGGGCAACAGTTGGTTCTTAAAGCCGACCCTGGCCTGGCGTTACACGGGCTATGCGCTGGAAAACGACCCTGTGCTGCCCGGACGCGACGACCGCCCCACCCGCAGCTTGCCGGTGGCGACCGTCGACGCCGGTCTGTATTTCGACCGCCACATGCGCTGGGGCGATACGGATTATCTCAACACGCTTGAACCGCGGATTTTCTATTTCAACGCGCCTTACCGCGACCAGAGCGGTATCCCGCTGTTCGATACCCGGCCGCTGACCTTCGGCTGGGGCCAGCTGTTCCGCGACAACCGCTATTCCGGCGCCGACCGCCAGGCCGACGGCAACCAGCTGACGCTAGCCGTTTCAACCCGCATGATCCGCGAAGCCGACGGCTTTGAAAAACTGTCCGCAAGCTTGGGCCAGATCCGCTATTTCGACGACTCGCGGGTGACTGTGCCGGGCGAAAGCACGATTGATCAGGGCAAATCAGCCTGGATCATGGACGCGAATTACGCCCCGAACGACCGCTGGACGATTGGCGCGTCTTACCAGTGGGATCCCAAGGCCGGGCGTCGCGATCTGGCCAGCCTGCGCACGCGCTATCTGATCGGCGACGACGGCATCGTCAACCTGAGCTATCGCTATCGCCGCGACCTGATCGAACAGGCGGACCTGTCTTTCCTGTATCCGATCAACCCCAACTGGAGCGTGGTCGGTCGTTATTACTACTCGCTGCAGGACAGTCAACTGTTGGAAGGGATCGCCGGCGTGCAGTGGGAAAGCTGCTGCCTGGCGGTGCGTCTGGTCGGGCGCCGGTACCTGCGCAACCGCAGCGGCGATTTGAATAACGCCATTCAGCTGGAGATCGAACTCAAGGGATTAGGCTCCGCAGGTCCCGACACGGAGGGCCGTTTGCGCCGTGCTATCCTCGGCTACTACCGCGAGGATCTTTCCCTCGTTCCGTCACCCCAAACGCGCGGTGGCGGCGATCTCCCTTCTTCAGACGCCATCCCATGATCTTTCGCATGATCCGATTCAACATGGTCCGATCGCTTCGCTGCGTCACCGCCGCCGTACTTCTGGCCGGCAGCCTCTCCGCCTTCGCCCAACAGCCGCCAGCACCACAGCAGCTCGACCGGATCGCCGCAGTCGTCGACGAAGACATCATTCTGCAGAGCGAGCTGGACCGCGCCATCACCAATATCCGCGGCCAATACGCGGGCCGCGAGGCGCAGCTGCCGCCCGGCGACGTGCTGCAGCGTCAGGTGCTTGAGCGTCTGATCCTGATCCGCCTCCAAAGCGCGCGCGCGGCCAGCACCGGTATGCGCATCAGCGACGAGGAAGTGGACAACGCGGTCGCCAACATCGCCAGCCAGAACAAGATCACCGTCGACCAGCTGCGTCAGCAGTTGGCAAAAGACGGTCTGAGTTACGCTGATTTCCGCACTTCGTTGCGCGACGAAATCGTCGTCCAGCGTTTGCGTCAGCGCTTCGCACAGGGCCGCATCAACGTCAGCGATGCGGAAGTGGACGCGGCGCTGGCATCACAGGCCGGCGGCAGCACCCAATACCGCCTTGCCCACATCCTGGTGGCCCTGCCCGAAGGCGCCACCGCTGAACAGATCAGCACCGGCCAACGCAAGATTGAAGGCGTCAAAGGCCTGCTCGACCGCGGCGAGATGGAGTTCAGCGCCGCTGCCGTGCGTTATTCCGACAGCCCGAATGCACTGGAAGGCGGCGACCTTGGCTGGCGCGCCCTCGACCAGATCCCGACCAGTTTTTCCGGCACCATCCGCGACATGCAGATTGGCCAGATCATTGGCCCGATCCGCGGCCCCAGCGGTTTGCAGCTCATCCGTTTGGAAGAAACCCGCAACGCCCAAGCCGGTGACGCAAAAATGGTCACCCAGTATCAGGCCCGCCATATCCTGATCCGGGCCGAAGATGCCAGCAACGACGCCGCCGCCAAGGCCAAGTTGGAAACCCTGCGTGCACGCATCACCGGCGGCGCGGATTTCGCTGAACTGGCCGGAAAAAACTCCGAAGACAACGTCAGCAAAGCCCGCGGCGGTGATCTCGGCTGGTTCGCGCAGGACGATTACGGCACCGACTTCGGCGCCCAGCTGTCTTCGCTCAGCGATGGTCAGGTGTCGGCGCCTTTCAAGACCCAGGCAGGCTGGCACGTCGTTCAGCGCATCGGCACCCGCCAGGTCAATGCCACCGACGAGAACCGCCGCACCCAGGTCCGCGAAAGCATCGGCCAGCGTAAGCTGGAAGACGAATGGAATCGGTTCCTGCGCGAAATGCGCGGTGAAGCCTATATCGATATCCGCATCGGCACGCCTGCCGCCGCCGCGGGTTGATCGCAGCGCTCCCACCGATCCTGCAATGTCCAGACGCCCCCGTCTCGCGCTGGTTCCGGGCGAGCCGGCCGGCATCGGCCCCGAACTCGCCGTGCGCGCGGCCCAGCGCGACTGGGACGCACAGCTGGTCGCTTACGGCGACCGTGACACCCTCCTGCGCGCGGCGGACGCCATCGGTCTGCCGCTGCGCCTGATCTCTCCCAACGACCTCAGCGCGGCTGGCCCAGGCAGGCTTGCTCACGTCGAAATCCCGCAGATTCTGGCCACTGAATTCGGCCATCCCGCACCGCGCAACGCGCGTACGACCATCGCTGCGCTCGAAACCGCTGCCGGCGCCTGTCTGCAGGGGCTCTGCGACGGCCTCGTGACCGGCCCGGTCAACAAGGCGGCGATCAACGACGGCGGCATTCCCTACACCGGCACCACTGAACTGCTAGCCGCGCACGCGCGCTGCGACGTGGTGATGATGTTGGCCAACGATTTCGTTCGGGTCGCGCTGGCCACCACCCACCTGCCCCTGCGCAACGTGGCCGATGCGATCACATCGCAAGGGCTGGAGCGCACGCTGCGCATCGTCCACGCCGCGCTGCGCAATGATTTCGGCATCGCCACGCCGCGCATCGCGGTGCTCGGCCTGAACCCGCACGCCGGCGAAGACGGGCATCTGGGTTATGAAGAACGCGATCTGATCATTCCACTGCTCGATCGCCTGCGCGGCGAAGGCTGGCAGCTGATCGGGCCGCTTCCGGCGGACACCGCCTTCCTGCCCGCGAAACTCGCCGACTACGATGCGGTGCTCGCGATGTACCACGACCAGGGGCTGCCGGTGCTGAAATACAGCGACTTCGCGCATGCGGTGAATATCACCCTCGGCCTGCCTTATCCGCGGGTTGCTGTGGACCACGGCACCGCGCTGGAACTCGCCGGTCGCGGTGTCGCCGACCCGTCCAGTCTGTTCGCTGCGATCAACACCTGCACCCGGCTTGCGCGCGCGCGCATGACGCGTACAGATGCCCCCCGCACGGACGCCGCATGAGCCGCGACTTTGCGCCCAACGGCGCCACATTCGACAAGCAGGCCAAAAAATCGCTCGGCCAGCACTTCCTGCATGAACGCGGCGTTGTCGACAAGCTCGTGCTGGCGATCGATCCGCGCCCCGGCGACCGCATCGTCGAAATCGGCCCGGGCCAGGGCGCGTTGACGTTCCCGCTGCTGGCACGTCACGGCGCGCTGACCGCGATCGAATTCGACCGCGACCTGCTGGAACCGCTGACCGCAGCGGCAAAAGCGCACGGTGATCTGACCCTGATCCAGGCCGACGTGATGAACGTCGATTTCAGCGCATTGGCCGGCGATGCAGCGGCTGGCGAAGGACAGATTCGGCTGGTCGGCAATCTGCCCTACAACCTGTCCTCGCCGATCCTGTTTCATGCGCTCGACCACGCCGCAGCGGTGCGCGACATGCATTTCATGCTGCAGAAAGAAGTAGTCGACCGCATGGCCGCCGGGCCGGGCAGCAAGGTCTACGGCCGGCTCAGCGTGATGCTGCAGGCGTATTGCACGGTTACTGCGCTGTTCAATGTCGGGCCGGGCGCGTTCCGGCCGCCGCCGAAGGTCGATTCCGCAGTCGTGCGTCTGGTCCCGCATCCACGCGAGCAGATCGGCATCAACGACCGCCTTCGCTTCGCCGAAGTCGTCCGCGCGGCCTTCGGCCAGCGCCGCAAAACCCTGCGCAACGCCTTGGGCAGCGTCTGCACCACGGAGGAGATCGCTGCAGCCGGCATCGATCCCCAGCGCCGCGCTGAACAGCTCGACGTGGCCGATTTTGTCCGCCTCGCCAACCTCCCAGCCGCAGCGCGCAGCACGACAGACCGCGCGTAGCGCATGCGGATCGCGCGCACATCACGCGCAAATTGCCCGCAAATCGCGCGATTGCAACTAAACTGTCGCGATGGACGACAGCACCGAACACACTATCGCGATCGACATCGCAACCCGCTATCTCGACGAGCAATCCAAGCCCGATGAGGAGCTGTATTACTTCGCGTACACCATCGGCATCCGCAACACAGGCAGCGTGCCGGCGCAGCTGATCAGCCGGCGTTGGCTGATCGTCGACGCGATCGGTTTCCCGCGCGAAGTGATCGGCGATGGCGTTGTCGGCGAACAGCCGCGGCTGCGTCCCGGCGAGCGTTTCGAATACACCTCCAGTACGTTCATCAAGACGCCTTACGCCACAATGGAGGGCGCTTACGTGATGCGCGCCGATGACGGCGCCGAATTCGAGGCGCCAATTCCACAGTTCGTGCTGTGCATTCCGCGGATGCTGCATTGATCATGCGCCACGCAGCCGTTACCAACGCCCGCACGGAGCGCCGCTGACGTGGCGGTCTGGGCAATCGGCGATCTGCAGGGCTGCTACGGCGTCACCCAGCGGCTGCTGGAGAAGATCCGTTTCGATCCGGCGCAGGACCGGCTGTGGTTCTGCGGCGATCTGGTCAACCGCGGCGGCGAATCGCTGGAAACGCTGCGCCTGGTGCATTCGCTTCGCGAACACAGCGTGGTGGTGCTGGGCAACCACGATCTGTCGCTGCTGGCGATCTCCGAACGCAGCATCGAAGATCAGCGCAAGGTCAATCAGGATCTGCAGCGGATTTTGTTTGCGGACGACCGCGATACGCTGATCGACTGGCTGCGGTATCGCCCGCTGCTGCACAGTGATCGCACGCTGGGCTGGATGATGATCCACGCCGGACTGTCGCCGAAATGGACCACCACGCACGCCGAGAAACACGCGCGCGAGATTGAACGTCGTCTGCAGAGCGACGGCCGCCGCAAGCTGCTGCGCAACATGTACGGCGACTTCCCGGCATGGTCGCCTGCACTGAATGGCGTCGAGCGCGAACGCGCGATCATCAACATCTTTACCCGGCTGCGCTATTGCTCCACACGCGGGCGCATCGCCTTCAATGAGAAAGGCGCGCCGAGCACGCAGGTGCCCGGGCTGTACCCTTGGTACGCAGTGCCGGGACGCGCCGACCGCGACCTGAAAATCGTCTGCGGCCACTGGTCCACGCTCGGTCTGTTCATCGGACACGGCGTGCACGCAATCGATACCGGCGCGGTCTGGGGCGGCAAGCTCACCGCACTGCAGCTCGACACCGACGACCTGCGCATCGTGCAGGTCCCGGGTCGCGAGGTCGCCGTTCCGGGTCAACAGGACTAATGTCGCAGGCCATTCGCCAGCACGGATGGCAGGCGCTTGTAGTGTCGTGCGCGCTGCTGTGCGCTTGTGGAGATTTGATCGCGCAGGCCGCGCTGCAAGACCGTGCTGCTCCTCAAGGTCCTGCAACGCCTGTGATGACGCCTCGCGCGGTCGCACTGGTGACGGCTGCGCGCAAACAGATCGGCGTGACCGTCAGCTACGACCCGGCCTACACCCGCCTCGCCTACCCCGGCGGCGACGTACCCGCCTCGCGCGGCGTCTGCACCGATGTGGTGATCCGCGCGTTCCGCACCCAGGGCATGGATCTGCAGCGACTCGTCCACGAAGACATGCGCGCGCACTTCTCGAAATATCCGCAAAAATGGAGCCTGCGCGCACCGGACCGCAACATCGACCACCGCCGCGTGCCGAATCTGCAGACCTGGTTCGCGCGCGAAGGCTGGTCCATCGCAGTGACCGATCGCGCCGAAGACTACCGCGCAGGCGATCTTGTCACCTGGATGCTGCCGGGCAACCTGCCGCATATCGGCATCGTCAGCGATCGCAAAACGACGCTGCGCGGCGTGCCGCTGATCGTGCACAACATCGGCCAAGGCACCCGCGAAGACGACATCCTGTTCGATTACAAGATCACCGGACATTACCGCCCAACACCGCTCCGGTAGAGCGGACTTCAGTCCGCTGTTTTTTTGATTGCCATGAACTTCAGCGGAGTGAGCGCTTGTTCAAAATCTCCGATCTGCAAAAAAGATGTCATCCCGAACGCCCGCGCAGCGGGTGGAGGGATCTGCTTGTGGCCGGTGGTATCACAACAGCAGATCCCTCCACCCGCTGCGCGGGCGTTCGGGATGACATGTGATTTATCTGTTCGCGGCCGAGAAAAACCTTCAGCAGGCTCTGAAGTCCGTTGCAACGTCGCTGCGGCGATTCAGCGGACTGAAGTCCGCTCTACCGAACGCAATTCAAGCAGGCATGTAACCCACGAACTCGAATGCGAACGCGTGCCTCTCATCGGCCGCATGCGCCTCACGTCCGTCTGCGCGCCAGTGCGCGACATCGAACATCGGAAAAAACGTATCCGCTTCGTCAACCGCGGTGTCGACGTGAGTGAGATGCAAACGCGCTGCGAACGGCAGCGTCAGCGCATAGATTTCCGCGCCACCGATCACGCACAGCTCAGCCGCTGCATCGGCATCGACCAGCGCGCGCGCTTCGTCCAGCGTCGATACCACTTCCATCCCGTCAAACGGCACCTGTCCACTGCGCGTAAGCACCAGATTGCGGCGTTTCGGCAGCGCGCGGCCCAACGACTCCGCGGTCTTGCGCCCCATCAGCACCGGCTTGCCCAACGTCAACGCCTTGAAGCGCTTGAGGTCGTCGGGCAGATGCCACGGCAGTGCGTTGCCGCGGCCGATGGCGCGGTTGCGGTCGAGCGCGGCAATCAGAACCAGCGCAACGCTCACACCGCCACCGGCGCCTTGATCGCGGGATGCGGGTCGTAGGCTTCAATCGTGATGTCGTCGTAAACGAAACCGAAGATGTCTTTGACGTCCGGATTGAGTGTCAGCGTCGGCAACGCACGCGGTGTTCGCGCCAACTGTTCACGCGCCTGATCGTAGTGGTTGGAGTACAGATGCGCGTCGCCGAGGGTGTGCACGAAGTCGCCTACGCCCAGTCCGCAGACCTGCGCGACCATGTGCGTGAGCAGCGCATAGCTGGCGATGTTGAACGGTACGCCGAGAAAAACATCGCCGCTGCGTTGATACAGCTGGCAGCTGAGTTTGCCGTCCGCCACATAGAACTGAAACATGGTGTGGCAGGGCATCAGCGCCATCTGCGGCAGATCGGCGACATTCCATGCGCTGACGATCAATCGCCGCGAATCCGGATTGCGTTTGATCTCGTCGATCACCCAACGGATCTGGTCGATCTCACCGCCGTCGGCGGTCGTCCAGCGCCGCCACTGCTTGCCGTAGACCGGGCCGAGTTCACCGTGTTCATCGGCCCATTCGTCCCAGATGCCGACCTTGTTGTCTTTCAGGTAAGCGATATTGGTTTCGCCTTTCAGAAACCACAGCAGCTCATGCACGATCGAACGCAGATGCAGTTTTTTGGTGGTGACCAGCGGGAAGCCCGCATTCAAATCGAAGCGCAGCTGCCAGCCGAATACGCTGCGCGTGCCGGTGCCGGTGCGGTCGGCTTTTTCGCTGCCGTGTTCAAGCACATGTCGCAACAGATCCAGATATGCCTTCATGCACGTCGCCTCAGGCCGCGTTAGCGACGGGCTGTGGCTGCAGGGTCGGGGCTTTGCGCGACAGGAACAGCAGCAGCAGACCCAGCGCAATCAGCGGCGTGCTCAGCACTTGGCCCATCGTCAGCCAGTCGAAAGCGAGATAACCGATCTGCTCATCGGGCAGACGTACGAATTCGACCAGGAACCGAAAGCCGCCATACAGCAGCGCGAACAGGCCTGCGACGGCGTAGCGCCGGCGCGGCCTGCGCGAGAACCACCACAGCGCGCAGAACAGAACGACGCCTTCGAGCATGAACTGATAGAGCTGCGAAGGATGCCGGGCGAATGGATCCAACAGGCCGCTGGCGTGCATCCGTTCGAGCTGCGCCGCTCCGATGCCGACAAGGTCGCGTTCGGCGTACGGGAAAATCACGCCCCAGCCGCCCTCGGTATATTTGCCCCAGAGTTCGCCGTTGATGAAATTGCCAAGCCGTCCGAGGCCAAGGCCCGGCGGCACCAGCGGCGCCACGAAATCGACGATGTCGAAGAAGTGCATGCGGTGCTTGCGCGCCCACCACAGTGACGCCGCCATCACGCCGACCAGACCGCCGTGGAAGCTCATGCCTCCTTGCCAGATCTTGAAGACCTGCAGTGGGTCGGCGATGTAGGCATTGAGGTCGTAGATCAGGATATAGCCGATGCGCGCGCCGAAAATCACCCCGAGCATGCAGTAAAACAGCAGGTCGCTATAGGCCTGTTCGTTGATGCCCGGCAGGCGGCCGGCGCGGACGCGGCTGCGGCCGAGGAACCAGGCCACGGTGAAGCCCAGCAGGTACATCAAGCCGTACCAGTGAACTTTCAGGGGACCGAGTTCGATGAGAACCGGGTCGATCTGGTGCAGAAAAGTCATCGGCAGGCGCGGTGTGGCGAAAGGTGGCCTATTGTGCCGGAGCCGGCGGCGATTCGCCGGGGTCGACGCAGACTTCAGTCGAGCAAGCTCAGTCGAACGAAGTCAGTCGAGTGGATTCAGTCCAACACCTGCGGCAGGTCCGGCCGTTCGTTGCGGTCTTCACGCCCGTCGATGCGCGGAAAATGCGCAGCCAACAGATCGCCTGCAGCGGCCACGCCCTGCATGACGGCGTCCTCGGCATCGCCCGCGCGCAGGCGCTCTTCGATCAGCAGACAGACGCCGCGCCACTGTTCATCGCTGACCAAGCCATCAAGACCTCGGTCTGCAAGGATTTCGATGCGCCGGTCGGCCAGCAGGAGGTAGATCAGGATGCCGCTGTTTTCGGCGGTGTCCCACACGTGCAAAGCAGCAAACGCGCTGACCGCACGGTCGCGGGCATCGTTGCCGCGCCGCAGCGCGCGGGCGTCCAGTGCGGACTCCACCGCAAAGCAGACTTCGCCGCGATGCCGGGCCTCATCGCGCGCGATCGCCTCTGCGATACGCGACAAAACAGCTTCCGGAAACATCCGGCGGGCCGAGGGCGCAAACAGGTGGCGCAGCCAGCGCGTCATCACCAGCCTCACCAGCGCCCGGAGGCGCCGCCGCCCCCGCTGCGGCCGCCACCACCACTCCATCCACTACTGGAGCTGCTGCTGGAACCACCGCCCCAACTGCCGCCACCGAACGTGCCGCTGCCGAGCGAGCCCCAACTGCCGCGCTTGGCAAAACCACCGCCATTGCCTGCAATGGCGCCCACAATGGCACCCACCAACGCACCGAGCAGAATCACCAACAATGGTGCAGAGAACAGCCAAAGCACGCTGGCGGCCAACACAGCGATGATCGCCATCCGCAGCAAGATAGGCAGACCACCGAGCAGCGCACGCACAAACATCGAGACGAAGAACGCGAGAAATAGCGCCGGGGGCCAGCCTGACGTTTCTCCGCCGTTTGCACCGACCGCCATCGGCGGCGGCAACGACTCGCCGTCGATCAATCGCACCAGTTGCGCACTGGCATCACCGATGCCGCCCGCGAAATCGCCCGCACGGAATTTCGGCACCAGATATTCCTGGACAATGCGGCCGGCGGCGATGTCGGGAATCGCGCCTTCCAGGCCATAGCCCGGCTGGATGCGGACTTCACGGTCGTCTTTGGCCACCAGCAGCAGCACACCGTCGTCAACACCCTTGCGACCGATCTTCCATTGATCGAATACACGCTGCGCGTATTGCTCGATCGTTTCGGGTCGCGTGGTGGGTACGATCAGGATCTGCAGTTGGCTGCCCTTGCGCTGCTGCAGCGCCAGCGACTGTTGCTGCAACTGCGCGATCTCGCTGGCGTTCAAGCTGCCGGTAGTGTCGACGACGGGCGAAATTAGCACGGGGATCGGGGCCAGATCCTGCGCGCGCGCGGATCCGGTCATCGCCACCGCAAACAGCGCGCTCAGCGACAGCGTCCTCAGCAATAAAGCGTTCAGCGGACGGATCATGCCCGGTCTCCGGCCAGTGCCAGATCAGCCGCCAGCGGACGCGGGCTTCATTTTTTGACTTTCAGGCAAGGGCACCGGCTGCGGTGTGGGTGCCGTGGACGGCACCGGCGCCGCGGTCGACTGCCCGCTGAAATCCACCACCGGCGCGTCCTGGATCTCGCGCTCGTTCTCGACCGTGAAGCTCGGTTTCTGCTCATAGCCGAACATCATCGCGGTGAGATTCACCGGGAATTCGCGGATATGCACGTTGTAGTCGCGCACTGACTGGATATAGCGTTCGCGCTCGACCGTGATCCGGTTTTCAGTGCCTTCCAGCTGCGTCTGCAGATTGAGAAACGCCTGATCGGACTTGAGATTCGGGTAATTCTCGGTGATGACCAGCAGCCGCGACAGTGCGCTGGACAGCTCGCCCTGTGCCTGCTGGAACTGCTGCAGCGACGCGGCGTTATCGGGATTCACG
>JANOKD010000005.1:0-29067 GCA_031419075.1 Lysobacterales bacterium
GATGGCCTTGGCCTGCGCGACCGGATCGACGCTGTCGTCGAACGGCGCCACATCGACCAGGTGCAACAACAGGCGTGTGCGCTGCAAGTGGCGCAGGAATTGGTGGCCCAGGCCGGCACCTTCGGCAGCGCCTTCGATCAGGCCGGGGATATCGGCCACGACGAAGCTCTGCTCAGGGCCGACGCGCACCACACCCAGGTTCGGGTGCAAGGTCGTGAAAGGGTAGTCGGCAATCTTCGGCCGCGCATTCGAGATCGCAGCGATCAGCGTGCTCTTGCCGGCGTTGGGCATGCCGAGCAGGCCCACGTCGGCCAGCACGCGCAACTCGAGCTTGAGCTTCTTCTGCTCGCCTGGCCAGCCGGGCGTTTTCTGCCGCGGCGCCCGATTGGTGCTGGTCTTGAAATGCATGTTTCCGAAACCGCCGTCGCCGCCCTTGCAGATCGGCAGCCTCTCGCCCGGCGTCAGCAATTCAGCGACAAGCTCGTCGGTCTCATGGTCGCGCAGGATCGTACCCACCGGCATGCGCAGCACGATGTCGTCCCCGGCCGCACCGAACTGATCGGCACCGCGGCCGGCCTCTCCGTTGCGTGCCTCGTGGCGCCGTGCATAGCGATAATCGATCAGAGTATTGAGATTCAAGTCGGCGACCGCATAGATGCTGCCGCCTCGCCCGCCGTCGCCGCCGTTGGGCCCGCCGAAGGGAATGAATTTTTCACGCCGAAAGCTCGCGCAGCCCGCGCCGCCATCGCCAGCGGCAACGTCGATCGTGGCTTCATCGACAAACTTCATGGTGCGCCCATGTTAGAAGCAAAAAAGCCCCGGCGGGCCGGGGCTTCGCGGTCCAGGCCTCGCGGGCTCAGGCGGGCGCGATGCTGACGGTCTGGCGATTCAGTGCGCCCTTGATGGCGAACGTGACCTGGCCGTCGACGAGCGCAAACAGCGTATGGTCCTTGCCCATGCCGACATTGGTACCGGCATGAAACTTGGTGCCGCGCTGGCGCACGATGATCGAGCCAGCAGAAACCGCCTCGCCACCGAAAGCCTTGACGCCGAGCATCTTGGGTTGCGAATCGCGACCGTTGCGCGTGGAGCCGCCGCCTTTTTTCTGTGCCATGGTGAATTACCTCGTTCGATTGCGGCAATGACTCAGGCGGTCACGGCGCTGATCTGCAGTTCGGTAAAGGTCTGGCGATGACCTTGCGACTTGCGATAGTGCTTGCGACGACGCATCTTGAAAATGTGCACCTTGTCATGCTTGCCTTGTGCCACGACGGTGGCCTTCACGCTCGCGCCGACAACCAGGGGCGACCCAACTTTCAAGTCTGCGCCGTTGCCCACGGCCAAGACTTGATCGATCACAATTTCCTGGCCAACGTCCGCAGCAATCTGTTCTACCTTGATCTTTTCGCCGGCGGCAACCTTGTATTGCTTGCCACCGGTTTTTATGACCGCGTACATGTGAGCCCTTTTCGAGAATACCCTGCGGTGAGCGGGGCGACCATCGGCGGCATGGTGCGTGCATAAACATCGCAGGCATTACCGACACGCTTAGGGGCTAACCAGCCCCCAAAACGGAACCCCAGACTTTATCACAGCGTGGGCGGGTGAGGACATGCACCTTGTCGGCGTGCGCTCGCGCGCGCGCAGGTTCCTATAATCCTGCGCTTACACCGCGCTCGCCAGCCCCCGTTCATGCCCTCCGCCGCCACCGCCAGCCGGGAAACCGATGCCCGCCTGGTCGATCCAATGGCCGCCGAGATGGCGCAGGTTGACGCGGTTATCGCCGATCGCCTGCGCTCGAACGTGGCCCTGATCAATCAGATTTCCCAGTACATCGTCAATGCAGGCGGCAAGCGTATCCGGCCGCGGCTGGTGCTGTTGTTCTCAAGTGCGTTGGGATTTCAGGGCCCCGAGCGCTACACATTGGCCGCGACCGTCGAATTCATCCATACCGCGACCCTGCTGCACGACGACGTGGTAGATGAATCCTCGCTTCGGCGCGGCAGGGACACAGCCAACGCCGTCTTCGGCAACGCTGCCAGCGTCCTGGTCGGCGACTTTCTCTACTCGCGCGCGTTCCAGATGATGGTGGCCGTCGACAACCTGCGGATTCTCGATGTACTCGCCGATGCCACCAATGTCATCGCCGAGGGCGAAGTGCTGCAGTTGATGAACATGCACGATCCCGACCTCGCAGTCGACGAGTACCTGCGCGTCATCCGATTCAAGACGGCCAAGCTGTTCGAGGCCAGCGCGCGTCTGGGCGCCTTGTTGGCAGGGGCCGATGCAGCGACCGAAGAAGCCTGCGCAGATTACGGCCGCTCGTTGGGCACAGCATTCCAACTGGTCGACGATCTTCTCGACTACGACGGCGAGACGCACGAACTGGGCAAAAACGTCGGCGACGACTTGCGCGAAGGCAAGCCGACATTGCCACTGCTGGTGGCGATGGCGCGCGGCGAGCCGGCGGAGCGCGATCTGGTGCGTCATGCCATCGAGCATGGCGAGGTGGCACGGTTGGCCGATGTCGTGAGAGTCGTGCGTAGAACCGGGGCGCTCGAGGTCGCCAAACAGGTCGCACGCGACGAAGCTTGCGCCGCGCGCGCCTGTCTGCGGCACCTGCCACCGTCATCGCATCGAGACGCTCTGCTAGAATTGTGTGCTCGATCGGTCGATCGCTCTTCATGAGCCCGACAGACCGCGAGTCTAGCGGCGCGACCCAGCGGTCCCGCCGTTCATCGGGGTGTAGCTTAGCCTGGTAGAGCGCTACGTTCGGGACGTAGAGGCCGGAGGTTCGAATCCTCTCACCCCGACCACTTCTTGGTTGCCGATACCGGTCTTGACGGTGTCGCCACGCGTCCTGCGCAACGGCCGTGAACTGTTGCCGAGATGGGGGCGCTCGACGATTTACAGTGCCTAGGCGATCAGCGATGATCTCCTGTCATTTCTCGCATTGAGTGTCAACCCCGATTCCCGTGGATACGCTGGCCGAAGCCCCCCATTCCTCGCTGTCCGGCGTTGCCCGGGTGCTCGTGCACGCCGGCAAGCTCGGCGCCAAGCCGGCCGAGGCCCTGGTCAAGGCCGCCGCCGAGCGCAAGACGAGCTTCGTTGCGGCCCTGATTGCGGCGGGATCGGTATCGGCGGCTGACTTGGCCCAAACGCTGGCCAATGCCCTGGCCCTGCCGGTGCTCGACCTGGCTGCCGTTGACCCGGAGCGCTTGCCGCGCAACGTCATCGACAACAAGTTGGTCAACCAATACCAGGTCGTCGTTTTAGGCAAGCGCGGCAACCGCCTGTTCATTGGCGGCGCCGATCCGACGGATCAGGAAGCAGTCGAACGCATCAAGTTCGCAACCCAGCTGGCGCCCGAGTGGGTGGTCGTCGAATACGACAAACTCGCCAAGCTCGTTTCCGCAAGCGGCGTGAGCGCCAGCGACACGATCGAGTCGCTCGCCGTGGGCGACTTCGACTTCGATGTCACCGACGACGCGACTGCGGAACAGGAAAGCAACGACGTACAGACCGAGGTTGAAGACGCGCCCGTGGTGCGCTTTCTGCAAAAGATGCTGATCGATGCGATCAACGCCCGCGCCTCTGACCTCCACTTCGAGCCCTACGAATACCACTACCGGGTGCGTTTTCGCGTCGACGGCGAACTGCGGGAGATCACTCAGCCGCCGATCGCCATCAAAGACAAGCTGGCCTCGCGCATCAAAGTCATCAGCCGTCTGGACATCGCTGAAAAGCGAGTGCCACAAGACGGGCGCATGAAGCTCAAGTTCGGCACCCGCGCGATGGACTTTCGCGTCAGCACCCTGCCGACCCTGTTCGGTGAGAAGGTCGTGCTGCGTATCCTTGACGGCAGCGCGGCCAAACTGGGCATCGAGAAACTGGGTTACGAGCCGGACCAGCAGAAACTCTTTCTGGAGGCGATCAGAAAACCGTACGGCATGGTGCTGGTCACTGGCCCCACCGGCTCAGGCAAGACGGTGTCGCTGTACACCGCGCTGGGCATTCTCAACGAAGAAGAACGCAACATCTCCACAGTCGAAGACCCGGTGGAAATCCGTCTGCCGGGCATCAACCAGGTGCAGCAGAACCAAAAGCGCGGCATGACCTTCGCCGCCGCCCTGCGCAGCTTTCTGCGTCAGGATCCGGACGTGATCATGGTCGGCGAAATCCGCGATCTGGAAACCGCAGAAATCGGCATCAAGGCCGCGCAGACCGGCCATATGGTGCTGTCGACCCTGCACACCAATGATGCGCCGCAGACCATATCGCGCCTGATGAACATGGGTATCGCGCCGTTCAACATCACCTCATCGGTCAGTCTGGTGATCGCACAGCGCCTCGCCCGCCGACTGTGCAACCAGTGCAAACGCGAATCGCCCCTGCCCGAACATGCGCTGCTGTCGGAAGGCTACACCGCCGACGAAGTGCATGCCGGCATCACGCTGTACGAAGCGGTGGGCTGCAGCGAGTGCACCGGCGGTTACAAGGGACGCACAGGCATCTATGAAGTGATGCCGATGAGCGAAAAGATTCAAGCCATTATTCTGCAGGGCGGCAATGCCATGCAGATCGCAGAAGCCGCGCAGGCCTCAGGCGTGCGCAACCTGCGTCAATCCGCGCTGCTCAAGGCCAGAAACGGCCTCACCAGCCTCGCCGAAATCAACCGCGTCACCAAGGACTAAACCATGGCCGCATCCCGCACCGCCGCGAAAAACGCACCCGCCACTCAACGCGCTGGCAATCAAATGCCGATGTTCGTCTGGGAGGGCAACGACAAACGCGGCATCAAGATGAAGGGCGAGCAGCAGGCCAAGAACGGCAATCTGCTGCGTGCCGAGCTCCGCCGCATGGGTATCACGCCGACTGTGGTCAAGCCTAAAGGCAAGCCTCTGTTCGGCGCCGCAGGCAGCCGGGTCAAAGCGAAGGACATCGCCATCTTCAGCCGCCAGATCGCCACAATGATGAAGTCCGGCGTACCGTTGGTGCAGTCGCTGGAGATCATCGGCAACGGCCAGAAAAATCTGCGGATGAAGAATCTGGTTGAAGCCGTACGCATCGATATCGAGGGCGGCTCCTCGATCTATGAAGCGATGAGCAAACATCCTGTGTATTTCGACGAGCTGTACCGCAATCTCGTGCGCGCTGGCGAGTCTGCGGGCGTGCTCGAAACCGTACTCGACACCATCGCGACCTACAAGGAAAACACCGAAGCGCTGAAAGGCAAGATCAAAAAAGCGCTGTTCTATCCCGCGATGGTCATTGCGGTCGCGATCCTGGTCAGCTCGATCATGCTCGTGTTTGTGGTGCCGCAGTTCGAGGATGTGTTCAAGAACTTCGGCGCCGAGCTGCCCGCCTTCACCCAGCTGATCGTGAAATTCTCGCGGTTCATGGTGTCCTGGTGGTGGCTGATGCTCATCGTCACTATCGGTACCATCGTAGGCTTCATCTTCGCCTACAAACGCTCGCCCGGTTTCCAGCATTTTCTCGACAAGGTGGTGCTGAAGATTCCGGTGCTCGGCGCGATCATGCACAACTCGGCCGTCGCACGCTTTGCGCGTACCCTCGCCACCACGTTCAAGGCCGGCGTACCGCTGGTCGAAGCGCTGGAAAGCGTTGCTGGCGCCACCGGCAACTCCGTGTATGAAAAAGCGGTGTGGCGCATCCGCGAGGACGTATCGGTGGGCTACCCGGTCAACATGGCGATGAAGCAGGTCAACCTGTTCCCGCATATGGTGGTGCAGATGGCGGCCATCGGCGAAGAGGCCGGTGCGCTCGACACTATGCTGTTCAAGGTCGCCGAGTTCTACGAGCAGGAAGTGAACAATGCCGTGGACGCGCTGGCCAGCCTGCTGGAACCGATGATCATGGTCATCATCGGCGTGATGGTGGGCAGCATGGTGGTCGGTATGTACCTGCCGATCTTCAAGCTGGCCGCTGCGGTCGGCGGCTGATCCAGCGCCTGCACATCAATGGCATTTCTCGACCAGAATCCGGCCCTCGGTTATCCGATCGCGGCCGGGCTTGGGCTGCTTGTCGGCAGCTTTCTCAACGTAGTGATCCTGCGCCTGCCCAAGCGGCTGGAGTGGGAGTGGAAGCGCGACAGCCTCGAAACCCTGGGTCAGGCGGATCTGTACGATCCGCCGCCGCCCGGCATTGTGGTCGAGCCCTCGCACTGCCCGCACTGCCAACACAAATTGTCGTGGTACGAAAACATTCCAGTGTTCAGCTGGCTTGCGCTGCGTGGCCGCTGCCGGCACTGCAAGACGCCCATTTCGATCCAGTATCCCGCCGTCGAACTGCTGACGATGCTGCTGGTCACCGCCTGCGTCTGGCGTTTCGGCTTCGGCTGGCAGGGGTTCGGCGCTTCGCTGCTGAGCTGTTTCCTGGTCGCGATGTCCGGCATTGATGTGCGCACGCAGCTGTTGCCGGATCAGCTCACGCTGCCGCTGCTCTGGCTTGGCTTGATCGCGAGCGTCGACAACTTATTTGTCCCCGCAAAAGCCGCGATCGCCGGCGCGGTGCTCGGCTATCTATCGCTGTGGGTCGTTTACTGGGTTTATAAACAGCTGACCGGCAAGGTCGGGATGGGCCACGGCGATTTCAAGCTGCTGGCTGCGCTTGGGGCTTGGGCCGGTTACAAGGCGCTGCTGCCCATCGTGATGCTGTCCTCGATCGTCGGGGCCGTCGTCGGTTCGATCTGGCTGATGACCAAGGGCCGGGACCAAGGCACGCCGATTCCGTTCGGCCCCTACCTCGCCATTGCCGGGTGGATCGTATTCCTCTGGGGCGACGACATCATTGGCGCGTACATGCGCATCTCCGGTCTTCAGTGATGTCATGGCGTCGTACTGCATCGGCCTGACCGGCGGCATCGCATCTGGCAAGACCGCCGTCGCATCCGCATTCGAATCGCTCGGCATTGTTGCTGCGGATGCCGACATCGCCGCACGTGACGCGGTGGCCGTTGGCAGCACAGGCTTGGCGGACGTTATCGCCGCCTTCGGCGAAGGAGTGCTCGATGCGAATGGCGCCCTCGACCGCGCCGCGATGCGCAAACGCATTTTCGGCAACGACAGCGCACGCAGGACACTTGAAGCCATCATCCACCCGCGTGTGCGCGAGGCGCTGTCGCAACAGTGCGCACAGGCATCCAGCCCATACGCAATCGCCGCGATTCCGCTGTTGGCCGAAGTCGGCGGACGTACCGCTTATCCCTGGCTGCAGCGTGTCCTCGTCGTCGATGTCCCGGCTGCTGTGCAACATGCGCGATTGGTTCAGCGCGACGGCGTCGATGCCGAACTCGCCAACAAAATGATTGCCGCGCAGGCGACCCGCGAACAGCGCCTCGCCGTTGCCGACGACATCATCATCAACACCGGCAGTCTTGAAGATCTGCAGCGACATGTCGCTGCGTTGGATGCGCGATATCGGATGCTTGCGACGTTCGCGTAGGGTGGAACCGCCGCAGGCGATGACCAGCTTTGCTGTTAGAAACCCACCATCACCATATATCGGCCGTTTCGACATTCGGCGAAATCCCTTACCGCTGCAACCGGCTATTGCCCGCTGCCCCATCCCTCAGAATAAATTCCACGCAAGACATACTGCCGGAAACTAGAATGCGGCCAGTCCACCGCCCGCCCGACCCATCCATGCTTCACCGGATTGAAGTGGATATAATCGATATACCGCCGCAGATCGAGATCGTCTCGGATCGCATGCTCCCAATAGCGCCGCTGCCAGATGCCTCGCTCCCCTCGTGCAAGCCGAACAGTTGATCGACGTTCCGTTTTGGACATGCCACGACTGAAATCCGTTTTGATGCGACGCCAGCGGGTTGCGAAGTCGGCATCGCCTTCAGGCAATCGCCAGATCCAATGCATATGCTCCGGCAGCACCACCCACGCGATGACCGAGAAGGGTCGACGCGTTCGTTCCAGCGCAACGCAGTCGCGCAAGTGATCGATATTCGCCGTCAGCACATCGTTTCGGCGACGCTCCAGCAAGTTCACGGTGAAGAACCATGTTCCGCCAGGCGTCCATTCGCGTCGGTAATTCGGCATGCATGCCAGCATGCACGCATGACGACAAACACGACATCAGAAAACAACCAACCCGCACGTCAGAAAACCCCGCAACCGCAACATCCGGCGTAGGGCGGAACCCGCAAAGCGGATTCCGCCATCACGATACATCCGTCATTCCGAAATTCAATCGCAGCAGATACCGAAAAGACGGTGGAATCCGCTTCGCGGGTTCCACCCTACGCCGCCGGTCATTGCGCCGTACGGCCGTACGGTCCTCTTTACGGATTTTTAATGCCTTTGTGGTGCGCAAAATTTTTCTAGCACAAGATTTCCTGCTGCATTGTCTGCAGAGATGGCGTCTTCAATATTACTCGTGCTCTCTAACCCAAAAAAATTCATCTGCTGTGGATCCACCCCATGACGCAGGAGTTCTTCAACCTCACGAACCTTGTTGAGCTCGATTGCCTTCTGCAACAAAGTACAACCCCCATCAGCCAACACGTTGGGACTAAGCCCAAAATCCAGGAGAGACGCAAAAGTATCAAACGCATTTGATTTTAAACTTGATTCACACAAACAGAACTCAAGCAACTGCAATGAATCTTTATCAATGCCCTCGACACGAACGCAGTACGCCAGAAATTCGACGACCCGCTGTGACGGAAAATTAATTTCAATCAGCCAGCTGAAAACAGACGAACCGGGATTATCGATTTCCAACGAGGCTTGGCCGCGCTTAATCAAGGACACTGCCCCAGCCCAGTCACTACAACGTAAACAATCTAGAACGTCTTGTCTCATCGGTCAAATCACACACATTTCAGCGCACTTTAGGCATTTCTTTTTGGCATCTTCAATTTGATCATTATGCGGCTTATCGGAAACCCCCTTCCTACAAACATATTTTTCAAACACCCTATTCACTAAACAGGTGCATGCGGCTGCAGCCTTGATTTCACGAGCCAGCTTACCCTCAGATCCGTTACAACCAGGGACCATACAATGCATCTTGTAGCGTGATAATTCATTATTTCCCTTGCATAGAAGTTCTACGCACTTCGCAGGATTCGATCGACATGCAACCAAGGCGCCACAAGCAGCCGTGAAGCGAGCGCAAATACGAGCAATAGTGATTGGATTCCGACCGTCTGGATCGATTGATCCCAGCGGATCAGAATTTGCATAGGCGAATGTTGCCAGCCCCCCATCCAACCCAATCGGATCACTCTGCACATACCTGCCCGTACTCGGATCATAGTCGCGGAAGTAGTTGTAATTCAATCCACTAACCGCATCATATCGCTGACCCGGAAACCGCATATTGAACACAAACTGGTTCGCATCCCCATCCGGATTCTGATTCGGTGCCGTAACACCAAACGCCTCACCCGCCAGATCCCACATCCACACAGCCGTGCCCTGCGTGCCACGTGTCGGGTCCACGACAACCCGCGGTGTGCCCAGCGCATCGGCTTCGATGTAATGCAGTTTCTGCGCGGCACCCGCACCCACCAGTACACCCACCGGCAGGTCGCCGAACCAGATCACCTGCTGCGTTGCCGCTGCGGCGTTGTTGTAATCGCCAAGCCAATGTCCGGCTTCGTCGTACAGGCTGTACACGTTGGTGGTGCTGGTGGCGTATTTGCGCACCTGTTCGCCGCGGCCGTTGTAGACGTAGTTCATTTTGACCGTGGTGCCTTCCTTGTACTGCGTCATCCGGTTGTGGTCGCCGTAGACGAAGTTTTTCACCACCGTGCCGGGAACAGAAGTGCTGTTACCGTTGGCGTCGTACACGCGCGCTGCGGCGGTGCCGACGGCGTTGAGGCGATGATTGCCCGTGAGATACGCATACGGTGTGGTGGTCGCGCCGACCGTGGCGCTGGTGCGGTTGCCGGTCTTGTCGTAGGTGTAGCCCTCCAACACTGCGTTGGTGATCCCGTCTTTGCTTTCGGTGATGCGGTTGAGCGCGTCATAGCCGAATAGACGCCGCGGCGGGTCCGCCTGATTGGCGTTGCGCAGGGTCTTGAGGTTGCCGACTGCGTCGAACTCATAGCCGAGGCTGATGCCACCAGCTGTCGTGACTTCGACAAAGCCTGGCTGGTAGTTCTGATTCAAGCTGCGCTTCATCAAGCGACCGTTGCCGTAGCTCCACTGCGCGACCGGCCCGAACGGGTAATAGCTGGCATTGGTCAGCAGCACCTGCCGCGTCCCGGTCGCAGTCTTCGCGCCCACTTCCAACACCCTGCCCTGCGCATCGTAGAGATAGTCGGCAATCGCACCATCCGGATAGATCACGCTGGTGAGCTGCCCGGCCACGTTCCAGGTGTAGCGCAGGGTGAAGACTTTGGCGTTGGAAGTTTGCTCTTTGCGCACCAGATTGCCGAAGCGGTCGTAACAGTAGACGGTGTTGCCGCTTTGATCGGTGATCTTGGTCAGCCGGCCTACGGTAAACGTCTCACCGGCGACGCAGGCCGTTTGTGCGGTGTCGTAGATGTAGGTGGTGTTGAGCGCAGTCGCCGCGTATGTCACCGAGGTGAGCCGGTTCAGCGCGTCATAGTTGTATGTGGTGGTTTTGTTGCGGGCGTCCTTCTGGGTCTTGCGGTTGCCGGCACTGTCGTAGGTGTAGAGCGTGGTCCCGGTATCCGGGCTAACCAGTTGAGTGAGGTCGCTGAAGCCGTTGTAGGTGTAAGTGGTGTTCAGCGCTTTCGGATCGTTGACCTGGGTCAGGTTATCGAGTGTGTCGTAGCTGAACTTGGTTTCCGCCGCGATGCCGTTCACGTCTTGCAAGGTGCGGCTGAGGCGGTCCAGCGGGTCGTAGTTGTTGTCGGCAACGCGTGTCAACGCATCGGTCGCGGTGTCGAGGTTGCTGTTAGCGTCATAGGTGAAGCCGGTGCTGCGCCCGTAAGCATCGGTGACGGCCTGCAGTTGGCCCAACGTGTTGTAGGTGCGCGACAGCGTGCGCTGCAGGGCGCCCGTGCTGTCCTTGGTGTCTTCTTTCGTACGCTCACTGGCGGCATTGAGGGTGTAGGTGATGCTGTTGCCGGCGTTGTCGATAATGCCGGTCAAGCGATGTGCGTCGTCATAGGCGTAGGCGGTGAACGCGCCGTCCGGCTGAGTGACTTTCTTGACCAGTCCGGTCGGCCAGTATTCGATGCGGGTGATCTGATCGTCGGTGTCGACTGCATTATTGGCGCCGCGCAATTTGCGTGCGGTCATACGCCCGCGCGCGTCGTACTCGAAGTCGGAAATGACGGCGTTCGGATCTTTGACCGAGAGCACGCGGCCTGCGCCGTCGTAGCTCAGCGTTTCGCTGACCTGACCGAGCGCATTGGTCACTTTCCACAGCTGACCTTTGCGGTAGGGACACGTTGAAGGCGATGTCGCACAACTCGGTTCATCGGCTTGGCGGTAGGCGTAGGTTATGGTGTCGGCGACGTCGGTGCGCGCGCCGTCCATTGTTTTGACCAGACCGATCAATGGACAGGTGGCGGCATCGACGTCGGCTTGTTCGCAGTATGTCGTTGTGGTGGTGCGCGAGATCGAAGTGACCGGGTCTGTCGTGGTCTGGGTCAAAACCTGGGCGCGGCTGTTGTAGGTGAACGACTGCTGTTGTTTGGAAACAAAAGTGGAACCAGACTTTACCTGCACATCATAAGCGGTGGTGCGATAGTTCGCGTCTCTTGTCGTAACGAATTTTCGTTCTTCAGGCGTACCAAAAGCTTCGAAACGCGTACTGAGGTAGTCCGCGGCGTACGTATACTTAGTGATTACGCCAAGCGCACTGGTCGTCTGACCAATGCCGCCGCCAGTGTAATTGCTTAGGAAATTACCGCTACCTCCCGCCATGCTGGTAATTCGTCGGTATGGCCCTTCGTCTGTCAATACGTAGGTAACCACTTCGCCGTGTGGCAAAGTCACGACTGGCTGATTGATGTTCGAGTAGTCGATCGTGGTTTTTTCGACGAACGTGCCGTTGTCCTTGTGCCGCTCACTTAAATTGACGCGACCGTTGGTGGCATAGCCATACGAAGAATAACGCAAGCCATTCTCGGTGGTAATACCGGTCAGTGCATGTGGATTGTTCGCCAGCGACAGTCCAGCTTCATTGTAGTGGTACTGCTTGCTTGTGCCGTCAGGATAATTTGCCTGGGTGAAGTTTCCGAAGCCGTCAAACTGATATTGCACTACGGTGCCATCTGGCAGCTGGATGTTGTCGAGACGATTGTCGACGTAGTTGAACACGAGCGCCCTGCCGGTCTGATCCTGCGCATGGACCACCTGCTCGTCGCTGTATGTGAAATCAATGGTGTACAGACCGGCGACAGACTGCTCCTGCCGGACCAGACGGCCGGCGGAATTGAAAGAAAGAATTCGCCCGGTTTCATCGTAGATCTTGTAAGTGCCATCGGCGAATTTCACCAGCTTCTTGCGCGACGTCTGGCTGGATTTGTATTGATTGTTTCCCAGCGAAAGAAAATACTCGGCATAACCATCGCTACGGACGATTTTCATATTGCTGACTCCACCGTCCAGGATGCGGTCGCTGAAGGTATGCGTCCACCCCGGCGCGAACGCAGGCAGCGTTCCTGTCTGGCGGAGCGAATGATAGTAACGGGTGAACGATTCTCCTGCGAATTGGAAATCCACTTCATTGCGGGACTTGTCACCGGTTGCCGGGTGACAAGGACCAGGATTATTGCCTGCAGGACAAGACGCCGTACTGCGTTGATAAAAAGTGATATAGGGCAAAGCATCAATTGGTCGGCATAGCGGGCCGCTAATCACAGCACCAGCGCCATTTGGCGACTCGGAAAGCGAACTGAATCCGTTTACTGGAGAGAATCTATCCGGGCACAGGAATGTCTAACGTCTGGCGATGTAGTTATAGTCAGTAGTGGGACTCGTCCATCCAGGACATTGAGTCGTATACCTCAATCGGCGCGTGCTGTTGAAGTTATTGGGAGTATATTGAATCGATCCATATCTGCTTTGATAGCTTTGAGCATCAATTCTAGAGAATGGCGTTGCATACGCGCCTTCAAAACCTGGATTATTCAGCGTGCATTGTGGAAGAAATGAGCGACTGTATTCGAACCTAGCTATTGCAGCAGCATCTCCGTCCAAGCAGCCATTGGGATCTAACGGATCATTTGACGCGCTACAAATTCCATTCGAAGCAGCATTCCAACCCGACACGGTATGTGTGGGCGGATACATTGTTTCTGGAGGTTGATCTGGAATGAAGTAGTCGACCCGCCATTTCTCGAGGCCCTGCGCATTCGGTGAACTTCCGGATGGCTGAGGCGTCTTGGGCTGAATCACGTTCCGATAGGATGCCGGCAAGGCATTGCGCAAAGCAGCTTCCGCAGCCTCAAAGGTGCCGAAGCACGCATACGAACCAGAGGCAGTTGTATAGCAAAACGTGTTATCGCTTGTCTGGGCTTCCGCAGAGATTGGCTGAGCCGCGTACATGGCTAACAGCAGCATGAGCGATACATTCCAAGTTCTCATTGTTGATCCTATGGCGGTTATTCAATTTGATTGATTATCACGTACGTTGTCGCATCCGCTGCGACACGATACGATTTTGATCCGGCGCAGTCTATCCGACGAGCAGGCTGAAAAGAGTTACCGTTCGTCGCACTCCGGATCAGCGCTGGCAGGCTTTGCAGGCGTTGCTTTTTTGCGGAATCCGGACTCGGTGCTACTTGCGGCTAACGCACATCCTTCACCACCACCCCACCCTTCATCACAAACGCGACATTCTCAAGCAAGGTGACATCCTGCGCAGGATTACCCGATATCGCGACGATGTCTGCGAATCGCCCTGTTTCCAACACGCCGATATCATTACGACCCAGCGCTTCAGCCGCATTGATCGTCGCAGACTGAATCGCCTGGGTCGGGGTCATGCCGTAGCGCACCATCGTCGCGAACTGTTTGGCGTTGTCGCCGTGCGGGAAGATACCGGCGTCGGTGCCGAAGACCATTTTCACACCGGCTTGATGCGCGCGACGGAAGTTCTGGCGCTGCAGGTCTGCGATGTCGCGGTCTTTGCGCAGGTTGTCTTCAAGTACGCCGTTCTTCTTGCCTTCGCTCTGCGTGTAGTCGGTGTTGTAGATATCCATCGACAGCCAGGCACCGTATTGTTTCGCAAGACGGATGCCTTCGTCGTCGATCAGGCTGGCGTGTTCGATGGTGCTCACGCCGGCACGGATCGCGTCGCGGATGCCGGCGGCGCCGTGCGCGTGTGCGGCGACTTTGATGCCCCACATCTGCGCTTCATCGACAACCGCTTTCATCTCCGCATACGTCATCTGCTGCTGACCGGGCTCGGTGTTGCGCGAGAACACGCCGCCCGTGGCGCAGATCTTGATGACCTGCGCGCCGTACTTGCGAATTTCGCGCACCGACTTGCGCGCCTCTTCGGGATTGTCGGCGTTGAACTGGTTTTTCTGATCCATCGACGGCGGAAAATAGGTCGAATCGCAGTGTCCGCCGGTGGCGCCAAAAGCATAGCCAGCGGGGACGATACGCGGGCCGGTCAATTTGCCTGCGTCAATCGCCTGCTGCAGGCCGACATCGTTCCACGCATCGGAGCCGACGTTGCGGATCGTGGTGAACCCAGCCGCCAAGGTCTTGTGCGCGTTCTCGACCGCGATCACCGACCAGAAGCGGTCGTTGAACTGCAGGTAGTTGTAGCCGCTGTATTCCGGGTCGCTGTCGATATGCACGTGCATGTCGATCATGCCGGGCAGCAGGGTGACGTCGCCAAGATCGTAGCGGGTCATGTCGGTGGTGACGATGAAGGCATCTTTGCCGTGAGCGACCTGCTTGATGCGACCGTCTTCGATCAGCACATGGACGTTCTCAAGCATCCGTCCGCTACGGACGTCGAGCATGCGTGCGGCGCTGATGACGGATGCATTGGCAAGAAGTTTCGAGTCCTCTTGGGCATGGGCGGCGAAAGCGGAAGCGGCCGTCAGAGTCAGGCCGCAGAGCAGTGCCAAGAGGGGTATGCGGCGCATGGCGAATCCTCATTGCGGGGTATTGTGGGCGCGGCGGGAGCCGCGATTGGATTACAGAGATTTCAATCGCGAGCTATCGCGACTTCCGTCGCTCCCACATTCTCTTCGACAGTCGCGGCTCCCGGCGCTCCTACAAGAGAATCGTCAGCCGATTGGCTGAAGCTCGAACAAGGGCGCAGGCGTCAGCCACGGCAGCAGCCAGTGATCGACCAGCAAAAAAGCGAACAGCGCCATGAGGTAGACGATGGAATAGTTGAAGGTGCGCATGGCGAAAAATTCATCCGGTGGATCGAGCAGCTTCCACGCGTACCACAGGAACACCGCGCCCAACACCATTGCGCCGCCGAGGTAGAACAGTCCGCTCATGCCAACCGCCCACGGCATCACCGTGACGATGACCAGCAGCACGGTGTAGAGCAGGATCTGCCAACGGGTGTATTCCACGCCGTGCGTGACCGGCAGCATCGGCACCAGCGCGCGGGCGTAGTCATCGCGGCGGAAGATCGCCAGTGCCCAGAAATGCGGCGGCGTCCAGACGAAGATGATCAGCACCAGCAGCAGTGCGTGCGCCCAGTCCCATTCGTTGTTCATGCCCGTGACTGCGGACCAGCCCAGCAGCGGCGGCGCGGCGCCTGCAATGCCGCCGATGACGATGTTCTGCGGCGTGGCGCGTTTGAGCCATGCGGTGTAGACGATCGCGTAGCCGATCAACGATGCGAAGGTGAGCGCGGCGGTGATCGGATTGACCATCGAAATCAGCATGGTCATCGACAGCGCGCCGAGGAACACCGCGAACGCGAGCACCTGCGCCGGCTTCAATGCGCCGGTGGCGAGCGGACGGTGCGCGGTGCGCGCCATCACCCGGTCGATGCGCTGATCGATCAGATGGTTGATCGCCGCTGCGCTGGCCGCCGCCAGCCAGATGCCGATGAAGCCGAACACGCTTTCGCGCAGCGGCGGTAATCCCGGCACGGCGAGAAACATACCGACGAACGCGGTGAACACGATCAGCGCCACCACGCGGGGCTTGGTCAGTGCCCAGTAATCACGCACCGAATTGGCCATCAGCGCGGACTCATACGGTGGGCCGGCACAGACGCGCCAGCAACCCGACCAACAAGAACAACAGCAATGCCGCTCCGCCGTTGTGCAGCACTGCAGTCCACAGCGGCAGACCCAGCACCACGTTGGCGATGCCAAGCGCCACCTGCGCCAACATCAGCACGCCCAGTGCAATCCCGGTGAGCCACAGGCCTGGCGTGCGGATCAGTTTCAGCGCCATCCACAGCAGATACGCGAACACCACGACGGCCATCATCCGGTGCGCGAGCTGGATTGCGATCCGCGATGCGCCGTCCAGCACGCCGCCTTCGTAATCGACGCCGACGCCGCGCCACAGCACGAAACCTTCGCGGAAATCATGCGGCGGCACCCACCGACCGACGCAGGTCGGAAAATCATTGCCGCAAGCGAGCGCAGCGTAGTTGGCGCTGACCCAGCCACCGAGTGCAATCTGGATGCCGACCACGATGACTGCGCCGATCAACCACCCGCGCATCGCGTTCACACCGGCGATGCGCACCGGGCTGCCGGTGGCGCGCCACGCCATCCACGTGAGCATCGAGAACGTGGCCATGCCGCCAAGCAGATGTCCCATCACGATGACGGGCTTGAGCAACATCGTCACCGTCCACATGCCCAGCAGCGCCTGGAACACGATCAGCATCAGCGTGAACGTAGCGGCGCGCGACAGATCGTCGTTGCTCCATCGCAGCGCAGCGATCAGCAGGATGATTTCACCAAGCACGGCGCAGGCGATCGCGACATCGTGCATGCCGCGCATGTACAGCGGAATGCCGACTGCGATCAATCCGGCCGCCAGCAGGATCTGCGCGATGCCCAGACGCCGGCGTCTCGCGGCCAGCAGCGCAAGCATCAGCACCAGCGTGCCGAGCACGGCGGCAGCGTGGCGGTGCACCTGTTCGCGCCAAGCCTTGCTGACTTCCAGCGGACGCACGTCGAGCGCGGTCGGATGATTGACTTCAGCAACAACGGTAGGCCAGGTTGCGCGGCCGTAGCAGGTGGGCCAATCGGGGCAGCTCAGGCCTGCGTTCGACAGCCGCACGAAGGCGCCGAACACGATCACGCACAGCGCCAGCGTCACCGCCAACCAGGCGATGCGATGGAAGTGGCGATAGACCGTCGGCTTGTGCGCAAGCGGTTTGGTATCTGGGACGTCGTTCGACATGGAGATGGACTTATTACTTGAGTTTCAACAGCCGGGACAGGTCCTGGCGAAGATGCGAGGGATCGAAACCGGGCGCATAGCGCAGGACCACGAAACCGTTGGGGTCGATCACATAGACCGGCACGCCCGCAGGATCATCCACGCGCGGCAGCGCACGGCGCAAGGCCGGATCGTCATGCAATCCACGTGCGTGCGGGGTCTTCAGGAATCCATCGGGCGCTTTACCGACCCACAGAATATGCACGCGATCGGCGTGACGGCCGAACAGCTGCGTGACCAGATTGAGATCTTTGGCCAAGGTCACGCACGGTTTGCCGCAGTCGATCGGCGGCGCGACGGCGATCCGCCAGATGCGTTCGGCGGGGTTCCAGCGATACGCACCGCCGGTGACCAGCGTCGGAATGATTGCGCGCAGGTCGCTTGGCGGATCAAGCAGTTCGCCGTGCTGGCGATTCGCCTGAGGATGATGGTCGGTAAAACGCATCACACCGGCGACCAGCATCGGCAGAAAAAAAACCGCCGCGATCAGTATCAGTACCAGCCGGTTGCGATTGCGCTGCGAATTCGAGACAGGTGGTTTCATGTGCGTTTTCTGCGAAAAGTGAGCAACAGCGCGGTAATCAGCACAGTGATTGCCAATCCGAACCACTGCACGGCATAACCCACATGCCGCTCAGGCGGCAGCGTGTTGGGCAGGATGTCGAAATCACGCACATAGCCCAAAGTGGAATCATGTTCCGGGCGCAGTACGCGCGGCGCGAGTGCGGGCAATCTAAGCATCGAGCGTAACGTCTGCAGATCAATCGCGGTCGCCAGCAGCGTGCCGTCCGACTGTATCGCCGGTGCGCCCACATCCAGGCCATGTCCGGGCGGGGGCAGCATCAAGCCCGCAAGCGTCGCGCGCGTCAGGTTGCGTTTCACTGTCGGCAATGTGCGATCGGGCGGCAGCGGCGTCCAGCCCAGATCGACCAGCACCGGCAGCCCGTTTTTCAATACGAATACACGATAGGCGCGCACGCCCACCCTGCCGCGCTGCTGCTGATTGTCCAACAGCACCGTAGGCGCATCGATGAAGCCGCCCTCGACTTCCACCCAGTCGTAATCGGCGGCGCGGTCGTGATCGGCGATCACCGACAGCGGCCGCGGCGCGCGCAAAGATAGCGCCGCTGCCGCCTTCGCAAGCATCTCGCGCTTTTGATCCGCGCGTTCAAGCTGCCAAAAGCCCAGGCGCGCGAACAGCGTCATTACGATCAACGCGATCGTCCAAAGCAGCAGTGGATGGCGGCGCATATTCACCCGTATTCCCTCATCCGCTGCGATAATATTGCGCATACACCGCGCAACCGTGCGCGCTGCTGGAGCGCCTCATGAGCGATTCGCTGAAGACCCTGCTCATCATCGGGTTTCTGATCCTAATCCTGTGGAATCTCGGTGCCGGCCTGTATTACATGCTGGTCGACAAGGGCAAAACCAAACGCACGGTCAATGCGCTCACTCGGCGTATTGCGCTGTCCGTAGCGCTGATCCTGCTGGTGGTGCTGGCGATCTTCATGGGCTGGATCGAACCCCACGGCGTCGGTCGTAATCCAGCCAGCTGAATTCGGTAGAGCGGCCTGTAAGCCGCTGATCAATGAATCAACAGCGGCTTGGTTTTCAATAGCCGAATGGCTGGTCAGGCCGCTCTACCGAGATAGATTCAGATCGAAGTTACAGAATTGGCCGGCAAGCATTTCGAAACCGATCAACGGATCTTCAAAGCACGTAGACGAACAGAAACAAGCCCAGCCACACCACGTCCACGAAATGCCAATACCAAGCCACTGCTTCGAACGCGAAGTGCTGATCTTTGCTGAAATGGCCCTTGGCGCAGCGCAGCCACATGATCGCAAGCATGATCGTGCCGAGGGTCACGTGCGCGCCGTGGAAGCCGGTCAGCATGAAGAAGGTGGAGCCGTAAATGCCCGAACCGAGCGTGAGGTTGAGCTCCTGATAGGCGTGGACGTATTCCTCCACCTGAAAATATAGAAACAGACAACCCAACAGCACGGTCGCACCCAGCCACACCAGCAGCGCCTTGCGATGCGCGGCCCTGAGCGCGTGATGCGCGAGCGTCACGGTGACGCCTGAGGTGAGCAGGATCAGCGTATTGGTCAGCGGAAGGCCCCAGGCCGGTATGGTCTGGAAGCTGCCACCAATGCCGGCCGGACCGCTGCTGGGCCATGCGGCGCTGAACGATGGCCACAGTGTCGCGTTGGTCATGGCACCGTCGCCCGCACCGCCAAGCCACGGCAGCGCGAACTGACGTGCATAAAACAGGGCACCGAAGAATGCGGCGAAAAACATGACTTCGGAAAAGATGAACCACACCATGCCCATGCGGAACGAAGTGTCCACCTGCTGGTTGTAGTGGCCAGCCAACGATTCGAGGATCACATCGGCGAACCACTTGAACAGGATCGCGAGCAGGCCGGCAAGACCAATAAAAAACACGGTTTTGCCCCAATCCAGATGATTCAACCAGCTGGCGAGCCCGAGCATGATGGTGAACAGGAACACCGAGGCGATCACCGGCCACTTACTGCTATGCGGCACGAAGTAGGCGTTGTGATCGTGGTGGTCGGCGTGTGCTTGAGCCATGACGGTGTCTCGCTTGAAATATCAGCTGGATGCAGGAAGGATCAGGGCGCGGTGCGCGGCGCGTCGGAAGATGCGCCAGCCGAGGTATCGACTTGCTTGGGCGCGGACAATCGCGCGGTCAGCGCATCGTTCTTGAAGAAAGTGTAGGACAGCGTGAGCGTGCGCACGTCTTCCGGCAGATCCGGATCGACGATGAAACGCACCGGCATCTCGCGGGTTTCGCCGGCGACCAGGGTCTGCGCGGTGAAGCAGAAGCATTCGGTCTTGTTGAAATACTTCGAAGCGCGCGCCGGCGCAACCGAAGGCGTCGCGCTGCCGACGATGTCGCGATTGCTGGTATTGCGGGCGAAATAATTAGTTTCGTACAGCTCACCCGGGCGCACCTGCATGCTCATCTGCCGCGGGCCGAATGTCCACGGCAGTTTCGAATTCACGGTGCCGTCGAAAGTGACCGTGACCAGACGCTCGCTGCGCGTGGACGCCATCGCGACGCCGGGATCGGCCGCGCCGCGTTCGAGGCGGATGCCGAACACTTTTTCACAGGCAATCCGGTACAGCGGCACCAGCGCGAATGTGAAGCCAAACGCAGCGATCGACACCGCGACCATGGCGCCGATGCCGAGACGGCGTGGGCTGGCAGCTTCGACATGCTCGATTTCAACGCTCTCGGCTTCGACGCTCATTTCGACACCCAGTTCAGCACGATGAAACCGAGATATACCGACACCGCAATGCCGGCCGCAATCAGCGCCGTGCGCCGCGCGGAGGCGCGACGGGTCGCCATTAAATCGTTATCGACAGAAGATTGCTGAGTCATGGTGATAAGCCTGATGGTTGCAGCGATCAGTGGGTGATGTCGCCGTGCGCGAGATCACCGTCCCGGATGACCGGCGGCGTGGTGAAGGTGTGGTGCGGGGCCGGCGACGGCACCGTCCATTCCAAGCCCTTGGCGCCTTCCCAAACGCGCGCCTCGGCTTTGGCGCCGTGCTTCAGCGAGTGCCACAGCACGAAGGCCATGATGAACGGCGTGGCGAACATACCGAACGCGCCGATCGAGCTGACCATGTTCCAGTCGGCGAAGACCACGTTGTAGTCCGGAATGCGGCGCGGCATGCCGGCCAGACCCAGGAAGTGCTGCGGGAAGAACAGCAGGTTGACGAAAATCACCGACCACCAGAAGTGGAATTTGGCCATCGTCTCGTTGTACATGCGACCGGTCCACTTCGGCCACCAGTAGTACACCGCAGCGATGATCGCGAACAGCGCGCCGGTGACAAGCACGTAATGGAAGTGGGCGACCACGAAGTACGTGTCGTGGTACTGGAAATCCGCCGGCACGATGGCAAGCATCAGGCCCGAGAATCCGCCGATAGTGAACAGGATCACGAACGCGATCGCCCACAGCATCGGCGATTCAAACGAAATCGAGCCGCGCCACATCGTGGTGACCCAGTTGAAGACTTTCACGCCGGTGGGGATCGCGATCAGCATGGTCGCGAACATGAAGTAGATCTCGCCACCCAGCGGCATGCCGACGGTGAACATGTGGTGCGCCCACACGATGAACGAGAGAAACGCGATCGACGCGGTCGCGTAGACCATCGCCTGATAACCGAACAGCGGCTTGCGGCTGAAGGTCGGGATGATTTCCGACACAATGCCAAACGCCGGCAGAATCATGATGTAAACCTCGGGGTGCCCGAAGAACCAGAAGATGTGCTGGTACATCACCGGGTCGCCGCCGCCCTTCGCACTGAAGAAGCTGGTGAGGAAAAATTTGTCGGTCAGCAGCATCGTCACCGCGCCGGCGAGCACCGGCATCACCGCGATCAGCAGGAAGGCGGTGATCAACCAGGTCCAGCAGAAGATCGGCATTTTCAGCAGATCGACGCCCGGGGCGCGCATGTTGAGGATGGTGGCGATGATGTTGATCGCGCCCATGATCGAGCTGATGCCCATCATGTGGATAGCGAAGATCGCGAACGAGACGTTGTGGCCGCCCTGCAGCGACAGCGGCGGATACAGCGTCCAACCGCCGGCGGGCGCGCCGCCCGGCAGGAAAAACGTCATCAGCAGCAGCGCGAACGCGAACGGCATGATCCAGAACGACCAGTTGTTCATCCGTGGCAGCGCCATGTCCGGCGCGCCGATCTGCAGCGGCACCATCCAGTTGGCCAGGCCCACGAAGGCAGGCATCACCCCGCCGAAGATCATCACCAGTGCATGCACGGTGGTCATCTGGTTGAAGAATTCGGGATCGACCCACTGCAGGCCCGGCTTCATCAGTTCGGTGCGGATCACCATCGACATGGCTGCGCCGACGATGAACATCACGAAGCTGAAGATCAGGTACAGCGTGCCGATATCTTTGTGATTGGTCGAAAAAAACCAGCGCTCGACGAAACTCTGCTTGTAGTCGTGCGAGTCGTGCGAGTCGTGGTGATCAGCGTGCGTGGTGGCCATGGTTTGTCTCGTATTGATGCGATCAACCGGCCGCAGTGGCGGTTGCGTGGGCATTCTGTCCGGCCGCCTGCGCGGTCGCGGGCTCGGCAGCGGCTTCAGCGGCAGGCATCGCCTCTGCTGGCGCGGTCTCGGCGGGTTCGGTCTCGGCGGCCGGTGCCGGTGCTGGTGGCGCATTCTTGGCGCGCTCGGCGGCCAGCCACTGATCAAATTCGGCCTTCGGGACGGCCTTCACCACGATCGGCATGAAACCATGGTCCTTGCCACAGAGCTCGGCGCACTGGCCGCGGTAGATACCTGGGGTTTTGATCTCGGTCCAGGCTTCGTTGACGATGCCGGGGATGGCGTCCTGCTTCCAGCCGAGCGCCGGTACCCACCATGCGTGGATCACATCATCGGCCTTGATCAGGAAGCGGATCTTGGTGTCGGTGGGCAGGACGAGGACGTTGTCGACCTCAAGCAAATAATGCGGATGATTCGCGTCGCGCGCATCGATGGAACGGTTCTGGCGGATCTCGTCGCTCTTGCGGCCGAGGCGGCTGGTGAAGCTGACCGCATCGCCGGCCTTTTCGCCCTCATATTCGTACTTCCAGAGCCACTGGTAACCCGTGACCTTCACCGTCATCGCGGCATCGCGGGTGTCGTACATCTTCATCAGCTTGCTGGTGGCCGGAAACGCCATCAGTACCAGCAACGCCACCGGAACCACGGTCCAGATGATTTCGAGCTTGGTGCTGTGGGTGAAGTCCACATCCGGCTTGGCGCCTTTGGACTTCCGGAACTTGAACATGGCGTAAAACATCGCGCCAAACACAATCACGCCGATCACCACGCAAACCCATAGCGCCATCATGTGCGCGTCGTAGGCGTTTTGCGAGGATGCGGTCACGCCCTGCCCCATGTTCAGCTGCCACCGTTTCGGGTCGGCCGATTGGGCCATCGCCGCCATTGGCGTCAACAGCGCGGCCATCGCCAATGCCGCCAACGGCCTTGTCAGCCATGTCAGGCCCCGGTTTATCCAACACGCACGCGCTTGAACCATGGTCCAGAACCCCAGAAGTCGTAACTCACTCAATGATTTAGGTACGAGGGACACCCGGCTGTGGATGCAGGCTTGCACGCCCTGCAGGCTGCGGATGTATCCCTGGAAACCCCAGAATGGTAGCCCTTCGCGCCCTTGACCGGCAAGCAAACCCTACGCAGCGCATCTCGACAGCACCGCATGGAAGACACCGGCGCAAGCTGCGGGCACTGATAGTATTTGCGGTCTCTTCGCTTGCCGGACCGCCGTGAACGCGACTGTCGACCTGTCTTTGAACCAGATTCTGTCCCCCGAACTGGCGGCCGCGCCCGATCCGCTGCGCGCCGCGATCACCGCCGCCTGGGTCCGCGACGAAACCGAACATGTGCGCGAACTGCTTGCCGCTGCGCGCCAGCCCGGCCCGGATCGCGCGGCCATCCAGTCCACCGCAGCGGATCTGGTCCGCCGGGTTCGCGCCCGCGCGCAGGATCAGGGCGCGATCGAAGCCTTCATGCGCCAGTACGACCTTGGCAGCGAAGAAGGCGTGCTGTTGATGTGCGTGGCGGAGGCGCTGCTGCGCATTCCGGACCAGGACACCGCCGACAAACTGATCCGCGACAAGCTGGGCGAGGCCGACTGGAAGCGGCACATGGGCCAGTCCGACTCGGTGCTGGTCAACGCCTCGACCTGGGGGCTGATGCTCACCGGCACCCTGGTCAATCTCAACGACGACACCAAGCGCGATGTGCACAACGCCTTCAAACGTCTGATCGGCCGCGTCGGCGAACCGGTGATCCGGCTCGCAGTGCGCCAGGCGATGCGGATCATGGGCCACCAGTTCGTGATGGGTCGCACCATCGACGAAGCGCTGAGCCGCAGCCGCAAGGGCGACAATGCGAACTACCGCTATTCGTTCGACATGCTGGGCGAAGGCGCGCTGACCACCGCCGACGGCCTGCGCTATCTCGAAGCCTATCGGGTGGCGATTCATGCCATCGGCAAGAGCGGCAACTTCATCAAGGCGGACGTATTCGCAGTCCCCAGCATCTCGGTCAAACTCTCTGCGCTGCATCCGCGCTATGAACACGCCAAGCGCGCGCGGGTGCTGAATGAACTCGGCCCGCGGCTGCTGGAACTGTCGCAGCTCGCGAAACAGTACGGCATCGGGCTGACCATCGACGCCGAAGAATCCGAACGACTGGAACTCTCGCTCGACCTGATTTTTCAGGTGATGGCCGACACGTCGCTGCGCGATTGGAACGGCTTCGGCATCGTCGTGCAGGCGTATCAAAAACGCGCGCCCTTCGCGATCGACTACATCGCTGATATGGCGCGCAAACTTGGCCGCATCATTCCGGTGCGCCTGGTCAAAGGCGCGTATTGGGACAGCGAAGTGAAACGCGCCCAGGTCGACGGTCAGAGCGGCTATCCGGTGTTCACCCGCAAGCCGAACACCGACGTGTCGTATCAAGCCTGCGCGCGTCGTCTATTGGACGCCACCGACGCGGTCTACCCGATGTTCGCAACCCACAACGCGCAGACCATCGCCGCCATCCATCGCATGGCGTTTACCCTTCTCCCGCTTGCGGGAGAAGGTGCCCAACGGGCGGATGAGGGCACGCAGCGCTACGAATTCCAGAAACTCCACGGCATGGGCGACGATCTCTACGCCGAAGTCATTCCCGCAGACCGTTTGAACGTGCCCTGCCGCGTCTACGCGCCGGTGGGTTCGCACGAAGACCTTCTGCCGTATCTGGTCCGCAGACTGCTGGAAAACGGCGCGAATTCAAGCTTCGTCAACCGCATCACCGACGAATCGGTCTCGATCGACGATCTCATCCACGATCCGATCGAAACGGTCTCCGCATTCGAGACTCTTCCGCATCCGCGCATTCCGCTGCCGATTCATCTGTATCGCAGCTTTCTCGCGCTCGACAGCAGCAACAACCGGGACAATTCAATGGGCCTCAACCTCGCCAACGACGCGCAGCTGCAGACGCTTGCCGATCAAATCAACGCTGCCGTCACCAGTGATCCGTCGAAAAGCTGGCGCGCCGCGCCGCTGGTGCCGGGCGCCAATGTATCCGGCGCAGCCATTGCCGTGACCAATCCCGCCGACCGCCGTCAGACCGTCGGTCAGTGGCAGGCCGCCGACAGCGCCACCGTCGAAAAAGCCCTGCAAAACGCGGTCGCCGCGCAGCCTGCGTGGGACGCGATGCCCGCCGCCAGCCGCGCGACCATTCTCGAACACGCCGCCAAGCTGCTGGAAGAGCGCATGCCGCAGTACATCGCGCTGTGCACCAAGGAAGCCGGCAAGACCATTCCGGACGGCATTGCCGAAGTGCGCGAAGCGGTGGATTTCCTGCGTTATTACGCTGGCCAGGCGCGCAAGATCTTCGCCGTCGAAGCCCTGCCCGGCCCGACCGGCGAATCCAACACCCTGCAGCTCGCCGGTCGCGGCGTGTTCGTCTGTATCTCGCCGTGGAATTTTCCGCTGGCGATTTTCATGGGCCAAGTTGCGGCCGCACTGGCCGCCGGCAACAGCGTGATCGCCAAGCCCGCCGAGCAGACCAATCTCATCGGTTACGCCGCGGTAAAACTGATGCACGAAGCCGGCGTACCCGAAGCGGTGCTGCAGTTCCTGCCCGGCGACGGCGCCACCGTCGGCGCGGCGCTGACCAAAGACCCACGCGTGGCCGGCGTTGCGTTCACCGGCTCCAACGACACTGCCCGCGCGATCAACCGTGCACTGGCCGCGCGCGATGCCGCCATCGGCGTGCTGATCGCTGAGACCGGCGGCCAGAACGCATTGATCGGCGATTCCTCATCGCTGCCGGAACAGTTGGTGAAAGACGCGATCTCGTCCGCGTTCACCTCCGCCGGCCAGCGCTGCTCCGCCGCGCGCGTGCTGTTCGTGCAGGACGATATCGCCGACAAAGTGATGCACATGCTGGCCGGCGCGATGGCCGAACTCAAAGTCGGCGACCCCGGCCTGTTGTCGACCGACGTCGGCCCGGTGATCGACGCCGATGCGCTGAAGCTGCTCGAAGACCACGCTGCGAAAATGACCGCTGGCGCGAAACTCATCGCCACCGCCGCCACCGACGACAGCGTCGCCCACGGCACTTTCTTCGCACCGCGCGCCTGGGAACTGCAGTCGCTGTCGCAGCTCACCCGCGAAAACTTCGGCCCAGCCCTGCACGTGATCCGCTGGAAAGCCGATCAACTCGATCAGGTTATCGATACCATCAACGCCACCGGCTTCGGCCTGACCCTGGGCATCCATTCGCGCATCGACGACACCATCGACCGCATCACCGCGCGCGCAAAAGTCGGCAACATCTACGTCAACCGCAACCAGATCGGCGCAGTCGTCGGCGTACAGCCCTTCGGCGGACAAAACCTCTCCGGCACCGGCCCCAAAGCCGGCGGCCCGCATTATCTGCCGCGCTTCACTACTGAGAAAACGGTCACTGTGAATACGACCGCGGCGGGGGGGAATGCTTCTTTGTTGACGCTGGGAGATTGAGGGGCTGGAGCCGCAGCCCCAAGATGCTGAGCCTTTATCTGAGCGGTGCGCGCGCCTGCAACCCAAGGCGCTGTCTGACTTGCTCGTATATTTCGACAACGCCGGGCATCGTAATCGTTACCGCCAACCCGAAAGGAATCGGCTCGTCGATTTTGAGACCACCTTTGTCTACTTCTCGCTGAATATGCATTGGGATCGTCATATCTGGCGAGACAACAGGCGCTTTATCACCTTCCCAGCGTTGACTGAATAAAGTGCCACAGTTGCTTTGATTAATATCCGGCTGGCAACCGTTCGACTGCTCTAACCGGAGGGTATTCAACTCATTCGGCTTTAACAGCCGCAGCCTTACCGAGCGATACGCTTGAGTACCTGGCCTTGTCGGGGTGAACCAAGCCAAAGTCACAGTGATCGCATGCGGCTTTGCCTTTCCTCCAATCGCGGCTGGGACTGGAATCGGCACATGGATCACTTGGTTTTCAAGTATCTCGCCCACCGACCAAAACGTCGCACGATCATCGGCACAAGCAATCGCCGCATCGGCATCAACGATACCGTAGCCAAGAAAGCGCCGGATATTGTCCTTCTGCCTTGAATGCTGCCGGTTATTCGCCGGGCCAAGAATCTTTTTTATCAAAGCAGCAGTGTCTGTCGGCCATTGCGCAGTATGCGCAAGCAAAGCCTTCAATAAAACTGCGCGATTGCGATGCGATAACGAAAGGAATTGGTGGCCATAGGCTTCCTCCAACGCATCGTGGATGCGGTGACAAGTACGTGAAGCTAAAGCCGCGGCGGCGCTGGTGCCGTTGGTGTAACTTTCAAAATCCTCCTGCCCGGTACGCGGAGGCGCTGCTACTTTCAAGCCAGCAGCTCGACTTGGACCTGCCGGCTCGACTTCTATACTCGCAGCGTTACTCCGGACATGAAGCCGCTCACGGGCGCCAGGCATAAGAATGTCAGGCTTCACCGCACGGGCATACCCAGGACCCAACGCACTGGACGGATTCGACATTCGAGTTTGAGCATAGGGTTCGATCATGACGCTGGCAGTCTGCCGCTCTCGTGGCGGCACTGCATCATCATTACAAGCCCCGACAGTGACACCATTAACCGAATCAGCCGGCGCAATGATTCTGCGTTCGCCCATTAGCGCACCGACCGCGCTCAGCACCCCTGCCGCTCTCGCATCGACACCCGAGTCTTCAAACGCAGTCCTGGTCGAAAATCCAGGCACACTGAATCGTTTGGATACATTTCCTGCGCTGATAATAAACAAAATGCCGTACTCATACGCGAGGCGGTCCAACAACTTGGCCCAAGCTGATAGACGACCATGAAACGGTTGCCGAGGATTACCTAGCGACAGATTGACGATTAGCACCCCTGGTGCTGTCGGCGCTGTTACGCCGGCTGTTAGCGTATCCCCACGAATGGCACGTACTGGCATGTAGATCACATCGACAATCAAACGGTCTGAGGGAAAGCTTTCGTCCGCTCCCGGCTCAGCTGTCAATACCGGCACCACATGTATCTTGCGCGGCAAAGGCGCTTGCAAAAGATTACGGTCCCCGTGAACGATGAGTGACGCCATCGCTGTACCGTGTTTGCGATCAGCAACCACTGTCGCGGGTTCGAGACCGAACTGATCATCAACGACAAGATGGCGTTCAAGCAAACGGTGACGCGCCACAGGCACCCCGTCGATCAATGCAAGAATTGGCTCGCCAAGCTCTCCAATTTTGATCGGCGACTCGTCGCGATCTGGCTCAGCAATTTCAAGCGTTGTCGCTATGCTTTGAGGGCGAATATGCATCACCGCATCAATACCAGCGATACCCGTTTGCTCACGCGAGATGATTGCGCGAACTGCGGCAACAGGCAGATCGACCAACAGCGCGTGATAGGCAATATCTTCGATCCGCGACTGACTGACTATCCGCCCGTCTCGACTTAATATTTCGGCAATTAAGGCAACGCTGCAAAAGTACCAGCAGATCTGATCTTGCGGTAAATTTCATGCATGGCTAAACAGCAGACCCTCGCGATGGCAGAAGATCAAGGTTCCGGCTTCGCGCGTTACGCGAAGCCGACACGGCGGGATGAGT
>JANOKD010000006.1:0-13757 GCA_031419075.1 Lysobacterales bacterium
GCAGCGTGAGCGCGCATTCCAGGACAAGCAGCGACGCGATGCGCAGTTCCAGCAATACAAGGCGCAGGAAGCGCGCATCGTGTCCGAAGTGCTCGCCATGCAGTACTACCCCGACGGCATGAGTCGCGACGACTACCTGCGCCAGCGGCTGCAGGAAGCGCGGGAAACAATCTATGGCGTGCAGGCACAGACGCCGCCGGCGCCAAATGCAGCGACCGGCAAGCCCTGAGCCGCATACGGCCGGAACCGCGAATAGACCCCATCAGTTCGCATGAGGGTCTTCAGGCCCGATCTTTGTGCCGGCACATGCACCACCCAAACCGCCCTGCCCCTACCTTCGGCACATGTCGGCCCGCCCATCCGCGCTAGGCTTGCTGACTCCCGCCGTTTCCGGAACCGAAGATGACACACACCCGCCTCACGCTTGGCGTTGCGCTGGGCCTTGCCCTTGCGATCGCAGCACCTGCGACTTTTGCCAATGACGCTGCAGCGCCGCAGTTGGGCAGCTTCGGTATCGCCTTGGACAACCGCGACCTGTCGGTGAAACCCGGCGACGACTTCGACCGCTACGCCAACGGCCGCTGGTTCGATACGTATCAGATGCGCGACTACGACACCCGCTATGGATCGTTCAACGCATTGAGCGATCAGGCCGAAGAACAGACCCGCGCGATCATCGAAGAACTGCTCACGCGCAAAGATCTGATACCGGGCAGCGATGAACAGAAAGTCCGCGATTTCTACGCCAGCTACATGGATACCGCCGCGCGCGATGCGGCCGGCATCGCACCGCTGCAGCCGACGCTGGCGCGGATTGCCGGCATCGACTCGGTCGCAGCACTGACCGCCGCGTTCGGCCGCTCCGGCATGGACGGCAGCAACAGCCCGGTGGGCGGCAACGTCACGCTGGATCGCAAGAACCCGGACCGCTATCTGGTCGGGATCGGCGTTGGCGGCCTGGGCCTGCCCGACAAGGATTTCTATCTCAACCCGGAACCACGCTTCGTGCAGATCCGTACTGCATATCTGGAGCACGTCGCGACCATGCTCGGTTTTGCGGGGGTAAAAGACGCCAAGCCCCGCGCCGAAGCCATTGTCGCGCTGGAAACGGAACTGGCGAAACAACTGTGGGATCGTGCGCAGCTGCGCGATCGCGACAAGACCTACAACCTGCGCACGTTCGCACAGCTGCGCGAAGAATTTCCCGGCTACGCTTGGGCCGCGCACTTCGCTGCGCAGGGCCTGTCGACGCCGCCGACCGAAGTGAACATCTCAACGCCCAGCGCGGTCGGTCCGATCCTGGACATCGTCGCCAAGACGCCGCTCAACGTGTGGCGCGACTATCTGACTTATCACACCGTGCGCAACCACGCGCCGGTGCTCAGCACCGAGATCGAACAGGCCGCATTCGCGTTCACCGGCACCGTATTGCAGGGCCAGAAAGCGCAGCGCGAATTGTGGAAACGCGGCGTCGCTGCCGTGGGCGGCACAGGTGGACTGGGCGATGCGGTCGGCCGGATGTATGTCGCGCGCCACTTCAAGCCCGAGGCCAAGGCCGCGATGGACGCGCTGGTGGAGAACCTCCGCGCTGCGCTGCGTCAAAACGTCGAACAGCTGGATTGGATGGGCGATGCGACCAAAACCGAAGCCTACAAAAAGCTGGGCACGTTCTTGCCGAAGATCGGCTACACCCGCAAGTGGCGCGACTACAGCAGTGTGAAGGCCGTCGCGGGCGATCTGATCGCCAATGTGCAGTCGATGCGTCGCTATTCCATCGACGACCAGCTCCGCCGCCTCGGCACCAAACCCGACCGCGACGAATGGTTCATGACCCCGCAGACGGTCAACGCCTACTACAACGCTTCGTTCAACGAGATCGTGTTCCCGGCCGGCATCCTGCAGCCACCGTTTTTCGACGTGAATGCGGACCCGGCGGTGAACTACGGCGCGATCGGCGGCGTGATCGGCCATGAGATGGGCCACGGCTTCGACGATCAGGGCTCGAAGTCGGACTATGCCGGCATCCAGCGCAACTGGTGGACCGATGAAGACCGGGCCCGCTTCGATGCGCGAACCAAGGTGCTTGGCACGCAGTACGCAACCTATTGTCCGTTGGAAGGTCAGTGCGTGAACGGTCAACTGACGATGGGCGAGAACATCGGCGACCTCGGCGGCCTGTCGATGGCCTACACCGCCTACAAGCTCAGTCTGAAAGGCAAACAAGCGCCGGTGATCGATGGCCTGACCGGCGATCAGCGGTTTTTCCTCGCCTGGGCGCAGGTGTGGAAATCCAAGGCGCGCGAGGAAACCATCCTCAACCGGCTGAAGACCGACTCGCATTCACCGCCGCAGTACCGCATCAACGGCCCGCTGCGGAATCTCAGCGAGTGGTATCAGGCCTTTGATGTCAAACCGGGGGACAAACTGTATCTGCCGCCGGAGCAGCGTGTGCGGATCTGGTAAGCGCTCTACGCTTGCGCATTGGAAAAACAGCCGCCGGAAGGCGGCTGTTTTTTGTGCAGCCGTTTTATTCTGAGAACACCCTCAACCCGACAGCGGCAGGCTATTGGCGTACATCGCTGCTTCGTGCGATTTCACCGGCTCGCGCAGCTGCTGGTGGGCTAGCGCTTTGTTGGTCCACAGCGCGCGGTAGGTCTCTTGCAGGGCCGTAATTTTGCTGTTCGCGTGGAATGATGCCAATGCGCTGTCGTAATAGACGATCGCGCCACGGGCGTTGCCAGCCAACAGACAGTCATTGCCACGATCGAGGCGTTCGCGCAGGAAATCGTAAAGATCGGCATGCTCGCCGGCCGGATCAGAAGGACACATGAGATCGTCTCGGGTGTGCCCACAGCGGGCACTCAGCGGCTTGAACGCTGGATTATAGTGATTCCGGTCACAAAAAAGGGCCCGAATTGCTCCGGGCCCTCCAATCAACGCTGTTACAGGATGTTACGGCGTGACCGTCAACGCCAACGGGACCGACAGAATCGGGGTCGCCGGGTCATTACTCTGTACACAGACGCTGCCAGTGTAGCTACCCGCGGCCAGCCCGGTGCTGTTGATCGCGGTCAGCGCCGAACGGCTGGTGCCGCGCGCCAACGTACCGGTGGTGGCATAGGTACCGCTGATCCACGGGGCACCGCAGGGCAGCAGAGCATTGACCCGCATCGACAGGCCGGCAAACGACGGCGATGTCTGTGGTGCCCACGCACCAACACCCGTTTGCGAGATCGTGATCGCCGCAGCGCCATTGAAGCCACTTCCCTGGGTCGATTGGAACCAGATCCAGCGATTGGCGAAGGTGCTGTTGGCATTCACCACCAGCCAGTAGCGGCCCGGCGGCAGGCTGACGTTCTGGCCTGCAGCCGTGAGGTTCAGCAGGATGTTGTCGTCCAGCGTCCCAGTGGTCACACCCGCAGAAGTGGAGCTTGCGGTATAGGTCCAGACCGCCGCAGCCGCAGCCGTACTCGGATTACCCGCCGGCAACCCGCCGGCATCCGGATAGATGCTCCAGGTCAGCGTGGGCGACACCGTTGCGAGCGGCGGCGCCACCAGGGTGAACCCTTCCACGAACAGCGATGTGATCTGCGTCGTCTGGGTCAGCACGAAATCATCGGCCGAGTACTGGGCATTGTTCAATGCGACCGTCGGATCAAGGTATCGCGTGCTGCGAAAGCCACTGCCGATCGTTGTTCCCGTCGTATTGATGAGGACGCCCGGAGCACTGCCGGTGTTCTGGAACGTGTAGTTCAGGGTCGAACCACCGGTGTTGCCGATCGTGAACGACGCCGAGCCTGCGGAGTTCGTCGCCAGCGTCGACGACAGACTGGCCGGCATCGAGATCACCGGCGGCTGCACCGACAAACCCACCGGCATACGCAGCACCGGCGCGGTACCTGTCGCCGGGGTCAGCACGACCGTACCAAAGCTGGTGGTGCCGTTGGTCGGCAAACTGAAGCCATAGACCGTGAACTTCACCGTCAACGAGCCGCTGCCCGGCACGGTGATGATCGGCGTGACCGAGCCACTGACGCCCTGCAGCTGCACGCGGTACGTGGCCGCCGTCGCGCCGGTATTGCGGAAGGTGCGGAAGAACACGCAGGTCGGGAAGCAGCTGCGGTTGAACAGGTTGGGCTGATTCAACGTGGTCGGGTCGCCGCCGGTGGCGGGATTGGCAGCGTTGTAGTTGGCGGTGGTTTCGTTCATGACCAGACCGGCGTTGATTGCACGGTCCACCTGGACGCGGCCGCTGCCGCGAGCGAACGGATTCGCAGGCGTGACCTGATCCTCAAGCAGCACTGTCTGCGCCGCCGTCAAGGCCAAAGCGGACTTGATTTCCGGCGGTGTCCAGGTCGGACGCGCCTGACGGATCAGCATGGCAGCGCCGGCCTGATGCGGAGACGCCATCGAGGTGCCGCTGAACAGCGCAATGGCCTGCGGCGAACCCGTCACCGAAACGGTGTCGGAAACCGCAGCCAGAATCTGCGAACCCGGTGCAGTGATGTCAGGCTTGAGCAGGTTGAGCGTGCCAGCCGGGCCGCGCGAGCTGAACGATGCCAAGGCATCCGGCGTGTTCGGAATCGGCAGCGGCGGGAAGGTGATCTGAGCCGTTGCCGTCGTCGGGTTGGCCTGGCCGAAGTTGCGCAGGTTATCGCCGTCGGTCTGCGGAACGCCGAACACCGGGATGGTGGTGCCGGGTACTGACGGTGCAATGCCACCTGCCTGATTGTTGGCGATGATGACGGCAATCGCACCGGCAGCAGACGCATTATTGGTCTTGATGGTGAAGCTGCAGGTACCGCGACGGATCACCACGATGGCGCCAGTGAACGCGTTGGCGGGAAACGCCGCGCAACCATCGCTGGTGGTGCTGATGCCGGGGCTGATCAAGAGCGGGGTCGTGGCGGGGATGGTAGCGGACAGCGGAGTACCGCCGCTGCCATCAGCCATCAACAGCGGGGCCAGATTGGCCGGCACAGGGGCGGGGCCGGTCACCATAATGCCGGTCGAGAAGCCATTGCGTCCGGTCTGCGAGGCTGCGGTCGCGCTGACCCACGGCTCGTTATGTCCAAGGGTGTTTGCGCCAGGGCCACTGTTACCGGCTGAAGACGCAACGTAGATACCGGTATCGACCGCATTCAAGAATGCCAGCGAGACCGCGTCGGTCCATGGGCTGACACCGCCGCCGATGGAGAAGTTGATCGCATCAACGACACCGTCGGCGACCGCCTGATTCACCGCAGCAACCGAAGACGAGCTCGGGCACAGGCCCTGGCCGGTCGCGGTGTTGGTGTAACAGACGTCGTAAGCAATGATGTTTGCGCGCGGCGCAACGCCGGAAATGCGCAGGTTGTTGCCGCTGAAGACCACGTCGCGGCTGTTGCCGGCCGCAGTCGAGGCGGTGTGGCTGCCATGACCGTTGGTGTCGCCGAAGCCCGGCTCTTCGCGGATGCTGGTCGCACCGCAGAGGTTGGCAGGCGCGCCGCAGACGAAGTCATAGCCACCGATCAGCTTGTCGTTGCAGCGTCCAGCATCCACGTCACCTGCAGCGCAGGTGCCAAGATAGTTGCCGGCGCCAAGCGGATTGACATGGACATACCCATCGACCGGACCGACCGCCGTGAACGACGGGCTGCCGAAGTTGATGCCTGAGTCGATCACGCCCAGCACGGTGTTTTCGCCGCGGAACGGACCGGGCGCGCCGGGGTTGGTACCCGTCCAGACCGGCGTGGTGCCGATCAGCTGCGGACCGAGGTCGGTGTCCATCGGCACATCGCGATTTTCCTCGACCAGACGGACATCGGACATACGACGGATGGCGTTGGCTTCGCTTTCGGTCAGATCGACGATCATGCCGTTGAGTGCGTGCTGCATCGTCAGACGCGGCGTGACATCGCGGCCGGCCATCGTCGACATGCGCGCTTCCATCTGCGCTTGGCGGGTCTGCAGGTAATCGACGTATTCCTGCGAGTTGTTGCCTTCGGAGTCCAGACGCATTGCGCCCTTTTTGTCACGGAAGCGTTCAGGCGCCCCGATCCCGGGCAGTGTGCCTTTGTAGCTGGCCAACGCAGCTTCTTTGAAAACAACGATGTACGTTGCGCTGCGGGCTTTGCCGGCGTCGCCGGCTGAAGCCGCAACTGCGTTGCCGCCATTGTCGGCGCCGCTGCTGTCTGCAGAACCTGCCGGCACGCCGGCGGCACCGGATACCGAGAGATCGGCATCATCGGCGACGACCGCACCGCCAGGTCCATTGGCCGTGTATTGATAAGCAGCCGCAGCTGCTGCGGCGATCAGCACGGATACACCGGCCGCGACGCCCCACTTCTTGATGCGTGACATAACTATCCCCCGGACAAAATTCGGTAAGCGAAGATTGGATGCGAAATCCCAGAATCAATCCCTGTGCTCCATTAAGGAGCTAAGCAGCCGGACCAAGATTGATCACGACGCTTCAATCGATCCAAGAACAAGCAATCGATTGCCGGATTGTATAGGCTTAAAGCTCCTCAACCGCGGATATCCCAGACAACTATTTTCGATTTTGCGTTTCTCCGGTCGAATGCTGCGCTGCACAAATAACCGGATGTCATAACGCGGATGCTGCCAATCCGCCAAATGCCGCTTCACCTGATCGCGGATGTCTCATCAAGTCTTTGTGGCGGACGCCAGGGTCGGAACCCGCTGCGGAACACCAGCAGATAGACCGAGACCGTCCACACCGACGCCGCCGCCCAGCCGGCCAGAATATCGGACGGGTAATGCACGCCCAGATAGACGCGCGAAAACGCGACCGCAACTACAAATCCGGCGGCTGTGATCACCACCGGCCAGCGCCAGGGCGTGCGCCAAGCCAACAACACCAGCACCCAGGCGAGCGTTGCCGAACCCATCGCATGGCCGCTTGGAAAACTGAAAGTGGTTTCCGGCGCAATCGATTGCCACAGGCTCGGGCGGTCGCGGGCGAAGAACGCTTTGGTCGACAGATTCAGCAGCGCCGAACCGACGATGGCGACAGCCGCGAACATGCCCTCATGCATGTTCCGGCGCCACGCCAACGCAAATATCAGGGCGATATCGAACGGCACCACGCCGTACTGATAGCCCACTGCGGAAAAAAACACGAATACACGGTCGAGCCCTTCGCCGGCCAGCGTATGCGCAAATTGCAGGATCGGTTCGTCGAACTGGAAGGGCTCATGCTCACGCACTTCATCCGCCAGCTCGGCGAATCCCCACAGCGGCAGCAGCAGTCCAACAAACAGCAGCAACAGACGCAGCAGACGAAGGCGCATGAACTGCACGCCGAAGCGCACTTCCTCGCGCAGCGTCGCGAACACCTCAGCCAACCTGCACGTCACGCCCGAACTTGCGTTCGACATAGCCGTCGATCAGCCCCAGAAATTCCTGGGCGATATGCTCGCCGCGCAGGGTCACGCTTTTTTCGCCATCGACAAACACCGGCGCAGCCGGCGCTTCACCGGTGCCAGGCAGTGAAATACCGATATTGGCGTGACGCGATTCGCCCGGGCCGTTGACCACACAGCCCATCACCGCCAGGGTCAGATTCTCCGCGCCCGGATGCGTGATCTTCCATTCCGGCATTTTTGCGCGCACATGCTCCTGCACCGCCTTCGCAAGCTCCTGGAAAAATTCCGACGTGGTGCGGCCGCAGCCCGGGCATGCCGTCACCATCGGCGTGAACGCGCGCAGGCCCATCGTCTGCAGCAGTTCCTGCGCAACGATCACTTCCTGCGTGCGCGAGGCGCCGGGATCCGGCGTCAAGGAAATACGAATGGTGTCGCCGATCCCTTCCTGCATCAGCACCGCAAGCGCTGCGGCAGAAGCAACGATGCCCTTACTGCCGATGCCTGCCTCGGTGAGGCCCAGATGCAGCGCAAAATCCGAACGCGCGGCCATGTCGCGATACACCGCGATGAGTTCCTGCACGCCGCTGACTTTCGCGCTGAGGATGATGCGTTCGCGCGCCAAGCCGATCTCAACCGCGCGTTCGGCCGAGTCCAGCGCGGAGCGGATCAAGGCTTCGCGCAGAACACGGCCTGCGTCCCACGGCGCGGCGCGCTGTGCGTTTTCGTCCATCAATTGCGCTGCGAGCGATTGATCCAGCGAACCCCAGTTGGCGCCGATGCGTACGGGCTTGTTGTAGCGGATCGCGAATTCGATCAGCTGTGCGAACTGGGTGTCGCGCTTCTTGCCGAAACCGACGTTGCCCGGGTTGATCCGATACTTAGCCAAGGCCTCGGCACAGGCCGGTTCGGCGGCGAGTAATTGATGGCCGTTGTAGTGGAAGTCGCCGATGATCGGGACTTCAATCCCCATCATCGCCAGCTTCTCGACGATCCGCGGCACCGCTGCAGCGGATTCGGCGTTGTTCACCGTCACCCGCACCAACTCCGAACCCGCACGCCACAGTTCAGCGATTTGCTTGGTGGTGCCGGCGACATCGGCGGTATCGGTATTCGTCATCGACTGCACCACCACCGGCGCATCCCCACCGACAGCGATACCGCCGACGCGGACCTGACGGGTGGCACGGCGCGAGGCGGGGCCGAAGATCGGCGCTGCGTCTTCGGATTGGCAGGGCAAGGGTTGTGCGGACATAGGCGCATTCTACGGGAGACTCTCTGCTGTCATCCCGAGCGAACGCGAGGGACCTGCTTTTTTCTTGGCCAAGACACCACAACAGCAGGTCCCTCACCCGATGGAGCCGGGGTTCGGGATGACACATTTTTGACGACGTCCCCCATCCCGTATCCTGTGCCGATGTCCGCATTCCCCCCAAGCGACGACCGCAAAGCGCTGACCCCGACTCAGCTGAACGCCCTCGCCCGCAATCTGCTCGAAGACGCCTTTCCTTTGATCTGGGTGGAGGGCGAACTCGGCAATCTCTCGCGCCCATCGTCAGGGCATCTGTATTTCACCCTGAAGGACGAACGCGCCCAAGTGCGCTGCGCGCTGTTCAAGCCGAAAAGCCAGTGGCTGAAATTCACTCCGCGCGAAGGCCTGCGCGTGCTCGCACGCGGCCGCCTGACGCTGTATGAAGCGCGCGGCGACTATCAGCTGATCCTCGACACGATGGAAGAAGCCGGCGAAGGCGCGCTGCGACGCGCTTATGAGCTGCTGAAAGCCAAGCTGCAGGCCGAAGGATTGTTCGATCAGAGCCGCAAGCGCGCATTGCCCGTCCATGTGCGCCGGCTCGGCATTCTCACCTCACCCAGCGGCGCGGCGGTGCGCGATGTGCTCAGCGTGCTGCAGCGGCGATTCCGACTCGTTGAAGTCGACATCCTGCCAGTGCCGGTCCAAGGCGAGACCGCCGCGGCGCAGATCGTACGCATGCTGCAGGCCGCCGGCCGCAGTGGCCGCTACGACGTGCTGTTGATCACCCGCGGCGGTGGCTCGCTGGAAGATCTGTGGGCCTTCAACGATGAAGCCTTGGCCCGTGCCATTGCCGACTCGCCGGTGCCAGTGGTGTCCGCGGTTGGGCACGAAGTCGATATCAGTCTCGCCGATTTCGCCGCCGACCTGCGCGCGCCGACGCCGTCGGTCGCGGCCGAATTATTGGTGCCCGATCGCGTCGATCTGGCCGCGCATCTGCGCGCACAGATGCGCCGATTGCAAGCAGTCCACGAACGCCAACTCCGCCACGCCGCACAGCGCGCTGATCGCGCGGCCCTGCGCCTGCAGGCATTGCGGCCGCAGGCGCGACTCGATGCATTACGCCGCCGTCACGAAGACGCCCTGCGGCGACTGCACGCCGCGTGGACGCATGCAGATCAACGTCGTCACGCGCAGTTGCGCCACGCCGCGGCTGTGCTGCACGCAGCACGACCGCAGCGGCGGTTGTCGCTGCTGCGCGGTCGCCTGCAGTCGCTGGCGCCGCGGACTCAGACGGCAACCGTGCGTGCGCTGCAGCAACACGCGCTGCACTTGCACGGTCTGGCGCGTTCGCTGGAAGCGGTCAGCCCGCTGGCGACGGTGGCACGCGGCTATGCGATTTTGCAGCGCGACGATGGCAGGATCGTACACAGCGTGAACGACATGCAGACCGGCGAGCGCCTGGATGCGCGTCTGCACGATGGTGTGCTGCGGCTGCGGGTGGAAGACAATGCAGACAGTCAATGAGACCCACAGTCAATGAGAGCAAGGAGATCACGATGAAATGGAAAGACGCCCTCGAACGCTGGGGCATGACGTCGCTGAAGCTGAGCGTGGGGTTTCTTGAAACGGAATGGCAGCCATCCGCCCCTGACCGGGACGCCGCGTGGGACCTCTACGTCGAACTGCTGACACGCATCACCACTCAGCCACTGCCCGATCAGGTCGGTGTCGAGAAAACCGCGTTGGACAGCATCCACTCGCTGTTCGCGACGACACGCGGGATTCTGCGAGCCCGTGGTCGGCAGTGCGTGGAGTTCACGAAGCTGGCCGTGATCGTGCTCAATCAGATCGTCCGCCCGTTCACCGACAAATGGCACTCGCTCTCCGAGCAGGGCGCATTCTCGAACGATGAGAGCCGCAATGCGTTCCGTCGGGAACTGCGCGATGTCAAACAGCAGCTGGTCGCGTATGCGAGAGCATTGGCCGACATCGCCGGGGTGGAGGATCTGACCGAGCTCGGTCGCAAGGCCTGACCGCTCATCGCGCGGCGTATCGCGCAAGGTCAAAAACTGGTATCAACCATCCAGTCGCAATGCCGGCTGCGAACGGCAACGCGCGGTTATCAAGGACGACCAGGGGGCGCTGTGTCTCGTATCTTCATCAGTCATGCCACGGCGGACAACGCCAAGACCCGCGCGATCATCGAGTGGATCGTGTCGCAGGGCTGGCCGCGCGAGGAGATTTTCGTCGATTTCGACGACATCGGCGGCGGGCAACGCTGGCGCGAGGCACTGAAAAAAGCAGCGTCACGCTGCGAAGCGGTGGTCTTCCTGATTTCACCGGAATGGGTGCGGCGGCCATGGTGTACGGGCGAAGCCGGCGCCGCGCAAATGCTGGGCAAGCAAATCATCCCGGTGCTGATCGAACCAACCCCGCCGGAAGCCTACCGCGACCTGCTCACCGTCGAATACCAGCTGATCGATCTCACCGTGCCCGGCCCGCGTTGCGTGATCGACGTGCCAATGCCGGACACCGGCCAGACGCTGCCGGTTGCGCTGGCCGAATCGGGGCTGCAGAGGCTGGTCGTCGGCCTCAAGCGCGCAGGCCTCGATCCCTCCACGTTCCCGCTCACCCCCGGCCGCAAGATCTACCCCGGCCTGGCGCCGCTGGACACCGACGATGCCGCTGTGTTTTTCGGCCGCGATGCCGACATCGCGCGCGGCATCGAAACCCTGCGGCAGATGCGCGAACGCGGCCAAGCGCTGCTTGCGATCCTGGCCGCTTCCGGCGCCGGCAAATCCTCATTTCTGCGCGCCGGTCTGTGGCCACGCCTGCAGCGGGCCGACCGCGAATTCCTGATCCTGCCGGTGCTGCGGCCGGGCGTCGATGCGTTGAACGGCGAGCAAGGCCTCGTCGCCGGCTTGCACCGCGCCGGAGAAACGCTCGGGCTGAAGCGCAACCTCGCCGACTGGCGCGCGCAGATCGAAAGCGGCGACCTCGCTGGCGCGCTCACCGTGCTGCATACCGCAGCGCGCGCGCGGATGCTCGCGGTGGACGCCGCGCAGCCAGCATCAGCATCGCAAGCGCCGGCATCGCAGCGACACGCCTCGCTTCCACCCATCCCGGTGCTGCCGATCGATCAGGCCGAAGAACTGTTCGGCGCGCAGGGCGGCGAACACGCGCGGCGCTTGCTCGATCTGTTGGGCGCGGCGCTGCACGAAGGCCGTTTGATCGTCGTGTTGGCGATACGCTCCGACCGCTACGGCGATCTGCAAACCGCGCAGGCGCTGGCGGGCCTGGAACAGCGGCCGTTCTCGCTGCCGCCCATCGCCGACGGCGTATTGAAGGATGTGATCGAAGGCCCCGCGCAGCGCGACCGTGCGGAGCATGGTGCGAACGGCCTCAACATCGACCCGCAGCTGACCGACCGCCTACTCCGCGACTGGGCCGATGGCGAGAACCTGCCCCTGCTCGCTTTCACCCTGCGCCGGCTGCTGGACGACTACGGCAGCGATGGCAGGCTAAACCTGGAAGACTACGAACGCTCGGGCCAACTGCAGGGCGCGCTGGAGGCCGCCATCGGCCGTGCGATGCAGGACGCTACTGCCGCCGGCACCCTGCCCGAAGACGCGCAGAAGCGAGAAGACCTGATCCGCAGAACCTTCGTGCCTGAGCTGGTCTCCTTCGATCCGCAAAGCCAACAACCGCATCGCCGTATCGCCCAGCGTCACGACCTGCCTGACGAAAGCCGCGACCTGATCGACCGCCTCATCGACGCACGCCTGCTGACCTGCGACCGACCCCAAGACAGCAAAGCCAGCGTCGAAGTCGCACACGAAGCCATCCTGAGCAACTGGCCGCTGCTTTACAGCATCATCGGCCAGGAACGGGAAGCCTTGATCGTGCTAAACGAGGTCAAGCGCGGTGCCGAGGCTTGGCACGCATCCAAGAAAAGCGACGGCGCAGTGGAAAGCGAGGACGCTCTGCACCATCGCGGCGAGCCACTGCGGTTTGCCGTGCAACACCTGACCCGCGAAAACTTCCAGCACGCGCTCGGCGATATAGGGCGGCGGTATCTTGCGGCCTGCCGCGCGAGGGAAGCCCAGGAGATCGAGGACAAGCGGCTTCAGCAGGATCGTGAAGCAAATCAGATTGCCAAGACGCGGAAGTTTCAGCGGTGGGCGACGGTCTTTCTCGCTGCAGTGGTGGCGGCGATCGTGATTGCTGGTGTTTTTCTGACACTGATGCAGCAAACAACCAGTCAGGCCAGTGCAAATGTACTGGCGAATCTTGCGGCAGAGGCATTCGATCGCTTTGAATACGACCGCGCGGTGAGGTTTGCGCTCGCGGGAGTGCGCAAAAGCGATGCGACACTGCAGGCGATTGACATATCGAAAGCAGACTTTCAGCTTAAACGTGCGGGCTATCGCTCCAGCCTGCGCACAGTGTTTGCGCACGAAGACTATATCTATGACGTCAGCGTCAGCCCTGATGGGCGTCGCATCTTGACCGCCTCAGGCAACACCGCGCGCCTCTGGGATGCCGCCTCCAGCCAGACGCTCGCCACAATGCGGCATGACGGACAGGTTATGAGCGCCGTCTTCAGCCCCGATGGCCGCCGCATCGTCACCGCCTCTGAGGACAACACCGCGCGTCTCTGGCAGGCTGGCTCGGAGACGCCGCTCGCCACGATGCGGCATGACGGACCGGTTACCAGCGCCGCATTCAGCGCCGATGGCCGCCGCATCGTCACCACCTCTTGGGACAAGACCGCGGGCCTCTGGGAGACTGGCTCAGAGACGCCGCTCGCCACCATGCGGCATGACAACTTTGTTTCCGGCGCCGCCTTCAGCGCCGATTGCCGCCACATCGTCACCACCTCTTGGGACAAGACCGCGCGCCTCTGGCAGGCAGGCTCGGAGACGCCGCTGGCCACGATGCGGCATCACGACGTAGTTAACAGCGCCGCCTTCAGCCCCGATGGCCGACGCATCGTCACCGCCTCTCGGGACAACACCGCACGCCTCTGGCAGGCCGGCAGGGAGACGCCGCTCGCCACGATGCGGCATGACGAAGACGTTAACAGCGCCGCCTTCAGCCCCGATGGCCGACGCATCGTCACCGCCTCTTGGGACAAC
>JANOKD010000007.1:0-17379 GCA_031419075.1 Lysobacterales bacterium
CGCCTGCGGCAGCGGCGTGCCTTTAGCATCCGTGGGGGCCGCGACGGTACCGGTAATTTTTTTAGTTGGATCGGCGCCGTGCTGCATCAGCCAATAGACCTGCTCGAAGCCGCCGCGTCCGGCGTACCAACTCAAAGGCGACCCGGGGAAAATCGTTGGGCTGTTGACTTCCGCGCCGTGTTCAATCAACAGCTTCACGTTCTGCCACTGGTTCTGTTTGATGAAGGCGACGAAGGTCAATGGCTCATTGTTGCCATTGCGGGTATTCGGGTCGCCGCCGTGATCGAGCAACAGTTGCAGGTAGGTCGGGTTTTCTTCCTGCGCCGCATAGACCATCGCGTTTTCGTAGCTGAAGTAGCGACCGCCGCTGCCGTCGTCATAGGTCTTGTCCACGTACTCGGGTCGGCGAGCATTCGGGTCGGCGCCGTTCTCCAGCAGAGCCTTCAGTCCTTCCGGGCTGCGGGTGTACACCGGCCAGGCGACCAGCGGCATACCGGCCTCTTTGGCGAAGATCGTATCCGGGTCGAGCTTGTCCTCACGGATCAGTCGGCGGATGGTTTCGGCCTGTCCATATTCGGCGGCGAGCGCGAGCTGCAATGCTTTGCCCTCGAATTGATCTTCCGCGCCGTGCCGGGAACGGGTGTTGTCCCCCGAGGCCGGCAGCGGTGCGACGCACCCGCCGCACAGTGCCAAGACAACCAACAGGGCGATTGCCCAACGGGGGAGTGAGATGGACATAGTGGGCCGAATGGGGGAGGGGCCGACGCATTAGATAGCAGAAAACGCCGGCCGGGGGTGACAGCAGTGGCTGGAAGCTGCGAATGATGCGTTAAGATCGAAGCAGAGTTTGCGCGGGGAGTGATTGTGATGCCTGATCCTACGATAGAGACCGTCCGCGCCGAGCGCGAAGCCCAAGAGCGACTGGTGTCGGACCTGCGCGGTGCCGGCAAGCCTGCTCAAGCCGACAAACTCGCCAGTGGTTATCACGCCCAGCGCATGGCGGGCTTGGCTGAGGATGTGTACGAATCCGCGCGCGGCGAAGGCAAACCGCCGGCTGGTTGGACCCGCGCCAGCGAGCATCCTGACCAGTTGAAAGCTTTGGCCCCGCAGCTGACGAAACAGCAGATCGCCGAGATGCTGCATCCTGATAAGTCGGGCTATCGCGCCGAGATCTACCTGCCGGACAAATCGGTATTGGGCGAAGACGCCAAACCGGTGCTGGTGTTCAAGGGCTCGACCGGGATGATTGTGGACCCGACCGCGCCCGGCGGCCGCCGCGAAAGCGCCTCGGAAGATTTCCTGAGTAACAATATTCCGCAGGGCCTGGGGCTTAAGACCGACTACTACGACCGCGCAATGGCTGCGGCGGTCTTGCTCAAGCGTCAGCCGGGTCTCGAATTCGAAATGGCCGGTCATTCGCTTGCCGGTGGCATGGCCTCCGCCGCAGCGGCAGTGACCGGTGTGGAGACCACCACCTTCAACGCTGCCGGCCTGCATCCGAAAACAGCGCAGCGCTACGCGACCGAAAATGGTCTGACCGTCTACAACCCGCGTGACAGCGTTCAGGCTTTCCAGGTCGGCGGCGAGATGCTGACCGACGGCCAAGGCGGGATCCAGAAAATGAACGCGGCCCGCCGTCTGCAGGCGGGCATGCTTGCCAATGATGTCGCCAGTTTGTTGGAAACCCCGGGCGCGAAGGAACTGGTGCAAAAAGGCGTGCGCGATGCTTTACCGCCGCATGCGCGTCAATCGGCGGCCGCCTCGATCGAATTCCTCGCAACCCATTCCGGCAATCAGGCGCTGCGCAATCTGCCCACCGCGGCGGGCGAAGTGCAGCCGCTGCTGGCCCCGAAAACCCGCGACGAACAGGGCCGATTGGTCAACCGTCCCAATGAACTCGCGTTGAGCGAACTGGCCGGTTATGCCGGCCCGCTGACCAATGTGCTCAGCGCCACGGCGATGAGCGCGCGCGCCGGTCGCGCGGTGGGCGAGGTGGTGAAGTTTGAGGGCCAGGTCGCCGAAAAGGGCCTGAATCTTGCCGGACAGGGATTGAATTACACCGCGCGTCTCCAGGGCGAAGCCAATGCGTTCGCCACCAACACGGTTGGCACCATCAGCAGCACGACCGTGCGCGGCGGCGGCGAAGTCACCGCGCAGGTGCGACTGCAGGCCGGCAATCTCGAAGCCGGGATCGACCATCTGCAGGGCAAGACCCAGCAAACCGCTTCATCGTGGACCGCCAGCGCGATGCGCTGGAGCGCGAAAATACTGCCAGAAGGCGCAGAGAAGTGGGTCGGCCAGCAGGCACAGGGTATCGAAAGCTACGGCAACGACGCCATGCGCCGCGGCCAGCAGGAGGCGCAGCAGGCGCGCACCGCCGCGCACGGCGACGCGACCGCGATCCGCCAGGGCACACAGGCGGTCGCCAGCAATATCGATCAAAGCGCGACCGCGCTCGCCAACGGCCAGCGTCAATCCGGCCAGCAGACCGGCGCGATGCTGCAGCAGGGCGCGGACAATGCCGGCCGCACCGTGCGCGGCGTGACCGATCAAGCGCCGCTGGTCGGCATGGGCCTGGGTGCCACCGTCGGCGGTGTCACGGCGACGGTCGCCACGCATCTGCCGGTCAATGTGCAGAACACCGTCAATCTGTACCAGACCATCACCGTGCTGCAGCGTGGACAGACAGTTGCAGGCGAAGCGGTGTTCCGTCATGGCATGGCCGGTTCGGTCATTCCCAGTCTTGATGCGGCGGTCGAGAGGCAGGAGCGCGAAGCCAAGCAGTTGCTTGCACCCGCTCAACAGCATCAGCCGGATCGCCGGGTTGCACCGCAGGACAGCGTGGTGCCATCTACGCCCACACCCACGTCAAGTCCGCAGCGTACCGGCATGCTGCTCGATCATCCGGAGCACAAAAGCAACGGCCTGTTTCTCGGCGCCGAGAAAGGCGTGTACGCCATCGACGAGAAGTTCAACCGCGTGCCGGATATCGGCAGCAAACAGCTGGCGGGCACACTGACAGCGAATGTGGTCGAGGCCGGTCTGGGCCACATCGCCCGGGTTGAATTGAGCCATGATCGCAGTCGTGTTTTCGCAGTGGATACCGCCGACCCGAATGCCGCGCATCAGCGCATCGCCTATGCCGATGTCTCACCCGGCATGCAGCAGTCGCTGGCGGCCAGTACGCTGCAGGTTGATCGCGTCAATGAGCGTGTCGCCGAACAGACCACCGCGCAGCGCACGCTGCAGGCACCGACGCAGGAAGAGCCGGTGCGCGGCGGGCCGAAAGTGGCCTGATGCGCCGGGATTGTCTCGGGCTTGCGCAGCAGTTCAGCGCGTCCCGAAATCGATGAAAGTCGCCGGTACCGCGTCGGTGAGCCAGACGCGGTTGTCGGAACAGAAAAAAACATGGCCTGCCGCGGCCATCGCCGCGGCATGCACGATCAACACCACCGGCGCTCCGTGACGCATACCGACCTTCGTGGCAGTGTCGTCATCCGCAGATAGATGTACGTGCTGGCGACCGCGTTTCAGCAGCCCCTGCCGCTGGATCGAATCGACGAAACGCGTCGTGGTGCCGTGATACAGCATGGCCGGCGGCGCGACCGATGTCAGCCCGAGTTCGACGTTGATCGAGTGACCTTGATTCACGCGGATACGTTGCCCGTCTTCACTGATCGCGAAGCGCTGTGCGGCATTCTACCGATCATGCCGCCAGTGCAGCGTCCGCCACGCTTCGCGCTGCGCCGCATCGAGAAACGTCCACGCAACGAATCGACTCTGTTTGTTGCCCTGCGCCATTGCGATTTCGCGCACTTCCTGCGCGTTGGCCTGCTTCAACTGCTTGCGCACATCCGCTAGGTGTTCCGACTTGGCGATCAGCGTGCTGAACCAATAGACGCGGGTCGATAACTGCGCGCTTTCGCGGATCATCCGCCGCACGAAGGAAGCCTCACCACCGGGGCACCACAGCTCAGTGGACTGCCCGCCGAAGTTCAGACGTGCGCTGCCGCGTGCGGCATCCGCGCGGCCTAGATTGCGCCATTTGCGCTGACTGCCCCGCGCGGCGTCTGCGGCCGAAGCATGGAACGGCGGATTGCACAGCGTGATGTCGAACATCTCGTCGTCGTTCAACAGGCCGTCGAAAATTCGTACCGAATCCTGTTGGTGACGCAGTTCGATCGCGTTGCGAAAACCGTTGGCGTCCACAATCGCCGCCGCAGCGCGCAGCGCCGTCGCGTCGATGTCCGAGCCGACGAAACGCCAGCCGTATTCGCGATGACCCAGCATCGGGTAGATGAGATTCGCGCCGGTGCCGATGTCCAGCGCACGGATCGCTGCGCCGCGCGGAATCCTGCCCGCATTCGATTCGGCCAACAGGTCGGCCAGTCCATGCAGATAATCGGCGCGGCCGGGAATCGGTGGGCACAGATAGCCCTCGGGCAGGTCCCAATGTGCGATCCCGTACTGGGTTTTCAGCAGCGCGCGGTTCAACGCGCGCACTGCCGCGGGATCGCTGAAATCGATGCTCGTCTCGCCGCCGGTAGTGGTCATCACGAACGCCGAAAGCGTTGGCGATGCCGCCGTCAGCGCTGCGAAATCGTAATGGCCCTGGTGGCGGTTGCGTGGATGCAGACCGGCGCGCGCGGCGACGGGGTGCCTGCTCAAGGGACGGGAAGATGGTTCGACAGGAGGCTGGGTTGGGCGCGACATCGGCCGATTGTCGCGTGAATCGCCAGCAGTGGTGTAGCGGCGATCCATAGCAGCGCAAGCTGTGGCAGGCTGTCGCCACTGTCCGAATCAAGGGGATCCGCAGATGACCGCTCCTTTGCGCTGGCAAGCCACGCCGCACGCCGGCTACTTCATCAACGCAGTCGGCATCAGCGCGGATGGCCGCAAAACCATCGCCGGTACTTTCTTTCACAGCTACAGCGACGAGCGGCGCACCGGCGCCGACAGCAACAGCGGCGACTTCGGCATCTATTGCTGGGATTCCAGCGGCGCACTGCAGTGGTCGAACACCTTCACCGGCTACGAAGGCGTGTACTGGGCCTCGCTGTCGGCCGACGGCGGCTATGCCGCCAGCGGTGGCTGGTATTCGTCCACACCGACGTACAGTGGATTCATCGCCGCGTTCGATGCTGCGACCGGCGCCCCGGTACTCGACTATTACAAGACGCCGACCCGGGTGAATCAGGTGGTGTTGAACAGCGACGGCTCGGTGCTGGTGGCCGGCGGCGATCAGCTGTATCTGTTTTTCCGCAGCGGTGCACAGTTCTCGACCACGCCGTCCACGCTGCCGGTCGCCAGCGGCGACAGCGTGATCTCGATCGGCATCTCCGCCGACGGTCAATGGGTTGCCGCCGGCACCTACGCCGGCACCGTGCTGCTGGTGAAGATCGTCGACGGTGTGCCGGTGTCGTCCAACACATGGTCGCCCGCCGCCACCAACACCGTGCACAGCGTGGCGATGGCGACGAACGGGCAGGGCTTCGCGGTGGGGATGAAGAACGGCGAGTTCCTGTATTTCGCCTGCGATGCTTTCCTGAGCAACGCACAACCGGCCTGGACGCAGATTCTTACCGGCGCCAGCAGTGTCTACGGCCTCGCCATCGCATCCGACGCCAGCTTCGTCAGCGCGGTCGGCAATATCGGCAGCGCCAGCGGTACGGTCGGCGTGTTCGACAACGCCGGCAGCGCCGCGACCCTGCGCTGGCAGCAAACCCTCACCGCCAATCCGAACTCGACATCGATCGACAGCGAAGGCCTGTTCGTCGCCGTCGCCGACGGCCATCCCGACGGCACGCCCGGACACTTCACCTTGTTCAATGCCAACAGCAGTGCGCAGATCTGGTCCTGTACCACCGGCAACATGAGCTGGCCGATTCAAGTCGCATCGAACGCGATGGCATGCGTGGGCGGCTCCGATGACGGCAGCGTCTACTATTTCAACCCGCTGCGTGTGCTCTGACCGCACGTTGCGCACTTCGCTGCGAATCCTGCGGTTCCGCAGGGCATCGCCAGCGCGTTTGCCGCGCCGATGGAGCGGATGGAAGCCAGTCAGGGGCCCATTGATCGCGGCCCGGTGAGGGCCCGTCGTGGCATCAGCCGGATTTGGCTTTATCCTGACGGCTTCGAGTGGAGCGGAGTGAAGAGATGCGTTCATCCCTTGTGTGCGTTGGTATTGCCGTCGCCCTGTTGGTCACGGCCTGCGAGAAGCAGGAAAAAGTGACCGCGCCGCTGCTGCCGGTGCCTGAATGCAAAACGGATCTAACCTACGACGCTGCTGTCTTCGAGCGCATGGTGCGGGCGATGGACCGCTCGGGCGATCTGGTGGTGGTGTCCAACCAGTTTCTGCAGCACCGCAAAGCGGTCGATGAGCTGTTGTCCAAGCGTGATCCGAAGCTCCTGCCGCGCTTCAAGCCGCTGCTGGATGCACAGTTTTCCGAGGCGCGCCTGCGCGCCCGGGCAGTCTGCACGTTCGTGGCCCTGGCGCGCGACAGCAAAGGCCTTGAGGCGCATGAAGACTGGTCCCGCTCGCCGGAGATGCAGGCGATCAATGCCGCGATCTGGAGCCGCACGCCTGCGCCATCCGAAGAAGAAGACGTCCAGATGACCCCGGCGCGCATGGCGCTGCTGCGCGAGATCGTGGTTGCGATGGCGCTGCAACAGGTCGAAGTGAACATCCAGAAAGCGGTTCGCGACGAAGCTCCCGGATTGGTGTCGCTGCTGGGCCCGGCGCCCTTGCCGAACGCAGTGCCGCTGCCCGACGCAGCGCCAGCAGCCGATGCGACGTCAGCAGGCAACGTGGTGCCCGCAACCAATGCAGCGCCAGCAGTCAATGCAGTGCCCGCAGCCAGCCCGCCACCATCAGCCAATACGGTGCCAATGGCGAATGCAGCACCAGCAGCCAATGCAGCACCAGCAGCCAATGCGACACCAACCAATGCCACACCAGCGGTCAATCCAGCACCAACAGCCAGTGCGCCGCCAACAGCGAGTGCAGCACCCACCGCCAACCCACTGCCAGCAGCCAATACAGCGCCGCCGACGAATGCAGTATCAGCACCGAGTCTGCCGCCTGCTCCGATCAAATTGCCGGAGGTGGACGCGGTCGTCGAGCATTGGGTGCTGCCGGTGCTGAAGAAAATTCCAGATGACGATCTGGCCGACTATCTGGCGTTTGCCAACAGCCGTTTCGGCAGCGATTACTACGTTGCGCTGAGCCGCAACTACGACTTCCGCGCCGGCGAGTGGTACGCGCAGGCGGTCAAAGTGTTCAAAGACAATATTCCTCCGGTTGAACAGATGGCTGGCGGTCCCGGTAGAGACGCCCTGGTCGCTTACGCCCGGGGCGCACTGCGTGACGTGGGTACGCCCGCGGCGGCCGCCGATGCCGCGGCCAAGCTGCTGCAGGCGGACCGGCTCGATCCGCGCAATGCCGAGATTCAGATGCTGCTCGGCGAAGCCATGATGAAGACCGCTCCCGCCATGCCGCTTGGGCCGGACCAACTGCGCGTAGTCATCGACACACCCAATTACGCAGAAGCGGATCGCTATCTTTCCAAAGCACTCGAGTTGGCGCCAGCGCTGGCCGATGCGCACATGCTGTTGGGCCGTCTGCGATATCTGCAGGGCAGGGACGACGAAGCGATGGCGCTGTACACGCGTGCGAGCGAGATTGAGCCGGATCATCCCAGTATCGATCTCTACCTGGGTGACTTGTCCTATGTCCAGAACGGGCACACCCGCGCCATCGTCTACTACAAAGCAGCAGTAGCCAAGCCCGAACGTCTGCCCTACACCCACGTCAATGCACTTGCCCATCTGATGATGGCGCTGCGCAAAGGTACCCAGCTGGCCGAATATCCGCGGATTGCGGATGCTTATCTTGCGAAGCATCCGGAGGCTTGGAATTTCCGCTTGGATTATGCAGACTACCTGTTGTCGACCGAGGCGCGTGCGGACAAAGTGCTGTCTGTCGTCGAGCCGGTTCCCGATGCCTGGCAGGCATCCCGCAAGATTCCAGCGTTATCGGCGGCACTGGTGCGCAAAGCCATTGAGCGTGCAGACAAGCGGACAGGCGAACCCACCGACGAGAGCCTCCGGCTGATACAGCGCAACATGACACTCAACCCGGATCCTGTCGCGTTCGCAGAGTCCATCTGCCGCGGCGATATCAGCAGCAGACTGTTGAAACGCACCCTGGAAATCAGCAGGAATCAGAAGGCACTGGCGACCGCCCTGGTGGTTTGTGGCCTGCGCTGGCAGCGCCGCGAAACCATAAAGTCCACGGTGATGCGTGCGGATATCGCACGATTGAGTCTGCCGCATCCCGACCTGGACGGAGATACGCCTCTATGCTACGCGGCGCTGACCAGAAATCTGTCGGCGTTCATCGATTTGGCCGAAGCCCAGGTCAGCCCAGCGCGAAAATGCAAAGACGGCAACACTGTCGCTGAACGCCTGGTGCAGATGTCTTACGGCAGCGACCCCAAGATCGCCCAGATGCAGATCATGATGAAGCGGCTCTATAAAAAAGAGTGATCGTTGAAGGGAGGAGGCAGGATGTGTATCGCGCGTGCCTTAACGCCAATCCTGCAGTGTGTTGTCTCTACGCATCAGCCGGAATGCGCCGTGCAGAAGTCTTTGTCTATCCTTTGAACTGTGGCTAGATGAGACCGATCCGCTCATCTGGCTGTTCGCCATACATGCGCTGCAGAGCCATGCAGCATAAACCACAAAATATCGTTGTCTGGTCGATGCGGCGCTCATGCATCCTGTACGGAGCAGCAGGCAAGGCAAGCTTTTTGTGCAGCTCTAGCCAAACGCCACCTGAAGCGAACGGCCTGCAATGGTGATTTTCGTCAACATTCGCTATCCATGCAGCCTCAAGACAGCCCAAGCGTTGATCGAACGGGTAGCATGCGGCCGTCTACATGTTCCTGAGAGAGCGCATCATGAAACGATTGCTGACCGCGGTTTTACTCGCGCTGACGATAACAACCTCGGCGTGGGCCGGCGACCAAGGTCGTAAACATGGGCACGGCCACGATGACGACGGCGGCCATTCGCGCGGCAAACACAAAGGCCACCATAAACATGAGATGCATCGCGGCGAACGTATTCCGGTGGTGTATCTGGAGCGCAATTACTACGTCGATGATTACCGCGTGTACAGCCTTGCGCCGCCGCCACGCGGCCATCGTTGGGTCCGTACCGATGACGGCCGATACATTCTGATTGCCGTCGCCACCGGCATCATCGCAGACATTATTCTGCATCACTGATGCAATCGGTAATGATCAAGATTCCACGAGCCCCGCACCTGCGGGGCTCTTTTTTGCACGCGCTGTTTCAGCCCTGATGCGGCCAACAATGCAGCGTGTCCCCGTCTTGCTTGAACAATGCATCCAGATCGATCGGCGCCGACAGCGCTGTCGCCATGACGCATGGGAACGAATGACGTGACTAACTGAATCGTTACTGGTCAGCGGACGCTTGCTATCGTGGCAACCTGCACGAACGCAGGGTGTGCAGGGTCATGTTGTATATGATCGGGCTTGACCTCAAACCCGAGCGGAGAGGCGTCCGCATTGCGCGAAAGCGCGCGCCGCCTGCAATCATGCTGACATCCCTGGAAACACGCGAACCCGATGAAGCGGCGATGACCGCAGAGATGATCGATATCCTGCGCCGGAAAATGGCGCGCGATTACCATGCTGGCCAGACCCGTCGCGATGCGCACCCCAAAACCACGGGGCTGTTGCGCGCGCGCTTCGAAGTGGAGCCCGATCTGCCCAAGCATCTGCGCGTGGGGCTGTTCGCCAAGCCGCAGACGTACGCATGCTGGGTCCGCACCTCCAATTCCAGCGGAAAGCCGCAGTCCGACGCCATCGGCGATGCGCGCGGTTTCGCGATCAAGCTGATGGCACCCGGCACCACCCGCAAAGACGAGACGCCACTCGGCCAGGATTTCGTGCTGCTGAGCACGCCGACGATGCCCCTCGGTACCATCGCGCTGTTCCGCGATGCGGTGTACTACACCATCGAAAGTTCGCCGCTGCTGTTCGCCGCCAAGTGCGTGCTGAACGGGCACGCGCGCGCATTGCTCGGATTGGCCGCGCTGCGCATTCGCCCGACCTCGCCGCTGGATATCCGCTATTGGAGCACTACCCCGTATCGATTCGGCAACGGCCGTGCGGTGAAGTATTCGCTCGTTCCCACATCGCGTTACCGCAGCCGGATGCCGAAAACGCCGGGCGAGTCGTATCTTACCGACGCGATGCAGCAGCATCTGCAGACGCACGAGGCCAGCTTCGATGTCTGCGTACAGCTGCATCAGGACGGCATGCCCATCGAAGATGCCGCACCGCGCTGGGACGAAACCGCATCGCCGTTTCTGAAAGTCGCGACGCTGCGCATCCCCAAACAGCGCTTTCGCACCGCGCAGCGCGACGCACTTGCCGAATCGCTGATGTTCTCGCCCGGACATGCCTTGCCCGCGCACGCGCCCATGGGCGGCTTGAATCGCGCGCGCATCAAAATCTACAAAGCCCTGTCGAAGTTCCGGCATGCGCGCGATGCGCGTCAAGAAATCGCGTAGGACAGATCTTGCCATGCTGACCGATTCCCCTGGCAGCATACGTTCTCTCCACACCGCGTATAGGAAGTTCCAGTCATGCGATTGCGCATCTGTTCGATAGCCTGCCTGACGGTGATTTCTGCCGCGATGCTTGGATGGAGCGTTCCGCGTCAAGCGTTGGCGGCCGACGAAAGCTGCGTGCAGTGCAAGCACGTGGACTGCATCAAGGGCAGCATCCGTCGCAAGAAGGCAATGGCCGACGGCTACGGCCGCATCGCGACGAAATACGAACGCGGCTGGCTGGATGCTCGCAGCGGAAAGCCCGCAATCGAGGTCGATCTGGCCGCAAGGTATCCCGACGGCAAAGCGCGTGCGCATGCCTATCGGGAAATCCACGACGAGTACAAGGCCTATGCCGTCGACGAGGAGGCGCTTTCTAACGCGGCCGGCGCGCCGGAAGGCTGCACGGTATCGAACGATCCGGGTGTGGACGGCGAAGGGCCGAGCGCAGGCACTGACATCGAAACCTGCGCGATCACCGGGCTGCCGCAGGCCATGCGCGACTCGCCGTGCAAACGACTCGGCGAACTGCTGGCGGGACATGAAGCCATGCATCAGCAGTTCTGCGAACGACGTGGCCAGACGACCACGGCGCTGGTGGATCCGCTGACCGGGCGCACGGTGCGCAGCATCCCCGCGGTGCTGCTCACGCCTGCGGGCAAGGCGCGCGAGGAAGCCAGCGCCTATCGTATGGAAGTCCGCGAGCTGCAGGCCCTGCTGAAGGATGCCGAGAAGAAATGCCAGACGAGTTTCAAAGGCGTCAAAACCTCGTGCGTCATGTCAACGCCCGCCGGCAAGGTCGTCATGGGCCAGGAAATCTCTGGCGAAGCCTGCGGCAATCCGCTGACCGCCAACTGGACGGTGCATACCGTCAATTACATGACCGCCCCGTACATCGGCACACAACGCAATGCTGATCCCCCTTGGGATAGCGACTGCGTCGCGCGGGGCAGCGACGAGGAGCGTCAGCGCGCCGCGATCTACAGCCGCGGACCCGGGAAAGGATGGATGTGCGTGTACGACGCCGGGACGCCCACGCGCAAGCCCACCGTCACCATCCGTGCCTTCCGCCTGGAGCAATGCCAAACTCCGGCCGAGGAAACGATTACCGTTTCTGTCGAACGCGGCGAATGCGAGGCAGATCCGCCGCCACCGCCCAAGCCTCCTCGACCCACGCCGCCGCCATCGACACTTCCAGTGAGCTGACAGTCATGGGAAGCATGGATCGCCTATGCTTCACGACTTCGCATCGCGACATTGGATGCAGGCGATAGCCCGAATGGTATTTGCCAGCAAACCATGACAATGGAAAAACATACGCATGACCGAGTCTCCGGATGATGTATACGCCAACCTGATCAAAGTCGGTCGCTTCAAAGCGAGGTACAGCACGCGCGGTAGCGGCGTATTCGCGTATTTGAACGGCGGGATCAGCGTCGATATCTCGGTGGACATGAGCGCAAGTCTCGATGTGTCGACGACGTCCCGGGAAGTGGTCAACGGTGTCTGTAGATGGACATTCGAAGGCACGTACCAGTTTGTGGAAAAGAGGAAATCATGCGGTGTCGGCCATGAATTCGATGGCAGGGAAAGCATACGTCGTGAAATCGAACGCTCCGGCACTGCCAGCGTCGGTGTCAAAGGGTATATGGAGGCAGCAAAAAAAACGAAAGGCGTCGATCTTCGTGTCTGCCTTTATCAGAAACCATTGGAGGGATTGACCGTGACTTGCCGTGAAATGGCGTCGGGGGACAGCGATAACTACGACATCACCGAAGCATGTCCCCACCCGATCTTCTTCGAAGCGATCGAGGCGTACATGGATCTTTCGGGCTCACTTCTGGAGTTGCCGGAAGTACGGTTCCGCTCGTCCAGCTTCACGGATCTGCGCTCCTGGCAGACAAAAACCAGACATCATCAATCCGGGTTTGCCTTCGCCGGCAGTCTGGAGGTCATTTGCCATCAGGCGATAGCGATCACCGATGGCGACATATTGCCTACCGATGAGGATTGCGTGCCTTTGATCGAGGTCCTGGAGGAAAGCGGAAACACTCCGATCGAGGGCAAGGAATTCAGGATTCTGCATCCGGACGGCAGTCTCAGCACGCATGTGTCGGACGCCAAAGGGCAGGTCAGGCTGTATGTCAAGGACGGCGAAGAATACGTGGTCAAGGAGATGCAGGAGCATCTGGACAAGTACGAGGCCCATCACCAGAAAACGGAGGTCGTCTGAATGTCCAGCCTCAGCGTATTGCTCAAGAACACGGTTTTTTTCACGATCAACAATCGGCATATCGAACATGACGCCAAGGATGCGGTCTCGGTGAAGACCAAAACCTGGGCATGGTCGCTGGACGTCGAGAAGAATCCGAAGATAGAAGACCTCCGCTGTCTCACGGATGCCGGTGACCGGCCATGCGTGCTCGAAGCGCTGCTGTGGCAGGACCCGGTCATCTACACGGACGTTCTTTCCGGTGTCAGGTTGACGCTGGGAAAAGAATTCATCCTGAAGATATTGTCCGCCGGCGATGCGGAGATCCACGACGTCCCCGGATTGCTGGATGAGTCCGCCGAAAGCAGCCTGCAGATCGTCTACGGGTTCCAGTATTTTCCGGGCAACCAGACGGTCAAGCCCCTGATCGATCCGTCTTCGGAGAATTCGGAGGCGCTGGAAAGCGACGACTTCTTCAAGGCCTACTCCGGTGAATTTCCTCCTTTCGAGGAAAAGGCGGTGGACGGGCATCGAAATATGAAAGTCCACTTGCGCGCGGTCAAATTCCTGTTCGTCGCAGAATTGATCTGCTGTACCGCGAACAACAGGTTCGAACCGACCGGCGCCGGTCGCGTCGCGCGCTTCTACCCGCGGTCCTACCTGATGGCGAATGTGCCTTTCAAGTTGAGCGAAGCGGTCACCCACATGTCCCGCCCCGTCCATGCGCAGCACGCGCACGGCCACCACGACCATTCCGATCCGAACGCCGATGCGAACGCGGATGCAAGCGACGGCGCTACCCACGACTATCACGGCGGTTACTACACGGATTCGAACATCTCGGTGCTTCTGCAGGGCGACTTATTTCCGAAATGGCCCAATTTCTTCTCCTACTACAGTCATGACGATCGCCGGAAATACCATATGGTCAAATCGAAGCAGCTGACCGAAAGAAGCGATTCCAGCAATCTGCGAATACTCAAGGACAAGGCGCTGCAGCTCTATGGCCACGCGAAGGTCTTGAAAATGCCGCGACAAGGCGCTTTCGACAACCTGCACATCGCGCCAGCGATGATCGCGCCGGCCGTGATTCGAAAAATACGCCAGGGCGGTAGCGCTGGCGCGAGTTGGAAGTCGCTGGACAAGATCCACATGGCACCGGTCTGCCACCACGATTGCTTCCATCTGCACTGGCGCTGGGGCGCCGGCGTGCACACGCCGTTCGAAGTCAGGCATCTGAAAGGGTGGGGCGCGGACGGCCCGTATCAGGAAATCGGCGCTCCGATGATTCCGAAGAATCAGGACTTGTATGTCGAGTGCCCGGAAACGAATCAGGTGGTGTATCGCGTCGAGATCGAAGAAGAGATCGCCCCGTTGCGATGGCAGGTATTCATGGATCACGGCGCCGGCTACATGGTCGGCTTGGAGAAGATGGTCTCATGCACCGATTTCAAGCAATATCCGGTTGAAATCGTCATGCGAACGACCAGGCTGGGAACCGCGGATGTCGAGCCAAAGGTGAACGAGACCTCGTGGGCGATGTTTTATTGGAACATGCGCTATGCCAACATGAGTCCGTTGGGTGGAGGGCAGTCCACGCCGATGGAGCGGATGCTGTTTTCAGAAGAGCAGCTGAAGAATCTGATTCAACTTTGAGAGGCCGCACCGACATGCATGACGTCGGCATTCATTCGCGCTGATCGCAGGTCAGATGCCCGTGGTGCAGGATTCGTTTGTGGAAGCGATGGCCGTCCTCGAATTTCAATTGCTGCCGAAGTGAAACCGTCGTGCGTGCGCAGGGGTATCGCCCCTGCGCTGTGCGCATCATCCTGCGAAATGCGTCATGCCCCGCATGGGCCCGGCGGTGCCTCGCCGGACGCAACCGCAGTGTCGTAACCCGGTTGCGGCCCGTGGCCGCAACCGGGAGTCTCCAGAAAAACTTGCCAGGCCTGGTAGCGGATACGCGCTTCGCACGCATCCGGGGCCATGAAATTTGCGGGTTACCGGGCCCAGGGCGCCGTACGCACGTAGCTTGTATTGCCTGCTGCAAGCCAGGCTCTCATGGTCGATACGGAGATGCCCAGGCCGTCATTGTTGCGGCGGGCATCATAAGCACAGCGTGGACCGTCCGGGCCCCGATCGATTCTCGCCACGATTTCCGTGGATTGGGCTTGGACTTCCCGCGCAGGAATGGAACCGCTGAACGTCTGGCTGGTTCCCGGGTGGATGGTATTGATATTGGCCATTTGAGCGAAATAGCTTTGAACGCGTCTGAGGTCTTTCACTTCAAGCGCGACGCCCAAAACGCCACCGGCGCTGGTTGGTGAGCCCACGGCCGGCTCGGTACCGATATTCGAGATCGTGACATTGACGTTGTAGGTCGCGCCATCTCCACTGCGAGACACTTCAAACCGGTCCATACTCAATTCCGCCTGACAGGGCCCTGTCGGTGCAGGGGGAACAAGTACTCTGCGAACATCTTCACGCAGCGGGGTCACGGACCCGGGATTGATTCTGGCGGCCGGTGGATCAGCCAGCGCAGTGGAAAACACGGATGCTAACGCGATGACAGCGAGCGAGCGCCTGGTTTGAATTTTCATTTCGTCTCCCAAGATGGACAGTGCTATGAGGGCGGGAATTCTGTCATTGGAGTTTCTATGACGCGGTGACATCCGCCCCTCCAGCTGGATCGTGAAGCGGCTCGGCGCCGCCTTCCAGCCCCGGTTGGGCATCGTACACTTCCCACGCTTGTCCGCTGCCGCCGATGCGGCGCAAACTGCAGCGCTTACAGCATGAGCGCTCCTCATGGTTTCGCGCATCGAGTGGCATAAGGTCAAACCTGCGACGCTGCGCGGCGAGCTGATCGAGCTGGCCATCGCGCTCGCGCTGATCGCCGTCGGCTGGCTCAGCCTGCCCACCCTGCTGCTGGCGGTGCTGGCGGAACTGCTGGTGACGGTGGCGCTGTCCTGGTACTTCTACCCGCAGCGCGGCCTGCGCAGGCATCTTGCCGACATCGCGAAGATGCTTGCCTTGTTGTGTTTCCTCGCCATCTTCATCCTCGCCGCCTACGCCGGGGCCGGCGGCTTCGCCAACGGTCCGTGGCCGGACGCACAGTCGCTGCTGGGCGTGGTCCTGCTGGTCGCCGTGCGCGGCGGCCTGCTCCTGCGGGAGGCCCGCGCCTCGTCAGATCCACGACTGTACTGGGCGCGCAGTGCGCTGATGCGTGGTGGCGCGCTGATCGTCGGCAGCTTCCTGGCCGTGTTCACCTGCTTCCTGCCGGGTGTCCTGCTGGCGCAAGCGCTGGCCCCGGTCTGGCCATCGCGCGCCGCCGACCTCGCCATCGCGTCGGTCTATCTGATCACCCTCGGTGTGCTCGCCTGCATCCTCTCCACGATGAGCGAGCAGGAAATCGCCGAGATCTCCGGCAATCCGTACATCGACTGATCGCCGGTTCCTGCCATCGCGGGCACGGCATGTGTGTTTGCTCAGGTAAGGAAGTACGCCTCACCGGACGGCGGATAGTCGGGGCACCCACGACTGTTCCGCAATGCAGGAGAAGCTTGGGGGAATTTTGGATAGGGCGTGTCCCTGTCTTCTCCTTAACCTGTCAGATCTTACAGTTCAATTCATCGTACGCGTGGGACATATTTTGAGTGCATCGACTGAGAATTCGAATGCGCTAAAAAAAGATGATAGGGGGCAGTTAAGGGGCATTTGTCTTCATCTCGACATGCATGAAGGCACGCTTCAGGGGTAGAGAAAAAACGGCTGTAATGTTCCATGCCAGGCCGTCCAGGCCATGCCGCAGTCGGCGATTCGCGCGTGTCGCAAGACCAACAACGAACATCCACTTTCTATCAAGGAATATCCTTATGTCTTTACAGGTAAGTTTTCGTGTTGTCGGCCTCTATTGCTACTTCCAGAATCTTCAGCTGACCGGTATCGATGAAACATCGACGGTGAAAGCGGTGATGGATGCGATCAAGGCCGCACAGCCGGCGTTCGGCTATCAATCCATCACGCTGTCCAATGGCAAAGAGATCGTCGATGAAATGAGCTACACATACGGCCCCGGCTCGACTCAGCCGTTCAATGCATCAACGCCGGCCAACGGGCCACGTGATTTGACTGGCGTCATCGGACCCACATCGCTGGTATGGCAGTACTACCGCTCCGTTACTGGCTCGATCAACGGCAGCGTTTGCGAAATCAAACTCATCGACGATGGCCAGCCCTCCTTTGCGGTTCAACGCATCAATACCTACGACCCGAGGTTCGGCGCAGTTCCCGCGCAGTTCCAGGTCTCCACCTACAACCTGACATGGCGGCTGGTACAGATTCAGATGTCGGAGGAGAACCAGGCCAAATTTATGGAGGCCAAGGTTAGGGCAACGCTGATCAAGCCAGCGGAATCTACTGCGCGTGCCGACGGATCTCGCCGCATCGGCTTCAAATCAAAAAATCACGAAACTTCGCCAGATAAATGCCGACTTTCGCTCGTTTCCTCCTATGGAACCCGGTT
>JANOKD010000008.1:0-13527 GCA_031419075.1 Lysobacterales bacterium
CAGATCGACCGGGCTGCCGTTGGGCGTGAAACCGCCGGCCGAGTTCAGCTCGTTCTGCACTGAGCCGGAGTTCTGGGTGATGCTGTTGAGCGTTTCGGCGACGCTGACAAAGCCTTCTCTTTCGAGCTGCGCGCTGGAAATGATGGTGACTGGCGACGGCCCTTCAACTTCGGCGCGCTTGATGCGGCTGCCGATGACCTGGATACGGTCGAGGTCACTTGAGGGCTGCGGCTGGCTGGAGGCCTGTTCTGCTTCCTTGTCCTCTTCGGCGGTGCTGTTGGTGTCCTGGGCGAAGGCCATGCCCGAGATCAGAAACGTCGCCAGAATGGCGGAAGTCAGCTGGCTGCGCCGCAGGCTGTGCGGATTGCGAGAAATCATGAGTGTCCCCGGTGGCAAGTTGGTAAATGAAGATAAGTGGGAGATGGCAACTGTCCCCTGATGCCTTCCCTGCCCGAACTTAACATGACTTTAACGCCATTGTCATGTGAGTGTGTTGCCGTCACGGGATGTAAATACGTGTCAACTGTCTCAGTTTTATGCGGCGTTCGCAGTTGGGTTGACAGCTTCCATCCATGCGAACGGTCTGGCGAGGGACGGGCAAGTAGCCACACAATGGCGGCATGAAAATACCCAACACATCGAGAATTCCGCCCCACGCTGTTCAGCCGGGCCTTGCGCCGTTGCCCCGGATTCGCAATATCGTCGCCATCGGCTCGGGCAAAGGCGGGGTCGGCAAATCCACTACTGCGGTCAATCTGGCGGTCGCGCTGGCCGATCTGGGTCTGCGGGTCGGGTTGCTGGATGCCGATATCTACGGCCCAAGTATCCCGACCATGCTGGGTCTCTCCGGCCGCCCGGACAGCCCTGACGGCAAGTCGATCGTGCCGATGCGGGCACACGGGATCGAGACCATGTCGATCGGTTTCCTGGTCGAACAGGACACGCCGATGATCTGGCGGGGGCCGATGGCGACCTCGGCACTGACCCAACTGTTGAATGAGACGCGCTGGGGCGGGGACGACGGCGACGGTCTGGACATCCTGATTGTCGATTTACCGCCGGGGACGGGTGACATCCAGCTCACCCTGGCGCAGAAGATTCCGGTGGCCGGCGCGGTGATCGTGACCACGCCGCAGGATGTGGCCACGCTGGACGCCCGCAAGGCGCTGAAGATGTTCGAGAAAGTCCACGTGCCGGTGCTTGGTTTGATCGAAAACATGGCCCAGCACGTGTGCTCGAACTGTGGTCATGTCGAACACCTCTTCGGCAATGGCGGCGGTGAACGCATGGCGGCCCAGTACGCAGTGCCGCTGCTGGGGTCGCTGCCGCTGGAGATCGCGATCCGCGAGCAGGGCGACGCCGGCACGCCGTTGGTCCGTGCGGCGCCCGATTCGGCTGCGGCGCAGGCGTATCGCGAGGTGGCGCAGCGCTTGCTCGCCGAATTGGACAAGCGGCCCCGGGTGAAAGCCGAAATTGGTGCGCAGCTGGTTTGAAACAGGATTGAATTGAATCGTCTTGATCAATTCAGGGCGATGCATTGTCAGCATCAATAGTCTTACTCAATCGTCAGAACGCAACATGCGCAATACAAAGTCCGTTCGTCGGAGATGCTGCATTGCAGCGTGCAGTGGTGAAAGGCTGATCCCTATTGTCCACATCGTCGCGGCGGGAATGTCCCCGCCGTTTTCTCGCAACACTTGACCAGGGGGTCTTCAAGATTATGGATCATGTATTTCGCCATGCCACGCTCGTTACTGCTGTCGTGACCGCATTGGGTTTTTCTGCTGCTGCCTTCGCGGGCGGTCGTCCGGACACGGTGATCTCCGGTCTGAATGCTGGTCGTGCGCATCAGACGGGTGAATTGTTGATCAAGTTCCGTGATGGAACCAACGTCAGTGACCAGGACGTTGTGCGTCGCGGCGTAGGCGCGCAGAAGCTGGATGTGGTCCGCCAGAGCCGTGGCGGTAAGGGCGAGGTGGCGTTGATGCGCCTGCCGGCTGGTACCGATCTTGCTGGCGCAGTACGCGTGCTGTCGGCCAATCCGAGTGTGGAATACGCAGAGCCGAATTGGATCTACCAGCACACGGCAGTGTCTAACGACACCGCTTACACCAATGGTTCGCTGTGGGGCATGTACGGCGACGCCACAACCCCGGCCAACCCGTTCGGGTCACAGGCGGGTGAAGCCTGGGCGGCGGGTCATACCGACTGCAGCGGCGTGCTGGTCGGCGTGATTGACGAAGGCATCTACTTCAACCACACCGATCTGGCCGCGAACATCTGGGCCAACCCCTATGATCCGGTCGATGGCGTCGATAACGACGGCAACGGCTATGTCGACGATGTCCGTGGCTGGGATTTCGACGGCAACAGCAGCAACATCAACTCCGGCGGTGCCAGCGACGACCACGGCACGCATGTCTCCGGCACCATCGCTGGCGTCGGCGGCAACGGTACCGGCGTGGCCGGCGTGTGCTGGAGCGGCGTGAAGCTGATTTCCGGCCGTTTCCTCGGACGTAACGGCGGCACCACCGCCAATGCGATCAAGGCGGTCGATTACTTCACAGATCTCAAGACCCGTCATGGTCTGAACATCGTGGCGACCAATAATTCGTGGGGCGGTGGCGGTTTCTCGCAGGGCCTGCAGGATGCGATCGGTCGTGCCGATGCCGCTGGCATCCTGTTCATCGCCGCAGCCGGCAATTCCGGTGCCAATAACGACACCACGGCCAGCTATCCGTCGAACTATCCGAACGCCAACATCATCGCGGTCGCGGCACTGGCCAGCAATGGCACGCTGGCGAGCTACTCCCAGTACGGCGCTACTACGGTCGATATCTGTGCACCCGGCTCGGCGGTCAACTCGACCGTGCCGGTCAGCTCGAAGGGCAAGATCGTTGCAGGCTACGCAAGCTACAGCGGTACCTCGATGGCCACCCCGCACGTGGCCGGCGCCGCAGCGCTGTACGCTTCATCCCATCCAGGCGCCAATGCCGCCGGCATCAAGTCGGCGATTCTGGGCAGCGCCATGCCCACAGCGTCCTGCAACGGCAAGGTGGTCACCAACGGTCGACTGAACGCCAGCGGATTCTGATCCCTTCCGCTCGTGGATGATCCGAAGGCCCGGTACTGCCGGGCCTTCGGCGTTGAGAGGGGTACTCAGGCGGGTCACTGCCAGCACAGCGCGATCACGTAGAATGCGGCCCCTGACCACGACTGAAGACTGGCCTCGCGGCCTTGGGACAAGCGCATGAGCATCAAGAGCGACCGCTGGATCCGCAGCATGGCCGAACAGCACGGCATGATCGAGCCGTTCGAGCCGGGCCAGGTCAAACATGCCGCCGACGGCCAGCGCATCGTCAGTTACGGCACCTCAAGCTACGGCTACGACGTGCGCTGCTCGCGCGAATTCAAGATCTTCACCAATATCAACTCGACGATCGTCGATCCCAAGCATTTCGACCCGGGCAGTTTCGTCGATATCGAAAACGACGTTTGCATCATCCCGCCGAACTCGTTCGCGCTGGCGCGCACGGTCGAATACTTCCGGATTCCGCGCGACACGCTGGTGGTGTGCCTGGGCAAAAGCACCTACGCCCGCTGCGGCATCATCGTCAACGTGACGCCGCTGGAACCTGAGTGGGAAGGTCACGTCACCCTGGAATTCAGCAACACTACGCCGCTGCCCGCGCGTATCTATGCGAACGAAGGCGTAGCGCAGATGCTCTTTTTCCAGTCGGATGAAGTCTGCGAAACGTCGTACAAAGATCGCGGCGGCAAATATCAGGGTCAGACCGGCGTGACATTGCCGCGGACCTGATTCACAGCCCAACAACATTTAATGAGCGAATCGAAATGAACGAAGAGAACCCCTATCGGGCGCCAGATGCGCCGCTCATCGGCCGCAACGCGCCAGGCGAGCTTGCCGGTCTGGGCGAGCGTTTGGCTGCGGCCATCATCGATACCGCCATTCTGTTGATACTGCTGGTGCCCGTTATGTGGTTGGGCGGTTATTTTCAGGTTGTCATGGATACAGCCACGACGGGAGAAAGCGTGCCTTTGGGGACTGAATTGCTGTGGGGTTTGGTGAGCTTGGCGCTGTTCATGGCGGTGCAGGTTTACCCGCTGTATTCCACGGCGCAGACGTGGGGGAAGCGGGTACTCAAAATACAGATTGTTGGTCTAGACGGCGCGCGTTTGCCGTTCGGCCATTTGATAGTGAAGCGCTATTTCCCGATGCAGGCGATTGGGCTGGTTCCGGTTGTCGGACCCGTCCTGTCGATCGTCAATGTCCTCTTTATCTTCCGCCAAGACCGCCGCTGCGTGCACGACCTGATCGCCGGCACTAAAGTCGTCATGGCCAAAGGCTGAATCAATGTGTCGCCGCCGCATACGTGTTACGCGGTAGTTGAACGATGACAACACTCGTACGTGTCTACGAATATCTGCAGCAGTCGCGCCTGATCGAAGCGGAACAAACGCTGGAGCCGTTACTGCAACAGGCTCCCCATGACCCCACACTGCATCGCGCCCGCGCAGTCGCTGCGCAGATCGGCGGCCGCATCAATGTGGCCATTGATGCGATGCGCACAGCGGCAGAGCTCGCGCCGGAGTCCGCCGCGCTGCGCGTGGAGCTGGGGCAACTGCTGGCGTCGGCGGCGCAGGTCGAAGCCGCTATCTCAGCATTCACGCAAGCCACTGTGCTGCAGCCGACATTGGTCGACGCCTGGTATTTTCTGGGCATGACGCTGTACGGCGCGCGTCGCGATGCCGAGGCGCTGCCCGCGCTGCAGCGTGCGCACGCATTGGCGCCTGACCATCCGCAGATTCAGCGCGCCTATGCCGAAACCGAATATGCCCTGGAGCATCACGCCGAGGCGCTAGCGCTGTATGAGCGCATTGCCTCGGCCGGTCAGGGCGCCGACGCGGTGCTGTTTCTGCGGTTATCGCAATGCCGGCGCAGGACCGGCGCACCCGCGCTCGCGCTGACGACGGTGCGCGAAGGCATCGAGCATTTCCCTGCGGAAGCCACCCTGTGGCAAGAATTGGGATGGGTACAGGAAGACATTGGCGACGCTGCGCAGGCGCAGGAGGCTTACGCCCGTGCACACGCGCTGCGGCCGGATTGGGGCGACCCGATCGGTTCTGCAATCGCGCTTGGCCGCGACGCCGCGCCCGCGGAAATGGTCAGCAAAGCGGAAGCCCTGCTGACGTCCGCTGCCGTGCCTGAACAACAGCAGGCCTTTCTGCATCACGTGCTGGGAAAACGCAGCGACAGTCTGGGTGAGTACGCGGCTGCCGGCGATCATTGGGTCGCGGCGAACCGATTGCGCCGCGCGCAGGACGGGGTATTCGATCGCGAAGAGTTTGCGGGGCAGATCGATGCCGCCATCGCCGCGTTTACGCCAGCGTTACTTGCAGCGTTTCGCAGCTCGGCTTCGCCTGACGAACGCCCGGTCTTCGTGGTCGGCATGCCGCGCAGCGGCACGACGCTGGTTGAACAGATCATCGCAGCGCATCCGCAGGCCCACGGCTGCGGCGAATTGACTGGCATCGTCGCCATCGCGGATGGGCTGCCGAATCAAACCGGTCTGCAGTGGCCGCATGACGCCGCGCGCGTCGATGCGGATGTGCTTCGCGCCCACGCTGCCAATTATTCACGACTGGCGGCGCACGCTGCGCCTGCGGATGTCCGCAGGTTGGTCGATAAGCAGCCGTACAATTTTTTGCACGTTGGCCTGATCGCGATGATGTTCGCTGATGCACGCATCGTCTGGTGCCGCCGCGATCCGCGCGATATCGCGCTGTCGATTTTCAGCGAGAGTTTCGCGCCGTCCGCCACCTACGCCACCGACCTGGACGACATCGCCTTCGTGATCGCGCAACAGGAACGACTGATGCATCACTGGCAGTCGGTGTCGCCGCTGCCGATCATCGAAATGCAGTATGAAACCGTGGTGGTCGACACCGAAACCCAAGTCCGCCGGCTGATCGAATTTGTCGGTCTGCCGTGGGATACACGCTGTCTGAATTTTCACGCCAGCGGGCGCTCGGTGCAGACGCTAAGCCGCTGGCAGGTACGCCAGCCGGTGCATACGCGCTCGGTCGGCCGTTGGCGCCATTATCCGCAGTGGTTCGGCAGCGCCTGAAGCGATCACGCGGCGGGCTTACACACGGCGGGCTTACACGCGGCAGATTTATACGCCCAGCGCGTCGCGCAGCACTTCGACGCGGGCGATCAATAATTCCGGCGAATACGACTGCGCGCTGGCGTTTCCCCAGACCGGGCGAGGCCAGGCGATGTCATCGTGGAAACGTGCGATCACATGCACATGCAGCTGCGGCACCATGTTGCCCAGCGCGGCCACGTTCAACTTATGCGGCTTCACCGCCGCCTGCAGTGCGCGGCTGGCCCGGTCGATCTCCTGCATCAGCTGTGCCTGCTGTGCTGGGTTGAGGTCGATCAGTTCGAGAGCATGCTCCACGCGCGGCACCAATATCAGCCACGGATGGTTGGCATCGTCCATCAGCCGCAGTTCGCACAGCGGAAATTGCGCCAGCGGATGGGTGTCGTCGGCGAGCTGCGGATGCAGATGCCAACCGTGGTTTTCATGGTGCGAATGGCGGCTCATCGCAGGTGCTCCGTGAGAAAAACAGTGGTGCGTTCCCAGGCCAACGCGGCGGACTGGGGCGCATAGTCGCGGCGTTCGTCGCAGTTGAAGCCGTGACCGGCAGGATAGGTGTGGATGATGGCGTCGGGATGATGGTCGCGGTGTTTCTGTACGTCTTCAGGCGGAATCAGCGGATCGGTCTCGCCGAAATGGAACAGCATTGGCGCGCGCGCGGGCTCGCTGAGAAACGGCACGCTGCGGCCGCCGTAGTACGTGACCGAGGGCAGCCCCAATCGGGTATTGGCCAGCATCGCCACGGTGCCGCCCCAGCAGAAGCCGACTGCACCGACGCGGTGGCCGGATTCGCGCAGCCACCGCGCGGAGGCGGATACGATCTGCAGCGCGGGCTCAAAGCCCAGTTCGGCAGTGAGTTCGCGCCCTTGTGCGATGCCGGCATCGTCGTAGCCCAGCTCGACGGCCGGCCGGAGTGGATCGAACAAGGCCGGCGCCATCGCGGTGAAACCCGCCTGCGCGAAGTGATCGACGACCCTGCGGATATGCGCGTTAACACCAAAGATTTCCTGAATGACGATCACCGCGCCGTGCGGCGGGTGTGGCGGCCGCGCCAGCCACCCGCGCACCGGGCCAGCCGCTGTGGTCAATGGCATCCATTCGCCCATGAGTCGGTCCCGCGATGGCTGAGGGCCTCATCCTAACGCCGTGGCTGCAATCCGTGGCCGCGATCCGGGACGGGGCCGGGTGGGCAGAGCGGGGCGGTATACTGCGCGCCCTGTTTTTAAACCCTGTTTTCAAAGCACCGAGCCCGTTCACGGCTCCCGGATGTTGCCCATGTCTCTGCCCGTCATTTCCTCGCCCGGCCGCAAGGTCGGTTTCGTCAGCCTTGGCTGCCCCAAGGCGCTGGTCGACTCCGAGCGCATCCTCACCCAGCTGAAGGTCGAGGGTTACGACATCGTGCAGACCTATGACGATGCCGACGTGGTGGTGGTGAACACCTGCGGCTTCATCGATTCGGCAGTGACCGAATCGCTGGATGCCATCGGCGAGGCGATGGCCGAGAACGGCAAGGTCATCGTCACCGGCTGTCTGGGCAAGCGCCCGGAGCAGATTCTCGAAGCGCATCCCGGCGTGCTGGCGATCACCGGCCCGCAGGACTATCAGAGCGTGATGGCTGCCGTGTACAAGGCGCTGCCGCCGCAGCACAACCCGTTCACTGATCTGTTGCCGCGTCGACTGGACGACAACGACATCGGTATCAAGCTGACGCCGAAGCATTACGCCTATCTGAAGATTTCCGAAGGCTGCAACCATCGCTGCAGTTTCTGCATTATTCCATCGATGCGCGGCGATCTGGTGTCGCGGCCGATCGACGACGTATTGCGTGAGGCCGAGAAGCTGGCGATGGGCGGCGTGAAAGAATTATTGGTGATTTCGCAGGACACCAGCGCGTACGGCGTCGACGTGAAATACGCCGAACGCACCTGGCGCGGAAAGGCCTATCAAACACGGATGAAAGCGCTGTGCGAAGGTCTGTCAGAGCTCGGTCTGTGGACCCGCCTGCATTATGTGTATCCGTATCCGCACGTGGACGACATCATTCCGTTGATGGCTGACGGAAAACTGTTGCCTTATCTCGATATTCCGTTCCAGCACGCCAGCCCGCGCGTGCTCAAACTGATGAAGCGTCCCGGCGCGGTCGACAAGACGCTTGAACGCATCCAGCGCTGGCGCCAGATCGCGCCCGACATCACCATCCGCAGCACCTTCATCGTCGGTTTCCCGGGCGAGACCGAGGCCGAGTTCGAGGAGCTGTTGGAGTTCCTTGATGAAGCGCAGCTCGATCGCGTCGGCGCGTTTGCGTATTCGCCGGTGGACGGTGCCGCCGCGAACGCACTGCCGGATCCTGTGCATGAAGACGTGAAGCAGGAGCGTCTCGCGCGCTTCATGGCGCGTCAGGCGGAGATTTCCGAAGCCAAGCTCGCCGACAAGATCGGCAGCGTGCAGCGCTGTCTGGTCGATGCCGTCGACGGCGATCTCGCCATTGCGCGATCAATGGCCGATGCGCCGCAGATCGACGGTCTGGTGCAGATCCAAAATGGTCTTGAAGCCGGCCTGCAGCCCGGACAGTTCGTCGATGTACAGATCATGGGCAGCGATGAGCACGATCTGTACGGCGAGGCTGTGGTCGACGACTGATCCATCACCGCCCAACATGGCGAAACGTCGTTTCATCGCACCGGCGCGCAGCGGGCTTGCGCCTGAGACTTTTGCGCATCCAATTTTCAACGGTGTGTCCGCGTTTCAGGATTGGCTGGTGTCGGCGAGTTGGCCTGCGGTTGAATCTCTCAATGACGCAATGCCCCGTTCGGATACGCGTTTCGTGCTTCAAGATCAGGCGCTGTTGGACGACGGCCTGCACTACGAAGCGCGTATCGCCGAACACGGTGCTGTCGCCACCCGCGCGGAGAATTGGCATGATCTGTTCAACGCGATGATTTGGTGCAGATATCCGGCAATCAAACGCGCGCTCAATGCGCGGCAGATGGCGCATATCGCCACGATGGGGCCGTCGCAGCGCAACCGCGCGCAGTATGCGCTGACCCAGTTCGATGAAGCGGGCGTGATCGTATGCGTTCGCGATGCGAATGTGGTCGACGTTGATGTCCTTGGCATAAGCCTGATCGATGCATGGAACCGGCACGACTGGATCGCGCTTTTCCATCAATACGCATTGGCATGGCAGAACGGCGGTATCCGCATTGCCGCAGTGATCGGTCATGCGCTGCTGGAACATGCGCTGGTGCCCGAGCTGCTGCTGATCGGTAAGTGCGTGGTGGTGCAGGGCGATATCGATGACGCGGCCTGCGTGGCAAAAGTTGCCGGAGCGATCGCCGAAGGATCCGTATTGAACGACCCGCAGGAATTGCGTCCGCTGCCGTTGGCGGGCGTTCCCGGCTGGTATCCGGGACAGGATGCCGCGTTCTTCGCCGAAGCCGAATGCTTTCAGCCGGTGCGCGCGGGGCGAGTGTATCCGCAGCCGCTGTGAGTCGTATTGATGTGGATCGCATTGATGTGGGCGGATTGATGTGAATAGCATTGAATCGGCGCCTGATGGATCGGGCGCGCACCGTTTTTCCCTCTGTCTGCCTCCTGTTGCCCCCGCGACGAGGCGGGGATAGTCTCCGCACACGATCAAAGGGGAAGCACAATGGCATCGATACCCGCGTCGACAGCGCCTCCACAGTACGAGTTCCGCACGATATTGCGACATCGCTGGCCACTGCGGGCGATGCACTGGATCAACCTGCTGTGCATGCTGGCCCTTGTCGGCAGCGGTCTGCGCATATTCAACGCGCATCCGGCGCTGTACTGGGGCCACGTCTCGCATTTCGACAGCCCCGTGTTCGCCACTGAGGCGATGGCCGGGAACAACGGGGAACTGCGCGGCGTGACCCGTATCGGCGAGGTCAGTATCGATACCACTGGGGTTCTCGGTGCTTCGCGCACGCAGAGCGGCGGCGCCATGACGCGCCTGGGGTTTCCGTCATGGGCGATCATTCCCAGCCCGGGCATGGGCGGCCTCGCGGTGGGCCGGCGCTGGCACCTGTTCTTCGCTTGGGCTTGGGTGATCAACGGCGTGTGTTTCCTGCTCTGGTCGCTGGCCAGTCGCCATCTGGCGCGCGATCTGGCCATGCAGCGTCGCGATTGGCGCGAGATCCCGAAATCGATCCTTGATCACCTGCGTTTCCGTCATCCGGTCGGCGATGACGCCGCCCGCTACAATCCGCTGCAGAAACTGGCGTATCTGTCCGTGATCTTCGTGCTGCCGCCGCTGATCGTCATCACCGGGCTGTCGATGTCGCCGCAGATGGCGAGCGTGCTTGGCTGGTGGATGGATCTTGTCGGTGGCCGGCAATCGGCGCGAACTCTGCATTTCGTGGCGATGGCGCTGTTCGTGCTGTTCGCCGTGGTGCACGTGGCGATGGTGTTCTACGCTGGTCCGATCAACGAAATGCGTTCGATGATCACCGGCCGCTTCAGAGTCAAATATCCAAAAGCACAGATCGCAGCGCAGACCGCGCCGCCCCCTGCGGTTGAACAGGCACCACCTGCCGCCGCCGACCAGGAGATTTCGCCATGAACGACGCGATTCATCTTTCCCGCCGCCGCCTGCTGCGCGGCGTGGTGACTGGCGCGGGTGTCGGCCTGCTCAGCGGCTGCGATGCGCTGTCGCAAAGAAAGGGATTCATCGACGTCCTCAGTACGGCCGAGCCGATGAACAGCAGCGTGCAGCGTTTCCTCACCGGCAACCGGTTGGCGCCCGAATTCCCGGAATCGATGATCTCGCCGGTGTTCAAGCCCAATGGCTCGATCAATCCAAAAACGCCGGAGTATCTGGCGCTGAAAGCCGACAATTTCGCGTCTTACCGGCTCAACATCCGCGGCTTGGTGGACAAACCGCTGGAATTCTCGATTGAGGCGCTGCGGGCGATGCCGGCGCGGACCCAGATCACCCGTCATGACTGCGTCGAAGGCTGGAGCGTCATTGGTAAATGGACCGGTGTGCAGCTCTCGCGTCTGCTCGATGCCGCCGGTCTGAAGCCGGGTGCACGCTATGTTGTCTTCCACTGCTACGACGATCTCAGAGGCGATGGTTCACGCTATTACGAAAGCATCGATCTCAAGGACGCCTATCACCCGCAGACCATCGCCGCTTACGACATGAACGGCGGACCTGTACCGATATCCAACGGCGCGCCACTGCGGATGCGCATCGAACGCAAGCTGGGCTTCAAGCAGCCGAAGTACGTGCATACCATCGAAGTCGTCGACAGCTTTGCGACCTTGTTCGGCGGCAAGGGCGGCTTCTGGGAAGAAGACGGCTACGACTGGTACGGTGGCATCTGATTGGCGCAGGTCGCATGAGTTGAAGACATCATGCGCGGTTGGGTTTTCATCGTTAGAAGATAAGGTTTCCGCATTTCTTCAGGCTGGGTCATTGATCCAGCAGTACGGTCTTGGGAAAACATAGAAGCCGGTTTATTTTCGGCCCAAAGCACGCCAGGCAAATATCAGTCCACTTAATCCGCTGGTCGGGTCAGCGCGGCTAGATCGCGGACCAGCCCGATTCCGATCTTGGCTGACCGATGGTTTGCCGCATGCGCAGTGCTGGCGCTATCTGCGCCCAGCGCACCCAGGCTGAGCTGCCCCTGACAGTCCTGCGAGACTTGGGTGCCGGTTCCGCGTCCGCCAAAGACTTTGCGAACCTTGCCCAACCCGCGACGCAGCGCGTTGGGTCGAGACACTGTGCGCACGCTGTTGCAGTCACGACTCCACACGCGCACGACCGGACTTTCGCCTACCAAACCTTCGCCGACCAGACCTTTGCGGTTCGCGGCTTGCCACTCCGCGACGCTGGGCAAACGATATGACTGACCGCTCTGTTCCGCGAACCAGCGGACAAAATCCTTGGCCTCGCCGTAGGTCACGCATTGGGCGACTGCGGCCGCTGCGCCAGCGTCTCCGCAGCTCGCCGGTGTGCGTCGCGCAGCGCCGGCGTAGCGTGCGTATAGCGCTGCGCTGACCGGGATCACGCTGACCGCGGTTCCCTTGCTGGTGTAGGTGGGCGCTTTGACCACGCTGAGTTTTGGTCCGTCGGCGTCGACAATGCCATCGGCAAGCTTGGGTATTTGCAGGAGCAAAGCGTGCCGGTCCGCCAATCCGGTGCTCGGCTTGTCCATCAGGGCAAACAGCGCCAATGCGGGCTCCGCATCGCTTCTGTCGTAGGCCGCAATCGCCCTATCGAATTCGGCTCGCAGCGCGCGGTCGAGATTGTTCGCGACCGCAGCCCGCGTTGCCGGCGCGCTGCGCAAACGTACGTTTGCGTCCTGCCAAGGCGTGTAGCGGCGTTCGACCTCGTCCCAACGACGCGCATCGATCGCAGCGCGCAGCGGCGCACGCAGTTTGTCTTCCAGCTGCGTGCGTAGGAGGTCGAAGTCGGCCTGCGCCGGGGCGGCGATCAAACTGTCCAGCGCATTGGGCCGGCCTGGCGGCAGCAGCTGCTCGGCGGCGATCAGTTGGCTGATGTCGGCCGCGCTCATCTGCGTTTTCGGCCACAGCGCCCAAGCCGCAAGCCCGAGCACTGCACCGGCGAATACTGCCGCGAGCGCAATCGTGAGCGTGCGCGAGAGACCCGCAATGCGCGACGGTGCTTCCGGAATCCGGGCCAGCGCCGCCGTCATGTCCACCGCGTTTTGGAAGCGCTGCGCCGGTTGGCGGGCCAGCGCTTTGTTGATGAAGCCCTGCCACTGCGCGTGCTGTTTCGGCAGGCGCGGGACTGTCTGCTCCAACTGGGCGATCGCAACTTCAAATGCGTCGACGCCCTGAAACGGCAGGCTGCCGGTCAGCAGTTCGTAAGCCAACACGCCCACGCTGTACAAATCCGCACGCGCATCGACCGGCATCCCGCGCGCCTGTTCTGGGCTCATATAGCCGGTCGACCCGACGGTCAGGCCCACCTGGGTCAATCGTTCGCTGTTCAAGGTGCGAATGGCGACGCCAAAGTCGGCCAGCTGCGGCGTGCCGTGCTCATCGAACAGCACATTCGCCGGCTTGATGTCGCGGTGGACGATGCCCTTGCCGTGCGCATAGCCCAAGGCATCGAGTAACTGGGTCAGCAGCTTGCGAATGTCCGCCGACGACAGCGGCGAGACCCGCGCAGTCAGATCGCCGCCGGGCAAAAAAGGCATCGCGTAATACAGCGCACCGTCGCTGCTGCGACCGACATCATGAATGCCCACGATATTGGGATGGCTCAGCTCGGCGATCAGCCGGGTTTCCTGCTCGAAGCGCTCAACCGCATCCGCGCCACCGGCGTCGGCCACGCGCAACACCTTCA
>JANOKD010000009.1:0-32496 GCA_031419075.1 Lysobacterales bacterium
ACAGCGCACCGTCGCTGCTGCGACCGACATCATGAATGCCCACGATATTGGGATGGCTCAGCTCGGCGATCAGCCGGGTTTCCTGCTCGAAGCGCTCAACCGCATCCGCGCCACCGGCGTCGGCCACGCGCAACACCTTCAACGCAACCTGTCGTCGCAGGATGATGTGCTCAGCCACAAACACTTCGGCCATGCCGCCGCGGGCGAGATGGCGGATGATCGTGTAGCCGGTAATGTGTGGAGTGGGCAGCGGTGTATCGGTCATGAGCAAATTGTACTCACACAACCGCAAGAACACTCCCGTAGCCCGGGTAGCGCGTCAAAAAATCCAGCGGCGCTTTCGATGCCAGCTTTCCTGTAATGAATTTGCGCAATGAGCGCGTTCGTGCTGATATCCACCATCTTCTGGATCAAGCCTCACGATGAACAAAAACCTGCGTAAAAGTGTATTGCTATGGTTGCTGTCGGCGTTCTTGCTTGTTGTGATGCTGCTGGTCTTTGCCCTGAATCATCAGACCACGTTTTTGGAACTGAAAGACCCCAGCCGTCGTTATCTTGCGCGCATCACGTTCAGTACGTACCTCTCCTTTATCCCGATGCCAATCGGCAGTTCGGGGGATAAGCCGGGTTTTGTCGAGATTTTCGATCGGGACGGCGAGAGCATGGGCCGCATCCCTGTGCCGATGCTGCAATTGGCGAACGTGGAATGGACGCCGACCGGCGCTGAAGTGATGATGATAGGTAGTTGGGATTTCGCCAAAGGCGAATGCTATTACTGGAGCGAAACGGACGAAAAGATCATGGTCCGTCATCGTTGAAGAGTGTTGTGAATGATGCGATTGACTGCGCTCATAGCGACCCTGCGCCCGCTTCACTCATACCCAACTCCAACAATAAAATACCGCTGCGGCCCATCCGGCAGCTGTGCTTCAAAATCATCGTCGATGCGTTTCTTCAGCATCGCGCGGGCCAGCGGTGAGTCGATGCTGATCCAGCCCAGTTTGGCGTCGGTTTCATCCGGGCCGACGATGCGGTAGCGATATATGTCGCCGCTGACCGTATGTTCCACGTCGACCGTCGCGCCAAAAAACACGGCTGCCGGATCGCTGGGCGCGGTATCGACCACGCGCAGCGCTTCGAGGCGTTTGGACAGATAGCGGACCCGGCGGTCGATTTCGCCGAGCTGTTTTTTTCGATAGATGTATTCGGCGTTTTCCGAGCGGTCGCCCTCGGCGGCGGCGGCGGCGAGGGCTTTCACCACGTCGCGGCGGCGCACGCGCCAGAGGTCGTCCAGTTCGGCCTTGAGCCGGTCATGGCCCTCACGGGTGATGAGGGCCGTGCTTTTTTCGGCCGGTGGCCGCCAGCGCGACATTCAGCGATGGCTTACTTGGCGCCGTCTTGACGCTTCAGGGTGGCGCCGCCGACGATTTTTACGCTGTCGTTCGAGAGCAGTTCGAGCTCACGATCGGTGTCGCCTTTGCTGTCGGGGTCGAGGGTGACCTTCTTGCCGCCCGGCTGCAGCGACCAGGTGCCGTTGACGGTAGCGCCGTCGATATCCAGCGCGAATACACCGTCTGCGGTGATGTCCAATGCGGTCTTGCCGGCAACGAAACGGCCTTGAAACGCTTTGCTGTCGAAGCTGGGCGCTGCTGCGGCCGGAGTGGAGCGATCTTCAATGATCGCCGCATCGGTGCCGGGGACCGGCGCCGGAGGTGGGGCGGGTTCGACTGCCTTGATCTCAGCGGCAGGTGCGGCGACTGGTTCGGCCGCAACTTCCGCCATCGGCGCAGTCTCGGCTTCTTCGGCCGCGTCTTTTTGGCAGCCTGCTGCGAACAGCGCGAGGGGCAGGGCGAGCCACAGCAGCGAGGCGGATAAGCTTGTTTTCATGGATTGATCTCGATGGTTCATTGAAGAATACGGTGAAAAAAGAGTGGTCAGCGACTAGCGTTTGCCGCCAAAAATGCCGCCCAGCAGGCCGCGCAGGATCTGCCTGCCGAGCTGATTGCCGACGGTGCGTGCGGTCTGTTTGGCCATGGTTTCGACCATACCCTGGCGACGTTTGGTGCCGAACATGGCGTCCTTCACCGATTGGCCGAAGCCGCCTTCCTCGGCGTCGTCCTGCGCGCGGGTGCGTGCTGGCGGGGCCTTGGTCTGTTCGGGCGCGGCTTCGATTTTCTTCGCCAGCATCTCGGCGGCGGAGTCGCGGTCGATGCGCGTGTCGTAGCGGGTGCCGACCGGGCTGCCGGCCCGCACCTGGGCGCGTTCGGCTTCGGTGATGGCGCCCATCCTGCAGCGCGGTGGCGCGATCAGGGTGCGTTCGACCGGCATGGGAATGCCTTTGTCCTGCAGCGTCGAAACCAGCGCTTCGCCGGTGCCGAGTTCGGCGATGACCTTGACGACGTCCAACGCCGGGTTGGCGACGAAGGTCTGCGCCGCGGTTTTCACCGCTTTCTGGTCGCGGGGCGTGTATGCGCGCAGCGCATGTTGGAAGCGATTGCCGAGCTGGCCGAGGATCTCGTCCGGCACATCGTCGGGAAACTGCGAGCAGAAATACACGCCGACGCCCTTGGAACGGATGATGCGTACGACCTGTTCGATACGCTGCTGCAGTGCCGGCGGGGCGTCATCGAACAGCAGATGCGCTTCATCGAATACAAACACCAGCTTGGGTTTATCCATGTCGCCCACTTCAGGCAGGCTTTCGAACAGCTCCGACAGCAGCCACAGCAGGAAGCTGGAATACAGTTTGGGCTTCAGGATCAGCTGATCGGCGGCGAGGATATTGATCACGCCGCGGCCGTCCTGCGTCGTGCGCATCAGGTCGTTGAGTTCCAGCGCCGGCTCGCCGAAAAACATATCGGCGCCTTCCTGCTCCAGCCGCAGCAGCGAGCGCTGGATCGCACCGATCGACTGGGTGCTGACCAAACCATAGCTGGTCGAGATGTCTTTGCGCTCTTCAGCGACCAGACCGAGCAGGGCGCGCAGGTCTTCCAGATCCAGCAGCAGCAGGCCGCGGTCATCGGCCAGCTTGAACACGATGTCGAGCACGCCGGCCTGGGTGTCGTTGAGTTCGAGAATGCGGCCCAGCAGGGTCGGACCCATTTCGCTGACGGTGGTGCGCACCGGATGGCCCAGCTTGCCGTAGAGGTCCCAGAACACCACCGCGTTGGCTTCATTGCGGTAGTCGGTGATGCCCATCTGCGCGACGCGCTGCTGGATACGCTCGTTCATGGTGCCGGCAGCGGCCAGACCGGCCACATCGCCCTTCACGTCGGCTACAAACACCGGCACGCCGATGCGCGAGAAGCCCTCGGCCAGGGTCATCAGGGTGACGGTCTTGCCGGTGCCGGTGGCCCCGGCGATCAGGCCGTGGCGGTTGCCGTACTTCGGCAGCAGATGCACGTTGCCGCTGGTGTCTGTGGTGACGGCTTTACCGACCAGGATAGGGTCCATGAAGGGGTCTCGAAAGGGATCGTGGATGAATGAAGGGTGGACGAGTGGAGCATGGAGCCCAGTCTTGGAATTCTATTCGGGATCGGGTCCGCACGTGAGCGCGGCGGCGCTGATGGAGGCACATCAAGAGCCCAGCGATCAGACACTGAACCCCGATAAGGGCCATGACTTTGGCGGGTTGCCGGTGCCGGGCGCGGGGGCTACCCTGCAGTCCCTCGTCGGTGGCCCTGTTGTTCATGTCCGAATCCGCTGCTGTTTCCGGGCCGTTGGCCCGCGTGTCGTCGTCGCTGCGTTCGCTCTGCCTGTTGGCGCTGATCGCGCTTGCGGCCTTTCCCCATCACGATGTCCAGGCGCAGTCGCGGCGTGAGCGCGAACTCGACGCCTTCAAGATGCGCATGGCGGCCGCCGAGGGTCGCTACCTCGAAGCGCTGGTGAAAGTGGGCAACAACAACCCCGCGGGATTGCTGGAAAGCAACGCCGCGCTGGAAGACATGGAGGATGTGATTGCCGCGTGCGTCAAGGTGAAGGGCTGCCCGATGTCGCAGCTGCTGACCACCTACAAGCGCCTGCTGAAGAGCGATGTTGATGCACGCACCGCCGAGCAGACCGGCGAGGACGATGGCGAATCCTTCGTCGACACTGAATTGCCCACCGGCAACGTGCCGGCTTCGGCCGAGGCCGCTGCGCTGCTGAGCGCCGACGGCCAGCGCTTCGTCAAGATGGTGCAGATGAATCCTGCGGTGCAGGCCGGCATCCGCCGCTGGCTGACCGACATGCGCGTTTCGCTGGTGCAAAGCCACGAGAACTATCAGTACCTGCGTCCGCTGATGGCGCCGTCGTTCCAGCGCAGCGGTCTGCCCGAAGCGCTGCTGTTCGGGATCATGGCGAAGGAGTCCACCGGCCGGGTGCATATCGGTTCGCGCGCGGGCGCCGTCGGCCTGCTGCAGTTCATGCCGGCGACCGGCCGGCGCTTCGGCCTGGGGGTCGACAGCACCGGTTTCGATACGCGTTACGATCCGCGGGCATCGGCCGATGCCGCCGCGTCGTATCTCAACGAGCGCTCTTCCGAACTGGGCAATAACATTGAACTGTGGCTGGCCGCCTACAACGGCGGCGAAGGCCGCGCACTGCGCGTGTACCGCAGCAGCGGTGGTCGCAGTTTCTGGGACGCCTCGGTGTATCAGCAGTTTCCAGCCGAGACCAAGGACTATGTGCCGATGGTTATCGCCGCTGCGTGGCTGTACCTGCACCCGAAGGAATACGGCCTGACCTTTCCGAAAATTGACGCCAAGCCGGCGACGATCCGTCTCGTGCGCGCCAGCTCGATCTACGAACTCACTATCTGCATGGGCAACAGCGGCACCCGCGATGGCTACATGCGCGCGCTGCGTAACCTCAATCCGCGCTACGAAGCCGACGCTTGGATCGCCAGCGGCACCACGCTCAACGCCACCGCGAAAATGGCCGGCCTGTACAACCGCCACTGCGCGCAGGGCGAACGCGCCGACCTGGCCAAGCGGCTGGTCGAAAGCCAGGTCAGTTCCGCCATTATCAGCGTCGGACCGATCGAATCCGTTGTGGTGGCCACAGCGACCGGCGAGGATGGCACCGCAGCGCAGACAGCGGCCGCTGCGACACAGGGCACGCCGAAACCAAAAGACACACCGAAGCCAAAATCGGTGCGCCAGCACAAGGTCGAACGCGGCGATACGCTGGCGTCGATCGCGCGCAAGTACGACTGCCAGATCGGCGAGTTGGCAAAGGCAAACGCAATCAAGGGCCCGCGCTACACCGTGAAGCCGGGACAGCGGCTGAAATTGTTGGGCTGCGGCGGCTGATCAGGACCCGAACTGGTGGCGCACCAGCGCCAACGCCAGTGCGAACAGATAGCCGTAGCCGAAGCGGTCGATGCGCAGACGCGTGTCGCCGCGTCGCGCACGCCAGCGACCCATGGCCATCATCGCCAGCCCCGCCGCCAGCGGGGTGAGGACGATGTTCGCGATCCGCCATGTTTCCGGCATCAGGTTGTGGGGAAAGACCAACAGGCTCAGTCCTCCGACGATCGCGCCGAACAGCGCATAGCCGATCGCGGCGATCCAGGGATTCGGCGGTTTCCTCAGCGGCTCACCGATCGAGTGGATGCCGAGTTCGACCAGACACTCCACGACGATCTGGATCACCAGCTCGCCAAGCAGTTCCAACAGAAACTCCATGCAGCGCTCCGGTGTGGTGTAAAAGCCTGTTAGGCGTCATCGGTTTGATGCCGCCGCGCACGATCAAGCGGGCGCCACGGTCTGGGCATCGGCGACCAGCGTCGATCCATCGCGGTCGCGCCGGTTATCGCTGCCATCGAGGAACTGCAGGCGCGCAAGTTCTTCGTACAGGCCGCCCTGCGCCATGAGGCTCTGATGCGTGCCTTCGGCGACGATGCGGCCGCGATCCATCACCACGATGCGGTCTGCCTTGAGGACGGTGGCCAGGCGATGCGCGATCACCAGCGTCGTGCGTCCGTGCATCAACGATTCCAATGCGCGCTGCACCGCATGTTCGCTATGGGCATCGAGTGCGCTGGTCGCTTCGTCCAATAAAAGAATCGGTGCGTTCTTGAGCAAGGCGCGCGCGATCGCGATGCGCTGTTGCTGACCGCCCGATAGCCGCGAGCCGCGCTCACCCAGGTCGGTGTCCAGGCCTTGCGGCAACGCGGCGAGGAAATCGGCGGCTTGCGCCGCCCGCACCGCCGCCTCGAACGCCGCCTCATCGGCCGCGAGATTGCCATAGCGGATGTTGTCGCGCGCCGAGACCGCGAACAGCGTCGGCTGCTGCGGCACAAGCGCCACCGCACCGCGCAATTCGGCTGGATCCAACCGTGTCAACGGCACGCCGTCCACGCGGATGAGGCCTGCGCCGGGATCGTGGAATCGCAGCAACAGCAAGAACACCGTGCTCTTGCCTGCGCCGGAAGGGCCGACCAACGCCACGGTTTCGCCAGGACGCACTCGTAGACTGAAGCGTTCAAGCGATGGCGTGTCCTGGCGCTGCGGATAATGGAAAGTCACATCTTCGAAAACGATGTCGCCGCGAACCGGCTGCGGCAATCGTTCCGGGTTCGTTGGCGCGACGATCGCGGCGCGCTGCGCCAACAATTCGGTGATTCGGCTCATGCCGCCGCTGGCCCTCTGAACGTCGTTCCAGACTTCAGCCAAGCCGCTCACCGCATCGCCACCTAACAACGCGTACATCACGAATTGCGTCAACGCCCCCACGCTCATGCGTCCGGCCGCGACATCGTGCGCGCCGAGCCAAAGTACGAACAGAATCGCGCCGCTGCCGAGTACGCCCGCCAGCAACGTGAGCGCAGCCTGCGCTTGGATACGATGGCGCGCGGCCGATAGCGCGGCTTCCAACATCGTGGCGAAACGGCCGTGTTCATGATCCTCGCGCACATGCGCCTGCACCGTGCGTACGGCAGACAGCGTTTCATTCGCGAGCGCATTGGCATCAGCGATGCGGTCCTGGCCTGTGCGTGCAAGACCGCGCAAGCGACGCCCGCCCAAGATGCTGGGCAATACCGCCAGCGGGATTGCAAGCAACACATAAAACGCCAATTGCGCGTTGGTCGCGAACAGCATCGCGATCGCACCGATCGTCATCACGACACTGCGCAGCAACCCGGAGACCGCAAAGGTCAACAAGAAACGCAGGAATTCCACATCGGACGTCAGTCGCGACACCAGTTCGCCGCTGCGGTTACGGTCGTGGAAAGCGGCATCCAGCGTGAGCAGTCGCACGTAGAGGCGCTCGCGCAAGCTGGCGACCACGCGCTCGCCAAGCAGCGCCGCGAAGATATAGCGTGCGGTGCCGGCCAACGCCAACACCAGAGTGATGCCCAACAAGGCGAGGAAATCGCGATCGATCCCAGACGGGTCGCCTTGCGCGAAGCCACCGTCGATCAGCTGCGCCGAAGCCACCGGCAAGGTCAGCGTCGCGATGGTGGCCACGGCGAGCGAGACCAACCAGATCGCGAACAGCCAAGGGTGTCGATGGACCAGCGGCCACAGCGCGCGTAGATCGCTTGTGGCGGTGGACGTCGCCTGCTGCGTCGTGATGGTGTCGTCGTCGGTCATCGCGTCCTGCGTTGCCAAAGGGGAGTACGAAGTGTGGCGCCGTCGCCACGCACACTCAAGCACCACCGCCATGCCCTGAGGCGCATCATGTTGCATTGCGGCAATCGTGGGCGTTCGAAGCTGGGAGCGACACCGGCGGACTTTGCACTCTTTGGCGAACGACCGGCTCGACCATTCCGCGTCAATCATCACGTTTCCATCGGCTGCAACGCCATCAGCAGGCTGTTGAAAAACGGCCTACCTGTACAGCCAAGATTGGCTGCATCGGCGAAGCAAGCGCGTAAGCGATTGATTCGCCGTGAGCGAGGCCGGACATGTGCCGGTCTCGCGACTTGAAAAACGCACACGATGTTCTTTTTTCAACAGCATGTTAGGGCCGGCCTACACACTGAACGAACGTGCGCAGATACTGAATCCCGTGCACGCGGAGAGTTGACCTTATCGGTAGAGCATGTTGACAACCACAATAAAGTTGCTTACTAGTGTTAACCGGAATAGATAACAGCGTCGGAGCAAGCCCCCCGCCGCTTACGTCGCAATCTTCATCTGACTAAGGAACTGCCGTCATGCGGAACAACTAGGACGTTCGCTTCCCTATTGGCCTTGATGCATAAGGTCCACACGAACACCGAACGCAAGATCTTGCAGGCTCACGTTGGCGTGGCTGCGGCAGGCTGCACCGACCCGACCAACCAAGGCTTGCATTGTGTCCATCGGTTTAGTAACGGCCGCTGGCGCGGTTCCGATAAGTGGTATTGGTGCTGAAAACACGCAACGGGCCCGACGCGGGCCTATCGCATTCACATTAACGCTGCGTCGACGCGCGGTATGCGAAATGTGAGGTTGCTCCCTTCCCTAGGGAACCTCTGAACAATTCGGAGGTTCCGCGCGCCAGGGATGGCGCGCTCGCGGATCGATCACGCAAGTGATCGATCCGGCGGGACAGACTCAGGCTTGGCCTGAGTCTGCGACGTCTGAATCACTCCAGGATGAAACATTCAGACAATCCCTGGCAACACCCAGAAAACCAACTAAGGAGTGACTCCATGCAGAACAAGAAGACGTTCGCTTTCCAACTCGCCTCGACCCAGAAGACAGAGACGAAGGCCGAGCAGAAGCAGTGGCAGGTGCGCGATGGCGTCGCGGTTGCCGGTTGCACAGACCCGACCCTTCAGGGCGATTTCCGCGAATCCTACGATATCTGGGGCACCTATCGCGGCCGCGACAAGGGCTACTGGTGCTGACTCGGCCGGCTTGAAATTCCGCCGCCGCCGTCGAGAAAAACAGCGGTCTCAAACGAACCATCGTTCACCATATCGATTCGACCCATAACAACATAAATAAGGAGCAAGACATGCAAACGTGCAACAAAACCAAATCGTTCGCGTTCAAGTTGGCTGGGGATACGAAACAGAAGACCGATAAGCAGCAGACCTGGCAAGTGCGCGACGGCGTTGCGGTCGCCGGTTGTAGCGGCCCCGACGCGCGCGCCGACAGATCCTTCCCATATCGTCGGGATGGCGGCATTTATTGTTGAGACACCCTGTGCGGTCGAGCGATCCCCACACGCCGGCAACCGGGCCCCGCATCGCGGGGCCCGTGTTTTTTGCGCGAGATCGCGATCGCGCTTCATGATTCCGACGACATATCCCCCAGCCCATGCATGAATAAACATATCCTGGTCATCACCCACAGCGGCGATCTGCATGCCGACCTGGTCGTTGAACGATTGCTCGCGCGCGACGCGAACGTCTTCCGTCTCAACCTGGACCAGTTTCCAGCGCATTACCAATTGGATGTCCGCCAGATCGATGGAATCTCGATCGGTGTCGTGCGCCACCTGCCTACGAAAGCCGCAGTATCGATGGCCGACATCGGCACTGTATGGACGCGCAAGTCCGGCGATTTCATGTTCTTGAGCGACGGCGAACTCGGCCCGCAAGAGCGCGCTTATGCGGTCGCGGAGACCAAGCACATCCTCACTGGCCTGTTGCTGACGATCGACGGCTATTGGATGAACCATCCGATGGCGTCGCAGGCCGCGATGTGGAAGGGCGAGCAGCTGCGCCGCGCGGCGCGACTTGGCTTCCGCGTGCCGCTCTCGCTGACGACCAACGATGGCGACGCCGTGCGCCGCTTCCGCAGCGCGGTCGGCGGCGAGATCATTTTCAAACCACTGTCGTCGCCGTCGTTGGGCGCGGACGACGTCGATATCGCCGATCGCATCGTGCCCAATCTCGCAACAACGATCATCACCGATGAGCACGAGGACATGCTCGACGCCTTGCGCGAGCTGCCTGGTTTTTTTCAGCGGTATATCCCCAAACAGTACGAGCTTCGGGTGACGGTGATCGACGACCAAGTGTTTGCGGCACGCATCGACTCCCAGGACGATGAACGCACACGCACCGACTATCGCGATTTTTCGGCGGAAATCGACTATAGAGCGGAGCGGCTGCCGCCGGAGATCGAGCGCCGCTGTCACGCCTTCATTCATAGCTACGGCTTGAAGTTCGGCGCCATCGACTTGATCTTCACGCCCGAAGGCGAGTATGTGTTCCTCGAGAACAACCCTGCCGGGCAATTTCTCTTCGTAGAACAATTGGTGCCGGAGCTGCGCATGCTGGATGCGGTGACCGATTGCCTGATCGACGGCGCGCAGCGCAAAGGTTGAAACCATGTCGGCATTCCCGCAACTGCAGTTGTTCGAGCGCGATGGCCAGAGTCGCGCGCTTATTTTCGGCGCGACCCATCTGGACACCGAACTGCTACCCATGCTGTACGACACGCTGCGCAACATCGGCCACTCGCCTCGCCTCGATGTGATCGTGTATTGCCGCGGCGGCGAGGTCGCGGTGGCGCGGCGGATCGGCCTCCTGCTGCACCGGTTCACCGATCGTCTGCGTTTGATCGTGCCTCACCACTGCCAATCGGCGGGCACGGTGATTGCGCTCGCCGCGCATGAGATCGTGACTGGACCGATGGCGATGTTCTCGCCCATCGATCCGCACCTCCACGGTAGCGATGCCCAAGGCGAGGCGACCGCGATGTCGGCGCAGGACATCCGCATGTTTCCGAAAATGGCGCAGGATTGGTTCGGTCTGGATGAATCCGAAGCGCGTGAACGTGCTTTGCCCCTCATGTGCGACAGCATCGCACCGGCAACGCTTGCTGCGTTTTATCGCAGCACGCTCGCTGTACGTCAGATCGGCGAGGAATTGCTTTGTTTGCATATGTCGCAAATGCCTGAAGCGCAACGCACCGCTGTCGTTGAGACATTGCTATACGGTTATCACACGCACGATCACACTTTGACTGGCGAGGACTTGGCCGCGATCGGGCTGAACGTGCGCAACGATCCGACGCTGACCGATGCGGCGTGGGAGATCGCGCGGGAATTGCGCACGCGCATGGGCCCGGAAACGCGGAAGACGAATGCGCGCGGCTGGTGCGATGCGCTCATCGCCACCCGCAGCGGCGGCTGGGTACGCACGCGCCAACAGGACATGTTGCCCGGCGACTGGGGCGTGTTCGAGGTCGCGTGATGAGCGTCGAATCCTATCTTGCGGAATGCTGTCGATGGTACGTGCTGATCGCGCTGCTGGCCGCAGCCGTCGGCAAGAGCATGCGCTTCGGGAGCTTCCGCAGCAGTCTGGACGAATCGTTCCCGCCATTGGCGGCCGGTGGCAGCCTGCTTGTCGCAACCTCTATTCTGGTTGGCGAGTGGTCGGCGGCGCTGCTGATGCTTGCTGGCGGCGTGTTGTCGCGCGCGGGCTTGATGCTGGCATTCGGTTTGTTCGTGTTCCTCACCGCGGTCGTCGTGCTGGTGCTGGCGAAAGGCCTGTCAGTCCGCTGCAACTGTTTCGGAGCGTCGCGGCAACGTATTTCCGGTGTCGACCTGATACGCAATCTGCTGTTCATCACGGCCGCAGGCTTCGGTTTGTACGGCGCTTCCGCTACCGGTATCACGAGCGCTTTGGGCGGTCTTGATGCGCCCGCCACCGTGGCGATCGTCATGGTGGCCATGATGGTCTTCCTTCTTTCGATTCATCTGCGCGAGATCGCAGGTCTGCTGCGTATCCGTGGCGAGGATTTGTGACGATGCTCGACAGTGTCTTCGTTCCACTCGATGCCACCTTGCTCAGCTTGCTGGTGGTCGCATTGGCCGTGCTGGCCGCGATCAACTTGTTCCTCAGCCTGCGCCTGACGACGCTGGTCGGCGCACTGGCTCATGCGCGATTGCCGGACACCGTGCTGATCGGCGTCGCCTTGCCGGACTTCCGGGCGCGAACGCTCAATGATGGCCGCCGTGTCGATGCGGATACTTTGCTGGCCGAACAGGCGGCAGTACTGGTGTTTCTGAGCCCCGGCTGCAAATCGTGCCTGGAGCGTTTGCCGGAACTGCGGCGCATGCAGCCGCTGATGGAAGAGGCTGGCGTGGCTATGTGGGTGATCGGCAATGGCCGCGAGCGACGTCTGCGCGCTTATTTCGAATCCATCGGCTTGTTATCGCGGGCGCTGCGCGTGAGCGACAGCGACATGCGCATGCTCAACCCGAAATACTCGGCGCCGTTCTATATCTTCGTCGATGCGACGCGGGTCGTGCAGGCCAGCGAACTGATCGGCGATGCGAACTGGTTGAGTTTCCGCGACCAGATCGGCGATGCGGAGTTTATTGATGCGGCCGCTACCGATACGGATTTATCGACAACTTGAAACCGGGCCGCGACGCAAAAGCCCGAGGACGAATCAACCGCTCTTCGATGGCGATGTATCGATCGGATCGAGCAGATGACACGAGCCGTCGGCGCGTCAGGTCTCGTGCTTCGCGCCGTGGCTCAGAAGGCGGCCATCTCGATGCCCGACAGCTTCCACAACAGGAGTTTGTCGCGTTTGAAGATCAAGGTTGAAGGCGGGATGGCATCGTTGTCGGGCTGGAGTCTGACCGTGAAGGTGCTGAGGTCTTCATAGCCCATGTCGGCCTGCCATTGCGGCAGATATCGGCCGTCGCCGGGACTGGCGTCCGGATTGTGGATGCCGGCAGTCGCCAGTCCGTCGAGGGCGAGCCCGCCTCCCGAGAACATCAACGACAGCGCCTGCGGCGTCAGCATCGCGTCGATCATCGGGTCTGCGATCGCGGTCGCCAGACGTGCGCCCAGTGCACCGAAAGCGCTTGCCGTATCGCGACCACCGATGCGCTCGTCCATGGCGTCGGCAAGCTGGCTTTTGACGCTCTCGCGCAGCGCCGGGAAATCGACGTGCGCGGCCAACGCCTCAGCATCACCGCGCGCGGCGGCCAAACGCATCGAACGCACCGTGAGGTGCGGCGCGAAATACACCCACACGCAGAACGCGATGCCCAGCACCACAAAAAGGGCCAGACGGAGACTGCGTTGCATGCTTGACTCCGGCGCGATGGACGACGAGCCGAAGTTTACGCGCTGGAATCCAGCAATGGCGGAGTGAGGCGGCGACCCTTCAGTGCCCGAACTGCAGCCGAAGCGCGGTCTCGGTCACTTCATGGTTCTGGACGAACACATCGCCTTGGCTTCCCTTGCTGACGTTCTCGTAGGTCTCGAAGCCCAGACCTTCGCCGTTTTCCCACTCGATCTGGTCGCCCACTTCGACAAGCCAGTCGGGGTCGAGCTCGATGATGGTGTAGCCGAAATCCGCCGTAAGAATGGCGGCGGCGCTCTGGTCGGGATCGATGATGGTGATGGTGCCCTTGCGACGCATGAGTCTGCTCCTTGTCGTATGCGGCCTGCGGGCCGCTGCCCTGCGCGACGGGTGTCGCGCCCCTTGGGATGTCGTCGAATCACGATTGACGCATGACCGGAACTTAATCGCTAACGCAAGACAAGATCAATCTATTCGGGGCTATCAGAACTGACAGGGTTGCCGGTTTTGCGGGCGCTCTTCACACCACGCAGTACGATTCTGAGACTCAGCTCACGCCGGCCAGACGTTGCCCCAACCGAACCGGCGTTTCAGACTTCAGGCCGTCGGCCAACGCGGCGACGCCTTTGGGCATCAGCACGATCACCGTCGATCCATAATTGAAGCGGGCCATTTCGGCGAAGCGTTCCAACGTGATGTTCTGGCCGCGGTAGTCCTTGCGGGCAATGCGGTCGCCGTAGGCGGGGATCTCGACGCCGCTCCACACGGTTTCGACGCCGGAAACCAGCAGGGCGCCGACCATGACCTGGCACATCGGGCCGAAATCGGTGTCGAAGTGGCAGACCAGGCGCTCGTTGCGCGCGAACAGCCGCGGCACCGATTTCACCGCGTCGGTGCCGACACTGAACAGCCGGCCCGGCACGTGTACGGTTTCGCGCAGCGTGCCCGCCCACGGCATGTGCACACGGTGGTAATCGCGCGGCGACAGATAGACCGTCGCAAACACCCCGTCGGCGAACGGTGCGGCGGCGGCTTCATCGCCCAGCAGTTCGGCGGCGGTGAACGACTGGCCTTTTGCTTGGAAAATGCGGCCCTTGACGATATCGCCGCACTGGCTGATATGGCCGTCGGCCGGCATCAGCAGGGTGCGCGGGTCAGCATCGGGGACGCGCGCGCCCGGCTTCAGGGCACGGGTGAAAAAATCGTTGAACGTCGGGTAAGCGCGCGGGTCGGGCTCGGCGGCTTCGTTCAGGTCGACCTTGAATTTGCGGGTCACGGTGTCGATCAGCCACTGCTTGATCGCGGGGTTGCGCGAATAGGCGAGCCGGCGCGCAAACGAGGACATCAGCCGATGCGGCAACGCGTAGGTGAGGGTGGTGATCAAGCCCATTATTGCTGCGCCCCGGACAGTGCGATCAGGTCTTCGGCGATGGCCTTGGGCTGGAAGGGCGGTTGGATCACGCCCGCCATCCGGCCCTGCGGGTCCAGCACCACCAGTGCGGCGGAGTGGTCCATCGTGTACTGGCCGGGCGGGGCGTCTTTACCCGCCGGCACTTTGATGAACACCAGCGACAGTGATTTCGCGAACGCTTCCAGCGACGGGATGTCGGCGGTGGCGGCAAGCGTGTCTTTGTGAAATGCGTGGGCGTATTCGCCGAGTTTTTCGATACTGTCGCGCTCCGGGTCCACCGATATAAATAACACCCGCGGCCGCGTGCTTTCCGGCAGCGTCGTCCAGCGCTTCTGCGCCTGCGCCAGTTCGGCGAGCGTGGTTGGACATACATCCGGGCAGTAGGTGAAGCCGAGGAACACCACCGTCCAGTGCCCGCGCAGTTCGCCGGGGATCAGCGGGGTGCGGTCCGACTGCTGCAGCGTGAACGCGGGCAACTCCCGCGGCGTGGTCAGCCTGCGTATCGTCTGCAGCTCAGGGCCGGTGACAGTGCGGCGGTCATGGAAGTATTCGGCGGCCCAGAGGCCGGCGCCGGTGGCCAGCGCTACCAGCAGGATCAGAACAGTGGTGCGGTTGAACATCGAGGCGGCTTCTTGTCTACATGACTGCGAGTGCGGCCATGATACCCGCGCCACCGCTATACTTCGCGGTCATTCCACGCCTTGGGCGCCCGCGTGCCGACATGACCGACGAACTGCAGACGATCATCGACCTGATCCGCTACGGCGCCAGCCGTTTCAATGCGGCGGGGCTTACCTTCGGCCACAGCTACGACAACGCGCTCGACGAAGCCACCCAGCTCACCCTGCATGCGCTGCACCTGCCGCACGATCTGTCGCCGGTCTATGGCCAGTCCCGGGTCACGCTCGCTGAAAAAGAGGATGTACTCAAACTGTTTCTGCGCCGGATCGAAGAGCGCATTCCGGCCGCCTACCTCACCGGCGAGGCCTGGTTCGCCAGCCTCAGCTTCAAGACCGACGCCCGCGCACTGGTGCCGCGCTCGCCGATTGCTGAACTGATCGAATCCGGCTTCGAGCCGTGGCTGGGCGGTCGTGAGGTGCGCCGCGCGCTGGACCTGTGCACCGGCTCCGGCTGCATCGCCATCGCAATGGCACATCACAACCTCGAATGGCACGTCGACGGCGTCGACATCAGCGATGACGCGCTGGCCCTGGCCGGCGAAAACAAAACCCGACTGCACGCCGAAAATGTCCGCTTTGTGAACTCCGATCTGTTCGCCGGCCTGCAGGGCGAGCATTACGACCTGATCGTCACCAATCCGCCTTACGTCACCAACGCCGAAACCGACGCGCTGCCGAAGGAATATTCTTTCGAGCCCGAGTTGGGTCTGCGCGCAGGCGACGACGGCCTGGATCTGGCCCTGCGCATTCTTCGCGATGCACCGCTGCACCTGACCGAAGACGGCCTGCTGATCTGCGAGGTCGGCGAATCCGAGCGCGCGCTCAGCCGGCTGCTGCCTGAACTTCCGCTGGCGTGGGTCGAATTCAAGGTCGGGCAGATGGGCGTGTTCGTCGCCGAATGCCGCGACCTGATGACCTATCACGCCCGTATCCGCCAGCTCGCCGATGCGCGTGATCCTGCGCTGCGTGCCGATGCGGTGCCGGCATCCGCGCCTGCTTCCGCCGGATTGTTCTGAGGTCGCCGCGTGAGCAACACTTTCGGCCACCTCCTGCGCGTCACCACCTTCGGCGAATCGCACGGGCCGGCGATCGGCTGCGTGATCGACGGTTGCCCGCCGGGCCTGGCGATTACGGAAGACGAATTCACCCAGGATCTGCAGCGCCGCGCCACCGGCCGCAGCCGCCATACCTCGCAGCGGCATGAAACCGACGCGGTCGAAATTCTCAGCGGCGTGTATGAAGGTTGCACCACCGGCACACCGATCGCACTGCTGGTCCGCAACACTGACGCGCGCAGCAAGGACTACAGCAACATCGCCGCACAGTTCCGTCCGGCCCACGCCGATTACACCTATTGGCAGAAATACGGCATCCGCGACCCGCGCGGCGGCGGGCGCAGCAGTGCGCGCGAAACCACGATGCGTGTCGCTGCGGCGGTGATCGCCAAAAAATGGCTGGCAGCGCGCTATGGCGTGACCGTGCGTGGGCATTTGTCGCAGTTGGGCGGCGTGCTGCCGGATCACGCGCTGGGCGCGTTCGACTGGAATGCGGTTGAAGACAACCCGTTTTTCTGGCCAATCGCCGAACAGGTGCCGGCGCTGGAAAGTTATATGGACGCGCTGCGCAAATCCGGTGATTCGGTCGGTGCGCGCGTGACGGTGGTCGCCGACGGCGTGCCGCCGGGCTGGGGCGAACCTATCTACGGCAAGCTCGACGGCGATCTCGCTGCGGCGATGATGTCGATCAATGCGGTCAAGGGCGTTGAAATCGGCGATGGCTTCGCATCGGTTGCGCAGAACGGCAGCGTGCATCGCGACGAAATGACCCGCGAGGGATTTTTGTCGAATCACGCCGGCGGCATCCTTGGCGGCATCAGCAGCGGGCAGCAGGTGATATGTTCGGTGGCGTTCAAGCCCACATCCAGCCTGCGCCTGCCCGGGCGCGGCATGAATGTGCTGGGTGAAGAAGTCGAAGTCGTCACCACCGGCCGGCATGACCCCTGCGTTGGCATCCGCGCAACCCCTATCTGCGAAGCGATGATGGCGCTGGTGTTGATGGATCAGGCGCTGCGGCATCGGGCACAGTGCGGCGATGTCGGTGAGATCTTGCCGCGGATTCCAGGTGCGCTTGAAACCGATTTGAAACGATAGCGGACAGTTGCCGAACCACGCCGTACAGGCACCGACTGCGCCGCAGCGATCTGACATAACCCATTCCCGTAGGAGCGCCGGAAGGCGCGACAGCATGCCGGACAGCCACCATCGCGCCTTCCGGCGCTCCTACAACATACAAGAGCATTTATATGACCAAGCAATTCAATGTGGCGGTAGTCGGCGCGACCGGCGCCGTGGGCGAAGTGATGCTGGCGGTGCTGGCCGAGCGCAAGTTTCCCATCGGCGAGATCTACGCGCTTGCCAGCGAGCGTTCGGCGGGCAATTACGTGCAGTTCGGCAACGATGAAATCATGGTGCGCGATCTCGCCACTTTCGATCCGACCGGCATCGACATCGCGCTGTTTTCGGCCGGAGGTTCCACCTCGAAAGAGTACGCGCCGAAATTCGCCGCCGCCGGCGCGGTGGTGATCGACAATTCATCGGTGTTCCGCAGCGATGCCGACGTGCCGCTGGTGGTCAGCGAAGTCAACCCCGAACAGATTCGCAACCGGCCGCGCGGCATCATCGCCAATCCGAACTGCTCGACCATGCAGCTGATGGTTGCGCTGGCGCCGATCCACCGCAAAGTCGGAATTGAACGTATCAACATCGCGACCTACCAGTCGGTGTCCGGCACCGGCCGGCAGGCACTGGAGGAGCTGGGCAAACAGACCGCCGCGCTGCTCAATTTCCAGAGCATCACTCCCAAGGTCTACCCGGTGCAGATCGCGTTCAACGTGATCCCGCACGGCGGCGATTTCCTCGACAACGGCTATACCAGCGAAGAGATGAAGCTGGTCTGGGAGACCCGCAAGATTCTCGGCGACGAGTCGATTCAGGTGAACGCGACCGTGGTGCGCGTGCCGGTGTTTTACGCCCATTCCGAAGCGGTGCACATCGAGACCCGCGAGAAAATCACCGCCGAAGAGGTGCGCGCGCTGCTCGAAGCCGCGCCGGGCGTCGAGGTGGTCGATGAGCGCAAGGCCGGCGGCTACCCGACCCCAGTGACCCATGCTTCGGGGCGCGATCCCGCTTTCGTGGGGCGGATTCGCGAGGACATCTCGCATCCGCGCGGCATCGATCTGTGGGTAGTCTCGGACAATATCCGCAAGGGCGCGGCGCTGAATGCGGTGCAGATCGCCGAGTTGGTCGCTGCGGAAGCCTGATGCCAGCCATTGCGGATACCCCCGGGAGCCGGCTAGAGTCCCCGGGTTGGTTCGGGGGACAAGCGTGATCAAGTACTTGCGACTTACATTTAGCGTGTTACTGGCAGTGGCGGCCCTGGTGTCGCCGCTGTCGGCGTGGGCGCTCGGGCTTGGCCAGATCCAGGTGCTGTCGCAGCGCGATCAGCCGTTGTTGGCCGAAATCCCGATCATTTCAAACGATTCCTCAGAGCTGGAGGCCCTGCAGGCGCGTTTGGCTTCGCCCGAGACCTTCGCCCGGATCGGGCTGTCGCCGCCGCAGGGCATCGTTTCCGATCTCCAGTTCTCGGTGGCCCTCGACTCCCGCGGCCGCCCGGTGATCCGGGTCACCAGTGCCGTGCCGGTCCAGCAATCGCTGCTGACATTTTTACTCGAGGTCGACTGGGGGAAAGGCCGACTGGTGCGCGAATACTCCGCGCTGCTCGATACGCCGCAGACCGCCGCCGCGCCGGCACAGCCGCCGATCCAGGAGGCGGTCGTTGTGCCTGGCAATACGGTCGTCCGGTTGCCCGACCCGGTGCCTGAGCAGACCAATCCGCTGAGCAATGCGGCGCCGACGGCGGTCCCGCTGCCTGCGGACAAGCCGCCAGAAGCGACGTCTGCCGATGCCCTCAGCGCTGCGGTACCGACACCAATCCCGCTGCCGGTCGAACCCGACGCGGTCGCGACCGCCGTGCCGATCGAAGTCGCCAGCGGCGGTGATACCCGCACCGTGCGTTCCGGCGAAACCTTGGGCGCTATCGCTGCTGGCTTGGGCCGCGGTTACAGCCTCGATCAGACCATTCTTGCCCTGCTGCGGGCCAATCCGGAAGCCTTTATCGACGGCAACGCCAACCGGCTCAAGGCTGGGGCAGTGCTGCGCATCCCCGACGACGCCAGCATCGCCCAATACACGCCCGACGAGGCCGCCGTGGTGGTGCGCGAACAGGCGGCGCAGTGGCGCGGCGCTGGCCGTGCGCTGCCGCAGCCGCCGGCAGTGGTGGGGGTGTCGACGGACAATGATTCTGCGCCGGTGACGATCGTCGCCCCGTCGCAGCCTCCGCGCGCCGCACGTCCGACCGCTCAGGCAAGACTCGAAATTGTCCCGCCGTCCGCGAACGACGCGCGGCGTGCAGGCACGCGATCCGGCGTCAGCGCCGGTGGTGAGGGTGAGATGTTGCGACAACAGGAACTGCTGCAGACCAAAGAAACGCTGGTGGCGCGCGATGCAGAGGTTGAAGAGCTCAAAGCGCGCGTCGCCGAGCTTGAACAGCTGAAACAGCAGCAGGACCAGTTGGTCGCGCTGAAAGACAGCGAACTGGCCGCCGCGCAGCAGCGTTTGGCGACGACACAGGCTGCCGACGCAAAGGCAGTGACGCCAGCTGGCTTCGGCCCGTGGCTGGGCGCCGGCGCCGGATTGCTGCTGATCGGGCTGCTGGTCTGGTGGTGGCTGAGCCGCCGTCGACCGCCGGCGGCCGAACGTCCGCGCGATACCGCACGTCTTGCCGCTGCGGTGCCCGCGCCGGTGGAGACCGATACGCAACACGCCTTCATCGAAGACGAGGTGCCCGCACACGAGGCGCCGATGCCCGCCGAGCCGGCCTGGAACCGGCTTGCCAAGCCGCCGGAGCCCGAATCAGAGCCGGTCGTGCCGCCGTCTCGCGGGGTGCCGACCTGGCACGCCGGCGGCGATCAAGTCAGCCCACTGAACTCGGCGCCGCCCGGTCAGGGGCGCCTCGATCTGGCCCGCGCGTATCTGGACATGGGCGACCGCGACACCGCGCGCAGCCTGCTGCAGGAAGTGGCCAGCCGCGGCGATACCCCTGCGGTGCGCCAGGAAGCTGCGCGACTGCTCGAAGATCTGGCGTGAATCGATGCGCTATGCCCTAGGCGTCGAATACGACGGCAGCAATTTCAAGGGTTGGCAACGGCTCACGCCCTACGGCCAACAGGGCGGACCGCGGACCCTGCAGGTGACGCTTGAAGACGCCTTGTCGGGGGTCGCCAGCCATCCGGTGGTGGTGACGTGCGCGGGGCGTACCGACGCCGGCGTGCATGCCGAATGCCAGGTGGTGAATTTCGACAGCGATGCGCATCGTGATCCGCGCGCCTGGGTGTTGGGCACCACCACGCGTCTTCCGCCCGCGATGCGCGTGCGCTGGTGCGTGCCGGTGAGCGATGCATTCAATGCCCGGTTTTCGGCGCGTGCACGACGTTATCGCTATCGATTGCTCAATCATCACGTGCGGCCTGCGCTGGGCAGACAGTACCTGGCCTGGGAGCGGCGGCCGCTGGACGCCGACGCCATGCACCGCGCAGCGCAAAGTCTGCTGGGCGAGCATGATTTCACCACGTTCCGCACAGTGCACTGCCAGGCCTCGCACCCGCGACGGCAGATGCAGTTCATCGAAGTCGTGCGTGGAGGCGATATCGTCACGGTGACGGTGCAGGCCAATGCGTTTCTGCATCACATGGTGCGCAATATCGTCGGTTCGCTGTTGATGATCGGTGCGGGGGAACGCCCCGAAACCTGGATCACCGAGTTACTGGCAGCGCGCGACCGCAGCTTGGCGGGGCCGACCGCATTCGCGCAGGGTCTCGTGTTGATCGGCCCGCGCTACCCGCGCGAATGGCCGTTGCCCGAAGAGGTGTTGCTGGATGCGAGATTGTGATGCGCAATCGTGATGAGTGATCCGTGATGAGTGATCGGTGATGCATGAGCCTGCCCGCACCCGCATCAAGTTCTGTGGCATGACCCGGATCGAGGATGCGCTTGCCGCCAGCGCGCTGGGCGTTGACGCCATCGGGCTGATTTTCGCCGCGCGCAGCAAACGCAGGCTCACCCCCGACGCCGCAGCAGTGATCCGTGACGCGCTGCCGCCGATGGTCGATACCGTGGCGCTGTTCATGGACAACACCGCCGAAGAGGTGCGCGCGACCATCGACACGGTGCGTCCGAGTCTGCTGCAGTTCCACGGCGACGAAGACGACACCTTTTGCGCATCGTTCGGACTGGCGTATATGAAAGCGGTGGCGATGGGCAGCGAGGGCGGCGAGGATGCGGCCACGCTGCCGGTTCGCTATCCGCGCGCCGCCGCCTTTCTGTTCGATAGCCATGCGCGCGGCGAAGCCGGTGGCAGCGGTCTGACCTTCGACTGGGCACGGGTGCCCGAGGATTTTCCGCGGCCGTTTCTGGTCGCCGGCGGATTGAATCCCGACAACGTATTCGATGCCATCTGCGCCACCGCGTGCTGGGGCGTGGATCTTTCCAGTGGGGTCGAGACGTCACCCGGCATCAAGAGCGATGCGCTGATGCGGCGTTTTGTGGGTGAAGTTGCGCGCGCGGATGCACTGCGCGGTGCATCCGGATCGCTTTCTCGCCCGTAAGACGGACTGTCGTTACCAGCGCGTTAAACGAAGCCGCATCGCGTTCTGCGCGGATTCGCGGCGCCCAAGTCGGTATCATTGAGCGGCCGCGCAGTCGACAGTGTCTGGCGCAGCTGCATGTTCCCTTCGTTTTTCCGGATCGCCCCCCATGTTCGACACGCCTACCGACTACAACGCCTTCCCGAATGCCGAGGGCCATTTCGACCGCTTCGGCGGCCGATTCGTCGCCGAGACCCTGATCGGTCCGCTGCAGGAGCTGGCCGCAGCTTATGACACCGCCCGCGCCGACCCTGCATTCATCGCCGAATGTGATCGCGATCTGAAGCATTACGTCGGTCGCCCCAGCCCGATTTATCACGCCGAGCGGCTCAGTGCCAAAGTCGGCGGCGCGCGCATCCTGCTCAAGCGCGAAGACCTCAATCACACCGGCGCGCACAAAATCAACAACACCATCGGCCAGGGTCTGCTTGCCAGCCGCATGGGCAAGCCGCGGATCATCGCCGAAACCGGCGCCGGCCAGCACGGCGTGGCGTCGGCCACTGTGGCCGCGCGGCTTGGTCTTGAATGCGTGGTGTACATGGGCGCGACCGATATCGAGCGCCAGAAGATCAATGTCTATCGGATGAAGCTGCTTGGCGCCACCGTTGTGCCGGTGACCAGCGGCTCGGCCACGCTCAAGGACGCGCTGAACGAAGCGATGCGCGACTGGGTGACCAACGTGCACAACACCTTCTACATCATCGGCACGGTTGCCGGCCCCGATCCGTACCCGCGCATGGTGCGCGATTTCAATTCTGTCGTCGGTCGCGAAGCGCGCGCGCAGATGCTGACCGAATACGGCCGCCTGCCCGACGTGGTGACTGCCTGCGTCGGCGGCGGCAGCAACGCCATCGGCATCTTCCATGCCTTCCTCAACGATGCCAGCGTGCGCCTGGTCGGCGCCGAAGCAGCGGGCGAGGGCGTCGGCAGTGGCATGCACGCAGCTTCGCTGGTCGCCGGCCGCCCAGGCGTGCTGCACGGCAACCGCACGTATGTGCTGTGCGACGACGACGGCCAGATCATCGAAACCCACTCGGTCTCGGCCGGCCTCGATTACCCGGGCGTCGGCCCCGAGCACGCGTTCCTCAAAGATCGCGGCCGCGCGGAGTACGAAGGCATCACCGACGCCGAAGCGATGGAAGCCTTCCATCTGCTCGCGCGCACCGAAGGTATCTTGGCCGCCCTGGAATCCGCACACGCCATCGCCCAGGCGATGAAGCTCGCCCGCGACATGCCGAAAGACGGCTTGGTGTTGTGCAACCTGTCCGGTCGCGGCGACAAGGACGTGCAGACCGTTGCCGGTCTGGAAGGCATTATTTTTTGATCGTGCCGCGCTGTCTTCCCCTTCTCCCGCCTGCGGGAGAACGTGCCCGAAGGGCGGATGAGGGAAATCCGGCCGTTCAACCCTCACCCCAACCCCTCTCCCGCTCAGCGGGAGAGAGGAACAGATGATCGAAACACATGAACCGCATCGACACACGTTTCAGTGCTCTGAAATCCACCGGCCGCAAGGCGCTGGTGCCGTTCATGACCGCCGGCGATCCGTCGCGTGAAGCCACGGTGCCAGTGATGCATGCCCTCGTTGACGCTGGCGCCGACGTGATCGAACTCGGCGTGCCGTTCTCCGACCCGATGGCCGACGGCCCGACCATCCAGCGCAGCTCCGAGCGCGCGCTGGCCCGCCGCGCAGGGCTGACATTCGTATTTGAAGCTGTGCGCCAATTCCGGATGGTCGATACCGACACGCCGGTGGTGCTGATGGGCTACCTCAATCCGGTCGAAATCCGCGGCTACGTGCGTTTCGCCGAAGAGGCGGCTGAGGCCGGCGTCGATGGGCTGCTGGTGGTCGATCTGCCTCCGGAAGAAGCCGACGACCTGCGCATCGCCATGCGGGCTCACGATCTGTCACTGATTCTGTTGGCCTCGCCGACTACACCGGACACCCGTCTGGACCGGCTCTGCGCCGACGCCGAGGGCTATCTCTACTACGTCAGCTATGCCGGCGTGACCGGCGCAGATCGTCTCGACACCGGTGATGCCAGCGAGCACCTCACCACCATCCGCGCCCGTACAGGCGTGCCAGTGGTGGCGGGTTTCGGTATCAAGGACGCCGCCAGTGCCGCTGCGATGGCCCGCTCGGCCGATGGCGTGGTGGTTGGCAGTGCGCTGGTGGCCGCGTTGGCGGAGGCGGTCGATCCGACCGACGCCGCAGCGCGCGCCAAGGATTTCCTCGCCCCGCTGCGGGCTGCGCTCGACGCGGAGTAATTGACCTCTGATCTGTGCCAACCATGCGGTGGCGAACGGAGTAAGCGGGGCAGTCTTGTTAGACTCTTGTTCCCCGGCCGGCTGGCCCACGTAGAAGACGACACCGAACGCATGTCTTGGCTCAAAAAACTGATGCCCGTTCGTATCCGCACGGAAAGCGGAACCTCCCCGAAACGCAGCGTGCCCGAAGGGCTCTGGGAGAAATGCGACGGCTGTGGTGAGGTGCTGTACCGGCAGGAGTTGGAGGACAACCTCGAGGTCTGCCCGAAATGTGCCTTCCACAGGCCGATCCGGGCCCGCGCCCGCCTCGCCGCCTTTCTGGATCCCGATACAGGCCGTGAAATAGGCGCCCAGCTGGGCCCGACCGATGTCCTGAAGTTCAAGGATCAGAAAAAATACGCCGACCGCATCAAGTCGAGCCAGAAGGCGACCGGCGAGCGCGACGCCCTGATCGTGATGGAAGGTGCGCTGCGCCAGCGTCCGATCGTGGCCGCCGCCTTCGACTTCGCGTTCATGGGTGGCTCGATGGGCTCGGTGGTTGGCGAACGCTTCGCCCGAGGCGCCGAACGCGCCCGCGATCTGGGCTCGCCTTTCGTCTGCTTCTCCGCCAGCGGCGGCGCGCGCATGCAGGAAAGCCTGTTTTCGCTGATGCAGATGGCTAAGACGTCGGCCTCACTCGGCCGGCTGCGCGCGGCCGGCCTGCCGTATATTTCGGTGATGACTCATCCGACCACCGGCGGCGTGTCGGCCTCTTTCGCCATGCTCGGCGACATCAATATGGCCGAGCCCGGCGCGCTGATCGGCTTCGCCGGCCCGCGCGTGATCGAACAGACCGTGCGCGAGACGCTGCCCGAAGGCTTCCAGCGCCCTGAATTCCTGCTCGACCACGGCGCCATTGACCAGATCTGCGACCGCCGTGAGCAGCGCGAACGCATTGCCCGTCTGGTCGCATTGATGATGCGTCTGCCCGAACCGGAAGATGATGTGGTGGTGGAAGGCTGAAGCGTCAGGGATCCGGGATTTGCCTACGTAGATAGGGGCTGACCTCGACGTTTGAAAAAAAGCACGTCACCCCCGCCTGCGCGTGGATGACGGGATCTGAATAGTTTTCCCCTATTTGCCATCACCCTTCACGGTGTTACTCAAATGACCAGAAAATACTTCGGCACCGACGGCATCCGCGGCAGGGTTGGCGAGGGCGTCATTTCGGCCGACTTCGTGCTGCGGCTCGGCAACGCCTACGGCCACGCGCTGCGCGCGGCGGTGCGGCATATCGATCAAAAACACGGCGGCGAATGGCGCAAGCCGATGGTGGTGATCGGCAAGGACACCCGCATTTCCAACTACATGTTTGAAGCCGCGCTGGAGGCTGGATTGGTCGCAGCTGGCGTCGATGTGCAGCTGATGGGGCCGATGCCCACGCCGGCGGTGTCGCACCTCACCCGGTCTCTGGGTGCCGACGGCGGCATCGTCATCAGCGCCTCACACAACCCGCACTACGACAACGGCATCAAGTTCTTCTCGGCCGAAGGCGAAAAGCTCGACGACGTGACTGAACTGGCGATCGAAGCGGCGCTCGACAAGCCGTTCAGCACCGTACCGTCCGATCAACTCGGCAAGGCCGTACGCACCCGCGACACCATCGGCCGCTATGTCGAAGCGTGCAAGAGTTCGGTGCCGCGACGTTTCGACCTCGGCGGTATGAAGATCGTGGTCGACTGCGCACACGGTGCGACTTACCAGATCGGCCCGCTGGTGCTGCGCGAACTCGGTGCCCAGGTCGAGGCGATCGGGGTCGATCCCAACGGTCTCAACATCAACGACCGTGTCGGCTCCACCCATCCCGAAACGCTGGTTGAACGCGTGCTCGCCAGCGGCGCGGATCTGGGTATCGCCTTCGATGGCGACGGCGACAGGCTGCTGTTTGTCGACAGCGACGGTGCGGTGCGCGATGGCGACGACCTGCTGTACGTGCTTGCCACCGACTGGCAGATCAGCGGTCGTTTGCACGGCCCGGTGGTGGGGACGCTGATGACCAATTACGGCCTGGAGCGCGCATTTTCCGAGCGCGGTATCGCATTCATGCGCACCAAGGTCGGCGACCGTTACGTGCATCAGGCGCTGCTGGAGCGCGCCGGTGTCTTGGGCGGCGAAACCTCCGGCCATCTGCTGTGCCTGGACCGGGTGAGTTCCGGCGACGGCATCATCAGCGCCCTGCAGGTGCTGGAAGTGCTGCAGCGGCGCGGCCTGAGCCTGCAGCAGATCCTCGCTGGTTTCGGCAAGGTGCCGCAGAAGACCGTGAACGTGAAGATCTCCAACGGCGCCAAGCCAGCGGAGGCCGATAGCGTTAAAGCTGCGCTGGCCGAAGCCCAGGCCTCGGTGCAGGGCAGGGGGCGCGCGTTTTTGCGCCCGTCCGGCACCGAGCCAGTGGTGCGGGTGACGGTGGAGGCGGATGATGCCGCCCTGATGCAGGGTACCCTCGACCGCCTTGCCGTAGCGGTACGCGCCGCAGTTTGATCGCGATCAACGCCGGTCGCACCGGCTGCCGCCAAAATGCGGCAACGGGTAGGCGGCTCGGCCCGACAGCGATAATCTTGACGACATACTCCAGGACCACAGAACGCCATGAGCCAAGCGCCAGTCTCGAATATCCCAACGCTCGATATCCGCCGCTTCGACACGGACCGCGATGCCTTCGTCGCCGAACTCGGCGCGGCCTATCGCGAATGGGGTTTTGCGGGCATCCGCGGCCACGGCATTCCGCAGCATCTGATCGACGAGGCTTACGACGTATTCGTGCAGTTATTCGCATTGCCCGAAGACGTGAAGAAGCACTACCACGTCGCCGGCAGCGGCGGCGCGCGCGGCTATACGCCGTTCGGCGTCGAAACCGCAAAAGGCGCCAAGCACTTCGATCTGAAAGAGTTCTGGCACGTCGGCCGCGAGATTGCCGACAGCTCCAGATACCGCGAGGTGATGCCGCCGAATCTGTGGCCGTCCGAAGTGCCGGAATTGCGCGCGCGCGGCTATGCGCTGTATCAGGCGCTGGACGCGCTGGGCGCACGCGTGCTGTCGGCGCTGGCGCTGCACATTGGTCTGCCCGAACACTATTTCGCCGACAAGACCGACTCCGGCAACTCGATCCTGCGCCCGATCCATTATCCGCCGATCACCGCGGACGATATTCCCAATGTCCGCGCTGGCGCGCATGAAGACATCAATCTGATCACGCTGCTGGTCGGCGCCAGCGCCGCAGGCCTCGAAGTGAAATCCAAACACGGCGAATGGGTGCCGTTCACTTCCGACGCCGACACGATCGTGGTCAACATCGGAGACATGCTGCAGCGCCTCACCAACCACGTGTATCCGTCCACCACCCATCGCGTAGTCAACCCGCCGGGTGAACAGGCGCGCAAGCCGCGCTATTCGACACCGTTCTTTCTGCACCCGAACCCGGATTTCCTGATCGACGTGCTGCCCAGCTGCGTGACCGCCGACAACCCCAGCCGTTATCCGGAAGCGATCACCGCGCAGGGATATCTGGAAGAGCGGCTGCGCGAGATCAAGCTGAAATAACCAACGCCGGATCGGTCATTCGGCGTCGCGGAATTCCTTGCTGCGGCTGGCCACCAGCGCCCGCGCCAATCCGTCCGGCAGATATTTCGAGATCACTGCGATCGCCCGATTGGCACGCCCGGTGACGCAGCGGATCTTGCCGCGTTCGACCGCGTCCAGTCCAAGACGGGCGACGGTGGCCGCATCCAGCCACAGCAGTTTTGGCAGCTTCGAGACGCGCTCGCGCATGCCGTTGACGTCGTGGAACTCGGTGTAAGTGAAGCCAGGGCACAGCGCGCACACATGCACCCCGCGTCCGGCCACTTCCAGCGCCAGCGATTCCGAAAAGCGGATCAGAAATGCCTTGGTCGCGCCATACAGCGTGTGCCCGGCAGACGCGGGGACCAGCCCGGCGAGCGAGGCCACGTTGATGATCCGGCCGTAACCCGCGGTCTCCATTGCAGGCAGGAAGCGATGGGTCAGCTCGCAGACGGCTGTGAGCATGACCTGCAGTGAGTCGCCGTGGGCTTTCCAGTCCGCGGACAGATAGCGCCCGGGCACCCCATAACCGGCATTGTTCACCAGATGCGCCACATGCAGGCCGCGTGCGGCGATCTCGGCCTGCAGCGCTGCAGGAGCGGCGGGATCGGCCAGATCGGCCGCCAACGTCACCACATCGACTTGAGTCCGGAGCTCGTCGGCCAATGCCTGCAGCCGTTCGGTCCGGCGCGCGGTGAGAATCAGCGGCACGCCGCGACGGGCGTACTCGCGTGCGATCGCGGCACCAATGCCGCTGGATCCGCCGGTCACCAGCGCGTACCCCTGTGTCTTCGGACTCATTCGCGTTGCTCAACTTGATTTGACCGCCAAGCATACCTGCGTCATCGGCGGCCCATCATCAGCTATCCTGTCGCACCTCGCCTCGGAGCCGCTCATGCGTCGCAACATCGTTGCCGGAAACTGGAAACTGCATGGCAGCAGGGCCTTTGCCGCCGATCTGGTGGCCGCGATTGCCGCGGATATGCCAGCGTCCGGGGTTGATGTCGTCGTGCTGCCCCCATTGCCGTATCTCAGCGAGCTGATCGATGGCTTTGACGCGCGCGGGCTGTTGTTCGGTGCGCAGGACGTCAGCGCCAACGAGAAGGGCGCTTACACCGGCGAGGTCTCGGCCGCGATGCTGGTCGATATCGGCGCCCGCTATGGTTTGGTCGGCCATTCTGAGCGTCGCCAGCACCATGCGGAAAGCGATGCGCTGATCGCCCTTAAATTCCTGGCCGCCAAGCATGCGGGACTGGTCCCGATCCTATGCGTCGGCGAGTCCCTGCATGAGCGCGAAGCCGGGCAGACCGAATATCGGATCGAAACCCAGTTGGCCGCGATTTTCGAGCATGCGGGCGATCAGGCCTTTGCCGGCGCCGTCGTCGCCTATGAACCGGTCTGGGCCATTGGCACCGGCAAGACCGCCACGCCCGCCCAGGCTCAGGCCGTCCATGCCTTCATTCGTGGCGAAATCGCCGCGCGCGATGCTACAATTGCCGGCTCGCTGTCCATCCTGTACGGGGGCAGCTGCAAGCCGGACAACGCGGCTGAGCTGTTCGCGCAGCCGGACGTGGATGGTGGATTGATCGGCGGCGCCTCACTGGTAGCGTCCGATTTTCTCGCCATCGTCGCAGCCGCACGGACCTGATCTTCCCGTTTTCGCACGGCCCTGCGTCGGCGACTCCACATCCCACAACTTCGTATCCCATTTCTTACGAGCGCCAACGATGCTGTTGATCCTCAATGTTGTGTATGTGCTGGTCGCGATCGCCATGATCGCGCTGATCCTCATGCAGCGCGGCGCCGGTGCGTCAGCGGGCTCGGGTTTCGGTGCTGGCGCTTCGTCTACGGTATTCGGTTCGCGCGGTTCATCGAACTTCCTGTCGAAGTCGACCAAGTGGCTGGGGATCCTATTCTTCGGTATCGCGCTGTTCATGGCCTGGAACGCGACCCACAGCGCCAAGCCGAAGGCCGCGTCGGAACAGGATCTCGGTGTGATGTCGGTGCCGAAAGCCGATTCGAAGGCACCTGCGGTGCCGGCGGCTCCCGGCGTGAAGCCAGCCCCGCAAATTGTTCCGGCCGCGGCGACGCAGTCGGTTCCGGCTCAGCCCGCACAGTCACCGCCGGCGCCCGCCGCGACGCCGACCCAGCCGACACCGCAGGGAGGCTGATCGGTTTTTCCGGGTATGGTGCATCCATGCCCGCTCGTGTTGACGTATGTCAAACGGCATATATATGCCGGCGACGATGACTGATGTGCCCCGACATTCGGTTCGCTCGGGCGCGATTCGCATCTAAAAGGCACGACTTCTATTCGTCATCCTTTACAATGGTGCGGCTTCGCAAATGCAACACAACTGAATCGCAGCATTGCCCAGATGGCGGAATTGGTAGACGCACTACCTTGAGGTGGTAGCGACGTAAGTCGTGGGGGTTCGAGTCCCCCTTTGGGCACCAATGCTGAAGCTCGTGCACGGAAGCATGGGTGTATGAGTCAGGGATGGCGGGCGTCAGCGATGACGTCCATTCAAAAGTTTTCGGCAAGGTTCCGCAGCTGTCGCGCGGCTCTGCACTGAACGCGTAAACCGGAACTGCGTTTTGATCAGGTGACGGGGAACAGCCGCGGCGACGCGGCCAGGCTTCATCATCATTCCATCGACACAACCCAACGCTGAGAGAAGACACAAGTGCTGGCCGAATATCTGCCGACCCTGCTGTTTCTGATCGTTGCCACAGTCATAGGCATCGCCCTCATTGCTGTCGGCAACTTCCTTGGCCCGAAGCGCTTCGATGCTGAAAAGTTGTCGCCCTACGAATGTGGTTTCAACGCATTCGAGGATGCGCACATGCGTTTCGACGTGCGCTACTACCTCATCGCGATCCTGTTCATCGTGTTCGATCTCGAAATCGCTTTCGTCTACCCGTGGGCGCTGGTGTTCCGCGAACTCGGCGTTTTCGGCCTGATCGAAATGGGTGTGTTCCTGGGGCTGCTGCTGATCGGTTTCATTTACGTCTGGAAAAAGGGTGCGCTGGAATGGGAGTGACGCCGTGGGAGTGATCCAAACCGTCCAGAAAGTCGCGGACTTCGCGAATAACCCGATTCCGGAAGGGCGGCTCGACGATATCCTGCGCCCCGAAAGTCTGCTTTCGGCCGACGGTAATCCGCTGCTTGAGCACGGTTTCGTCACCACAAGCTTCGACGTGCTGTGGAACTGGGCGCGGACCGGCTCGATGTGGCCGATGACCTTCGGTCTTGCCTGCTGCGCCGTGGAAATGATGCACGCCGGCGCTGCGCGCCTCGACCTTGACCGCTACGGCGTGGTGTTCCGCCCGTCGCCGCGCCAGTCGGACGTGATGATCGTGGCCGGTACGCTGGTCAATAAAATGGCTCCTGCGCTGCGCAAGGTCTATGACCAGATGCCTAACCCCAAGTGGGTGATCTCGATGGGCAGCTGCGCCAACGGCGGCGGCTACTATCATTATTCCTACTCGGTAGTGCGCGGCTGCGACCGCATCGTGCCGGTCGATGTCTATGTGCCGGGCTGCCCGCCGACTGCCGAAGCGTTGGTCTACGGCATCCTGCAGCTGCAAAAGAAAATCCGCCGCGGCACCAATTTCGGCGACAACATTCAGGGTGTCCGCTGACATGGCCGGCCACGCTTTCGTCGAGCGCCTGCGCGCGCGTTTTCCGGATGCCATCGTCACCGTCGCCGATCCGCGGGGCGAAGTCGGTATTGAGTTTCCGAACGGCGACTGGCATGCCGGCTGTGAAGCGCTGCGTGACGAATTCGGCTTCGAGTCGCTGGTCGACCTGTGTGGTGTGGACTACCTCGGCTACGGCAGCGACGAGTGGAATACCGATCTGTCCTCCGAAGGTTTCAGCCGCGGCGTTGAAGGCCGTGGCGTGGGCCGTTTCAAATACGGTGAGACCACCAGCCAGCAGTCTGCGCAGTTCGAAGATCAGGCGATCGCCTCGCTCCCGCAGCGTCGCTACGCTGCGGTCGTACAGCTGCTGTCGGTGCAGCACAATCGCCGCCTGCGCGTGAAAGCCTTTGCCGCGAACGACGACATGCCGATCGTGGCCTCGCTGACCGGTCTGTGGCCGGTCTCGAACTGGTTCGAGCGCGAGGCCTTCGATCTGTTCGGCATTATTTTTGAAGGTCATCCGGACCTGCGCCGCATCTTGACCGACTACGGTTTCGTCGGCCATCCGTTCCGCAAGGATTTCCCGCTGATCGGCAACGTCGAAGTGCGCTACGACGAAGAAAAAAAGCGCGTGATTTACGAACCCGTCACTTCGGTCGAGCCTCGCGTCGGCGTGCCGCGGGTGATTCGCGACGACGCGCGTTATGCCACCGCATCGGGCGAGTCAGCCGCGCGAAAGGCGGAGGCATCAAAATGAGCAGCGCTCAGCAAGCCAGTACGCAGCAAGCCAGCACGCTTCAAGCCAGCGAGGGTTTCGCCAGCAGCGTGACCGAATCCAAGCAGGAGATTCGCAACTACACTCTGAATTTCGGCCCGCAGCATCCGGCCGCGCACGGCGTGTTGCGTTTGATTCTGGAAATGGACGGCGAAATCGTCCAGCGCGCGGATCCGCACATTGGCCTGCTGCATCGCGGCACCGAGAAACTGGTCGAATCCAAGCCGTTCAATCAGTCGATAGGCTACATGGATCGTCTCGATTACGTCTCGATGATGTGTAACGAACACGCCTACGTGCTCGCCATCGAGAGACTGATGCAGATCGAAGCGCCGGAACGCGCGCAGTGGATCCGCACGATGTTCGACGAGATCACCCGCATCCTGAATCAT
>JANOKD010000010.1:0-27140 GCA_031419075.1 Lysobacterales bacterium
GCCGCGGGCGACGGGCCGGCGGCGCTGGACGATCTGGTCGAGACGCTGCAGTTCTTCCGCACCGATGCCGCCGGGCAGGCACAGCTGACGTACCGAGCAATAGGTACAGCCCCGGCGCAGCTGGATCAGGTCGAGAAGGGAGGAATCGCTCATTTCAGTCAGTGTGCCATGACACGCCGATACGGCAGAACCCGACTTCGGCCTGGGCCTGCGGCAAGGCATTACGCCCGATCCGGATGCTGCAGCCTGGCCCGGAAGGATGCACGGGGTCGAATCCGGACCGACGCAGCCTTTATACTGCGTGGATTGTGCGGCTGTAATCCGGCCGCTTCGTCAACATGTCCTTTTCCGGGTGAGTCGTGCGTAATTACGATCTGGATTTTCTGAAGCGTTTTTCGATGGTGATCGCGTTCCTGTCAGTGGTCACGCTGGGTCTGATCCTGTTCGCGGGTTATCTGCATCATCAGCAGCCGCATGCGGCCAATCCGGTCGAGGTGGCGCGCACCGAGGCGCGGGTCGCACCGGCTGGCGGCGTTTATGCCGGGGCCACAGGCGCGGCGCAGCAAGCCGCTGCGAGCCAGGCTGCACAGGATGCGGCGGCCTCGCAGGTTGCCTACGGCGGCACGCTGGACGGCGCGGTGATCTACGACAACCTGTGCGCGGGCTGCCACAAATCCGGCGCTGGCGGCGCACCGATGCTGACCGCCGCGGGCCTAGGCGCACGCGCGGGTCAGGGCAAAGACACGCTGCATAAACACGCCATTGAAGGTTATCAGGGCACCGCAGGCGTGATGCCGGCGAAGGGCGGCAACCCGGCGCTGACCGATGACCAGGTGAAGGCGACGGTCGACTGGATGCTCGATCAGGTCTGATCAGTCGCTTTGAGCGCCCGATACCGCTTCCGCAACGCCGCCTCCGGGCGGCGTTGCCCGTTTCGCTTCCGGAGAATCGCTGTATGCGTCGCCTGATCCAATTTTGTTTGACGCTGACTTGTCTGGGCTGCATCGGCACTGTCAGCGCGCAGTCGATCCTGATCGGTCAAGTTCAAGGCCAGGGCGAGACCAGCCCACTGGTCGGACAGGAGGTCATCGTGGAAGGCGTAGTGACGGCCCTGATGCGTGCTGAGCCACTTGCTGGCGAACTGGACGGTTGGTTCCTGCAGGGCATCAGCGATGGAGATCCGACCACATCCGACGCGCTGTTCGTGATGGATGAAGGCGGCCCGCCCATCGGCGAGCGGGTCCGTGTACGCGGCCGCGTCATCGAACGCGGTGCCGGCCGTGGGACATGGACCATGTTGGAGCCGCTGGGCGTTGCACCGCTCGGCCGGGGCCGCATGCCACAGGCCACCATCCTCTCCGCACCGCCCGCTGATTGGGAACGCTACGAAAACATGCGCGTGCGGATCGCCGCGCCGCTGACGGTAGCGGGGACGGATCGCGCCGGCAAATACGGTGAACTGACGGTCAACTTCGGCGAAAGACTGCGCACACCGTCCGACGCTGTGGCGCCCGGCGACGCCGCGCGGGCGCTTGCGGCCGAGAATGCCCGTCGCACCCTGCGTCTGGACGATGGCAGCGACGCAGAGCAACCCGCCTCGATCTGGTACCTGCCCAACACTGGCCTGCCGCGCACCGGTGGGCGGGTGTCGAAGGTGGAAGGCGTGCTCGATCAGCGCGCCGGCGGGTATCGGCTGCAGCTCACCGCGAAGCCCGGGTTCCAGCGCACTCGGCCACCATCGGCACCCAAGGTCGGCGGGGACGTGCGGATCGCCAGTTTCAATCTCGAAAATTTCTTCAACGGCGACGGTCAGGGCGGCGGCTTCCCCACCCCGCGTGGCGCGCGCACGCCGGATGAGCTGGAGACCCAGCTGGCCCGGCTGGTCGCGACGATCCGCGGCCTGAACCCCGACATTGCCGCGCTGATGGAAGTGGAGAACGACGGCTTCGGCCCGGATGCCGCGATCACGCTGCTGATTGCAGCGCTCAACCGCGACGGCAGCGACTGGCGGTTCATCGCAACCGATAGTCCGCAGGGCGGCGACCAGATCCGGGTCGGGCTGATCTACCGCGCATCGCGGGTGGTGCCGGTCGGCGCGGCAACGACGCTGACCGACGATCTGTTCGGCACCCGCAGCCGGCCGCCGCTGGCGCAGACCTTCCGCGCCGGCGCAGGCCCGGCGTTCACCGTCGTCGCCAATCATTTCAAGTCCAAGGGCTGCGGCAGCAGTGCGCTGGGCGCCGAGGCCGACCAGAAAGACGGCCAAAGCTGCTGGAACCCGACCCGCACCGAATCCGCGCGCCGACTCGACGCGTGGCTGCGCACCGATCCGACGCGATCTGGCAGTGATCTTGCAATGATCGTCGGCGATATCAACGCCTACAGCATGGAAGATCCCATCCAGATGCTGGCCGTAGCCGGCTGGCGCGACGCCTTCGCCAGGCAGCGCGGGCCTGCGCCGTACAGCTATGTCTATGACGGGCTGATCGGCCGTCTCGACCACGCCCTGCTCAGCCCGACGCTGGCGGCACGTCTGGTCGGCGCTGCGGAGTGGCACAGCAACGCCGACGAACCCGAGAGCCGCGGCTATCAACAGCAGCCTGGCAACCGCTCGCCCTGGCGCAGTTCGGACCATGATCCGCTGGTGGTCGGTTTCCAGCTGCGTAAGCCTTAACAGGCTGTTGGAAAACAGCCTGTTAGCGCAGCCAAGGAAGGCTGCGACGGCGAAGCAAGCGCGTAAGCGCTTGATTTGCCGAGAGTCCGTCCGGACATGTGCCGGACGTGCGACTTGAAAAATGCACAGGAAGTGCGTTTTTCAACAACCTGTTAAACCAGCCCAGCTATCATTCCCGTATGTCATCTCCCGCCTTTCCGACCTCCTCCGCCACGCTGACCCTGCCGGGCCCGGTGGGCACGCTGGAAGTCGCCGTCGACCCGCCCGAGGCTGAAGTCGTCGCGCAACCCGTGGTCGCGGTGCTCTGCCATCCGCTGCCGACCGAAGGCGGCACGATGCACAACAAAGTGGTGACGATGGCCGCGCGCAGCCTGCGCGAGCTGGGTGTGACCACGGTGCGCTTCAACTTCCGCGGCACCGGCACATCCGAAGGCGCATTCGATCACGGCGAGGGCGAACTGGACGACCTGCGCGCAGTCGTGGCCTGGGTGCGTGATGCAAGGCCCGATGCGGCGCTGTGGCTGGGCGGTTTCAGCTTCGGTGCTTACGTCAGCCTGCGCGGCGCGGTGGAGCTGCAGCCGTCGGTGCTGATCTCGATCGCACCACCGGCCGGGCGCTGGGATTTCGAGCGCATCGCGCTGCCGACCATGCCGTGGCTGGTGATCCAGGGCGAGGAAGACGAAGTCGTCGACCCGCAGGCGGTGTACGACTGGCTGGCCGACAGCGGCGCCAACGCCGAACTGGTGCGCATCCCCGACACCAGCCACTTCTTCCATCGCAAACTGATGGATCTGCGCGGCGCGATCAAACATGGTGTGCAGCGACATCTGCCGAAGCAAGCCCCAATCGAACACGATCTGCCGGAGCCCGGCGCCGCATCATGAGCGACACCGCAGCGGCACCGTCCGCGCGTTACGCCGAGGGCGTGGCCCGCGGCGACTGGAGCGACGACCCGGCGCAGCATGCGGCGCTGCGCGAACTGGATCGTCTGCACGCCGCGCTGTGCGCACCGGCCAAACGCAAAGGTCTGCTCGACACACTTTTCGGCAAGCCGGTCACACCCTCGCCCAACGGGCTGTACGTCTGGGGCGGCGTCGGCCGGGGCAAAACTTTTTTGATTGATCTGTTCTACGCCGGCCTGCCGATCCGCGAGAAACGGCGCACGCATTTCCATCGCTTCATGCGCGAAGTGCACGAGCGCTTGCGCGCGCATGCGGGCGAACGCGACCCGCTCGCCATCATCGCCCGCGAATGGCGCGCACAGCTGCGCGTGTTGGTGCTGGACGAATTCTTCGTCAACGATATCGGCGATGCCATGTTGCTGGGGCGGCTTCTGGAGCGCTTGTTCGAGGAAGGCACGATCCTGGTGACCAGTTCAAATGCGGCGCCGTCCGAACTGTACAAAGACGGCCTGCAGCGATCGCGCTTTCTGCCTGCAATCGCGCTGATCGAACGTCACTGCAGCGTGGTGCATCTGGACAGCCCGCACGACTACCGGCTGCGCGCGCTCACCCGCTCGCCGGTGTACCGCGCGCCGCTCGACGACGACAGCGACGCATGGCTGGAATCGCGCTGGCGCGAACTCGGCGGCGACGACTTACATCGCGATGCCGGCATTGAGATCGATGGCCGCCGCATCGCGGTGCGTGCGCGCGACAAAGGCATGGCGTGGTTCGATTTCGCAGCACTGTGCGAAGGCCCGCGCGGCAGCGCCGACTACATCGAGATCGGCACCGAGTTCCACACCGTGCTGCTCGGCGGCGTGCCGGTCTTCGACGGCCAACGCGACGACGCAACGCGGCGCTTCATCACCCTGATCGACGAACTCTACGACCGTCACGTCAACCTGATCTGCAGCGCCGACGCATCGCCGGCCGCGCTGTACCGCGGCGAGCGCCTGCAGGCTGCGTTTGAACGCACTGCGTCGCGGTTGATCGAAATGCAGAGCGCGGATTATCTCGCGCTGGAGCATCGAGGTTGACGCTGGTCGAGTGAATGACCCGCGACCAGCGTTGCACTCATCAACGAGAAGGCACTGTTTGCGTCGGCTGCGGTGCCGCAATCTCGGCCGGCGGCGCGCTCTGGCGCAACAACTCCAGATTTTTCTCGGGCGACTGCTGCACCGCATCGGCTCTATCGATATAGCTGCTCTTTGCATGCGCGGAACCTGGATCGCCCTGTACTGCGATCAGTCCCTTGCCATCCGTGCTTGGAACCACTGAATCGATCTGGCGCAGGCCGTCTGTCTGCGCCTTCGTAGCCATCGCCGCGACCACGTTGCCCAGTTCCTCGCGACCTTTGATTCCGGTGTCAGGGCCAAGTTTTTCAAGCGCTTTGACAGACTGCAGATACAGCTCGGGCACCATTCCGAAGGAGCACATCATGTCGGGCAAGAACGGCATTACCGGCGCCTTCGGGCTGGTATCGGTGATGCCGATACCGGACGGAATGGTCACCGCACCGTCAAGGCCGAGTTCCTTGAGGTTGACCCGAACTTCAGGCGCTTTGTATTTCGGGTCGGCGGCGCGGTCCGCAGCCTGTTCCTTGAACTCGATCTGCATCGCGGCCTGTAGCGCTTCGACACCATAGATCTGCTTATAGGGGCGTGCGTCGTAAAAATATTGGCCCATCGCCTTGATGTTCGCCGGGGTTTTGGCAAGCTGGCCGTCTTTGTCGAGCGTCAGACCGGCCTTGGGAGCATAGGTCTGTTTCGGCGGCGTGCCGCTGACGTCGAAATACGGCTCCATTTCGGGACTGGAGTTATGGAGCTTTTCATACAGTTGGGCAGGCGTGGCGGTCGGGTTTTCCTTGCGGACATGCGCCGCCACCGCGTTGAAGCCGCCAACCTGGTCAGTCGCTTCACGCAGGCGGTCGCTCTTGCCTTTTTCGTTTAGGACATTCGTATAGTCGTGCGGAGAGGGACCCTTGGCGATCGCAGTGAGCTTGCCCTCGAACGCCTTGTCTGCCTTTTCGATGGCCTGCTTGTTGACCGCATGCTCCGACTCGTGGGTCAACACCATGCGCATGGTGTTGGCGAGCTTTTTGTCTTTGTCCGCGACGTCCAACAACGCGGTCGGCAACAGCATCGATTTGTCGGTGGCGCTGTAGGCGCCAATCGCCCCAGCAGGCGCACTCGCCGGTATTTGTTCGATCTTGTCCAAGTTGCCCTTGCCAATCGCCTGCAGCAGATTAGCTTTCAGCGCGGGCGTCTCGCCCAGCAAAGTTCGGAAATTCTTGCCCGCGTCCGGATGCGCTTTCTCGAAATCGACGAGCATCTGCTCCAGCTTTTTTTCGTCAGCCTTGGACATATGCCCTCCCTTACGCGGATGCGCTGATGATGAGTTTCGACAGGCAAACCGGGCCGACCTGCGGATCCGCCTTGCCGTGCGTGTACGCCATCACCCCGATGTCACCGCGGGTGAAGTACCAGGCGTCGCTTCCTGGATACGTACGCATCGGGTTGACCACGAATCCCGCAGCGGTCAACGCCTGCGAATAATCCTCGAACTTGAGTACGCAGACTGGGGTCGGATCGGCCTGCTTGCGGTTGGTGTCGTCGAACGAGAACCGTAGACTGGTCGGCTTCTCGCCCAGTCGATCGGGAGAGGAGACCAGACTGTAGGACCAGTCTGCCGTGAGTTTGCCGCCGAAGCCGTAGATACCGGGATCGTCTTCGTTGATCTCAACTTGAATGCCGGTGACCCGTTCGATGTGTTCGGGCGCGAGGTCCTGCGCGCTCTGCAGGCTGTCGATCAACTTCAGCATGCGATGGCCGATATCCTCGGCAGTGATGGGGGCGTCAGTGGCGATCATCGGAAACTCCTGAGCGTCGTTCGCTTGTGTGGTGGTCGTGGAGATCGGGGCGCATCCGGCAATCAGCGTGCAGGTGATGGCCGCAGCGCACAGCAGAAACGGAATGCGCGGGGAGCCGCGGCTTCGGTTGGGCTCCGCATCCTGCGGCGAAATGACGCGGGTGTTCTCACCGCTGCGCGCACACGTTTCGCTAAAGCATCTCCGGCAAACAGAGTCTGGCGTTGGGCGGAAAACGAGAGCCATGAGAACGTCCTGTCTTACGAAAGAGACGGCTGGTCGCGTTGATCGAATCGGATCAGGTCAACGCTGTCGCAACAATACGGCCGCAGCAAAAAAAAGAATTGGCTTCAGGGGAAACGCTGGTCAGCGCCGTGTTCGGCCACGACTACCTGAACGCGACCGGCATAGGCTGACGCGTTACGCGGGCGCAGCACCGTTATCGATTGCTGAAACTTCAGCGCGACGCGCTGATACGAAGCCCGCGAAGCTGCGGTGCGCCATCAACCACATCCGTCCACACCACGTGCGCCGCGCTGCCGTTGAGCAGCAGTTTCGGGAATCCGGTCGCGCGGCCCTTACCCTGCAGATCGGCCAGCTTGATGCGCTGGAGTTGCTTCGACAGATCCGGCGTATAGCGCGCCAGCCACAGCGATTGTTTGCCGGTGTCTTCACGCAGCCACACGATCCACACCTGCTGCGCGTCGATGGCAACCGCGACGCGGCCCTGAGTCGCTGTGCCCGCGTCCACGGTCACCGGCTTGGCGAACGCAGTGCCGCCGTCGACAGCGCGCGCGAGTTTCACCGCCGGCGTGTCGCCCGCCGCGGTGTACCAAGCAACCACTACGTTTTTGTCCTGCGCCGCAACCGATGGCCCGTTGACCGGGCACGCCGGCATCGTCCAGTTGTCGGCATACACGCGTGTGGGCTTCGACCAGACTTTACCGTCGAAACGCGCGGCGTAGATATCGCGGATTTCTGCTTCACTGCGGTCGCGATACACCAGCACCGCACCGTCGCCGGTGGCGGCAACATCGGTCTGACAGCAGTCGCAGGTCATCGCATCCAATTCGACTGCTGAAGTCGATTGAAAATTCGCGTCGAACACCGCCGCGCGCAGCGACATTGCGCCGCCGCCGTGGTCGTCGCCATGACCATCGACGTGAGCCTCCTGTCGGTTTGACGCATCCGCATCGACGGTGTTGCGTCCGTCGAGCCAGGCGATGCCCAGATTGCCGTCGCCCTGCGCCCACATCGAGACGAAACCGTGCTCGGTTTTCGTCGCGTCGTCATGCACGCGGCGGGGCGCGCTCCAGTTCATGCCGTGGTCGAGCGAGCGCACCAGCATCACGTCGTAAGCGTAGGGCGCGTCGGCGGATTTCTGCAGCCAATGCGCCCACAGCGCGCGGTCGGCGGTGGCCGCGATGTGCGGCGTGTCGGCCCAGTTGGTGAACATCGAATTGCCGACCGCAATGGTGCGCGGGCCTTCCCAATGACCGTCCGGGTAGAACTCGGCGAACTGCAGCGCCGGTCGACGGCCGCCGCCGGTATTGATCCAGCTGAGCAATACACGGCCGTCGGCAACCGTCGCGAGATCCGGCTGCGCCGAGCCGGGCATCGCCGGCAGCGGCCAGGCTTCGATCGCGACATCTCCGGTCAAGGCCGGCTTCGGTGCGGCGGGCTTCTCGCCGCAGCCCGAAAGCACGGCGAGGGCTATCAAAGCGAGCGGGTACAGAGAGGTGCGCATGCAGTCAGAGTAGGTCATCGGCAGATCGAGAACATCCCAGCAAGAACAGCGAATCAAAAACGGTGCATTCAAGCACGGCAAAATCTGGCGATGCGCCGGCGCCGGCCGGTCAGGCCGCAGCGCCGCGGCGCTGGCGGGTCAGATGCACCAGCAGCAGCGAGATCGCCGCCGGAGTCATGCCTGGAATCCGCTGCGCCTGACCGACCGTCTGCGGACGCACGCGTTCGAGTTTCTGCTGCACTTCGGTCGACAGCCCGCGCACCGCGTCGTAAGCGAACTGCGCTGGGATCTCGGTATGTTCGTTGCGCTGCTGCCGTGCGATCTCTTCGCGTTGACGCGCGAGATAGCCGGAATATTTCGCTTCTATCTCGACCTGTTCGGCAACCGCGGCATCGTCCACCGCCGGGCCCAGCATCGGCACCGTCAGCAGTTTGGCGTAATCAAGTTCGGGACGACGCAGCAAATCCAGCGCATGGGTTTCGCGGTTGAGTTCGATGCCCAGCGTCGCTACCGCTTCGCGGCCGAGCGCATTGTTCGGCGATGCCCACAGCGCGCCCAGCCGTTCGGATTCAGCGACGAAAGCATCGCGTTTGCGTGCGAAGCGTTGCCAGCGCGCGTCGTCGACCAGATCCAGTGCGCGGCCGGTTTCGGTCAACCGCAGATCAGCGTTGTCTTCGCGCAGCTGCAGCCGGTATTCGGCGCGACTGGTGAACATGCGGTAGGGCTCGCTGGTGCCGTGCGTGATCAAGTCGTCGATCATTACGCCGATATACGCTTCGTCGCGACGCGGCGACCACGCGTCGAGCGCGCGCACAAAACGCGCGGCATTAAGCCCGGCGATCAGCCCCTGCGCCGCGGCCTCTTCATAGCCGGTGGTGCCGTTGATCTGGCCGGCGAAAAACAATCCGGACACCAGCTTGGTTTCCAGCGAATTTTTCAGCCCACGCGGATCGAAGAAGTCGTATTCGATGGCGTAGCCGGCGCGGGTGATGTGCGCGTGCTCGAAACCGCGGATGCTGCGCACCAGATCCAGCTGCACGTCGAACGGCAGCGATGTCGAAATGCCGTTCGGATAGATTTCGGTGACATCCAGACCTTCGGGTTCGACGAAAATCTGGTGCGAGGCCTTCTCTGCGAAGCGCACCACTTTGTCTTCGATCGACGGGCAATAGCGCGGGCCGATGCCTTCGATCTGGCCGCTGTACAGCGGCGAGCGGTGAAGGGCGCCGCGGATGATCTCGTGGGTGCGCTCGGACGTATGCGTGATCCAGCATGAGATCTGCGGTGGATGGTCAGCGGTGCTGCCCATGAACGAGAACACCGGACGCGGATCGTCGCCGGGCTGTTCTTCCATCACGCTGTAATCGAGACTGCGGCCGTCGATGCGCGGCGGCGTGCCGGTCTTCAATCGATCGACCACGAACGGACGCTCGCGGAGTTTCGCAGCGAGCGTGGTCGCGGGCGGATCGCCGGCGCGGCCGGCAGCGAACTGGGTTTCGCCGATGTGGACCTTGCCCGCGAGGAAGGTGCCGGCGGTCAGCACCACGGCCTGCGCTTCGAAACGCAACCCGGTCTGGGTTACGACTCCTTTTACAGCCTCACCGCGCGCGCCATCGCCTTCGATGATCAGATCATCGACCGCCGACTGGAACACGGTGAGATTGGGCTGTGATTCCACTGCACGGCGAATAAAGCTGCGGTAGAGCGCGCGGTCGGCCTGACAGCGGGTCGCGCGTACCGCCGGGCCCTTCGATGCGTTGAGCCGGCGCCATTGAATACCCGCAGCGTCTGCGGCCCGCGCCATGATGCCGCCGAGCGCATCGATCTCGCGCACCAGATGGCCCTTGCCGATGCCGCCGATAGCCGGGTTGCAGCTCATCGCGCCCACGGTTTCGATGTTGTGGGTCAGCAGCAGGGTGCGTGCACCGGCGCGCGCTGAGCCAAGCGCGGCCTCAGTGCCGGCATGGCCGCCGCCGATGACGATGACATCGAATGTATAGAAGTTGGTCATGGAATAGTCGCGTGGCGAAGACTCGGGCCGGATCGCGTCGAGGTGCGCGGCATTCTATCGAACACGCGTCGGCACATCAGTTTCCGAAGGCGGCGATGCCAATGTTGGCACGCATTCTGCTTATCCCAAGTGGCACTCAGCGCGGCATGCGCGAAAGCGCAGGCCGGGGTGGAACAGGGCTGGCCACGTGCGCGCTGAGGAAGCCAGGGGCCGAATGTCGGGGGACATTCGGCCCCTTTTTTTGTCCGCGAATCATCCGGAAGTGTTCAGCGGAGGTGATTCAGCGGAGACAAGTTCAGCAAAGTCAGGCGATACGTCTTGTCAGGTGCCGACACCCGACGAGGAGCGGAACAGGGGGGATCCGGATTTCCCCGCCGGGGTCGGCGATTCAGTACCGAGTTACGTCGGAATACGACGTATCCGGTCAAGCTTGATTAGCTTGCGACCAATTCGGGCGGTTGGCAAGCGTTTTCAGGGCGTCTGTTCGCGACGGGTTTCTCGTTCCTGACGTTCGATCCGACGCTCTGGGGCAGGTGCGGCGCGAGGCGTTTCGTCGCGCGATGGCGGTAGGCGTTCCGACTGGGGCATGGACACCGGGGCACGTCGGGACTGATTCACCCTTCCAGGCTGCTCATCACCACCAGACACACCAGGCTGGGGAACCATGATCCGTCGACGGCTGGGCGGCATGTCCTGGATGCCGACGCCCGGCCGCGGCCCACTGCCCGGGATCGCAGGCTGCGGGGTCGCGATGGGCGGGCGCCTGCGGCCCAGATGGCGCCACGGGCCGCCGTCGCGATCACCGATGTGAGGGCCGTTACCCGGCGGGCGCGGATCGTTGTCGATGATGCCCGGTGGCGGAGTACCCGGCGGCGGCCGGTTCGGCGGGCGATGACGATGCGGCGGCCGGCGATGCGGGTAGGGGTAATAGGCGTAAGGGTAGCCATAGCGGCGACTGTCGTAGCCATACGGAAATCCGTAGTGCGAATAAGGCGTGTGGCCGAAACCGAAACCATAGCCGAAACTGCCGTACCAGCCGCCGGGATAGCCGTACCCTATCGAACTGTAGGGTCCGCCGTAGTCGTCGTAATAATCGACCGATGGCTCGGCATAGTAATAATCGCCGCCCTGATCGGCGCGGTAGCCGTAGCTACTGACGCAGCCGGTCAGAATCGTCACAGAGAGCGTCGCAAGCAGACCAAGACGGAACATCTGGAACCCCTGTCGTTTCGCGGACGGGATCGGCCCGCCGTACCGGTGCAGCATCCGACTGCCGCGTTGAACCCGTCCTTAAGCAACCCGGGTCCTCGCCATCTTGGCACTTTTATCTCGCCTGTTACGATGTTGGCATGACCTCCGCTGTGCCGCCGCTGCCCGCCTTCGCCGACGTGCTTTCCGCCGCCGCACGGATCGCGCCGCATGCGCAGCAAACCCCGGTACTGAGGTCGCAGTCGCTGGACGACATCGCCGGCTGCACGCTGCATTTCAAGTGCGAGAACCTGCAGCGCGTCGGCGCATTCAAATTCCGCGGCGCCTGCAATGCGATTTTCGCGCTCGATGACGAAACCGCGGCGCGTGGCATCCTGACCCAGAGTTCCGGCAACCACGGGGCCGCGGTTGCACTGGCGAGCCGCTTACGCGGGATCCCCGCCACGGTGGTTGTGCCCGAGGGCGCACCGGCAGTGAAGTTGGCGGCGATCTCCGGGTACGGCGCGCGGGTGGTGCGCTGCGCCGCGACCATGGCGGCACGCAACGCCGCCGCAGCAGCGCTGGCCGAACAGACCGGCGCGCATCTGGTGCATCCCTTCGACGATGCGCACGTGATCGCCGGCCAGGGCACGGTCGCGCTTGAGTTCCTGCGCAGCGAACCGGAGCTCGATGCGCTGCTGGCGCCGGTCGGCGGCGGCGGCCTGCTGTCGGGCTGCGCCCTAACCGCGCGCACGCTGCGGCCGGATCTGCAGATCTGGGGTGCGGAACCAGAGGGCGCAGCAGATGCGCAGGCCTCGCTGCAAGCAGGCCGCTGCATTACCGACATGACCGCCAACACGATCTGCGATGGCCTGCGCGGGCATCTCGCGCCGCGTACGCTGGCGCTGCTGCAAAGGTATGTCGACGGCATCCTCACCGTCGATGACGATGCGGTGAAGCAAGCCATGCGGCTGCTCTGGGAGCGGTTGAAACTGGTCGTTGAGCCTTCCGGCGCGATCGCATTTGCAGTGGTGCTGCGCAATCGCGAACGCTTTGCGGGGCGTCGCGTCGGCATCGTGATTTCAGGGGGCAATGTCGATCTCGACACCCTCCCCTGGCAGACCCACGCATGACCCGCGCCGCGCCTTCACCCTTCATCCAGCGCGCGTCCGGAAAGCGTCGCAAGCGGCGCGGCGTGTTCCGCTGGATGCGGCGTTTGCTGCTGATGGTGCTGCTGTGGCTGTGCGGCGTGGCGCTGTACATCGTATCGGTCGGCGCGCGCGACGATGTCGCTGGCAACACGCTTCGCGCCGACGCGATCATCGTCCTTGGTGCCGCAGCCTACGACGCGCGTCCCTCGCCGGTGTTCGAGGAGCGCATCCGCCACGGGATCGATCTCTACAAAAAAGACCGCGCACCCACGCTGATCCTGACCGGCGGCTTCGGCGGCAATGGTGCGCGTTTTTCGGAATCGCAGGTCGCACGCCGCTATGCGATGCGCAATGGCGTGCCCGACCGCGCGATCCTGATCGAAACCGTATCGCGCAACACCATCGAGAATCTCGGCCAGGCCGCCGCGCTGATGCGCGCACGCAAACTTGGTCGCGCAATTGTCGTCAGCGACCCGCTGCACATGTCGCGTGCGCTGCGCATCTGCAACGACATCGGCATCGTCTGCCTGGGATCGCCCACGCCGACCAGCCGCTACCGCAGCTTCGATACGCGCTGGCGGTTCCTGCTCAACGAAGTGTATTTTTTCCATCGCGACCTGTTCGTGCGTCAACACTGATCTGCACTTCCGGAGCGTCCATCATGATCATCGACGGCACCCGCGCCCACGACCGCGCCACCACACTCATCCTCGACTATTACGCCGCGTTCAATCGCCGCGACTGGGGCGCGATGCTGTCGCTGCTCACTGAGGATGTGGCCCATGATCTCAATCAGGGCGCGCGCGAAACCGGCCGCGACGCCTTCGCCGCGTTTCTCGCCCGCATGGATCGCAGCTATCGCGAACAGCTGCGCGACATCGTGGTCATGGCATCGCCCGACGGCGCCCGCGCCGCCGCCGAATACGTGGTGCACGGCGAATACCTGATTGCCGATGAAGGTCTGCCGCCTGCGCACGGGCAGCGCTACGTGCTGCCGGGCGGCGCGTTCTTCGATATCCGCGACGGGAAAATCGCGCGGGTGACGAATTACTACAACCTGCAGGACTGGATCGCGCAGGTGAGTTGAAGCGGAAATTCGACCGTTTGCGTATCCGCTACTGATCAAGCGATGACGTAGCCCGGATGGGACCGAAGGCCGTGTCCAAGATATTCCCCGAAGCGTGCGTCAGTTCCACCCCGGGTGCGCTGTGCGCGCACCCGGGGTACGTCACTACAGGATTGGATTCCGAAGGTCTATTGAAGCTGCGTCAAATCGAGCTTTAGACTGGGTGCCATCCAATATTCCGGCAGCGATGTCGATTGCCGGTCAGTGGCCCAGCTGCGGGTTAATTGCAATAGGTCAATGTGCCGCCGTATGCCGTGCCATAAGCATTGCTGACCGCCGCCTGCACATATAAGTTGCCGGTTCTGCCTCCGCAGATCCTGTAATACCAGTTGCCGCTCGGATAACCATAGGCGCCCGACCAGGAGACCGTCGCCGCAGGCGATGCGGTGTATTGCACAGTGCAGTCTTTTTCCCTGCCGCCGGAATTGCTGTTGTAGCAATACACCCCGCTGATGACCGGCGGAGAAGGTGGCGGCGTCGGCGGCGGACCCGGGCACGTAACGCCTACAGCGGCAAACGCGTTATAGACATGCACCGCGTTGTAACCGAAATCGGTTGCTGCCGCTTGCACACCGCAGGCGCCCTGATTGAAATTGGTGCTGGGCGTCCAGTTCAAGTCATTGGCGCGCGCAAAGACCCGAAAGGCCATCGGTGTGCTCCAGCCGGAGGTGGTCGCCAATAGATAGAACGCCTTGTTGTAGACGCCGGACGAATGATGCACATTCATGCTGCTCGTATATTGCGATGCGTGACCTATCGAACGGTAATCCTGAGGCGGATTGCTCATGTAGCGAAGCGCGGTCTCAAACTTGATGACCTGTGCGGCGACCAGAAAATCGTTGCTGCCATACATGTAGTGCTCGGCTGCTTCACCCGCGATGTCGGAATATGCCTCATTAATACCTCCAGATTGTCCCTCATAAATAAGTTCGGAGTTTTGCTCTGTAAACCCATGGGAAACCTCATGCGAGACAACGTCGGGGCTGACCAATGGATAAAATATGCTCCAACCATCTCCGAAGTTGGCATATGAACCATCCCAGTTCGCATCATCCGAGGCAGGGCCATAAAGATAATGAACGCGCAAGATTATTTTCGAATTCAATGGCGCGCGGTCGAGATACGCTTTGTACATATCGTAGGTCACGCTGCCAAAGTAATGGGCATCGTTCAGCGGCGCATATCCGCCATTGATTGTTTTGTACGTGTTGCGCGGACATTCGTATGAGAACGCGGCCGTGTTGGACGAACCGCCGTCGAGGTCCACGGTCTTGACTTTTTCGTTCTCCATCGTGCAGCTGGTGCCCGACTGGGTCACGTCGAGAAACCAGAAAAAGTTGCCGTATTCGTAACCACCGGTTTTGGCGTTGCCGCCTGGCCCTGTGCCGATCTGTGCAGTCTGCAGATTTTCCCACTGCTTCAGCACCGCGCCGCTGTCGGCGTCGATGATGACGATCGGACGGGTCGGAAAACCGCCAATCGCCGTGTCGGCCAAATAGGACACCACATAGGCACGACGCGCACGGCCATCGTCGCCGATATGGATCATCAGCTCGGAACTCTCGCTGGTGGTGCGCATGAACCCCACCGCGTTGCCCAGCCCTGCGCTTTTGCCGATCCGCAGCGCAGCGGCTTTACTCAAACGCACCTTGTCCGATGGAATTTCCAGCGCGAGCCCCGAAGCCATCTGGCCGAACAGCGTGCGAACGTCGCCGCGCTGGTCTTCGTTCACGACGACGTGCTCGCCGAAGATCGGCAGACCGCGAAACGTCTGCCGATAGCGATGGCTGCGCACGCCTTTGTCGTTGCTGCGGTCGAGCAGGTACAGACGGGACTCGGGGTCCAGCCCCAGGGCTTGCTCGTGCCGGGTATGCACCATCGCCGCCCTCCCGGACGCGGCGATCGTCGCATTGTTCTGCTGCACCCGCGATACATCCTGCAGATGCAGGTCGGTCAGGTTGGCAGCGGAGGCCGCGCCGGCATTCAGTGCGAAAGCGGTTGCGACTGCCAATACATCGAAACGGTAATCACGATTCATGGCCGATCTCTCCTTCGTCGTTGAATTGAAGCCGCATTGCGCGGCTCGTTTTTTCTTCCTGGGTCGACTGTTCCGATGTGCCCGCTGCGAAAACCGCCGAACGGTCATGGGCAAAAGGCAAATCCGCCCTGCGGTGCGGAAACGCTGGTTCCGCACGCCATCGCTGACGACAGGTCGACGTTACATCCGAATCTCACCCTGAATTGTGATGGAATTTTGTTTGCAGCGGCACATCGTCTCCGTTCATCGGATACCCGCGCGGTGTGCGTCTTGTATGCCCGAGCGTGGCCGCTGTGCCGCTGTGCGCTTACCGCCGCCGCACCGGTATCCCGCTCGCCGGAAACCGCGCCACGTCTTCACCGCCCTCGCGGATCGGGGCGCCATGTTCGGGCGCCCATGCGAGCGCGGAGATGATTTCCCAAGTCGCGGGCAGGCGGTCGCCATCGCGAAAAGTTTCGTAGGCGTTCGCGGCGGCGGCGAAGCGCGCTTTTCCGGTGAGGGTGTGGCGGCGTGCGTGCAGTGCATTGGTGGCGCCGATAGCGCGCAGCTCGCGCATCAGTGCGGGCAGATCGTCGTAGCGAGTGACCAGGTCGTCGCGGTCGAGCACCGGGTTGCGGAAGCCGCTGGCGATCAGTGCATCGCCAAACTGGGCGATCGAGGCGAACGGGCTGACGTGCGGTATCGCGTCGGCTTCGGCGAAGGCGACGCGCAGTTCGTACAGGGTGTCGGGGCCGAAGGTCGACACCACCAGCATGCCGCCGGGTTTGAGTACGCGGCGAAAGCCGGCAAATACCGCAGGCAGATCGTCGACCCACTGCAGGCAAAGATTCGAGAACAGCAGATCGACGCTGTGGTCGGCCAGCGGCAGTGCGCGCGCGTCGGCGCAGAGGCGCGCGGGGCCACGCGTCAGCAGTCGCGCAAGCGGGCGTGGCAGCGCGCGCGCGAAGGCCGATGCATCGGCGTCATGCTGGCGCAGCATCGGCATCGCGAGATCAAGCGCGAGCACCTGGGCTTTCGGCCAGCGTTGCTGCATCGCGCGCGATGCGTGGCCGGGGCCGCAGCCGATATCGACGACCAGCGCTGGTGTTTTGGCGTCGCCCTCGCGGCCTTCCGCATAATAATCCAGCGATTCGAGCAGACGCCCTTCGACTTCGACCTGCAGTTTCGCAGCGGGGGTGTAGCTGACAGACGCACGCGAGAACGCGCGGCGGACCTGGCGTGGATCGAACAGCGTGTTCATTGCGCGACACCGTCGGTGAGAAACGTCGTCACGTGCGCAACCACTTCATCGACATGAGTGAGAAACGGCGCATGTCCGGCGTGTTCGATCTGCGCGAACGTCACCGGCGCATGGCCGCTGTGTTGGATGATCGCAACCGTATCGCGCATCGCGCGCGGATCGACGAGACGGTCGCGACGACCGGCAATCCATAGACTCGGCACATGCAAGTTCGCGAGCAGCGGACGTTGATCCGTGGTTTCGAGCATATGCAGACCGTCGATCAAAATGCGCGCCGCGGGTTCGCCGCGCGCGAACAGTTCGGCGCGCAGTTCGCGCAGTTCGTCTTTGGCGTGATCGGAGCCGAAGGCTTCCAGCGCGACGAAGCGGTCGAGCGTGGCGCGATAGTCGTCGCTGAGACCCTTGGCGAAATCGCGGAAGATTTCCGCCGATACGCCGTAACGCCAGTCGGGGCCACGCACGAAACACGGGCTGCTGCACAGCGCAATCAGCGCCGGCACCTGTGCGTGGCCTTGCTCGACGCCACGCACCGCGGCGTGCAGCGCGAACATGCCGCCCAGCGACCAGCCCAACCACGGCGCGACCGGCACCTGCGCCTGGATCGCATCGCACACAGCGTCGAACTGCAGCAGCGTGGCGTCATCGCGGCTCAGGCCGTGGCCGGGCAGATCGATCACATACAGCGTGCGTCGATCACGCAGACGTTCGACCAGCGCAGCGAACACGCCGCCGTGCATCGCCCAGCCGTGGATCAACACCAGCGGCGGGCCGTTGCCGCTGACGGTCATGTGCAAACGGTGGCTCATGGTTGTACGGCTGCGCTCCGTGCGGCGACGATCATCGGCGTCAGCGTGCGCCACTGCACGCCGATGTCGCGCACGAACCATTGGGTGAAGCGACGGCGCCAGCGCGGCTGTTTGCGGACGGCGAGAATGCGTTCGATCAACCAGGCTTCGTCGAAGCCTCCCCATTCGCCGGCCATGCTCAGCAGATTCGGATACAGCACGGGATGCACGTCGTACATCAACATCTCGTGCAATGCGTCCAGCGAATATGGCGACGCGACCAGCGTGCGCACGATGTAGTCGTACGACAGGGAGACATCGGTATCCAGATACAGATCGGACAGCGCGACCCAAACCGGGATGCGCGCGTCCAGTTCGCTTGATGAGGCCGGCATAGGCCTCACGCCACCGCAGCGCCGCTGCTGTGCCCGGCGCCGGTGCCGAATCCCATCTCGACGGCGTCGCGCGCCCAGCTCAGCGCATCGACCAGCGCATCCACTTCGGCCTGGGTGTGCAGCGAGGACAGGGTGATGCGCAGACGCGAACGGCCGTCGGGCACGGTGGGCGGGCGAATCGCCGGCACCCAGAAGCCCTGCGCTTCGAGCGCGGTGGCCAGCGCGGAGGCGCGTTTCTCGTCGCCGCACATCAGCGGTTGGATCGGTGTGGTCGACGGCAGCAGCGGCAGGTCGCGAAACAGCGCGGTGTGGCGGAAATGCGCGATCAGTGTCTGCAGTTTTTCGCGGCGCCAGTGATCGCGACGGGCCAGCTTCACCGCGGCCAGCGTTGAGGCAGCCTGCGCCGGCGGAATGGCGGTGGTGAAGATGTAGGGGCGCGCGGTTTCGGCGAGATGACCGATGATCTCCTCGCTGCCCAGCACCACCGCGCCGTAGCCGCCCAGCGCTTTGCCCAGCGTCGCCAGCTGCAGCAGCCCGGAGGCATCAAGGCCCGCTTCGGCAACGCAGCCGCGCCCGTCCGGGCCGACCACGCCAACGCCGTGGGCGTCGTCGACATACATCAAGGCCTGCTGCACGCGGGCGACCAGCGACAGTTCGCGCAGCGGCGCGACATCGCCGTCCATGCTGAACACGCCGTCGGTGGCGAGCATCGCCACGCCCTCGGGCACGGTGCGCAGTTGGCGCAGTGCGCCTTCGGGATCGGCGTGCGGATAGCGGCGCAGTTTGCAGCCGGCAAGCCGCGCGGCGTCGATCAGACTGGCGTGATTGAGACGGTCCTGCACGCACACGTCTTCTTCGCCCAGCAGCGACTGCATCACCGCGAGATTGGCGAGGTAGCCGCTGCCGAACAGCAGCGCGCGCGGGGCGCCCAGCCAGTCGGCAAGCTCGCGCTCCAGCGCGTCGTGATGGGCGTGATGACCGCAGACCAGATGAGAGGCGCCGCTGCCGGCACCATCGCGCGCGGCGCTGGCCTGCAGCGCATCGACCACCGCGAAATGCTGCGAGAGGCCGAGATAATCATTGCCGCTGAAGTTGGTCAGCCAGCGCCCGTCGACTTCATGACGCACCCCGTCGCGGCGGGTGACCGTACGGCGCTGTCGCACGCGGCCCTGCATCGTGCGCTGCAGACGGGCGGCGAGGATACGTTCGCTCAGGCGTGGACGGGTCATGATGATGCCTCGGTCAGGCGGCGCGGGTGCAGGATGAGGCGGTATCGCCCACATCGACATGAGTGCCGGACGCCGCAGTATCGATGATATCGGTGTGTACGGTATTGGCCGTTTCCACCACCGCCATCGGTTTCAGGCCCAGGCGCGCAAACAGCGCCAGATCGCGCTCGGTGTCGGGGTTGCCGGTGGTCAGCAGTTTTTCGCCGTAGAAGATCGAGTTGGCGCCGGCGATGAAACACAGCGCCTGCAGCTCATCGCTCATGGTCTCGCGGCCGGCCGACAGCCGCACCATCGATTTGGGCATCATGATCCGCGCAGCGGCGATGGTGCGCACGAATTCGAACGGATCCAGCTCGGTGGTGCCGTGCAGCGGCGTGCCTTCGACCTGCACCAGCCGGTTGATCGGCACCGAATCCGGATGCGCCGGCAGATTCGCCAGCATCTGCAGCAGGCCGGCGCGCTGGGTACGCGATTCGCCCATGCCAACGATGCCGCCGCAGCAGGTTTTCATGCCGACGTCGCGCACGTGACCAAGCGTGTCCAGACGATCCTGTAATTCGCGCGTCTGGATGATCTCGCCGTAAAACTCCGGCGACGTGTCGAGATTGTGGTTGTAGTAATCAAGGCCAGCGGCCTTCAGCGCCGTCGCCTGTTCGCCGCTGAGCATGCCGAGCGTTGCGCAGGTTTCCAGCCCCAGCGCCTTCACTTCGCGGATCATTTCGGCAACCTTCGGAATATCGCGGTCTTTCGGCGAGCGCCACGCGGCGCCCATGCAGAAGCGCGAGGCGCCGGCGGCCTTGGCCTGCCTGGCCTTTTCGACCACCGCGTCGGTGTCCATCAGCTTGGTGGCTTCGACGCCGGTATGGTAACGCTGGGCCTGCGGGCAATAGGCGCAGTCCTCGGGGCAGCCGCCGGTCTTGACCGACAACAGCGTGCTCACCTGGACTTCGCTGGGGTCGAAGTTCATCCGATGCGCGTCGCCGGCCTGGCGCAGCAGCTCCGGGAACGGCAGCGCGAGCAGGGCTTCAACCTCGGCACGGGTCCAATCGTGTCGCAGCACACCGGAATGACTGACAGCGGGCATCGGGGTTTCCTGACAGACAGTGCGCAACGGGACGGGCAGTCTGGAAAGCATGTTCAGCGCTGTCAACTCTATCTATACGGACGGCCTCCGCCAGCGCCTCGGCAAGCTGCTGGGCGGGCTGTGGCCAAGCCACTGTCTGGTCTGCACAGAAACCTGCCCGGTCGAAGGCCTGTGCCCTGCCTGTCGCAGCGCCCTTCCGTGGAATGACAGCGCCTGCCTGCACTGCGCCCTGCCGCTGCCGCTGCCTGTCGCCGCCTGCGGGCACTGCCTGCGACGGCCGCCACCGCTGACCGTCGCCCACGCCGCATTCCGCTATGAAGCGCCGCTGGACCGGCTGCTACCGCGACTGAAGTTCCACAACGACCTCGCCGCCGCCCGCCTCCTCGGCGGCTTGATGGCGGAAGCGCTGGGCCGCGCCGAACAGCCGGATGCCTTGATCCCGCTGCCACTGCACCGCAAGCGTCTGCGCAGCCGCGGCTTCGATCAAACCCTGGAACTGGCCAAGCCCTTGGGACAACGACTGTGCATCCCGCTGCTGGACGATGTGCTTGTCCGCGTGCGCGAAACCGCACCGCAGTCGCGGCTGGATGCGCCCGCACGCCGCCGCAATCTGCGCCGCGCGTTCGCGGTACGGCCGGACGCCACGCTACCCGCGCATGTGGTGCTGATCGACGATGTGATGACCACCGGCGCGACCTTGCATGCCGCCGCCGATGCATTGCTGCGTGCGGGGGTGACGCGGGTGGATGCGTGGGTGTGCGCGCGGGTGGCGTAACGACGGGAGCACGACAGATTTACTGCGCGTTGCCGGCCCCGGGCTGCGGTTCGCAGCGCAGCGCCTGCAGGACACCGCAGCCGGCCGCAGCTATTCTTTTCTCGATTGCCGCGGATGCGTTGAAGCTGTTCAACCCCGCGATACTCCAACCTATTCCGGCCAAGGGGACACAACCCCGGGTCCGGCCGCAAAGTGCGTCAGTCACGGAACCATTCCGCATGCCTCTTATTACGCACCGCACACGCGTCGCCCAAACCGCCCTGTTGCTCACGATGGCCGCGCTGGCGGCATTCGCTGCGCAGGCGGTGAATGCGGTCTTCGATCACGAGGACGGGCAGCTCGTCTGCGACAATACCCGCACCTGTCGCGCGGCCGGTTATCAGCGCGACGATGCCGCGATGCCGGTCAGCGTGCTGTTCACACGCAACGACGGCGCGGGCCGGGTGATGCTGGGCGATGGCTGGGAGGACAGCGTGCTGGGCGCGCTTCCGGCGCCGTTCTACGTCGCGCTGTGGATCGACGGAAGCAGCTACGGCGAGCACAGGGTGGACAAGACCGCGCTTGACGCCGACCTCAGCGCTGCGCAGGTGTCGGCACTGTTGAAAGCACTGGCGCGCGACAGCCGCATCGAATTCCGTGCAGGCAATGTCGTCTGGGCGCTCTCCGACCGCGGCGCCGCCGCGGTGCTGTTGAAAATGGATGAAGTGCAGAACCGCATCGGCACCGTCGGCGCCGTGTACCCCAAGGGCAAACAGACCGAAGCGAAGGTCTTGCCGCCGCTGCCTGCGCCGATCGTCAAAGCCGCTGCGCTGACGCCCGCCAAACCCGGCGACGCGCGTTTCATCGCAGCGCATGGCGGCGCGATGCTCAAGGCATTACGCAGCGCCACCGATGAGGACGCATGCGAGGACCTGCACAAGACCGGCGAGGAGGTACAGCCACTGGATGTCGTCCGCTTGACGAAAACCAAACTGCTGGTCTCCACCCGCTGCTGGCTGGCTGCCTACAACGCCGGGAGCGGCTGTTGGATCATCAACGACACCCCGCCCTATCGCCCTGAACTGGTCACGGCCGATGCCACCGATTTCGGTGACGGCACTCTGATGTCCACACAGAAAGGTCGCGGCATCGACGACTGCTGGTACTCAGAACAATGGACCTGGGACGGCACCGGCTTCGAGCACACCGGCGCATCCTCTACCGGCCTGTGCAAAGTATTCGCGGGCGGCGCATGGTAACTGCCCACACTGGTCACCGAGACCCGGTAGGGTGGCGGTGAGCGTAGCGAACCCCACCATCGCACCGTTGCCATCAAGACTGACGTCAGCCGCCTACGGCGCATATGACGAAGGCGTCATGTGCTAAGGACTCGTTTCAATGGCCGACTGCCTCAAAGAAGGTGCATGACGCTTCGCTTATGCATCTTCAGAGGTCACATACGCCTTACGATCCTATGTAGATTCGTTAGGTAGGAAATAACCGGTCTTACGAGTTAGCCTTTAACCCGCCCACTTTAGTTGCTAATCTGCCACTTTGAGGCTTCCTTGCGACTTACGAGCAGTGGATTTTTCTGCCATAGAAATTCTGTCCCCAAAGCAGGCCCAAGCTGATGGATCTGCGGTGTATCCTTATTACCCAGGATACTCCGCAAAATTTGCGACTGCCCTGCTTTCATCAGCGAAGCTAGATGCTTCATCAACGCTTCTCGATCCATGGAATGGAGCGGGCAAAACTACATCTGCGGGGACCAGATTAGGATTGAAAGGCTTTGGCTTTGATCTCAACCCTGTAATGGTTATAGCCGCACGAGCGGCACTTCTTTCATATGACGAGGCGCCAAGCATCATCTCGCTGTCGCGCGCGCTGATTAGAATTGCCGATCAGCTAGATGGGGCGATGGAAGAACAAGATCCTCTCAATCGCTGGCTTGTGCCTTCAAGTTCTCGTCACTTAAGAGCAATAGAGCATGCGTTGAATAAAACGCTCATATCAGAGCGTGAATACCACCCTATCTATCAACACGCAAAGCTTCAAAATATCACTCCACTAGGAGCACTTTTTTACGTCGCCTTGTTTCGATCAACACGTCAGATACTGTCAAGGTTCATACCATCAAATCCCACTTGGGTCCGTGAGCCAGAAAGCTTGCACGCAAGACTGAGACCGTCCAGGCAAGACGTGATCAAACTCTTTCTTTCAGAGGCAGAAAAATTATCGAAAATAGCTGTATCAGATTGGTCAAGGACAACAGCTAGCGATCCTGTTGCTCAGGTTCAAATGGGAAATGCAATTAATCTTCCTATCGACAGTTTGTCGGTTGATGTTGTTTTGACATCACCGCCATACTGCACGCGTATTGATTATGCGGTGGCCACTTCGATCGAGCTCGCATGTCTGCGCATGGATAGGAATACGTATACGGCACTAAGGAAAAGCCTAATGGGAACCTCGACAGTCCCTGCAAATGCCCCCAGCGCTTCTTCAGCGTGGGGCAATACTTGCACCAGTTTTCTCGATGCAGTGAGCCAGCATCCATCTAAAGCATCAAGCACTTATTATTTAAAGAGTCATCTCGAATATTTTGATTCATTGCACAAAGCTACCGCTGAACTAGCAAGGGTTGTTAAATGTGGAGGGACTTGCGTGATTGTTGCCCAGGACTCTTTTTACAAAGACGTACATAACAATGTTCCACTAGCAATCGCTGAGATGATGAGTAATAGTGGATTTGAGTTGAGACGGAGGGAAGATTTCTCTGCTTTTCGCTCGATGGCATCTATTAATCCGAAGGCACGGCGCTATAAAAATACTCGTGAGAACGTGGAAAGCGTTCTCTGCTTTCAAAAGATATGAGGGGAACCAGTAATGTTCAATTCAATCGACTCCGTTTCTTTGCTCCAAGCCGTCGATCTGCAGCTCAAGAACGTCCATACGCAAAGCTTGGACATATCATTTAATGAGCTTGCAAGCATGGTTGCCGAGAAAGAACTGGATATTAGTCCGGACTATCAACGGCTATTTCAATGGAGTGAGGGTGCAAGATCAAGATTCATTGAATCTCTTTTGCTAGAGATGCCCGTTCCTCCCATATATATGGTTGAAGAAGAGGATAATCGAAAGCTGTTGATAGATGGTCTACAGCGTCTTTCTTCTTATCTTCACTTCAGGGGAATGCTAGACGCTCCGCATCTCACTCCTGCGGTAAAAATTGGTGACAAGCTTAAGCTTGAAGACTGCGACATCATTCCCGAGTTAAATGGAAAAACATATGACGATCTTGGCGCCGCTCTTCAGATCAAGTTGAAGCGATCATTTGTAAGAACTGAAGTTGTTCGCAAGGGAAGCGATTCACACTTTAAATATCACATGTTTAAGCGTCTGAATACTGGTGGGGAGCCCCTCACGCCCCAACAGTTACGCAACTGTACCATCCGCCTCCTTGACGCTACATACATTGATTTTATTAATAGCTTGGCCAGCAATGATGCTAATTTCAAAACATGTACGTCAACCCTTTCAGACGAGCAAAGGATCAACTCATATGACAAGGAGCTCGTGCTTAGATTCTTTGCTCTTAAGAATAGCCTCAATTCCTTCAAACACGATGTCTCAGAATTCTTAACGGAGTATTTAGAGAACGCTTCTTTCCCAGAGAGCAAAGGAAATATAGATATCGCAAGCGAGAGGGCGGATTTTGAAAAAACATTCTTGATATTAGCAGGCACCCTTGGCGAAGATGCATTTGGCCGAGCTGACAAGCAGAGGAAGAAAATAATTTCCGCATTTGCGGTTTATCATTTTGAAGCTTTTACGATCGGACTTCAGCAGTTTCTGAACCGAATTGATCCGAAAAACAACGATCAAATTGTTTTGCTTAAGCAAGAATTTCTTGCAATAAAGCTGGATCAGGAATTTGTGACGCTGACGACAGGCGGAGGGAAGAATAGCCCTGGCTTGCTGAAAGCTCGAATTGAGTTTGTAGCCAATCGCCTTCGAGCACTTTTATGACACCTTATGACCTGAGAAGCCAGCTCGAAGAAGACTTGTCTTGGCGTTACGAAGAGATCATTTTTTTTCAAAATATCGGCTCATCGCTAGACGCAGAGGAATGGGATCGCTATCGAAGATCCCTTGTGCTTATTGTTTACGCTCATTTTGAAGGATTCTGCAAGGTCGCGCTCAGCGCATACCTGAATGCAGTCAATCAGGAAATGGTTAGCTGCTTTAGAGCCACGCCCGCGATTGTAGCTGCTTCATTTCATGAGATTTTTAAAGCGCTAAAAAACCCAGAAAGCAAAAACGATTTTTTCCGAAATACTGCGCCAGACGATAGAAAGCTGCACTCATTTTCCAGAGATTTGGAATTCATCGAGCGCGCTCGGGAAATTATGCGTAGTGTCATGCAAATTCCAGATGCTGCAGTGGATATGGAGTCAAACTTAAAACCGGTTGTACTCAAAAAAAATCTATACAGACTTGGTCTTGATGTAAAAATCCTGGATGGTCATGAGACGGCAATCGGGAAGCTGCTTTGGCTACGCAATAATATTGCTCATGGAGCTTCAAAAAATGGGATATCTCTGATTGATTACGAAGAAGTTCAAACGTCGGCGTTTAAGGTCATGAATTCCGTCCTGCATATCGTTTATGATTCTTTCGTGGAGAAGGCATATATACGGAATGTTGCGTAGCGCGTAGGAAGCACGGGGTCAGGTTCACTTCTGTTCGCGATTCGATGCCAGCCTCGGGCGATGCGCCGGGGACGAACTAGGACACCCACTATTTACTATTGAATCCAAGCCTGCATCGGCTCGGTGTAAATCACCCCCGACGTAGCGACGAACTAGGACACCCATTGTTTGTGGGGACGAACTAGGACACCCATGACACCCATTGTTTGTGACGGTTACCTGGGCACCCACTATTTGCTATTGAATCCAAGCCTGCATCGGCTCTGCGTAAAACACCCCCGACGTCATGCGCTGTGTACTTGACGTCGGGGCTTGCGGAGCAATGCCCACGCAGCATCCTCCCTTGCGGGCAACGACGTTTCCATTTTCGATCAAACGGGTCGCGCGATCTTCATTGCAAACCCCAGCCCTTTGACCCACCGCTGACCGATACGCTGTGCGACAGCGATCAGATCGTGCGCCTCGCCAACGACGCGCCAGTTGTCGAACTAGGACACCCACTATTTATTATTGAATCCAAGCCTGCATCGGCTCTGCGAGACGAACTAGGACACCCACTATTTACTATTGAATCTAAAGCCTGCATCGGCTCTGTGTAAATCACCCCGACGTCATACGCTGTGTACTTGACGTCGGGGCTTGCCGAGCCAGACGAACTAGCAGGCTGCTGAAATACCTACCGTTTCAAAGCGCTCTCCTTTCACTTCGCGGCTTGAATTCATGCATTCCCAGCCGCGAGAGCGAAAGAGGACGAACACAAGACGAACACAAGGACACCCACTATTTGCTATTGAATTCAAGCCTGCATCGGCTCTGCGTCGAGACGAACTAGGACACCCACTATTTATTATTGAATCCAAGCCTGCATCGGCTCTGCGTAAAACACCCCCGACGTCATGCGCTGTGTACTTGACGTCGGGGCTTGCCGAGCAATGGTGCCCACGCAGCATCCTCCCTTGCGGGCAACGACGTTTCCATTTTCGATCAAACGTGCAGCGCGAACTTCTTCGCCAATCCCAGCCCTTTGATCCACCGCTGACCGATACGCTGTGCGACAGCGATCAGATCGTGCGCCTCGCCAACGACGCGCCAGTAGCCCGACCCGATCGCATTCACCCGCATAGCCCAGCGCTGACTCGTCGGATCCAACGACTGCAAAATCGGAGGCGCATCCTTGCGAATCGCGCCGCGTTTGC
>JANOKD010000011.1:0-39102 GCA_031419075.1 Lysobacterales bacterium
TGTTCACCGCTGGCGAAGCTGCCGCCGCGGTGGCCGTGACCGGAATGATGAAGCTCGTGGTCGCGTTGACCGCCAAACCAACCGCAATCGTGCAGGTCACCACTTGGCCCGCTGCAGTGCAGCCCGCCGGCAAGGTGCCGATGGTCAGGCCGGTCGGGATCGTGTCGGTAATCGTCGCTGCTGCCGTCGTTGCAGCGCTGCCGGTGTTCTGCACACTCAGCGTGTAGCTCGCCGGCACGCCGACGGTGAACGAAGCGGCGCTCGCCGTCTTCGTAATCGTCAGCTGCGGGGCATTGACCGGAGTCGTGGTCGTGCTGGTACAACGCGCCGCCGCCGGGCAGCCTGCGTCGCCGCCGCCTGACACCGTCGCGCTGTTCACTGCGGGCGAAGCTGCCGCCGCGGTGGCCGTGACCGGAATGATGAAGCTGGTGGTCGCATTGACCGCCAAACCAGCCGCGATCGTGCACGTCACCACTTGGCCCGCTGCGGTGCAGCCCGCCGGCAAGGTGCCGATGGTCAGACCCGTCGGGATCGTGTCGGTGATCGTGCTAGCGGCTGTGGTTGCAACGCCGCCGCTGTTGGTGACCTGCAGCGTATAGCTCGCCGGTACGCCCACGGTGAAGCTGGCTGCGCTCGCGGTCTTCGTCAACGTCAACTGCGGCGGCTGCGGCGGCGAATTCACGCAAGCAGCGTTATCGGCGGCAGCACCATTTTCCTGGCCTGCCGGCAACGACACCGCGTTGTACAAGCCACTACCCGGCGTGGGCGTCGCTGCGCAGACCGTCGGCGGAGTATTGCTGGTGAACACGTAGCTGATAGTGACGTTGAACGTGTGCGTCACACCTGCGCCGATGGCGGTATTGACCGGGGCGAGTTGATACGCGCCCGGCCCTGCTTGGGATCCCCCAGCTGGGGCACCGGCACCGCTGGTCGTCCAGATTGCGCCGGTCTCGGTGATATTCGACGGGAAAATCGGCGAATCGCTGAGACCGCCATACGTGCCCGCAACAGCGCCGCTGTTGGTGACGGTGACGGTATAAGTCACCGAATACGCACCCAACACCGACGGTCCGGTGGCTGTTCCCGCTGTCTTGGCGAGGTTGATATTCGAGCGATTGACCGGCGTGGTCACACTGCTGCTGCAGCGCGCATCCACTGGACAGGTCGGGTCGCCGCCGCCGCTGACGTTGGCGGTGTTGATGACGCTTGCCGCAGCTGCGGCCGTCGGCGTGACCGGAATGACAAAGCTCGTGGTGGCGCTCGCAGCCAGACCTGCTGCGATCGTGCATGTCACCACTTGGCCCGCTGCGGTGCACCCTGCCGGCAATGTGCCGATGGTCAGACCGGTCGGAATCGTATCGGTGATTGTCGACACTGCGGTCGTGACGGACCCACCGGTGTTCTGCACTGCAAGCGTGTAGCTGGCCGGCACGCCTACGGTGAAGCTCGCTGCGCTGGCGGTTTTGGTGAGCGTCAGCTGCGGACGGTTGACGGGCGTGGTGACGCTACCGGTGTTGCCGCCGGCACAGGTGACCGGGGCGCCCGAGCAGTCGGGGTCGGTGACGCCGGTGGGCGGAATGACGGTAGCGGTGTTGGTGATGCTGGCGGCCGCAGCAGCGCCGACGGTGCATGCGATGGTAAGCGTAGCGTTGCCGCTGGATGGGATGGCAACGCCGGTCCAGGTGCCGGTGCCCGCCGCGCCGGACGCAATGGTGCCGACGGTGAAGGTGCCTGCAGACGGCGTGAAGCTGCAGCCGGTCAGGCCGGCAGGCAGCGATTCCTGGATCGAAAAAGTGTCGGCGGCGTTGATGGCGCTCGGACCGCCGTTGCTCAACGTGAGTGTGTAGGTCAACAGCTGGCCTACGGCGACGGGGCTCGGGGTCGCGGTCTTGAGCAAGCTGAGATTCGCGCTGCGGGTGATCGCATCGCTGTCTGTCGCGGTGTTGTTCGCGCTGTTGGGGTCAGTGACCGTAGCCGGCGGCGTGACCGTCGCGCTGTTGATCGCGTTCTGCGACCAGGCAAACGGGCTCGCGATGAGCGCGGCACTGAAGACGATAGCTGCGGCGATCAAACGACGCGACTTATCGGCAATGCAAGTCAAATTGGCGAGCACTGAAACTTCCCCTTGGACCCGGCCGCCCGACGCGACCGCTGCCCGTATCCCGGTGACGCAGCCCCAAATCCCCCTGGTGCTGCGGATGATGTGTCGATTACCGCTAATTACGCTGTTGATGCATTTCCGTATGCGGCAAAGCCCGCATGGAGGCCGGTTTTGTCCGGTCCCCACAGCAGGGCACTACACGCAGTAACAGATAGCAACAAGCAATTTTCGCGCCAAGGCCTTGATTTTTCAGCCAGATACTCACTAGCCCCCTGATCTGGCTGACAAATATGCGCCCCGCAAAGTCCCCGATTTGGGTGACCATCGTCTACGCATCGAGTCACATTTTGCACCATTGTGCCAAGTGTGTCCCGTTTTCTATCGGAATTACGTTCAGCTTTCTCCATTGACTGGCTGAACCTCTCGCCATTGATGGCCGACAATTCCCGCCCAAATTCCCGTCCCTGCTAGAATTTTCACTCTAGATTCCGCTTTGCCTCACCGCCACCGAAGCGCCGGTGCCGTATCCGCGCCGGTAGCGCCAGGACGCCAAACCTCATGACCAGCCCCACCGACCTCCGTTCGACGGCCGTCAACCGCCCTGCTGTCGACAAGAACTACACCCTCGACCACAAGTTCACAGAGATCGAGGGCAGAATCTACCTGTCAGGTGTACAAGCCTTGGTTCGCCTCCCGCTGATGCAGCGGCTGCGCGACCAGGCCGCCGGGCTGAACACCGCCGGCTTTGTCTCCGGCTACCGCGGCAGCCCACTGGGCGGCTTCGACCTGGAGCTGTGGCGGGCCAAGAAGCATCTGGCCGAGGCTGGGGTGAAGTTCACCCCAGGTCTCAATGAAGACCTCGGCGCGACGATGGTCTGGGGCACCCAGCAGACCAATCTGTTCCCGGGCGCCAAGGTCGATGGCGTGTACGGCATGTGGTACGGCAAGGGGCCGGGCGTGGATCGCTGCGGCGACGTGTTCAAACACGCCAATGCCGCCGGCACTTCGCGCCTTGGCGGCGTATTGGCGCTGGCCGCCGACGATCACGCCTGCCGCAGTTCAACATTGCCGCACGGAAGCGAAGGCGAATTCCAGTCTGCGCTGATGCCGGTGCTGAATCCTGCCGGCGTACAGGACATCCTCGATATGGGCCTGATCGGCTGGGCGATGTCGCGCTACACCGGGCGCTGGGTCGGCTTCAAGACCATCGCTGAAACTGTGGAGTCCTCGGCATCGGTCGACGTGAATCCCCTAGCGCTGAATATCGTGGTGCCCAACGATTTCCAGATGCCTCCGGGCGGCTTGAACATCCGCTGGCCGGATGCGCCGCTGGATCAGGAAATGCGCCTGCATCGTTACGCGGTCAGCGCCGCGCAGGCGTTTGCGCGCGCGAACAAGCTTGACCGTATCGTGATCGATTCGCCGAATGCGCGGCTCGGCATCGTCACCACCGGCAAGAGTTATCTCGACGTGCTGCAGGCGCTGGAATATCTCGGCCTCGACAACCGCGCCTGCGCCGATCTGGGCATCCGCGTGTACAAGATCGGCATGACCTGGCCGCTGGAGCCGCTGGGCATCCGCGCCTTCGCGCGCGGTCTGCAGGACATTCTGGTGGTCGAAGAGAAGCTGAGCTTCATCGAAAGTCAGATGAAAGAGCAGTTCTATAATTTCGACGGCATCAATCCCGATAACAGCCGGCCCGCCATCGTGGGCAAGCACGATGAAAGCGGCGAATGGATTCTGCCGTCGACCGGCGAATTGACGCCAGCCAAAATCGCCGGCGTGATTGCGCGGCGCATCCAAAAATTCCACGACAGCGAACACATCCGCGACGTGCTGCGCTGGATGGAAGAAAAGGAAAGCGAGCTGGCATTGCCGCGCGCCAATTTCCCGCGCGTACCGCATTACTGCAGCGGCTGTCCGCACAACAGTTCGACCAAAGTTCCGGAAGGCTCACGCGCGCAGGGCGGCATCGGCTGTCACTACATGGTGACGTGGATGGATCGCAATACCGACACCTTCACCCATATGGGCGGCGAAGGCGTGACCTGGTGCGGGCAGGCCGGGTTCACCGACAACGAGCACATCTTCCAGAATCTCGGCGACGGCACGTATTTCCACAGCGGTTCGCTCGCCATCCGCCAGTCGATCGCGGCCGGCGTCAACATCACCTACAAAATTCTCTACAACGACGCGGTGGCGATGACCGGCGGCCAGCCGGTGGACGGGACATTGTCTGTGCCTCAGATCGCCCATCAGATGCGCAGCGAGGGCGTCGAGAAAATCGTCGTGGTCTCCGACGAGATCGAAAAGTGGTCGAATAAATCCATTTTTCCATCCGGCGTTGAATTCTTCGATCGTCGCGAACTGGACCCGGTGCAGAAACAGCTGCGCGAAGTGAAGGGCACCAGCATCCTGATCTATGACCAGACCTGCGCCACCGAAAAGCGCCGGCGCCGCAAGCGCGGCAAGATCGTCGACCCGCAGAAGCGGGTGATGGTCAATTCGCTGGTCTGCGAAGGCTGCGGCGACTGCGGCGTGAAAAGTTTCTGCGTCTCGGTGCTGCCCAAAGAAACCGAATACGGCCGCAAGCGCGACATCGACCAGAGCAACTGCAACAAAGACTACAGCTGCGTTGAAGGCTTCTGCCCCAGCTTTGTCACCGTACACGGCGGACAGCTGAAGAAAGGCAAGAAAACTAAATCGGATGCAGTCGAGCGTCTCGCTGATCTGCCGATGCCAACCTTTGCCAGCACGCTCGACAAACCGTGGAATATTCTGATTACCGGCGTCGGCGGCACCGGCGTGGTCACCATCGGCGCGCTGCTCGGCATGGCCGGGCATCTGGAAAACAAGGGCGCAACGGTGCTCGATCAGACCGGCCTTGCGCAGAAAGGCGGCGCGGTCACTACGCACATCCGCATTGCCGCCAAGCCCGAAGACATTCATGCGGTGCGCATCGCCGCCGGCGAAGCGGATCTGGTGCTCGGCTGCGACATGGTGGTAGTCAACGATTACTGGGCGCTGTCGAAAATCCGCGAAGGCCGCAGCAACGTCGTGCTCAACAGCTACGAAGCGATGCCCGGCACCTTCACTACGCGCCCGGACATGCAGTTTCCAGCTGCGGACATTATCTCCGCCGTGCGCACCGCGCTGGGCGGCCGTGATCCGCTGATCATCGACGCGACGCAGATTGCGACTGCGCTGATCGGCGACGCCATCGCGGCGAATCTGTTCATCCTCGGCTATGCATGGCAGCAGGGGTTCGTGCCGATTTCGTTCGACGCGATCATGCGCGCGGTGGAGCTCAACGGCGCAGCGGTCGAGATGAACAAGACCGCATTCGCCTGGGGCCGTCTGGCTGTGATCGATTTGCCTGCTGTTGTCGAAGCCGCCGGCATCGTGCGCAACGCGCCGACCACAGCCGAAAGCACGCCCAACGCACTGCGGCTGCTGGCACCGACCGCATCGGAAGGCCATGAGTCCGGCCTCGATGCGCAACGCGCAAGCCTGCGCAGCGCCGACGAACTACGTCATGTGCCGGCGAACGCAAGCAGTCGCGACTGGTTCATGCCGTTGGACGACACGCGGCTCTCGCGCTCGCTGGACGAAGTGATTGCGCGCCGCATCAGCTTCCTCAGCGACTACCAGAACATCATCTACGCCAAGCGCTACGGCGATTTCATCGCCAAAGTGCGCGATACCGAACAGAAGAAAGCGCCGGGCTCGACCGACCTGAGCGAAGCCGTAGCGCGCTATGCGTTCAAACTGATGGCGTACAAGGACGAATACGAAGTCGCGCGTCTTTACACCACCGGCGACTTCCAGAAACGCGTCGCGCAGCAGTTCGAAGGCGATTACAAGATGAAATTCAACTTGGCCCCGCCGCTGCTGTCGAAGAAAAACGCCGACGGCCATCTGATCAAGAAAGAATACGGCCCGTGGGTATTCACCGTGTTCAAGGTCATGGCCAAACTGCGCTTCCTGCGCGGCAGTGCATTCGATATGTTCGGCCGCACTGAAGAGCGCAGGATGGAACGCCAGTTGATCGAGGATTATTTCGCGACCGTCGAACTGCTGCTTGGCAAGCTTGATTCCAGCAACGTCGTACTTGCCACCGAGATCGCCAGCATCCCCGAACACATCCGCGGCTACGGCCACGTCAAGGAAGCGCATTTCCACAAGGCCAAAGCGCGCGAAGCGGAGTTGCTTGCCCGTTGGAACGCCGTGCCAGTGGAAGCCGCAAAAGCGGCATGAATAATCTGCTCCGGTAGAGCGGGCTTACGCCCGCTGCTACCCGCTTCGTAGCCCGCAAGTCAGCTATGGCTTGCGGTAAAAACTGCACCGACATCTCCGGAAGCCGTGAACGGCTTCCGGGCTGCAGGGCCGCGCGCACCATTGCTTGTCATCCCGAACGCGGGCAACGCCCGTGGAGGGATCTGCTTTCTTTGTGGAAGTACAACAACAGATCCTTCACGTCCGTTCGGGATGACAGGTGGCTAAGCTCCGATCATCGGCTTGATCCTGATGATATGCGGCGTCGAGGCCACCTAGTGGGTTTTGCAAGCCCTACGATCAACAGAATTACGTTATAAATCAATAGCTTAATTTGATGTAACGCTCCATGCCCATCATCAAACACATCACATTCCCATTACCGTATTCGTTAAAAAAATCGTTAAATAAGCTTACACTAATTTCACACAAACCATTGATTTTTATAGATTAGAATGCGATAAAAGGTTCTGAAATACATATCCTGATCCGGATCATGACGCTGTCTACAGACCAGTTACGGGCCAATCTACGTTCGCTTGGCCCCAGCAGCGCCAGCGCGCTGGCCCGACATTTAGGCCTCAGCACGCCGACCGTTACCGCGGCTCTGGCGCGGATGGGTGCAGAGATTCTCCCGATCGCGCGCGGGCGCGCCAGCCGCTATGCGCTGACCCGCGAGGTCGGCCGCGCAGGCCGTCATTGGCCGCTGTTCCGCATCAACCCTGACGGCCAGCCCGAGCTGCTTGGCGAACTGCATGCGCTGCAGGGCGGCTGGTATCTGCAGGCCGCTCGGCCGCTGCCGTTGTTCATGCACGGCGAATTCGCGCAGGGGCTCTATCCCGATCTGCCGTGGTTTTTGCAGACGCTGCGGCCACAGGGCTACCTCGGCCGCGCCTTTGTGCAGCGTTTCGGCGCCGAACTCGACGCGCCCGACGATATCGCGCGATGGCAAGCCGACGATATCTTGATAGCACTCTTACGTTATGGCCACGATTTGCCAGGAAATCTAGCACTGGGCCAATCTGCGTTGGACGCGCTTTTACTCATACGTGAATTCACCACAATTGACTCTGCCCCAGCACAACGATACGAGAGCTATCCGCAGCGTGCCGCCAGCGCGGAGATCAGCGGCAAGTCCGGCTCCTCCGCCGCCGGCGAACAGCCAAAGTTCACCATGACGCTGGAACACAGCGACCACCGCATTGAACCCGTCATCGTCAAGTTCGCGCGTCTCGATGCCGACAACGCGACCGCGCGACGCTGGGCCAATCTGCTGATCTGCGAACAGATCGCCAGCCAACTGCTGAACGAACACAACATCAACGCAGCGCTCACCGAAATTCTCGATGCCGACGAGTGCCGCTTCCTGCAGTCCACACGCTTCGATCGCACACCGCAGGGCGGGCGCATCGGCGTAATGCCGCTGGATGCGCTGGATGCCGCCTACGTCGGCAGCGACCAGCGCAACTGGCTGTTCGGCGCCGAACCGCTACATGCACTGGGATTCGTCAGCAGTGAAGATCTGGCGCAGGTCCGCCTGCTCGATGCGTTCGGTCGACTGATCGGAAACACTGACATGCACTTTGGCAATCTGAGTTTCTACGGCGACGCAGACAGTGTTCGCATTCGCCTCGCCCCGGTCTACGACATGCTGCCCATGCATTACCGCCCCGGCGCAGGCGGCAGCGTCCGCGATGAAGACTTCGCGCTGCCAGCACCGGATCTGCGCAACGTGCAGACTTGGTCGCAGGCATCCGACATGGCGCAGTTATTCTGGCAACGCGCCGGCAACGATCAACGCATCGGCGACAATTTCCGCGCGCTGTGCATGGACAACGCACAGCGCCTCAGCGATTGGCGCAAGCGCTACGGCGTCTAATCTCGTGGCTGAATGCATTGCTCATATAAATGGCGCTGATACCCAATGTCTCGTCGTTCATGCCAATGTTCCAGTCCAATCGCACTACTGATTTACGTAATTTTTATGCCGGTGTGCATACTTCCCCCGACCCATCAGGAGCTACCGCCATGTCGCCGTTTCCGATCTCGCTGTTTGCGATTCTCTCCGTCGCCGCCTGCACGCCGGTGGCATCGAACGAACCACCGCCGGGGGATGACGATAGTGCCGAAAGCGCGGCCGGCGGCAAGCCGCGGATGACCGGCGGGCCAATGCAGGCGGAAGAACAGATCCGCGTCGCGCCGGGGCTTGAAGATGACAGCTGCAGCGCAGAGGCTGCGCAGGGGTATGTTGGCCAGAAGGCCGAGCGCAGCGTGGTGGAATCGGCAGTCAAGGCCAGCGGCGCCAAATCGGTGCGGGTGATCGAACCCGACATGATGGTGACGATGGATTTCCGCGGCGATCGTTTGAACATCCGCGTGGATGAGGCCGGAAAGATCATCGCCATCACCTGTGGTTGATATCTCTTCGACCGCAGGCGAGCGATTGATCTGGCGACAGTGGTTGTCGTGTGGCAGACGGGCCCGTCATGCGGGCTCACATCGGGCAGGAGACGAGTGATGCGCAAGCGAAAACGCAAATCGAAATCGGGGTCGGCGTGGATTGCGATCGTCGCGGTGGTGCTGCTGGCGGCAGTGGCGTGGAACGCATACCGCACACCAAGCGATGCGCCAGTCATCGCGGAGACACCGACATCGGCGAGTTCACGCGACGGCATCACCACGACTGCGCTGGAGCTGCCGCCGATGGCGGACACTGCGCCCGCGACTCGCGGGGACAGCGTGCAGGCAGAGACACGCTATCCGGATTTTCTGCCGGCTGAGGCCATCGACACGCTGCAGTTGATCGAACGCGGAGGCCCATATCCGTATCGTCAGGACGATGGCGTGTTCGGCAATCGCGAAAGCAGGCTGCCGCGACAGTCGCGTGGCTATTACCGCGAGTTCACCGTCGAAACGCCGGGTTCGCGCGATCGCGGCGCGCGGCGGATCATCGCTGGCGGGCGTCCGCCGGTGGAATATTTTTACACCGACGATCATTACGACAGTTTTCGCAGATTCACGCTCAATAGTGCTGCGCAAAATGGCACGGAGACGCGGCGATGAGCGAGATCGAAGTGGGCACGCTGTTGGCCGACGCCGCGCAGGCCGGCGCGTACTTCGTCGATGCGCGCGACCGCGAAGCGCTGGTGGAAGCTGCGACCACGCTGAAGTTCGCAGTGCTGCCGGTGGATCTGCGCGGATGCGGCGATGCCGATGCGGGGATGCGCGAGATCGCGGATATGCTGCGGTTTCCCGAGTGGTTCGGCGAAAACCTGGATGCGCTGGCGGATTGCCTGAGCGATCTGTCGTGGTATCCGGCAGAAGGCTATGTACTGGTGCTGGAGCACACCGGCGAGTGGCGCGCGCACGCGCCGGACACGCTGGATGTAGTGCTGGATATTCTCAACCAGACTGCGGAGCGCTGGGCCAGGGATCGGGTGCCGTTCTGGGCGCTGGTGCCGGTGTCGACGCGCGAATTGGCCGCAATCAACGAATAGGGTTTTTGTAGGAGCGCCGGAAGGCGCGACAGACTCACCACAAACCTTTCCAGCCAGTCGCGCCTTCCGGCGCTCCTACAACAGCAGTATCGTTGCGGCTAGAGAGCCGGATCTGTCGTGTCGATGCGAATTGGCGCAACCACCGGCGTCCGCGCATACCGCCATGCGACGACCACCGCACACGCCAGCAGCGCTGAGGCGATGAGAAAGGCGATGCCGGGCAGCCTGAAAGGTGCATTCGGGCCGATGAAATAGCCAAACGAGCCTGCAAAAAGTGCAGGTGCAGCGATTCCAGCCAACGAGATCAAACTACTCAACGCGCCCTGGATGCGGCCCTGCATCTCGGGGCCTACTTGACGCGTGATCAGCGACTGCGTCGACGGTGCGGCGATCGCCCAAAGCGCGCTGATCGGTAGACCGGCAAGGAACACCCAGCCGGTGCCGGCCAATCCATAGATCAGAAAACCGACCACACCGCAGCACAAGCCGAACAGGATCGTGCGGCGTTCACCGAGACGTTTCACCAACTTGCCGACCAGGATCGCGTTGACGATCACGCTCAGTACGCCAACCGCCGCCAGCACGTAGCCGGCCTGTTTTTCTTTCCAGCCGAAACTCTCGTCGGCGAACAGCACGAACGTACTGGGATACACGTAGTGCGCGAAGTTGGCGAGGAACACCACCGCCACCAATCCCCAGATCTGCGGATAGTTGCGCAGTAGATGCACCGAACCCATCGGCTTGGCGTGAGCCCAGTCGAATTTGGCCGACCGACGTTCTTTCGGCAGCGATTCGGGCAACACGAACAGACCGTAGACAAAATTGAGCAGTGCGAGCGCGGCGGAAACCCAGAACGGCAGCCGGTGGTCGATATCGCCCAGCAGCCCACCAATGACAGGGCCGATGATGAAACCCAGCCCGAACGCCGCACCGAGCATGCCGAAACTTTTCGCGCGGTTTTCCGGCGTGGTGATATCGGCGATGTAGGCATTTGCGGTGGTGAAGCTGGCCGAGGTGACTGCGGAAATGATCCGGCCGACGAACAGCCAGGCGAGGTTGGGCGCCAGCGCCATGAAAATGAAGTCGATACCCAGACCGAGGCAAGAGAGCAGGATCACCGGACGCCGCCCGAAGCGGTCGGACAGCGCGCCCTGGATCGGCGCACTGAAGAACTGCACGATCGCGAAGGCGGTACCGAATAGACCCACCCAATACGCCGCGGATGACGTGTTGCCGCCGACGAATTCTTCGACCAGATGCGGCAAAACCGGGATGATGACGCCGAACGCCAGCACGTCGATCAGCACGGTGATGAAAATGAAGACGAGCGCGGCCTGACGCCTGGCGCCGACGATGGGATTGTTCACGGGGTGGGGGATATCGAACGACGAACGAGAGCTGCAGTCTACCCCGCGGGACCGCGCGGCCGGCTCCAGGGCTCTCCCCCGCTGACGATCAATGGCCCCGGGTTGTCGCAGTGCAGCATTTGTGCTTTAGTCGGGTCATCCGGCGATAGGGCCCTCGCGGACCTCCGGGTCTGCGGGGGCAGTGTCGCCCCTGCTTTTCACAACGCCCTGCTCTTCAACACGCCCCGCTCTTAAACACGCATCATTCCCGGAGCTTTTCCGATGGAACCCGACCAGCGCAGCCTCACCGGCCTCTACGATCCGCGCGACGAGCGCGATGCCTGTGGTTTCGGGCTGATCGCCCATCTCGACGACACGCCCAGCGCGGCGCTGGTGAAGCAGTCGCTCGACGCGTTGGCGCGCATGGCGCACCGCGGCGGCGTTGCGGCCGACGGCCTGTCCGGCGATGGCTGCGGTTTACTGCTGAAAACACCCGATACCTTCCTGCGCGCACTGGCGGCGGAGTCCGGCATCGCACTGGGCCAGCGCTATGCGTCTGGCATTGTCTTCATGCCGCACGGTGATGACTTCAGCGCGCGCGTACACAGCGCGTTCTCGCAGGCATTGCGTGAAGTCGGGCTGGCCGTGTCCGGTTGGCGCACGGTGCCCACCGATGCTTCGGTATGCGGTGAACTTGCGAAAGCGACGATGCCCGCAATCGAACAACTCTTCGTGGTGCCAGTGCTGGATGTGGAAGGCGCACGAATGACCCGCGAAGCGTTCGCACATGCGCTGTATCTCGCGCGCCGCCGCGCCGAACAGCGCCTGCGCGACGTGCCGGGGCTGCATGTGGTCAGCCTGTCCGCCAGCAGCATTGGTTATAAGGGTATGGTGTTGCCGCAGTTTTTGCCGCAGCTGTATCCGGATCTGCAGCGGCCGGAACTGGCCAGCAGCGCGGTGGTGTTTCATCAGCGTTTTTCGACCAACACCAGTCCGCGCTGGCCGCTGGCGCAGCCGTTCCGGCTGCTGGCGCACAACGGCGAAATCAACACCATCGCCGGCAATCGCATCTGGGCGCAGGCGCGCGCGCACGTGTGGCGCACAGATACGCTGAATCCGGCCGAATTCGACCCGGTCATCGAAACCGACGGCTCCGATTCGCTGAGTCTGGATTCGATGCTGGAACTGCTGCAGGCCGGCGGCATGGACCTGCTCAAAGCGCTGCGCTTGCTGATTCCGCCTGCAACGCAATCGCTGGAGTACAAAGACGCGGATCTGCTGGCGTTCTACGAGTACTACGCGATCAACAGCGAGCCGTGGGACGGCCCCGCCGGCATCGTCGCCTTCGACGGCCGCTACGCTGTGTGCACCGTGGACCGCAACGGTCTGCGCCCCGCGCGCTGGCAGCTGAGCGACGACCGCGTGTTCATGGTCGCGTCCGAAGCCGGCGTCTGGGATGTCGACACCGCGCGCATTCTTGCCAAGGGCAAACTCGGCCCCGGGCAGATGATCGCAGCCGATCTGCAGACCGGACGCCTGCTGGATTCCGAAGCGATCGACGGCATCAACCGGGCGCGTGCGCCGTATAAGCAGTGGCTGAAGCAGGGCATGACCTACCTGCATACCGAACTGGTCGACCCGAATCTCACCGCCGCGCCGTTCGACGCCAGCACGCTGTCCGGTTTCCAGAAACTATTCCAGCTGACCCGCGAAGAGCGCGAGCAGATTCTGCGTCCGCTCGCGGAAACCGAACAGGAGGCCGTTGGCTCGATGGGCGACGACGTGCCGATGGCGGCGCTGTCGGGCCACATCCGCCCGCTCTACGACCGCTTCCGCCAAGCGTTCGCGCAGGTGACCAATCCACCGATCGATTCGCTGCGCGAAGACTGCGTGATGTCGCTGAGCACGCAGATCGGCGAGGAAGGCAATCTGTTCGTCGATGGTCCCGAGCAGGTGCAGCACGTGATGCTGAACTCGCCGGTGCTGTCGCAGCGCAAACAGCGGCAGCTGCTGACCCTGCCGGCGTTCCGCGATTCGCATCGTTATCTCGATCTGAATTACAGCGCGGAAGAAGGCCTGCGCGCAGCGCTGCTGCGGCTGTGCGCGGACGCCGAATCCGCAACGCGCGCCGGCGTCAAGCTGCTGATCATCACCGACCGTCGCCCGCGCCGAGATCATCTGCTGATCCATGCGCTGCTCGCCACCGGCGCGGTGCATCAGCAGCTGGTGCGCCTGGGCCTGCGCTGCGCGGCCAATCTGATCGTCGAAACCGGCACCGCGCGCGATCCGCATCATTTCGCCTGTCTGATCGGTTACGGCGCCACGGCGGTGTATCCGTATCTCGCGTATCAAACGCTGCACGATCTCGGTGAGCGCGGCATTCTCAAGACCAAACACGGCGAATTCACATCGGTTGAAGTCCGGCAGATCGGCCGCAGCTATCGGCGCGGGATCAAGAAAGGCCTGCTCAAGATCATTTCGAAGATGGGTATCGCCACCATCGGCAGCTATCGCGGCGGGCAGCTGTTTGAAATCGTCGGACTGGATCGCGATGTCGTGGATCTGTGCTTCACCGGCACGCCGTCTCGGATCGGCGGTGCCACGTTTGCATCGCTGCAGGAAGAAACCGCGCGCATCGCCATCCGTGCGTGGGACAACAACGTGCTGCCAGATATCGGCGGCCTGCTGCAGTACACGCCGAACGGTGAGTATCACCAATACAACCCCGACGTGGTCACCACGCTGCAGCGCGCCGTGCGCAGCGGCACAAGCGACGATTGGAACGCCTATGCCGACGCGGTGAATTCGCGCCCGCCGGCGGCGCTGCGCGATCTGCTTGCGTTCGACACTTCAAAAACCAAAGCAATTCCGCTGGATGAAGTGGAGCCGGTCGAAGCCATCTTCAAACGCTTCGACACCGCCGCGATGAGTCTTGGCGCACTGTCGCCGGAAGCGCATGAAGCGTTGGCGATCGCGATGAACCGGCTCGGCGGGCGCAGCAATTCCGGCGAAGGCGGCGAAGACCCGCTGCGCTACGGCACCGACAAAGTCTCGAAGATCAAACAGGTTGCGTCCGGCCGTTTCGGCGTGACACCGGAGTATCTGGTCAACGCGGACGTGCTGCAGATCAAGGTCGCGCAGGGCGCCAAGCCCGGCGAAGGCGGCCAGCTGCCCGGCCATAAGGTCAACGAACTGATCGCGCGTCTGCGCTATGCGCGGCCCGGCATCGGTTTGATTTCGCCGCCGCCGCATCACGATATCTATTCAATCGAAGATCTCGCGCAGTTGATTTTCGATTTGCGTCAGGTCAATCCCGAGGCGCTGATCTCGGTGAAGCTGGTCGCGCATGCGGGCGTCGGTACTATCGCGTCCGGTGTCGCGAAAGCCGGCGCAGATCTCATCACCATTTCCGGCCACGACGGCGGCACCGGCGCCAGCCCGATTTCATCGATCCGCTATGCCGGCACGCCGTGGGAGCTTGGACTGTCGGAAGCGCGGCAGTCGTTGATCGCCAACGGGCTGCGCGACCGCGTGATCGTGCAGGCCGACGGCGGCATGAAAACCGGCCTCGACGTCATCAAGGCCGCGCTGCTGGGCGCCGAATCGTTCGGCTTCGGCACCGCGCCGATGATCGCGCTGGGCTGCAAATATCTGCGCATCTGTCATCTCAACAACTGCGCCACCGGCATCGCCACCCAGGACGACAAGCTGCGGGCCAATCACTTCACCGGCTTACCGGAGCGCGTCGAGAATTTCTTCCGTGGCCTCGCCGAAGAAGTGCGCGGGTATCTGGCGCAGCTGGGCGCACGCTCGATCGAGGAGATCGTCGGCCGCACCGATCTTTTGTATCAGACCGAGGGCACGCTGCCGGTGCATCGTCTGCTGGATCTCTCGCCGCTGCTGGCGCAAGACGGTCTTGCTGGAGGCGGCCACTGCGGCGTGCGCGCAGTACAGCCGGCGCCGACCGGGCTTGCCGCGCAGCTGGATCATGATTTAACCGATGTGATCGCGCACAAACGCGGCGGCAGCTTCCGCTATGCGATCCACAACACCGACCGCAGCATCGGCGCCCGCCTGTCGGGACGCATCGCGCGGCTGCACGGCAATCACGGCATGCACGATGCGCCCATCGCGCTGCATTTCGACGGCAGTGCCGGGCAAAGCTTCGGCGCGTTTCTCGCCGGCGGTCTGCAGCTGGAACTCGAAGGCGAAGCCAACGATTACGTCGGCAAGGGCATGGCCGACGGCCGCATCGTGATCCGTCCGCCGCACAACGCCCGCTACGTCGCACATGAATCGCCGATCCTCGGCAATACCTGCCTTTACGGCGCCACCGGCGGCGAACTGTTCGCGTCCGGCCGCGCCGGCGAACGCTTCGCAGTGCGCAATTCAGGCGCGCTGGCGGTCGTCGAAGGCGCAGGCGATCACTGCTGCGAATACATGACCGGCGGCGTGGTCGCGGTGCTCGGCCGCACCGGCCTGAACTTCGGCGCCGGCTTCACCGGCGGCATGGCCTATGTGCTGGATCGCAACCGCGATTTCGTCGATCGCTACAACCATGAACTGATCGACATCCTGCGCATCAACAGCGAAGGCTTTGAACACCACCGCTCGCATCTGCTCGATCTGCTCGAAACCCACGTGCGCCTGACCGGCAGCCCGCATGCGCAGGGCATCATCGACAATTTCCGCGATCACCTCGGCAAATTCTGGCTGGTGAAGCCGAAGGCGGTGAGTATCGAGACCCTGGGCGAAACGCTTCGGAGAGCCGCGTGATGCGTAATGCATTGGTAGAGCGGACGGTAGAGCGGCCTTCAGGCCGCTGCTTTACATCAAAGCACGAGCAGCGGCCTGAAGGCCGCTCTACCGGATCAATCCCATGAGCAAGAAAACTCCGCAGGCTTTTTTGCAATCACAGCGGGAAATGCCGCAGCGCGTCGCGCTGGAATTGCGCCAACAGGGCGACTGGCACGAACTCTACGGCCGCTTCGAAGAAGCCGAAGCGAAGAAGCAGGCGTCACGCTGTCTCGACTGCGGCAACCCGTACTGCAGTTGGGGCTGCCCGCTGCACAACTACATTCCGCAGTGGCTGGAACTCGCGCGCGAAGGCCGCGTGCACGAAGCGGCGGCGCTGTGCCACGAAACCAACCCGCTGCCGGAGATCTGCGGACGCGTGTGTCCGCAGGACCGGCTGTGCGAAGGCGCGTGCACACTCAACGATGGCTTCGGCGCGGTCACCATCGGCGCGGTCGAAAAATACATCGTCGACAAGGCGCTTTCAGAAGGCTGGAAGCCGGATGTCTCCACCGCAACGCCCACCGGCAAGCGCGTCGCCATCGTCGGCGCAGGCCCTGCCGGTCTTGCATGCGCGGACAAACTCGCGCGCGCCGGCGTGCAGGCGGTGGTGTTCGACCGTTACGAACAGATCGGCGGCCTGCTGCAGTTCGGCATCCCGAGTTTCAAACTCGACAAATCCGTGATCGCCACCCGGCGCACGGTGCTGGAAGGCATGGGCGTTGAGTTCCGGCTCGGCGTGGAGATCGGCCGCGATATCACGATAGACACACTGCTTATCGACTTCGACGCGGTGTTCCTCGGCCTTGGCAGCTATCGCTACACCAACGGCGGTCTGCCCGGCCAGGACCTGAAGCACGTCCTGCCGGCACTGCCATTCCTGGTGCAGAACGGGCGCATCGTCGTCGGCACAGAAAATAACCAAAGCCGACCCATCGCAGGTTGGGAGGACCAAGTGCAGCTGCCCGACCTGCACGGCAAGCGCGTCGTCGTGCTCGGCGGCGGCGATACCGGCATGGACTGCGTGCGCAGCGCGGTGCGCCTGGGCGCGGCGCAGGTCAGCTGCGTGTACCGGCGCGATGAAGCCAGCATGCCCGGCTCCGCGCGCGAAGTCGCGAACGCGCGTGAAGAAGGCGTGCAATTTTTGTTCCAGCGCCAACCGCTTGAACTCATCGACGACGGCGACGGCAGCGTGCGCGCCGTGCGCGTGGTCGAAACCCGCCTCGGCCCACCCGATGCGCGCGGCCGCAGCCGCCCCGAACCCGTACCCGGCGGCGAAACCGACCTCGACGCCGACATCGTCATCATCGCCTTCGGCTTCCAGCCCGACCCGCCCGCGTGGCTTGCTGCACACGGCATTGCGCTGCACGACGACGGCCGGGTGAAAGTGTTTCCGGCGCCGCCGCCGCACCATCCGCTGCGGATTGATCCCGCGAATCCGGTCTATCCATACCAAACCGCTAATCAGCACATCTTCGCGGGCGGAGACGGCGTGCGTGGCGCGGATCTCGTGGTTACCGCTGTGCAGGAAGGGCGCGACGCGGCGGCGAGTATCGTGCGGTTTCTCGCGACGGCGTAGGGCAGCGTCGCGGGCGCAAGGCCGTAAGGCGCATACGGAAACTCTGCAGGGTGCACAAGCGAAGCGTCATGCACCCTCCTTTTCCCGTTACGCCAACGCGTTATGGCGCATGACGCCTTCGGCTTATGCGCCCTACGGGGCTATCGAATTCAGAGATATTCGACTCAGGTCGATAAAGACGCCGTGGTGATGATCAGCGCCCCGCACTGCCATTGGTGAAGCGCAGAAATTCCGAGCGTGTGCGCGCATCGTCGCGGAAGTCGCCGAGCATTTTCGAGGTGACCATGCTGACGCCGCGTTTGTGGATGCCGCGGGTGGTCATGCATTCGTGTGCGGCTTCGATCACCACACCGACGCCGCGCGGCTGCAGTACGTCCTGGATGCAGCGCGCGATCTGCGCGGTCATTTTTTCCTGCACCTGGAAACGGCGTGCGTAGGCTTCGACCACGCGGGCAAGTTTGCTGATGCCGACGACGCGGCCGCTGGGCAGGTAACCGACGTGGGCTTTGCCGATGATCGGCGCCATGTGGTGCTCGCAGTGGCTTTCGAATTCGATATCGCGCAGCACCACCATTTCGTCGTAGCCTTCGACTTCCTCGAACGTGCGCTTGAGATATTCCTCGGGGTCCATCGCATAGCCGCTGAACCAGTCGCCGTAAGCTTTGGCGACGCGTTTTGGGGTATCGATCAGGCCTTCGCGGGTGGGGTCATCGCCGGACCAGCGCAGCAGAACGCGAACCGCATCCTCGGCTTGGGTACGGGTGACGCCATGCCGCTGGTCGGTAGCTGGCTGGTCGGTAGCCGGCTGCGCGTCGTGGGCATGGATGGTTGTGTCATCAGGCGCGTCGTGGCGGTCGGCAGAGCACATGGTGGAAGTCTCGGTGGGGGTTGGCATGGTAACGCGGCAGGCCAAGGCCTACCGCGATACTTACGTAAAGGCCTGTCCTGCGGATGCAGATGGCAGCGCCCGCAGCCGCGCTTCCAGACCCGAGTCGCGCCAAGTCCGGCGCTCCAGCGCACGATCCAGCGTGGCCGGGGTTGCCCACAACGTCGCACCGCGACGCGCGCGCGTGAGCGCGGTGTACAGCAGCTCACGCGAGAGCACGCGTGCATCCGCATCGGGCAGGATCAGTACGATGCGCTCGAACTCCGAACCCTGCGCCTTGTGCACGGTGGTGACGTACGCCGAGGTGTGTACCGGCAGCTGCGCCGGGCGCCATGCGCGCAGCCCCTGCGCAGTTTCGAACCACACCGCCGTATCGCCATCGCGGGTGTCGTTCCAGACCACGCCGACATCACCGTTATACAAGCCATGCCGTTCGCTGTTGGCGGCGATCATCAGCAATCGCCCTTGGAAATAAGCGGTGCGCGCGCCCAGCTCCGCTGCGCACCAGGCGTTCCAGTGTTCGGCGCCAAACGGACCGCGACGCAGTGCAGTGAGCACCCGCAGCGTGGCTGCGCGCTGCAGCGCCTGCTGCGGATCGTCTGCACTGCACACCGCTTCAAATGCCGGCAGTGCGTCGCGCCTCATGGTATCGGCCAGCGCAGCGGCGTCGCCATAGCGCCAAATCAATGCGGGATCATCGCTGCATAGCCGCGACAGCACGGCATCGCGATCATCGCGCTGGATCGCCTGCGCCAAATCCTGCAGCACCGCAGCATCGGCCTGTCGCCAGCCGCGCAGCAGATGCACGCGCGACCCCATCAATGGTGAAACCTCGTCGTGCGTCGGCACGCGCATACCCAGCAACGCGTTCGCGAACGCCGCGTCCGCGGTCGACCATGCGAGACCGTTACCGCAGGCGGCGCATAGACCGCCAAGCACATCGCCGGCTTCGACCGCGGGCAGCTGGTCCGGATCACCCAACAGCACCAGCGTCGCGTCCGGCGCAACCGCCGCGACCAGTTTCGCCATCAGCGGTAGATCGACCATCGACGCTTCATCGACCACGACCACATCGAAGGGCAGCGGATGCTCCGCGTCGTGGCGAAACGCAACGCGTCGCGGCTGCCAGCCGAGCAGACGATGCAGTGTGCGCGCCTGACGCGGAATGGCGTCGGCGTTCTCGATATCGACACGTCCGGCATCGAGATCGGCGCGCAGCACGCCTTCGATCGCTTCGCCCAGACGTGCCGCCGCGCGGCCGGTAGGCGCGGCCAGCGCGATCCGCGGCGGCGCGAGGCCACGCGCATGCGCGGCCGCAACCTGTGCGGCAAGCAGACGCGCTACCGTGGTGGTTTTGCCGGTGCCGGGGCCGCCGGTAATCAACAGCAGGCGTCGACTCAGCGCCAGTATCGCTGCCAATGCCTGTCGATCGATCTGGTCATCGGCGTGCGCTGCAGACGCTTGTGATGAAGCATCCAGCGCAAACAATCGGCGCAGCATCGGTGCAAGCGTCGTGTCGTCATCAGCGACGCTATCTTCTTTCGATGTTTTCGCACGTTGATAGAGGCGTTCGGCCAGATGCTGTTCGTAGCGGGCATAGCGCAGCAGTGCGATGCGGCCGTTCTCGAATGTCAGTAAAGCGGCGTTATTACTGTCGCGCATATTCGCGACGAGATCGATATCGCACGCGGTCGCAACGCGGTCGCTCGCAAGCAAGGCTTCGGCCCAATCGGCGATATCCGGCAGCTGCGCGCTGGTGCCCAGTGCATCCAGCAGCCGGTGCGCCTCCGCCAGCGAAAAACTGCTGTGCCCCATCGCGACCGCACGCATCACCAGCGCACCGGCCAGCGCCACCGACGCAGATGCGCACAGCCGGTCGCGCAACAAATCGGCGAACGCGATATCCACTTGGCGCAGCGCACCTTCGGACTGCAGTCGCAGTAACGCGCGCGCGGCGATGGCATCCGGGTGCGTCGCGCTCATTGCGCAACGCTCGACACAACAGAATCGAAAGGGACGCCATCAAACAGCATGTCGAGTGCGGACAGCAATATGGGCGACACCGGATCGATATGCACGCCCGAACGCGAGATTGAGGCATCTTCGATATCTGCATCGCGCAGATCAACACCTCGCAAAAACAGATACACCGCGCCGCCGAGATCGCGGGCATCGCTGTAGGCATCGCCGCGCCGCAGTTTCAGCCAGCGGCGCAGTGCGACGAGGTAGATCAGATACTGCAGGTCGTAATCCTGGGTGCGGATCGCGCGTCGCAGACTATCGGGATCGTACGCCGGCAGCCGATTGGTTTTGTAGTCGAGCACGTAATGCTTGCCGGACGCATCGCGATACACCAGATCGATATAGCCCTGCATCAGACCATCCAGCGTCGCCTGCGCAGGCCGGCGCGCGCGCGGATACCCGTGCGCCTGCAGCAGCGCGTGCACGGCATCGATCCGCGTGGGCCGCAGCCGGAAATGGAAGGCCATCTCGCGCACCTGCTGCGACGCCGGCAGATCGCACAGCCTGACGTTACCCGGCAACTGTGCGTTCAACGCACGCGACACCAGCCGCGCGGTCTGCGCCAGATGCGCGCGCGTCGCCTCCAGCCCTTGACGCAGCAGCGCAGCTTCGAGCAGCACGCGCTGACTGTCCGGCCAGCGATCATCCAGCAGCGACCCCTGCGCTTCGGCGTCGAGGCGCCACGCATGCGCATCCGCGGTTTCCAGCACCGCGTGCACCGCATTGCCGAACGCAGTGCCGCCGAGGCTGATGACTTCGACTTCCTCGTCCGGAATCGCGACCGCTTCGTCGTCGGCACCGCGCATCACTTCACCGTCTTCACTGCGCGCATGCAGCGAGGAGAAGCTTTGCAGACGTGAATCGGTGGAGAAACGGCGGCGCGCAACGCGCACTGCTGGTGTGTCGATACGCGCTGCTTCCATCGGCGTGCTCAACCGCGTACGCGGTGCGTCGGCAGCGTAAGCACGCACGACAATGCTGCCGTTGGAGGATGCCGCCAGCGCTTGGATACGCGCCTGCATGCCGGCGTGATCGAGTGCGTCGTTTTTGCGGCCGGTCTTCGCGCCCGCATGCAGCAACCAGTGCAGTGCGCTGATTTCGGTGCGGCTGTTGCGACTCCACACCATATGCAGCGCATGCTTGGCACGGGTCATCGCGACGTACAGTTGACGCTGGATCTCGGCCTGTTCTTCGCGTTGGATCTGCGCGTCGATGATCTCCGACTGCTGCAGTTCAAGCACGCCTTTGCAGCGCCATGCGCGCGCGGGCCTTCCCTGCGCATCATGAAAATCGTCATACGAGAGGCCACGCGCACCCGGATCATTGCGCCAGGCCACGAACGGAAGGACCACCACCGGATACTCCAAGCCCTTGCTTTTGTGCACCGTCGCGATCTGCACCAAACCAGCATCGGATTCAAGACGCAGCTGACGCGCTTCATCGGCAGCCGCAGCCGCGCGCTGCAGCGCGAACCACTGCAGCTGCTCACTTAGACCGTGGCGCGATGAGGATTCCGCCTGCAGCAATTCGGCCAGATGCAGCGCATCGGTCAGGCGACGCGCGCCGGCGGTCTGCGCCAACCAGCGCGGCGCGGCGTGCGTAATGAATGGCAGCAGCGCCGGCAGCGGCCCGCGTGCGCGCCAGTGCGCCGCCGCGGAGGTGAAACGCTCCAGCTGCGTTTGTGCGAGCGCGTCTTCTTCATCGAGTGCAGCGATTCGCGCGGCGTCCCAACCCAGCAGTCGTGTCGCCAACGCGGCGCGGAAACGACCGACGTCCGCCGGCTCGACCAGACTCGCCAGCAGCGCATGCAGATCCTCGGCGACATCGCTGCCGAACACACTGGCTGTCGATAAAGTAGCGGCGGCCACACCCGCGCGCGCCAGCGCAGCCTGCAAAATGAGCGCCTGATCGTTGGTATGCGTCAACACCGCGATGTCTGCGGGCCGCAGTGCACGTTCACGCCCGGCTTCGTGCAAGCACCCGCCGTTCAACAATTCGACGATGGCGCTGACGGATGCATCGCGCATCATCGCGAACTCGTCGTCTTTGGTGCGCATGCCGCCGCGACCTTCGCCGGGCGGCAGCCAATGCAGGGTCATCCCCGGCACGATCGAATCGCCGATGCGAAGATCGGCGTCTTGCGCAGTGCCCGCAGCGCGCACCGAAAGAAATGCGATGGCGTCATCGACGAACGGCAGCGGACTCGCTTCGAAAACAGTTTCAATTGCATGCAGCACCGCGGGTGTCGAACGATGATTGGCATCAAGCTGCGCAATCGCCTGCGCCACATCATTCGTTTCGGCAATCACATAATCGCGTGCGCGCAGATAGGTCGCCAGATCGCCGCCGCGGAACCGATAGATCGCCTGTTTCGGGTCGCCGATCAAACACAGCCAGCGCGATGCCGAATCGCCGGCTTCGTACATGCGTCGAAAAATATCCCACTGACGCGGATCGGTATCCTGGAATTCGTCGATCAACATCAGCGGCCAACGCGCGGCGAGTGCAGCGGCGAATTCCGGCGATTCGCTGGCGCGCCACACGCGCTCGATCAGCTGGTCCTGGCTGCATTCGCTGCGACGCGCCATCGCCATCTCGAAGCGCGCTGTCGCCATATCGCGCAGCGCATGCAGCGCCGCCGCCGCATCGGACTCGTCGCGCTGCGGATAGACGACACGCAGTGGATCGCATAGCGCCGACAGATCACCGGCGAGTGCTTCAGGCGTTTTCCACAGCACAGCGAGCAAGGCGTGGATATCGACGCCGGGGACCGTCTCTTGGGTATTGGCGGCGACGCGCCAAAGTTCAGCAGCAACCTCGTCCCACACGTCGCTGGCATCATCGATTACGGTCTGATCTGCGAGCAATCCCGCCCGGAACCCGAACTCGCGCAGCGCGCGATGACAGAACCCATGAATCGTCGACACCGTGGCTTCATCGAGCTGCAGCAGCGCGGCTTCGATCCGCTGGCGGACGATCACCGCGCCGTCGCGTGCGATGGCCGCACGCAGCACGGCATCGGTGACCGCGGCTTCGCCCTGAGGTGAGTCTTCCGGTGTATCAAGCAATCTGCGTGCAAGACGAAGACGACGGCGCAGCCGCTGACGAAGCTCCTGCGTGGCGGCGCGGGTGAACGTCACCGCAAGCATCTGCGACATCGACGCACCGCGCTCCAGCAGCAGACGCAGCACCAGCGTGGCGAGCGTGAAGGTTTTGCCGGTGCCGGCGCTGGCCTCGATCAGGCGCGCGCCGTGCAGCGGCATACACAGGCCGATATCGCTCTGCGGCAACGGTGCGCTCATACGCCCGGCTCCTGCGCATCGAATACGATCACTGCGATCTCGCGGAAACGCTGTGCGTGCGGAGCATCGAATCGATTGAGTAAGCCGTCGGGACGAAACGCAAGTCGCATCCACGCGTCTTCGTTTTCGCCGCCGCCGGTGTACGGCGAAAACGCGCCCAGTGCGGACTTCCACGCCGCGCCCGCATCGTTTTTTGCATGCCAGTGTTCGGCATAGGCGAATGCGGCCTTGGGCGCGAACGGCAGCGGCGTGTGCTGTCCTTCTTGCCACAGTGCGAGCAGCGCATCGAGCTTCACGTACGCATCGTCCTGCGAGCGCCCGGTGTAGATGATCTCGACCGGCGCATTGGCTTTGCCGTCGTAGCCGATCAGATGCGTGCGCGCGTGCGCGCCGATCACCGATGCGAGCAGCAGGTGATCAAGGCCAGCGCGCAACCTGCGTTTGCCGTCGAGTCGACCGGCAACGACAATGGCGCGGGCATCGTCATGCACATCATCGAAACGAAACGCGATGCCGTGCGGCGCCTGCGTCGTATTCATCTCAACAATGCGCGGACGCGCTGCGCCGACAGCCGTCTCGCGTGCCGTAAGCAAAAGCACAGCAATGCTGCGTGCGTCTTGCGCGATTGCATCGCCATCGCGTCCCGGCGGCAGCAGCGCCTGTGCGCGCAGCCACGGCTCAACCCTTTCGGTATCGTCGTCGTGCCACAACAGCGCTTCGATCGCGCTGTAACGCAGCAGGCCGTTTTCGCCCTGCGGCTCACGATCAATCGCCGCATGCGCGGCATCCGGCAGGCGTAGGCCCACGCTTTCGCGCAGCCAGTCACGCGCAGGGTTGACGAAAAAACGCTGCAGGGCATCGCGATCCGGAGCTGCTGGTGCGTCATCCGATGTCATCGACACAAGCGGTGTCGCGATGAACGGTGGCTCGATCATCTGCACGGCAGCGGCAGCCGGCATCGCCCACTCTTTTCGATACGAAAACCGCCGGGGCTCGATGCCGCCGTGATCACCGGCACCGAACGCGCGCGGCGAAAACGGCTGCAGCGGGTGATGCACGCACAGTGATTCGCGCACCTGCTCACCGTGTACGCCGCCGTGCATGCGCTCGACCGCATCCAGCAGTTCGGCGATCACCGGGGACGGTTCACGCACGCTGCCGTCGCGCGCGTCGCGGCCGCCGTAGCTGAGATAAAACACGTCACCGGCGGCGCACAGCAGCTGCAGAAATAAAAAACGATCATCGTCGCGCACCGAGCGGTCGCCGAGACGGCGCGGGGCGCGGCCCTGGATCGCATCGACAATCCGGTTGATGTCGTCGCCCGGTTCGCGCCGCGGGTAGGCGTCGGCATCCAGTCCCAGCAGGCAGATCACCCGGAACGGCACCGTGCGCAGCGGCACCATGCCGGCGAACGTGACGCCGCCCGACAGCCACGGGCGATGCGGCGACGGCAGGGTCAGCGTGTCGCGCAGCGTGCGCTGCACCAGCGTCGCCGGCAGTGCGCCGGCGTTGGCGGCTTCGTTGGCGAAATCGTCCAGGGTTTCCAGCAACAGACGCCGCGCCTGCGCTTCGCTGTCGTCCTGCGGCACCGGCGCCAGCAGCGCCTGCAGCGTGTCGGCAAGGCGTGCGCGCCAGTCGCTGGCGGAATGCGACGTGCGCATCCACGCGATGAGCGTGCGCAGCTGTCGATACACCGACAGTGCGCGATCCAGCGTCTCGGCGTCGGCGCCCTCCAGCTCTGCATACGGCGCGATATGTTCCGCGCTGCCCGCACCGATTGCGATATCTGCAGTGCCCGCGCCCACGGCATACCCGCTGAGCAGACGGTCGATACCGAAATCGAAACTGTATTCGCGCCAGCAGCCGGCGCCAGCGCGTTCGCGCGCGGCTTCGTCTTCGCCCCAGCGAATGCCGGCAGCCTCGAACCACGCGTCGATTTTCGCGCGCTGCGCGGCGTCGAGCTGCAGCGCATGCGCGATGCCCGGCGTCGCCAGCAGATCGCGGAATGCACTGGCGGTGAGCGGCGTATCGGCCAGCGTCAACAGATCCAACAGCAGACCGATCAGCGGATGCGACTGCGCCTGCGGGCGGTCGGCCAGCGAAAACGGAATGTAGCGGGCATCGTCGGGCGGAAGGCCGCCGAACACCGCGCGCGCCAGCGGCAGATACTCGGCGATGTCGGGCGTAAGCACCGCGATCTCACGCGGCTGCAGCGGTGGATCGAAGCGGGCGTCGTCCAACAGTGCGCGCAGCTGATCGTGCAGCACTTCGACTTCGCGCAGTTTGGAATGACAGGCATGCAGCTGCAGCGAGACATCGTCGGACGCAAAGGGTTCGATGATCGGCGCAGCGCGATCCAGCACATCCTGCTGCAGCCGATGCAACAGCGTGTCGCGACCCGGCAGCGCGAACAGTTCGGTCTCGCGCTGCGGCAGCACGATGTCGTAGGAAAACAGCTGCGCAAGAATCTCGCGCCCGCCCGCGCCCCACGCGGTCAGCAGCGGATTGTCGCGCTCGGCGTCGGCCAGCGCGGTCGGCAACGATGCGACGCCATCGCGGCGCAGGCGCGCGCGCAGCGATTCGACATCGCCCCAGTATTCGGCCGACGGCGACGGCAGATAGAAATCGAGCTCACTCCACTGCCCCACCACCGCCAGCAGATGCAGCACGTCGGGCGAGACGTGGATGGTGCCGAACGCGGCCACGCGCGGCGGCAAACCGGGCGGCGCATGGCCAGCAAATGTGTCGGCGTCGCGATCATGGCGCGCCAGCCAGTCGCCGATCAGCGCGGCGCGATGCGGGGTGCCGCGCAGCCGCTGACGCAGCGCACGCCACAGCTGCGCCTGCCAATCGTCGCGGCTGGGCGGGTCGTTGCGCTCCCACGCCTGCAGCCAGTCGCGGCGATAGGCCTGATATTTGTCGTAGGCGCCGGCCAAGGCGTCGGCAAGGCCGTAGCGCGCGTGCGCATGTGCGCCGAGGTCGGCCGATGCGCTCGCGGCGCGCTGCAGATGCTGGCGCACTGCGGACGGCAGCGCTGCGGTGTTGTCGTCCAGCAACGCATACAGCTGCCAGCGCAGCGATGCGCGATCCCACGGCGAGGTGTCGGGCAGCTGCGGATGCGCGCTGCGCAGCAGCCGCCAGACGAATTCCGACGGCGTGCAGATATCGAGGTTGGCAGCCACGCCGTAACGTTCGGCCAAGGCCTGCTGCAGCCAGTGCCGTAGCGCCGGCTGCGGGATCAGCACCACGTCCGGCGCCAGCGAATCGGGATCCGCCGGCGTGGCCAGCCGCAGGCCCAGGTGCGCCGCCAACAGGTCGAGGCGGTTGCCGGAAATCAGATGAAAGCGGGCGGAGACGGTGGGCATCGGTCCGACATGATGCCGGAGACGTCATGTGGGCGCCTCATGTGAACGCCTCTTCGCGTCTCCGCCGAAGGAACATCAGCCCTGCGTGGGCATCGCACCTAGGTAATCGGCCTTGCCCACCGGCACACCGGCGTGGCGCAGCAGCGCATAGGTGGTGGTGCTGTGGAAATACACGTTGGGCAGCACGAAACCGAACAGATAGTCGGTGCCGATGAAGTGCATATCGCCGCGTGCGCGGTTGGGCACCGTGATCGCACGCGTCTCGGCGCCCGCGAACGCATCAACAGACACCGCACGCACATAGTCGGCCGCACGCTGTACGCGCGTATCGAGTTCAGCGAACGTGGTTTCGTTGTCCTCGAATGCCGGCGCTTCGGCGCCGGTGAGGCGCGCGGCCGCGTTCTTCGCGATATCGGTGGCGATCTGCACATGGCGCACCAGCGGCAGCATATCCGGCGCCAGACGCATCGCGATCAACACTGCCGGGTCCCAGCCCTGCGCTTCAGCGTGCGCCGCGCCTTTCGCAAGGACGTGACGCAATTGATCCAGCGCGCGGGACAGCGGGGGAATGGCGGCGGTGTGCAGATCAATGGACATGATGCAGGCTCGGCGGATTGGGGAGACGCAGTGTACGTTCAACGCGCGGGCACAACAGCGCACCCGCCCTGCTCACTGCATCGCATCCACGCAACAAGCGTCCACAAAAAAACGCCGCTGGGTTAACAGCGGCGTTTTGTATTGCATCACTTGCAACGACTGCCGATCAGAACTTCTTGTCCACGTTGAACTGGAGGCCGTGGTCGGTGTCGCCGCCGATCAAACCGCGGTAATCGAGCTTGAACGACCAGTCGTTGTCGAAGTTGAACAGCACGCCCAAGCCCAGCATCAGACGGCTACGGTCGAAGTCGTTCAGATCCGCACGGTAGAACGGGCCCAGCGGCAAGTCCGCGTAGCGCAGCGTCTGCGCGCCGTTGCCCTTGAAGTCGTGCTGATATTCCACCCGGAACTGCGGCGACCACAGGCCCCAGTTCGCTTCGCGGCGATAGTCGATGCGCACACCGACGTTGCCGGTATCCGTATCCACTTCCAGGCTGTTGTAGGCCAACGCGAAGATCGGGTCTCCGGTCTCGGTGTAGCGCTCCAGACGGGCACGCGCCACATCCGCGCGGACGTATGGCGTGAACTGCCACGCGCCCTTCTGGATGTCCGCACCCGCCGACACCGAACCGAACAACTGCGTACCGCTGCGGCTGCCCTCGACGAAGTTGCCGTTGGTGGTGACGAAGCGGCGCAGGTCGTAGTCCAGACGCTGGTAGCCCATCAGGCCATCGACGAAGAACATGTCGCCCGGGCTGTAGCTCGCATAGAGCGCCAAGGTCAGCGCACTGCCCTCGCTGCGGCTGCCGTTGTCGCCGATGTCGCTGTCGTCGCGGCCATAGCCCACGCCGCCGCCGATCGCGAAGCCATCGTTGACCCGGTAATCCAGGCCGGCGCTCACACCGTCGGTCTCGAAGTCCACGCCGGCACTGCCGTTGCGGCCATCATGGTTGCCCGAACGGATCGTGCCTGCGGTCCAGATGCCGTAGGCGTTTTTGCCGTCGTTGCTGCGCGCGTTGTTCTGCTCAGCCATGCCCAAGCCCGAGCCGTTGGTGCCTGTAACACCGGCTCCGCCCGCGTTCTGACGATCACAGCGACGGCCCGGCAGCGCGCCCACGATCTCCGGGCAGTACTGGTCGTAGGACACGCTGAGGCCGTTGTCGAAACCGCCGTCCTGGCCGGCACCGTGCAAGCGCTCCAGACGCTGCTGGAAGTTGTTGATCTGGGTGGTCGCAAAGCGACGGGTGGCGTCCGCCTGTGCCTCCAGCAGACCGCGCACTTCCGGGTCTTTCGACGGATCGGGACGGTCCACGACCGTGAGCGCGTAGATCCGCGTGCCGGTGAAGCCCAGCGCATCGGTCGCTCTGACCGTGAAGTTGAAGACACCCGAGACCGTCGGCGTGCCGCTGAGCGCGCCCGCGGTGCTGAGCGTCAAACCAGCCGGCAGGGCGCCAGCCGTGACCGCGAACGCGTACGGCGCGGTGCCTCCAGCCGCGGTCAACGCCTGGGTGTAGGGCAACTGCTGGACGCTGCTGGGCAGGGTCGCCGGGGTGATGGTGATGGTCGGCGCCGAAAGCGTCAGCGTGTAGGCGTTGGTGACTGTCGCCGCGGTGCCGGTGGTGCTGTCGGTCGCGGTCACGCTGAAGTTGAACGTGCCCGCGACTGTCGGCGTGCCGCTCAGCGCGCCTGCGGCGTTCAGCGTCATGCCGGCCGGCAATGCACCTGCGCTCAACGCGTAGGTGTAAGGCGCGATACCGCCGCTGGCGATGAACGTCTGGGTGTAAGCCACGCCCGCGGTGCCCGCCGGCACCGTGGCCGGGGTCAGGGTCAACGTCGGCGTCGCGATGGTCAGCGTGTAGGCGTTGGTCACGGTGGCAGCGGTGCCGCCGGTGCTGTCGGTGACGGTCACGCTGATGTTGAACGTGCCTGCCTGCGTCGGCGTACCGCTGAAGGTGCGGGTGGCCGCATTGAAGGTAAGGCCCGTCGGCAGCGTGCCGGTCTGGGTCACGGTGTAGGGCGCGATACCGCCGGCGATCGTCAGCACCTGGGTGTACGCGACACCGGCGGTGCCGCCCGGGAGTGTAGCCGGGGTCAGCGTGACCGTCGGCACCGCCACGACTACGGTGTAAGCGTTGCTGGCGGTCTGACCGTTCACGTCAGTCGCGGTCACGGTGAAGTTGAACGTGCCCGAGGCCGTAGTCGTACCGGACAGCCCACCGCCCGCACCCAGGGTCAGGCCGGTCGGCAGTGCGCCGGCGGTCACTGCGAAGGTGTACGGCGCGGCGCCGCCGCTGGCGCTGAGCGTCTGGCTGTAGCCAAGGCCCGCCGTGGTGTTGGGCAGCGTCGTCGGTGCGATGACGATGACGGGCGCCGGCACGTTCAGGGTGTAGTTCTGTGCGATCGAGAACGGCGCGCCGGCACCGGTCAACACGGTGTCGGTGGCGGTGACGGTGATCGGATAGCTGCCCGGAACGGTCGGGGTGCCCGACAGCGTGTTGCCGCTGAAGCTGACGCCGGCCGGCAGCGCGCCGGTCAACACATAGCTGTACGGGCCCGGGCTGCCGCCTGCGGTGAAGGTCTGCGTATACGGGGCCGCGTAGGTAGCGGTCAGCGTACCCGCCGCTGGGGTCAGCGTCAGGGTCGGCGCAGTGATGGTCAGCGTGTAGGCACGGCTGCCGGTCTGACCGTTGGCGTCGGTACCGGTGACGGTGATGTTGAAGGTGCCGACCTCAAACGACGTGCCCGAAAGCGTGCCGCCTGTGGTCAGGGTCAGCCCGGTGGGCAGACTGCCTGCGGTTACCGTGGTGCTGTACGGCGCAACACCGCCAGCCACGGTGATGGTCTGGCTGTAGGCCGCGCCCGCGGTCGGGTTCGGCAGCGTGGCGGGATTGACCACGATCGCCGGCGCCGGCACGTTCAGGGTGTAGTTCTGTGTGATCGAGAACGGGGCACCCGCACCGATCAGCACCGTGTCGGTAGCGGTAACGGTGATCGGGTAGCTGCCCGGGACGGTCGGCGTGCCCGACAGCGTGTTGCCGCTGAAGGTGACGCCGGCCGGCAGGGCGCCGGTCAACACATAGTTATAGGGGCCAGGGCTGCCGCCCGCGGTGAACGTCTGCGAATAGGCCGCACCGTAAGTTGCGGTGAGCGTGCCCGGTGCCGGGGTCATCGTCAGCGTCGGCGCCGCGATGGTCACGGTGTAGGCGCGGCTGCCGGTCTGGCCGAAGTTGTCGGTCGCGGTGATCGTGAAGTTGTAGGTGCCAACCTGGTTCGAGGTGCCCGAGAGCGCACCGCCGCTGGCCAGGGTGATGCCCGGCGGCAGCGAGCCCGCCGTCACGGCGAAGCCGTACGGCGCCACGCCACCGGTCGCGGTGATCGTCTGGCTGTAGGCCACGGCCGCCGTCGGATTCGGCAGCGAGGCCGGGTTCACCGCAATCGTCGGCGCAGCCACTTCGATCAGATACGTTTCCACGACGAAGAACGGCGCACCCGCGCCGGTGGCGCTATCGGACAGCCTGATGTCGAAGATGTAGCTGCCCGGCGTCGTCGGCGTGCCGGAGAGGGTGTTACCGGTGAGGCTCAGCCCTGGCGGCAGGGCACCGGCGGTCACCTGGAAACTGTAGGGCGCGATGCCAGCGTTGCCGGAGTAGCTCAACGAGAACGGGGCGCCGTAAGTCGCGTTGATCGGATTCACTGACGTCGGCGAGGGCGAAAGCGTCAGCAACGGGCCGGCGACGGTCAGCGCGAACGCCTGGCCGACCGTGTACGGACCGTTGCCGGTCGAACTGTCGGTGGCCGACACGTTGAGGTTGAACGTGCCCGCCTGCGTCGGCGTGCCGGAGATGGTCACCGTGTTCGCGGTCGTCCCGGTGATCGTCACACCCGCTGGCAAGCTGGTCACCTGGAAACTGCTCCAAGGCTGCGCACCGCCATTGAAGGTGAAGGTCTGGGTGTAAGGCGCGGCGACTGTTGCGGCGAAACCGCCGCTCGGGGTGATGGTGATGACCGGGTCGTTGACCGTCACCGTGATCGTGGCCGGTGCCGAGGTGCCGCCGCTGTTGGTCGCGGTGTAGGTGAAGCTGTCGCTGCCCGCGAAACCCGCCGTCGGCTGGTAGGTGATCGTGGTGCCCGTCGCGATGGCTGTGCCGTTGCTGGCGGGCGTCGCGATGGCGACCGAAGTCGGCGCACCGCCGGTGATGGTGAGCGGCACCGGCGTGGCAGCGGCGTTGTAGGCCACGGTCAGCGTGCCGTTGTTGGCGACCGGCGGGCTGTCGATCACGACGATGCTGTAGCCCTGCGTCGCGGTGTACGGGCCGGTGCCGGTGCTGCTGTCGGTCGCGGTGATGCTGAAGTTGAACGTGCCCAGCGCGCTTGGGGTGCCGGTGATGGCGCCGCTGGCGGTGTTGAGCGTCAGACCGCCCGGCAGCGCGCCGGCAGTGACGGCATAGGCGTACGGTGAAGTGCCGCCGGAGGCCGGGGTGATCGCGGCCGAATACGCCGCGCCCAGGGTACCGCCCGCAAGCGTGGTCGCCGGCAGAACAATCGTCGGCGCGGCGATCACCAGCGTGTAGACGCGGCTACCCGCAAACGGGCCCGGGAAGGGACTGCTGTCGGTCGCAGTGACGGTGAAGTTGAAGCTGCCGCCTGCGGTCGGCGTACCGCTGAGCACGCCGCCCGACGACAGGGTGATTCCCGCCGGCAGCGCGCCCGCGGTGACCGCGAACGTGTATGGCGCGACTCCGCCGCTCGCGGTGAGCGTCTGGCTGTAAGCCACTGCAACCGTGCCGTTCGGAACGGTCGCCGGATTGACCGTTACCGGCACGTCGTCGTTGGTGATGGTGCCAACGCCTTGGTTGTCGGCGATGGTGGCGTTGGTCGCGCCGCTGAGGTTGACGAAGAAGGTCTCGTTCGCCTCGGGCACGGTTTCGCCGATCACCGGCACAGTGATGGTGCGGGTAGTCTGGCCTGGCGTGAACGTCAGTGCACCGCTGGTGCTGGTGTAGTCGGCCGGCTGGGTGGCAGTGCCGTCGGCGGTGGCGTAGTTCACGCCCACGCTCTGGCCACTGGCGGCGCTGAGGGTGACGGTGAATACGGCGTTGACCGTACCGGCATTGCCTTCGATCACGGTGACGTCGTTGATGGAGAGCGACGGCAGCGGATCGTCATTGACGATGGTGCCCACGCCCTGGCCATCAACCACGACCGCGTTGATCACGTTGGTGACGTTGACGAAGAAGGTCTCGCTCGGCTCGTTGAGCGTCTCGCCATTGACCAGCACGGTGAAGGTGTAAGTGCTGGAGCCAGCCGGGATGGTCTGGCCGGTGAGGCTGCTGGCGACGTAATCCACGCCCGCGGTCGCGGTGCCGTTGGCGGTGCCGATGTCGAAGGTCACGCCGCCCGGGCCGGCCGGCGCGCTCAGGATGACCGTAAAGGTGAAGTTGGTGATGCCGGCATTGCCTTCGTTCGCCGTAACGTCGTTGATCACCAGGTTCGGCAGGTCGTCGTTGAGGATCGTGCCGGTCGCGCTGGCCGGTGCGCCGACGGTGTAACCCGCACCGGCGGCAAGGGTGAGGATCACCGTCTCGTCGGCTTCGATGGTGGCATCGGCGGTCGGGTTAACGGTGATCGTGCCGATGGTGGCGCCGGCTGCGATGACCAGCGGCGAAGTGACGGCCGCGTAATCTGTGCCAGATGTAGCGGTGCCGGCGACGGTGAAGTTCACCGAGGTCGCGGTGAGCGCGGCCTGATTCAAGGTGACGGTGTAGACCAGATTGACCGCACCGTCTTCGCTGACGCTGGCCGGGGCGACCGCGATCGTCGCGCTGGGCACGTCATCGTTGAGGATGGTGCCGGTGGCGCTGGCCGGCACACCTACGGTGTAGCCGGTACCGGCGGCGACGGTGAGGATCACGGTTTCGTCGGCTTCGACGCTGCCATCGACGCTCGGATTGATCGTGATCGTCGCGGTGACAGCGCCACTCGGAATGCTGACGGTGGCGACGCCGCCGGTGTAGTCCGTACCCGAAGTAGCGGTGCCGCCGGTGGTGATGTTGACCAACGTCGGGGACGACAGATTCAGGCTGCGAGTGACGGTATAGGTCAGGTTGGTCGCGCCGTCATAGCTGACGCTGGCCGGCGCGACCGCGATCGTGACCGTCGGCGGCGGGCTGACGGTGACGGTGAAGGGTTCGAGTTCAAAATAGCTGCCCGGACCGGTGCTGGCGTCGGTGACCCGCAGCGTGACCGGATAGTTGCCCGGAGCGGCAGCGGTAGTGCCGCTGACCACACCGGTGGGGGAAACGCTGATACCGGCCGGGAAGGTGCCGGTTTCCAGAAGATAGCTGTGCGGGGCGACGCCGCCGGCGGTGGAAAGCGCCTGCGAGAAAGCGGCGCCCTGGATCGCGGTGACGCTGGCGGGGACGAGCGCCAGGCTCGGGTTTTGCACCGTGCCGTTGTAACTCTTGACGACGAAAGCGCCGAGCGAATCCTGCGAGCGCACGCTGAACGCGTAACCGCCGCGCTGGGTGGGCGTTCCGGACAGCACGCCGATTGAACTCAGGGTGAGACCCACCGGCAGGGGGCCGGTGCTGAGCGAGTATGCGTAAGGACCGGTGCCGCCAGTGGAGTTGAGTGTCTGCGAGAACGGCGTGCCAGCGGTGAGCGTCGGCAGCGCGGCCGGTGACACCACGATCGACGACGTCGGCGGTGTGATCGTAATGTTGAAGGTGATCCGACCGGGCGGGGCCAGGCCGTCTTCAATCACGAACGTATCGCTGACCGCAGCGTTGCCGTTGTGCGTGTACGTCACCGTCTGCGGGATCACCGTGCTGATGATGATGGTGCCGTTGGTTGGCGGCGTGATCACCGAGCCCAAACCGAAATCGTCGGGTTCGTCGCAGGCGCTGACGTCGATCACAACCGTGCCGCCGTTGGCCACCGTGCGATTGATGGTTGGACACGTGGTCGACACCTGGGCCGAGGCCAACGAGGACCAACCCAGCGCCAACAGCAACAGCAGCGCCTGGAAACGAACGACGAAGACGAGACGAAACGCGCTCGTGCGGACGGACTGATGCTGCATTTCCCTGCTCCCCTGAATGTCGGCGTACACAAACGCCTGACGACTGATGCACTTGCTCCTGAAGCGCTGAACGCAGTTATGGCCGGTGATCGGCCAAACGCTCATGGCACGCTTGAGACAATGGCGCCATTGGAGCAGGATCGTCGACTTGGGGGAAGTCCCGGCAGACGGGCGGCACCCGCTCACATACTGCCGCGTAGGGTCTTGTGGGGGCAGGAATGGAGGTTCAGAGTAGGCCCGCGCGATGCATGACGTGTCGCGTCAACCATCCAAGGGGAGGATTGCAATGAGCGATTATTTCATCGGTCAGATCATGATGACTGGTTTCAGCTTCGCGCCTAAGAACTTCGCGTTATGCAATGGCCAGCTGCTGCCGATCAATCAATACCAAGCCATGTTCTCGCTGCTGGGGACGCAGTACGGGGGCAACGGCACTACCAATTTTGCACTGCCGGATCTGCGCAGCCGTACACCTGTTGGTTATGCCAGCTCGGTCGACCCCAGCTGGCAGCCGCCGGGTGTGCAGATCGGTCAGGCCGCCGGGGTCGAAAACGTGACGCTGCTGTCGCCCAACCTGCCGGCGCATACGCATGCGATCAATGCGACCACGACCGCGGGCACCACCCGCAATCCGCGCAGCAGTCTATACGCCGCGCCCAGCACTTCCATCTATGCAGCGCCCGGCGTGCCGGTTGGATTGAATCCACAAACGCTGACACCTGCAGGCGGCAACCAGCCGCATCCCAACGTCCAGCCCTACACCACGATCAATTTCTGTATTTGCCTGAACGGCCTCTTCCCCTCGCGCAACTGATGCGCGTTGGAAAAATGGATGACGGACCTGTCGCGTCTCACTACGCACAGCCGCATATCAACTAACCGGAGCGTAATGTCATGAGTCAACCTTATATCGGCGAAATACGCATGTTCGCCTTCGGCAACCGTGGCGCGCCGCAACGCTGGCAGGCCTGCGATGGCAGCCTGCTGCCGATTTCGCAATACGAACCTCTGTTCACCCTGATCGGCACCACCTACGGCGGTGATGGCCAGAACACGTTTGCCGTACCTGACCTGCGCGGCCGCCTGCCCATCCATCAAGGCCAAGGCCCGGGCCTCAGCAATTACATCATCGGTCAAGTGGCCGGCACGGAAACCGTAACCGTCCTGCCGACTCAAATGCCCGCGCATACGCATACAGTTATCGCGACAACAGCCGCAGCCACAACCGGCACGCCCGGCGCCACGGTGGTGCCGGGCGCAATCAGCGGCGACACCATGTACGCCACCGACATCACCGGATTGACCGGAATTCCAACTGCCCCGCAGTCGGTTTCGAACAGCGGCGGTTCGCAGCCGCATGACAACACCATGCCTACGTTGACAGTGCAGTACTGCATTGCAGCAGAGGGCATCTATCCAACGCAGTCATGATCTTGATGCGCATCTGCAACGACATTTCACAGCGCCATGCTGGCGCAGCCACAGCGCGATCGTATGCGCGAATCCGCGTGGCATCCCTCAACGGAGGATCCAACTCATGACTCAACCTTTCGTCGGCGAAATCCAGCTATTCGGCTTCAACTTCAACCCGCGCGGCTGGGCGTTCTGTAACGGCGCCACACTGCCGATCCAGCAGAACACCGCGCTGTTTTCCCTCATCGGCACCAATTATGGAGGCAACGGTCAGACCACGTTCCAACTGCCCAACTTTGCCGCACGCGCAGGCTGCCAACAGGGTCAGGGTCCCGGCCTGAGCAACCGATCATTAGGCGAGACCTTCGGCACCAACACAGTCAGCCTTACCAGCGCCCAGACACCGTCCCATAACCACGCGCTCACGCTGTTTTCGCAATCCGACACCGCCAAGCGCGCTGCCTCGCCGAGCGCTGGCAATGCGCTGTCGTCGGTCACGGTCGGTACCACCCTGCCCTTTCTAACATCCGGCGCACCCAACACCACCTTCGCTCCAAATATGGTCATGCCTAGCCAGGGTGGGGGCTTTCCGCACGAAAACCAGCAGCCTTATCTGGGTGTGAACTTCTGCATCGCGCTACAGGGCATCTATCCCGCATTCTCCTGACGCTGCAATGGCGACACCGCAAACATCAGCGTCGTTCCCATCGGAACGCGCCGACCGCATGCAAACCCCCGCGCTCCTTGCCGAGCGCGGATTTTCTTTGCGTGCCGTGAACGACCGCGACCTGCCTTGGCTGCGCGACCTCTACGCCACCACCCGCGCCGAAGAAATGGCGCCGGTGCCGTGGCCGGAGATCGCCAAGCGCAGTTTTCTCGACCAGCAGTTCGGGCTGCAGCATCAGCACTACCTACTGCATTTCAGCGACAGCGACTTTCTGGCGATCGAACACATCGAACATGGCCCTATCGGCCGCTATTATCTTCAGCGCAGTGCGCCCGAACATCTGCTGGTCGATATCAGCCTGTTTCCGACAGTGCGTGGCCAGGGAATCGGCCGCACCTTGATCGAAGCTTCGCAGCGCCATGCGCAAACACTCGGCTGCGGTATGCACCTGCATGTGCAGCAAAGCAACTCAGCGGCACGCCGGCTTTACGAACGCCTGGGATTCGTTATCGATGGCAGCGAAGGCAATCATCAGCGGATGCGTTGGCCGCTTTGAGCGCGTGATGAAACGGCGCACCGAGGCGAGCACCATCTTGTCGATGAATTGTTGACCATATGATTCAATCGGCCTACTGTTCTGGAGAGTAAGATCCGTCGCACGGCAAAGTTTCGACTACCCTTGCGAACATCGCCCAGCGTTCTCAATCGCGGCTCCTGAGATTGACCGCTTGTAACGTGCATAATCCGTCCGAAACGAAGCAAAGGAAGCTGCCGACATGCCACAGCGCCACGATCTTCTCGATTTCACAATTGTGGCTGCATCGTTACAAAAACAATGGCGCTACTGGGGCATAGCGACGCTATTGGGGTTGTGCGCATGGCTAGGTGGTGCCGGCACAGTCGCCGCACAAACACTCGACCCAACCAAATATTGCTACATCCAGTACAGCACGTTGAACCCGCTCTGCAGCGACACGCTGCAGGACGCGGAAATCGCGATGCGCGCAGAACCGCACTTCCAATCGGTCGCGCCGTTTTTGGAACGCAGAGAACTCGGGACGGCACTGGCCGGAACCGACCGGAGCAACCCGGTCATGTCGTTCTATTACCAGGCGAAATACCGCGCGCCGGTGACGAAGTACACGATGTATGCGTTGGCGCTGGGCGGCAATACCGGCAGCGGCGGTTTTGGCTGCGCGCCGCCTGCGCAGGATCCGGACGCTGCGTATGCGGACTGGTGCAACAGCGAAGCAGGCTTCGTGACGATGGCGGAGCAACAGCTCCTGACCACCGATCTTGCCGGCTGCACCATCACGGGCAGCACACTGACAGTGGACAACACCGCTCAGCCAGTCAATTTTATCGAGCGCGATGCCAACAATCCGCAGCGCGGCCTGATTCGCCTTGGCAGCGGATACGATACGCAGTACCGCACCTATCGCACCGATGCGAACTGTGTGAACCAGACGCCGGTGGCGCGGTCGGCCATCTGGTTTGTCAAACGACACACTACCCTGCTGTGCCAGAACGGATTTTTGTCGGATCAAACCACCACGCTGGCGTCGGCCGACGGCCTGTGGTGCGTCCCCAGCAATGTCGATATCGCCTTGATCATCGGCCCTCTGAAACAATGTGCCAGCTGTCCCGGCAGCCCAAACCCCATCTATCCGGCCACCGGCGAAAAGGCGCGGCAGGAGCCGGATTTCGACTTCGCAGATCGCACCTTCACCCGCTATTACCATTCGCTGGGCCAGTTCCGCACCAACCCTGCGTTCGCGCTGAACTGGACGCACACCTATACCGATCGGGTCTCGGGCATCCCGGGCTTGCCTACTGTCGCGGTGGTCGACGATCAAGGCTATTTCGAGTCCTACACCGACATCGGCGGCGGGCGCTATCGCGGCGAGAATTCGGTGGACCGCGTCATCGATGCCGTCAACGAGGGCGCAGTGGCGTGGCGACTGCGGATGCCGGACGGCGAGTTGCGCGAGTTCGACACCAATGGGCTGCTGCTTGGGATACGCAACCCGAACAGCCCGCAGAACGACGTCCTGCTCGGCTATACCAACGGGCTGCTGACATCAGTAACCGATGCGCAGGGCCGGCAGCTGAAATTCGAGTATGCGAACAATCTGCTGGCGCGCATCGTCAAACCTGATGGCGTCGCAGTGAGCTAC
>JANOKD010000012.1:0-38608 GCA_031419075.1 Lysobacterales bacterium
TCGCGCAGTTCGTCGGGGCGCAGGCCGCGCTGGTAGAAGGCGCCGTCGGGCCGGCGTTTGGTCTGACGCTGGCCGAGGAAGATGAATTCCTTCGCGCGGACGTTCTGGATCAGATACAGGCGGTTGAGCAGTTCGCCGTCGATGCTCCACAGCTGATAGCGGGTTCCGGTGTAGACCCGGGTCCACTCCATCTGGCTGTCGATCATCAGCTTGCCGCTGGCGATGGTCGGACCGGGTTTGACCAGCGGCCCCCCGGCGCTGCAGGCGGCGATCAGCAGAGAGATCACCGCGATGGTGAGGGTTTGGATGACGCGGCGAAGGCTCATGGCCGTTCTCCTGTGGTGTCCATTGCGGTGTTGTCGAGTGCGTGCTGCACGAAGGCGCGGTCTTCCGCCTGCGGGGCGAGGTCGAGGTAGCGTTTCAGCGCGGCGGCGGCTTCGGGTTTGCGCTCCGCGTCGCGCAGTGCGAAGCCGTGTTCACGCCAGGTCGCGGCCGGCGCGCCGGGCAGGGTGATCGCGCGGGCGTAGAGCTCGGCGGCCTTGGTGCGATCGCCTGCAGCGTTGCGCCTGCGATGCGCTTCGCCGAGATAGAACGTGAGCAGGCCGTGATCTTCCGCCGGCGAATCCGCCAGCAGTTCGCCGATTACCAGCAGCGAACTGGCGTAGCGGCGGCGGCCGAGTTCTTCGTCGAGCCAGTGCGCCATGAACGGGCGCATCGCCGCGCGGTAGGCATCGCGGCGACGTTCCCGCGGTGGGTTGGGCATTGCCTCTGCGGCGATGCGGATGTCGCTCATGCGCTCGTCGGTGGCCGGGTGGCTGGCGAACACCACGCCGCGGCGCTGGTATTTGCGTGTGTCTTCTTCGCGTTTGAGCCGCGCCCACAGGTCCGCACCGGCGATGGGGTCGTAGCCGTGCGCAACGGCGGACGCGAACCCCAGTCTGTCGGCTTCACGCTCCTGGTCGCGGCTGAATTTGAAGATGCCGGCGTATGCGCCCAGCGCGCCGAGCAGCGCGGCGTCGGGCACCCCTGCGCCGTAGGCCACCAGCTGAAAGGCGCTGAGCACCGCGGACGTATCCTTCAGCCGTCGCCACTGTTTGATGGAGTGCTGGGCGCGGAAGTGGCCGGCTTCATGGCCGAGCACGAAACCGATTTCGGCCTCGTCGCGGGCGCGGAGCAGGGCGCCCGTCCACACCAGCATCATCCCGTTCGGTGCCATCGATGCGTTGAAATCCGGCACATCCATAATGTACACGCGCAGATCGCGGCAATAGTCTTCGGCCACATCGCAGGCGATCTTCTGCATATACGCATTCAGCGCCGGATCGCGCACCCGCTGCGGCGCGCGCTGCAGTTCGGCCTCGGCGCGCTGCATCGCGTACCAGAGTTCGTCCTCGTCAGAGCCGACCACCGGCGCATCGCCCGGGCGATGATCGCGCATCTGCTGACTGGTCGCGCAGCCGATGAGGGCAAAGCACAGCAGCAGCATTGGAATCAATCTCCGGTAGATGCGGCTCATCGTTGACCTCCGCGTTTTTGGTTGAGGCCTTTGAGCATGTCCTCAGCGGTTTCGCGCGCACCGGCCTCATCGCGCAGATCTCCTACCTGATCTACCAGCAGGTTGTGCCAGACCACTTGGCCGGTGCGCAGATCGACCAGCGATGTCAGTCCGATCTGATAACCACCGCCGATGTCGCCGCCCAGCAGAACGAAACCGATGACCCGCATCGCCACGCGGCCGCTGCCGGTGTAGCTGTCGCGGACGTAGGTGAACAGGGCGTAGTCGGCGCCGGTGGCGTCGCGCAGTGCTTTGACCCCTGGGCCGAGTGTCCAGTCGAACTTGCCGCGTTTGTTGCGCAGACCACTGTTGGGACTGTTGCCGCTGCGCGAGTACTGCAGGATGCTGATCGAGACCGCCTGATTCAGCAAAATCAGCTGACGCAGCGGGTCTTCGTTGCTGGTGGCGGGCGGCAGGGCGAAGTCGGACGTCACCGTCATCCCGCGACTATTCAGGATGTCGCGCGCCATCTGCGGATACAGCCGCCGCGCGGTGTCGGTCCAGGCTTTGCGCGGCTCCTGCGCGCCGCCGGCGAGCACCTCGTACAGCTCCATATCGGGCTCCACCAGCACCACGCTGCCGCTGATGGCCAGCGGCTGGCCGGTTTCATCCTTCACCACCCGGGTCTGGGTGGACGCGCAGGCATTGAGCAACAGGCAGCAGGCCAGCGCGAAGCCCCAGCGCATCCGCTGAGAATGTGAGTGAGGCGCGGTTTGCGCTTGGCTTTGTGCGGCGGTCCTAACGATGCCCTGTGCTAACATTTCGTGCTTCCTCCGGTCCTGCATCCGCAGGGTCCCCTCAGTAGTTTCCAAACCCAAAACAAGGTCAAGCGATGCTGCAGCTCGCCCGGCGCGTCGGTCGCGCCAAGCCCAGTGCGATTATGGTTGTCGCCGAAAAAGCCAAACGGCTCAAGGCCGAAGGCCGCGACATCATCAGTTTCTCGATCGGCGTCCCGAATTTTCTGCCCGGTGGTCATGTTTACGACGCCGTTCGCGAAGCCCTGAGCAAGGACTCGGGCCAGTATGGCAGCAACCGCGGTTCGGATGCCCTGCTCGATGCCTTCATCAAACACATGGATGCGATCGGCCTGACCGGCTACACCCGTGCCAACATCGCCACCGGCATCGGCGCCAAGCACGTCATCTACAACCTGGCCGAAGTGCTGTTGGACGAGGGCGACACCATCGCCTTTCCCACGCCGTATTGGACCAGTTATGTCGATATCGCGGAGATCGTCAACGCCAAGATCGATCTGTTGCCGTGTCCACCGGAACAGGACTACAAGCTCATGCCCGAACAGCTCGACGCTGCGATGGCGAAGAAGCCGAAAGTCTTCTTGTTCAACAATCCGTCCAATCCGACCGGCATGGTCTACGACAAGGACGAGATCGCGGCGCTGGCCGACGTGCTGGTGAAGTACCCGGACACCTGGGTCATCACCGACGACATCTATAACCGCATGGTGTTCGACGGTGTGGGGTATCACAACTTCGTGCATGCCCGTCCCGAACTGCGCGACCGGGTGATTTTTCTCGACTCGCTGTCGAAAACCTACGGCATGCCCGGTTGGCGCGTTGGCTTCATGGCCGGCCCCGAGGCGGTGGCGCAGGCGCTGGCGACGATGAATTCGAATCACATCACCAATATCCCCGAGATGACCACGGCTGCCGCGATTGCTGCACTGTCCGGCCCGCAGGACGTACCTGTCGCAAAGAATCTGGAATTCCAGGGCAAGCGCGACCAGGTGATGGATGCATTGATGGCGATTCCCGGCATCGTCTGCCCGAAACCGCGGGGCGCGTTTTACGTGTTTCCGGATGTCAGCGCCTACTTCGGCAAGACCCACGACCCGACTGGGCTGAAAATCAATAACGATGTGGATATGTGCAACGCGTTGCTCGATGCGAAGGGCGTTGCCTGCGTGCCGGGTTCGGCGTTCGGCGAACCGCGCGCGCTGCGCATCAGCTATACCTGCCCGACGCCGCAGCTCGCGCCGGGTTTGCAGCGTATCCTGGAATTTTTCGCCGAGCTCCAATAAAAAAATGTTCGTAGGGTGGGCCCCTGGCCCACCATCGTGATGTTTCAAATCGCGTCGTGCATATGCAGGAACGGTTTCGATCATTCCCGCCGCAAAAGAAAATTCAAAATGGTGGGCCAGGGGCCCACCCTACATTCCATTTTCGATACACGGAGTCGCAAGACATGAAAGCCCCCATGAGAGTCGCCGTCACCGGTGCCGCCGGCCAGATCGGTTATGCCCTGCTGTTTCGTATCGCATCGGGCGAAATGCTCGGCAAAGATCAGCCGGTGATTCTGCAGATGCTGGAACTGCCGATGGAAAAAGCCCAGGCCGCGCTCAAAGGCGTGATGATGGAATTGGAAGACTGCGCGTTTCCGCTGCTCGCCGGCATGGTCGGCACCGACGATCCGAACGTCGCGTTCAAGGATGTCGACGTGGCCGTGCTGGTCGGCGCGATGCCGCGCGGCCCGGGCATGGAGCGCAAGGATCTGCTGCTGAAGAACGCCGAAATTTTCACCGTACAGGGCAAGGCTCTGAACGCGGTCGCCAGCCGCAACGTCAAGGTGCTGGTGGTGGGCAACCCGGCTAACACCAATGCCTATATCGCGATGAAATCGGCGCCCGATCTGCCGGCGAAGAACTTCACCGCGATGCTCCGCCTCGATCACAACCGTGCGCTGTCGCAGCTCGCAACGAAAGCCGGCGTTGCGGTCGGCGATATCCAGAAGATGGTGGTGTGGGGCAATCACTCGCCGACCATGTACCCGGACTATCGCTTCGCCACCATCAGCGGCGCATCGCTGAAGGACAAGATCAACGACGCCGATTGGAACGCCAATGCGTTCATCCCGCAGGTCGGCAAGCGCGGCGCCGCGATCATCGAAGCGCGCGGCCTGTCTTCGGCCGCATCGGCCGCCAACGCCGCCATCGACCACATCCGCGACTGGGTGCTGGGCACCGACGGCAAGTGGGTGACGATGGGCGTGCCGTCCGACGGCAGCTACGGTATTCCAGCAGGCGTGATGTACGGCGTACCGGTGACCTGCGCCAACGGTGAATACACCCGCATCGAAGGCCTGCCGGTCGACGACTTCAGCCGCGCCGCAATGGACAAGACGCTCGCCGAACTGGAAGAAGAACGCGCCGGCGTCGCGCATCTGCTGTAAGTCTTCATGAAGGCGGCCTTGGCCGCCTTCGTCTCGTAGGGTGGGCCTTGGCCCACCATTGATGCATCACTGATCGCGGTTGGGATGATCGAAGAGAAGGTCGGCCCAGGCCTACTGTCGCGACATCATCGATCACTGTTGGAGTGATCGAAAAGATCGCCGTTGCAATGATCGAAAAACGGTGGGCCAAGGCCCACCCTACGGAAAACCGAATATGTCGAATCCGCATTCCGCTGGTGCCCGCTTCCGCACCGCCGTCGTTGAAGAATCGCCGCTGCAGGTGATGGGCGCGATCACCGCTTACGCCGGCCTCATGGCCAAACGCACCGGCTACAGGGCGCTGTATCTCTCCGGCGGCGGCGTCGCCGCCAATTCGCTTGGCGTGCCTGATCTGGGCATCAGCACGATGGAAGATGTGCTCACCGATGCGCGCCGGATTGTCGACGCCACCGGCATGCCGCTGCTGGTCGATATCGACACTGGCTGGGGCGGTGCATTCAACATCGGCCGCACCATCAAGTCATTCGAGCGCGTCGGCGTGGCTGCCTTGCACATGGAGGATCAGGTCGGACAAAAGCGCTGCGGCCACCGTCCCGGCAAAGAAGTGGTGACCAAAGAAGAAATGATCGACCGCGTGAAGGCAGCCGTCGACGCGCGCACCGATGCCGGCTTCGTCATCATGGCGCGCACTGATGCCGCCGCGGTCGAAGGTATCGACGCCGCGATTGATCGCGCCTGCGCCTATGTCGAAGCCGGCGCCGACATGATCTTTCCGGAAGCAATGAAGACGCTCAACGATTACCGTAAATTCAAAGCCGCGGTGCAGGTGCCGATTCTCGCCAACCTCACTGAATTCGGCTCGACGCCGTTCTTCACCACCGATGAACTGCGCAATGCCGGCGTCGACATCGCGCTGTACTGCTGTGGCGCCTATCGCGCCATGAACAAGGCGGCGCTGAACTTCTACGAGACGGTGCGCCGCGAAGGCACGCAGAAGAACATCATCGACACGCTGCAGACTCGCGCTGATCTGTATGACTTCCTCGGCTATCACGCCTACGAAGAAAAACTCGACTCACTGTTCGCAGGAAAAAGCAAGGAATCTCCATGAGCGAAAACGCCCCGCAAATGCCTACAAAAGTGAAAAAATCCGTTGCCCTCAGCGGCACCGTTGCCGGCAACACCGCGCTGTGTACGGTCGGCCGCAGCGGCAACGATCTGCATTACCGCGGTTACGACATCCACGACCTCGCGACGCAGTCGACGTTCGAGGAAGTCGCGCATCTGCTGGTGCACGGCGCGCTGCCGACGGCCGCACAGCTCAAGGCGTATCGGATCAAGCTCAAACGTCTGCGCGGCCTGCCGGCGATCGTGCAGGAAGCGCTGGAACTGGTGCCCGCAAACGCGCATCCGATGGACGTGATGCGTACCGGCTGTTCGGTGTTGGGCACGGTGCTGCCGGAGCGCGACGGCCATCCGGCCAGCGAGGCGCGCGATATCGCCGACCGCCTGATCGCCAGCTTCGGTTCGATGTTGCTGTACTGGTGGCATTTCACCCGCAACGGCCGGCGTATCGATGTCGAGACCGACGACTGCGGAACCGATGACGGCGGTGGTGTCGCTGCGCATTTCCTGACCCTGCTGCACGGCGAACCGGCCAGCGCGCTGCACGTTGATGCGCTGGACAAGTCGCTGATTCTCTACGCGGAGCACGAGTTCAATGCGTCCACGTTCGCGGCACGGGTGATCGCCGGCACGGGCAGCGACATGCACAGCTGCATCACTGGCGGTATTGGCGCATTGCGCGGGCCAAAGCACGGCGGCGCCAATGAAGTGGCGATGGACATCATTTCGCGCTACGGCAATGCGGACGATGCCGAAGTGGATATCCGTGCGCGGATGGAGCGCAAGGAAATCATCATCGGCTTCGGCCATCCGGTGTACACCATCGGCGATCCGCGTAATCCGATCATCAAAGCACTGTCGCGCAAACTTTGCGCCGACGGCGGCAATCAGACGCTGTTCGACGTGTCCGAACGCATCGAGACGCTGATGATGGACACCAAGAAAATGTTCCCAAATCTCGACTGGTACAGCGCATCGAGCTACCACATGATGGGGATCCCGACGCCGCTGTTCACGCCGCTGTTCGTCATCGCGCGCACCACCGGTTGGAGCGCGCATGTGATCGAGCAGCGCGAAGACGGCAAGATTATCCGCCCCAGCGCGAATTATGTCGGGCCGGACGATCGCGCTTACGTCGCGATCAACAAACGCTGAGCGTTACGCGATGTACCAGCACTGGGACGCCAACATGCTGGTGGTGCTGGTCACCGCACTGGCGGTCGGTCTTTCGGTGCTGGTGCATTACGAAGGCTTGACCCTGCTGTCGCGCTGGCTCTCGGCCCGTCATGAAAGCCATCGACGCAGAAAGGTGCTTTACGGCATCTTCGCCGTGCTTGCACTGCATGTCGCCGAGATATGGGTATTCGGCGCGGCGATATGGAGTTTGCTGCTGTTTCCGAACACCGGCATGGTTGCCGGCGCGCATCCGCTGAGTCTGCTCGATGCGGTGTATATGTCGGCGGTGACTTACACCACGGTGGGTTTCGGCGATCTGGCTCCGGTGGGGCCGATCCGTTTTCTTGCCGGCACGACAGCATTGACCGGCTTCGTGTTGATCACATGGTCGGCGTCGTTTACGTATCTGGAAATGACCCGCGACTGGCGCGACCGCTGATGCGCCCGTTTTGACGCAAAAAAGCCGCGCAATGCGCGGCTTTTCCGTTCAGTACTGTCGAGAGATCAACTCAAGCCTTCTCTCTTCAGAACTTTCTGTACAGCTGTATCGGCTTCGATGCGCGATGCGAATGCGGCGAGGTTGTCTAATCCGGCAATGTCGACGCCAGTGGCGCGTGCCCAGCGGTAGGTGACGTATAGATACGGATCGGCAACCGAACGGCTGCCGGCCAGCCAGTCTTTATCGACCAGATGCGTATCGGCGCGCTCGAACAGCGTGCGTACTTTCGCGCGCGCAGCGTCCTTGGTCTTGTCGATCAACGCAGCGTCTTCCAGATACGCAGTGCTGCCGAAGATTGGATGAAATGCCGGGTGCACATCGGAATTGGAGAATGCCACCCATTTGTTCACTTCGGCGCGGCTCTTCGCAGTGCCGTCACCGCCGAGCTTCGATTCCGGATGCAGATCGGCCAGATAGTTGAGAATCGCAGAGTTCTGGGTCAGTACCCAGCCATCGTGTTCCAGTGCTGGCACTGCGCCGGCCGGATTGATCGCAAGAAATTCGGGTGCCTTGCGGTCGTCGCGGGTGACCCGGACTGCTTCGTACGGTTTGCCGATCCATTCCAGCACGATATGGTCGGCGAGCGAGCAGGCGCCGGGGGAGTAATAGAGTTTCATTGTCGGTTTCCGATGAGATGAGCTGCGATGATGGTGTCGTGTGTTATCGCACTCAAGCGCATCGAATGGAACGTAGTGTGGTTCACATCACGCAAAAAAAACGGCCGCGAAAGTCGCGGCCGTAAGCAAATCATTACAGTGATTCGATTCCGTCATCGAAACCGGTCGAGGGTTCAACCTTGGCCGGGTTTGGCTTTTTGCGATCTCAACGACTGCACCTTCAGAAAGGTATGGTCGCCAATCTTCGCAACGTGATACGCGTTGCGCCAGCTGGGTTGGGCAATGGACAGCGCCGCGAAGTGGCTGGCGCCGGGGACGATCTCCTTGCGCTCGCCGGGCGGGAGGGCCCAGTTACGCTCCGCCTCAAGGGCGATGGTGACCGCCTGCGACCAGGATTCAGCATTGCTGAGCTGGGTGCGCGGCGACACCAGGGTTGGTGCGAACTGTTTGCGAGCGGTGACCACATCGCACATCGAATCGCCCCACAGGCCGCTGTCCTCACGACGCAGGGCGACTTCGGCGACCGCCTGCTGTCCGCGGACGGGCTGATTGCGTGCTTCCAGGTAGAGCGTGGTGCTGAGACATAACGAGTCGGCGGCCTGAGGGGGCAACACCGATGCGATCCATAGGATCCATGCGAGCTTCATTGGAACTCCTTGCTTCGTTGCTTCGGACGAACGGGTGCATGGGTAAGGGCCCACGACATCGATTCGGGAACGACATGGCGATAGTCAGTCCGGCGTAAAGCCGGGCGCTTGCGAGGATCGCAAGACAAGGGGCTGGTGGCTCTATGGCCGCTTGTAGCCCGAACGTGAAGCTGCAGTGGAGTCACCATCTTGGTGAGTCGTCGCCTGCCAGCTTCGCGTTGGCCCCCGCATCCGTTGGCGGGAAAGCGGGCGTAGGTTAGTCAGCAAAACATAACGCTGGCTGAACGGAAAACCGGAAATCTATGATTCAATTGGAGTTTTTGTTCAGAAGAGGCCGTAACTCCCTGTCAGGGCAGGGAGAAAAGCGCTTGCGGTCTCATGCCAATGCGGGTGTGACCACCGTCAGGAAAGGGCCCGTGCGGAAAGGCTGGAGGCTAATCCGCGCCATTTGGCTGCCTTTCAGAAACCGGCGGCGAGGCGGCTGCCCTGATCAATGGCGCGTTTGGCGTCCAGTTCGGCGGCCACATCGGCGCCGCCGATCAGGTGAATGGCGGTGCCAGCGGCCTGGAGCGCGTCGAACAGTTCGCGGCGCGGCTCCTGACCCGCGCAGACCACCACGTGATCGACCGGCAGCACCTGCTCTTTGCCATCAACGCGAATACGGAAGCCGGCCTCGTCGATCCCCAGATACTCCACGCCGCCCAGCATCGTCACCTGTTTGGCCTTGAGAGCCGCGCGGTGGATCCAGCCGGTGGTTTTACCGAGTTTGGCGCCCGGCTTGCCGGGGCTGCGCTGCAGCAGCCACACCTGGCGCGTCGGCGGCTCGGGCATCGGTTTGCGCAGACCACCGGGGCCGGAAAAAGTCGGGTCCACGCCCCATTCGGCCATCCAGCGCTGTGCGTCCAGCGTGGATGATGTGTGCTCCACTGCACCGTGCAGCGGCGGCAGTTCGAACGCTGTCGCATCCAGCACCGGCATGTGTACCAAGTACTCGGCAACATCGAACCCGATGCCGCCGGCGCCGACGATGGCGACCCGCGCGCCGGGTTTGACGTGGCCACTGAGCACATCGAGGTAACTCACCACTTTGGTGTGATCCGAGCCCGGAAACGCCACGGTACGCGGACGAATACCCGTTGCCAGCACCACTTCGTCGAAACCTTTCAGGGTTTCGGTATCCGCGGTGGTGGAAAGGCGTACGTCGACGCCGGTGTCTTCCAGCTTGTAGCGGAAATAGCGCAGGGTTTCGTGGAACTCTTCCTTGCCCGGAATCTGTTTCGCCAGATTGAACTGGCCGCCGATCTGATCCGCAGCGTCGAACAGCGTCACGTGATGCCCACGTTCGGCGGCAACAGTGGCGCAGGCAAGTCCAGCGGGGCCGGCGCCGACCACCGCGACCCGTTTCGGTGCATTGGTCTTTATATAGTTGAGTTCGGTTTCGGCACAGGCGCGGGGATTGACCAGACAGCTCGCTTTTTTCTGCTCAAAGACATGGTCGAGGCAGGCCTGGTTGCACGCGATGCAGGTATTGATGCGGTCGGCGCGGCCGGCGCGCGCTTTGTTAGCCCATTCCGGGTCGGCCAACAGCGGCCGCGCCATCGAAATCAGATCGGCGCCGCCGCCGGCGAGAATGCCCTCAGCCACATCCGGCATGTTGATGCGATTGGTCGCAACCAGCGGCAGCTTCACTTCCGGGCGCAGCTTGGCGGTGACGCCTGCAAACGCCGCACGCGGCACCGAGGTCGCAATCGTCGGCACTCGCGCCTCATGCCAGCCGATGCCGGTGTTGATGATGGTCGCGCCGGCGGCTTCGACCGCTTGCGCTTGGGCCACGATCTCCTCCCAGCCCGAACCTTCCGGCACCAGCTCCAGCATCGACAGGCGATAAATAATGATGAAATCCGGGCCGCAGGCCTCGCGCACGCGGCGCACGATCTCGGTCGCGAAACGCATCCGCTTCGACAGATCTCCACCCCAGTTATCTTTGCGTCGATTGGTGCGCGCACTGAGGAACTGGTTGATCAGATAACCCTCGGAGCCCATGACCTCGACGCCGTCGTAACCGCCGTCCCGGGCCAATTTCGCCGCGTTGGCGTAGGCCGAAATCGTACGTTCCACCCCGAAGCCGGTCATCGCACGCGGGGTGAACGGGTTGATCGGTGATTTGACCCTCGACGGCGCGACCTGCAGCGGGTGATAGGAATAGCGGCCGGCATGCAGCAACTGCAGACAGATTTTCGCGCCGTGACTGTGGACGGCTGCAGTGACCTGACGATGCTTGCGCGCCTCCCAAGGCCAGCTCAACTTGCCTGCGAAGGGCGTCAACCAACCCATCATGTTCGGCGAGAAGCCCCCGGTGACGATCAAGCCGACACCCCCGGCCGCACGTTCGCCGAAATACGCGGCGAGCTTCGGAAAATCGCTGGCGCGATCCTCCAGCCCGGTGTGCATCGAGCCCATCAATACCCGGTTCCGAAGGGTAGTGAAGCCCAGATCAAGCGGCGAGAACAGATGCGGATAGGGAGAGGCGGATGTGGGATCGGGCTGGGTGGTCATTGGTCAGTACGCGAACGTATGGAAGCGCGCACGATGCCGTGAAAGCATGCGGCGCTCAAGCGATTTCTGAAAGCAGTGGCACAGTTTAAGCCGCCAGCCCGAAGATTCGATAAAACATCACGGGCGGCAATAGTCGTCCGGTCTGGCAAAATAGCCGGCTTCCTATGTCATCAACGAGTCACCCAAGGGGTCCCGCATCCATGAGTCATGCCGATATCCGCTCCGCCGTTCGCCCCAATCCCGATCAGCCGATGGTCGACATCGCCGACTACGTGATCGACGCCAAGATCGAGTCGCAGGAGGCCTACGACACTGCCCGCTACATGCTGCTGGACTCGCTGGCCTGCGCGATGCTGGCGATGAAGTTCGAGGGCTGCGTGAAGCATCTCGGCCCGCTGGTGCCGGGTGCGGAACTGCCGGGCGGCGCGCGCGTACCGGGCACATCGTTCGAGCTGGATCCCGTGCAGGCCGCCTTCAATATCGGCACGCTGGTGCGCTGGCTCGACTTCAACGACACCTGGTTGGCTGCGGAATGGGGCCATCCCTCCGACAATCTCGGCGCGATTCTGGCCGTCGGCGACTATCTTAGCCGCAAGGCCGAGCGCGATGGCGGCAAGGGCCTGACCGTGCGCGACGCCCTGACCTGGGCGATCAAGGCGCATGAAATCCAGGGTGTTTACGCACTGCAGAACTCATTCAACCGTGTTGGCCTCGATCACGTGATTCTGGTCCGACTCGCATCCGCTGCCGTCTCGACCGCGATGTTCGGCGGTGACAAGGAGGCGGTGATCACCGCGGTTTCGCACAGCTGGATCGACAACGGCGTGCTGCGCACCTACCGGCACGCCCCGAATACAGGCCCGCGCAAAAGTTGGGCCGCTGGCGACGCCTGCCGTCGCGCTGTGACCCACGCGCTCAACGCTGCACATAAGAAAGTCGTCGGCTATCCGTCGGCATTGACTGCCAAAACCTGGGGTTTCTACGACGTGGCTTTCAAAGGCAAGCCGTTTGAGTTCGAGCGGCCGTTCGGCAGCTACGTCATGGAAAACGTCCTGTTCAAGATCAGCTTTCCGGCCGAATTCCACGCGCAGACCGCGGTGGAGTGTGCGATGCAGCTGCATGAGCAGGTCAAAGACCGTATCGATCAGATCGAGCGCATCGAGATCGAAACCCAGGAAGCCGGCGTCCGCATCATCGACAAGACCGGCCCGCTGGCCAACTACGCCGACCGCGACCATTGCCTGCAGTACATGATCGCGGTACCGATGATTCACGGCCGCCTGACTGCCGACGACTACAGCGACGACATCGCCGCCGACCCGCAGATCGACGACCTACGCGCCAAAATGGTGGTCAAGGAGAATCCTCAGTTCACCAAAGACTATTTCGACGCCGACAAGCGCTATATCGGCAACGCCATTCAGGTATTTTTCAAGGACGGCAGCAGCACAGAAAAGGTCTCGATCGACTACCCCATCGGTCACCGCAAGCGTCGAGCTGAGGGCATTCCGGTCCTGCTGAACAAGGCCAAGGCCGCATTGGAAGCCCATCTGCCGGTACAACAGGCGGCTGAAATCATGCGTTTGGCCGCCAATCCTGCAGAAATGGACTCCACGCCGCTTTCTGCATGGATGGCGCTGTTTTCTGCATGAATGAATAGGTTCAGGTTGGAGGCTTATGATGCGGGCCATAAACAAGACTTCCGGCCTGACCGGAAGGTTCCCCAGTAACCTGAACTGTGCTTGGATTCGCAAAACTGTTATGCTAATGTTAACAAGGCCATGACGCGGCCGGATCATAATGAACGTGGTGGTAAGCCTTTACCGGTGGTCATCAAGTTCTAATCGACACCACCGATGTCTTTCCAAATTCCTCCAAGGAGCATTGAGTAAATGAACAAGAAACTCCTCTGTGCTGCGCTGCTAAGTGGGCTGGCCGTGGCCCAGACCGTCTCCGCGCAGGACTTCGACGACCGCTGGTATCTCACCACATCGGCTGGTTTTAACCTCCAAGACGGCGCCCGCGAAACGCGTTCAGCCCCATTTGGAACCCTCGGCTTCGGCAAGTTCATCAGCCAGAACTGGTCGCTCGATGGCGAGTTCAACTACCAGAATCCGCGCTTCGACAACCAGGATTTGCTGTTGAATCCGAACCGTCCTGTCGCTGGTCGCGCGCAGAATCTGAACTGGAGCCAGTACGGCGTCTCGATCGATCTGCGTCGTCACTTTGTGGCTGAAGGCCGTAACTGGAATCCGTACGTGCTGGCTGGCCTCGGCTATCAGCGTTCGGAAGAAGAGTTCGACGCCTTCCCGAGCCCGAACTCTCCCGGTCAGCGTGAAGATGGCAACATCGCCGGCAAGATCGGTGGTGGTCTGCAGGGCGATCTCGGCCGCGTCGGCGTTCGCGCTGAACTGGCCTATCGGCTGGATGCGGATGACAGCAGTGTCGCTGCCCCCGATGAAAGCTGGTTTGGTGACGTGCTGGCATCTGTCGGCTTCATCGTGCCGCTTGGCCCGGAAGCCTCCGAGCCGGTTGCTGATGCTCCGCCGCCGCCGCCGGCCCCGAATTGCGCCGACAAAGATGGCGATGGTGATGGCGTCAACGATTGTAACGACAAGTGCCCGAATTCGGTCGCTGGCGAAGCGATCGGTCCCGACGGCTGCAAGGTCAACATCGCGATCGACCTGAAGGGCGTCAACTTCGATTTCGACAAGGCTACCCTGCGTCCGGATGCGGTTTCGATCCTGAATGAAGCCGTTGAAATCCTGAAGCGTTACCCGGATCTGCGTGTTGAAGTCGCCGGTCACACCGACCTGTGCGGTAACGATGGCTACAACCAGTCGCTCTCGCAGCGTCGCTCGCAGGCCGTGTATGACTACATGACCAGCAATGGTGTCGACAGCGGCCGTCTGGCCGGCCCGAATGGTTATGGTGAGACCCGTCCGCTGGTTCAGACCGGTCAGACCACTCCGGAATGCCGCAACGAGACCAACCGTCGCACCGAGCTCAACGTCCAGTAATTTCGGACAAGCTCGCAGCTACACCCGAAGCCCGGCCTTGTGCCGGGCTTCGGCGTTTATGGCCAACGCTTTTGATCGAATCGTTCTGTTGCCGGACCTTTGCAGGCGCTTGATGGACGTTGTTGCTCATGTTTCCCGGAGCCCGGTCACGCTATCTGCAGCCGTCGATGATTGCCGGTTGTCCGTGCCCCGGCTGGCGGCCTACACTCCGGTACCCTTTGTTGGAGAAGTCCTATGCGCAGTCGCTTCGTGTCCGGTCGCATGCGTGGGTTGGCGGCGATGGGCTTCATCGTGCTGTCCGCGACCTTCGCGAATCAAACGCTGGCCGCCGTGGATTGCGCGTCGTTCAAACCCTTGCCGCCTTCGAAAAACAATGCGCTGCAGCTGACGCCGATCGCTGAAGAGCTTGCCGCGCCCAGTGCGAAGACCGGTACGGGCGTCGGCTTTGCGCAGTTGATGTCGGAAGGCGCCACTGTCGATGTCGTGTTGTCCCGCGTGCTGCATCAGGAGTGTCGTGCGACGGCGGCAGCCAGACAGCCGCTTCCCATCACGGCGGGTGCGGGTGCGTATCAACCGAAGCCCGGCGAAAGCAGCACCGCTTGGCGCTTTGACATGACCCAGAACGGTAAGCGCATGACCGCGGACGAGTTCGATGCCTGGATGAAGGCGCGTGGCGTACGTGTGGTCAAAGGGCCAGTGCAGGCCGTTGCACCGGCACCGCCGGCTGCGCCACCGGCAGCCCCTCCGAAAAAGAAAAAACGCTAAAAAACTGGTCCCGCTACGCAGCGCATCGCCGAGGATTTCGTCGGTGACTGGTGCGGATCGGCGATCACTTCACCCATGTCCAGCGCTTCACGTACTCCTCGCTACGGCATTGCCCGCGTGCTGTCGAAGCGCGGCGTGTGCTCGCGCACGCAGGCGGCCGAGTGGGTGCGCGCCGGGCGTGTTAGCGTCGGTGGTCGCGCGGTGCTGGATCCTGAATCGCCCACCGCGCTCGATCGCGACGACATCGCGATCGACGGCAACATCATTGGCACTGCTTCCCCGATCTATCTGATGCTCAACAAACCGCGCGGTCTGGTCACGACGGTCAGCGACGAACGCGGGCGCGACACCGTGTATCGCTGTTTCGATGACGCATCCCTGCACGGCGCGCCATTGCCGTGGATCGCGCCCGTCGGACGTTTGGACAAGGCCAGCGAAGGTCTGCTGCTGTTCAGCAACGATCCGCAGTGGGCCGCACGCATTACAGACCCGGATACCGGCCCGCGTAAGACTTACCACGTTCGGATCGACCGGATCCCCGATGCGGATCTGCTGACCGCGCTATGCGATGGGATCGACGATGCGGGCGAACAGCTTGCAGCAGTATCGGTGGCCCCACTGCGCGTCGGCGACCGGAATGCGTGGATCGAGATCGTGCTGGATGAAGGCCGCAACCGCCAGATACGACGACTGCTGGCTGCGTTCGACATCGAAGTGCTGCGGCTGGTGCGAGTGGCGATTGGCGGCTTGTCCTTGGGCGATCTGGCAAAAGGGCAATGGCGCGTGCTCGACGAAAACGACGTGAGGTGCATCGACATCCGCTGAATCGACATCCGCTGAATTGACACGTGTGATGCGGATCACTCTGGAAGCATCTCAGCTGTCCGATCTGTGCGCTTAGGCACGGACGCATTCAGGCTTGGCCGCCGCGCCTGTGAATACACTTCGCTTGGGGGAGATCTACTACTCGATCAGGATGTAGTCCGATGCCTCGTTTGCTGCCCGTGGCGCTGTGCGCTGTCGCTATGTTGTCCGGCTGTGCCGCCCACACGCCGGTCGCCGGTAAAGTCCCGCCCGCGCCGTTGCCGGTTGCCGTTGGTCAATCGAATCGATTCGAGATGACCCAGCATGGTCGTCAGATGAGCGCTGAAGATTTCGATGCCTGGATGAAGGCGCGCGGCATCCGCATCGCGAAGGGCGCGCGCATCGCGTCGGTGGATAAGCCAAAACCGAAACCCAAACCGAGCGTGCAGGTCAAGGCGAAGTAGTCGGCTCTGCACTCCGACAGAGCAGAGTGCGCGCGCTCAAGCGGTCGTTTTCCAGACAACGCCACTACCACGGCACGCGCACCCGACGGTGTGCTTACTGTTTGATCACACCCAATTCGCGCCCGATACGGGTAAACGCACCGATCGCATGGTCCAGATGTTCGCGGGTATGCGCGGCGCTGATCTGGGTGCGGATGCGTGCCTTGTCCTTCGCGACCACCGGGAAAAAGAATCCGATGGCGTAGATGCCTTCTTCGAGCAGCCGTTCCGCGAAGCGCTGCGCCAGCGGTGCGTCGTACAGCATCACTGGGCAGATCGGATGCACGCCCGGTTTGATGTCGAAACCCGCGGCGGTCATTTTTTCACGGAAATAAGCGGTGTTTTCGGCGAGGCGATCGCGCAGATCGCCAGCTGAGGCCAGAATGTCGAACGCTTTGATGCCGGCGGCGACCACATGCGGCGGCAGCGAGTTGGAGAACAGATACGGCCGCGAGCGCTGACGCAGCATTTCGATCACTTCCTTTTTGGCCGTGGTGAAACCGCCCAGCGCACCGCCCATCGCCTTGCCAAGCGTGCCGGTAAAGATGTCGATACCGGCCATTGCAGCCTTCACTTCGGCCGAACCGCGGCCAGTCGCGCCGAGAAAGCCGGTGGCATGACATTCGTCGATATGCACCAGCGCGCCGTACTGTTTCGCCAACGCAGTGATCTGGTCCAGCGGCGCGATGGAACCATCCATCGAGAACACGCCGTCGGTGGTGATCAGTTTGGTCTTGCAGCCGGCGGCCTCGGCGGCCTGCAGCTGCGCTTCCAGATCGGGCATGTCGCAGTTGGCGTAGCGGAAGCGCTGGGCTTTGCACAGGCGCACGCCGTCGATGATCGACGCGTGATTGAGCGCATCGGAGATCACTGCGTCATGTTCGTCCAGCAGCGGCTCGAACAGCCCGCCGTTGGCGTCGAAACATGCGGCATACAGAATAGTGTCTTCAGTACCGAAGAAGTCGGCGATCTTCGCTTCAAGCTGTTTATGCAGATCCTGGGTGCCGCAGATGAATCGCACCGAGGCCATGCCGAACCCGTGGCTGTCCAGCGCATCCTTGGCGGCAGCGATGATGTCCGGATGATCGGCCAGCCCCAGATAGTTGTTGGCGCAGAAATTCAGCACTGTCCTGCCGTCGGCGAGCTGGATTTCGGCCGACTGCGGGCTGGTGATAACGCGCTCGGATTTGAACAGCCCCTGTGCGCGGATGCTGTCGAGTGTTTCGACGTAGCGCTGGGTCAGGGCAGGGCGGGGCAGCGTGGATGGGTTGGACATGGCGGCACACGGTTGGACGTGGCCGCATAGTTTACGCGCAGGGCATTGGGGACGCTGCGCGCGGGTCTTTGGTGACTGGGCTCAGCCCGCAATGCTGGCGGCTTCGGCCGCACTGCGCTCGGCAATCAATTCGCGCACCAATGCCACCAGTGAGTCTTCGGAGAAGGGTTTGCCCAGCATGCGGGTGACGCCGGCCTGTTCGGCCATGGCCTGATGTTTCTCGGTGGCGCGGGAAGTGATCATCACCACCGGCAGGTCGCGGGTTTCGGCGTGGTTGCGCAGGTTGCGGGCGACTTCCAGTCCGTTCATGCGCGGCATTTCCAGGTCGACCAGCAGGGCGTGGGTCGGTCTGGCCTGGATCGCCGCCAGCGCTTCGAAGCCGTCGCGTGCGGTCACCACTTCGAAGCCCGCGTCCTGCATCAGCTGTTCCAGTGCGCGGCGTACGCTGAGCGAGTCGTCGGCGACCACCACGCGGGTGATCGCGGCGGATGCCTGCGAGAGAATGGCGGTATCGATGCGGTGTTCGTAGGCGGACTGCAGCAGCACGTCGAGATCGATGACCGGCGCAAGGCCACCGTCGCCGAGTTGGGTGATGCCGCGCACTGCGGGAATCGGCGGCAGATAGGCGCTGATCGGTTTGACCACCACGCTGCGGACGTCGTCGATGCCGCGGACCAGCACCACATTGCCCTTGCCGTCCGCATCGCGAACGTAGAGTCCGATGCCGGTGCTGTCCACCCACATCGAGAGATCGGCCGATTCGCCGTAGAACATTTCGATCGGCAGCGCTGGCAACACTTCGTCGCCGAGGGTCACGTGCAGTTGGCCGTCTTCGTAGCGGCATTCGCCGGCAGCGAAACTGACCACGCGCTCCACCGAAGCCGAGACCACCGCGCTGACCTGACGCTGGCCGCGCGCGATGATGACGTTAGCGAGGGTCTGGGTGACCGGCAGCCGCATCTGCACACGTGTGCCGCGGCCGGTGTCGGTGGTGATCGCGAGCGTGCCGCGCAGGGCAGTGATGCGCTGGTTGACCACGTCCATGCCGATACCGCGCCCCGAGACTTCCGAAGCGGTGCTGCGGGTGGAGAAACCCGGCAACAGGATCATGCGGGTGAGCTGGCGTTCGTCGACTGCTTGCCCGGGAGTGAGGAGGCCGGCGGAGATGGCGCGGAAACGGATCGCGTCCAGATCAAGGCCTCGGCCGTCGTCCTGCAGTTCGATCATCGCGGCGTCGCCCTGCAGACCCACGCGCAGGACGATGCGGCCATGTTCGGGTTTGCCGGCGGCGAGACGCTGTTCTGGCGCTTCGATGCCGTGATCGATGGCGTTGCGCAGCAGATGCGCCAACGGTTCTACGATACGTTCCAGCAGTTCAGCGTCGACCGGGATTTCTTCGCCGACGATCTCCAGGTTGACCTGTTTGAACACCTGTTTTGCGGTCTGGCGCACGATGCGCTGCAGGCGCTGCGACACCTGTCCGAACGGCACGGTGCGGGTGCGCAGGATATTGCGCTGCAGGTCGCGGTTGAGCTGTTCCTGTTCGCTGCGCAGGTCGGACAGCGCACTCATGATGCGTTCGATGCGGCGCTGGAATTCGCCGCTGTCGGCGTGCGCTTCCAGCAGCTGCCGCGAGATCACGTGCAGTTCGTTGTATTGGTCGATTTCAAGCGGGTCGAGGTCGGCGCCGGCTTTCTGTGCGGTGGACTGCAGCGCAGCGCCGCGCAGCGCGACCAGATCGTCGAGCCGGCCCATGAGTTCCTGGGTATTGCGCACGCCTTGACGCTGGTCGCGATGGATGGTGCCCAAGCCGTCGAGCTGCTGGTCGATCTGACGCGAGGTCACCAGATTCTCGCCGGCCAGACGCTGCAGCTCATCGAGCAGTGCGCTGGGAACATTGAGGCTCTGAATGCCGCTGGCAGCCATGCCGGTCTCGCCGGCGGGCATGGCCGGAACGCTTGCAGGCGCAGATGCAGCGGGTGCGGGCGCAGTCTCCGACGCATCGGCAGCTGCCATCTCAGTGAACCTTGAAGCGACAGCGTCTTCGCTTGGCGCAACGGCCACCGGTGGATCGATCGGGATCCGTGTTTCGGTGAGCGATGCTTGAGTGAGCGACGCTTCCGTAAGCGAACCTTCCGTGCGAGATGGCTCCACGCGCGGCGCCCGCGGTGCTTCGGCGCCGTCGGCCAATGCATTGGCGGTGTCGAGCACATGCTGGTAGATGTCGAGCAAGTTGTCCGGCGCGCGCCCGCGACCGAGCAGGTGGTCGGAGATCTCTTCGACGCAGTCGCTGACAACGGTCAGCAGGTCGGCGCAGTCGTCGTTGAGCAGCTCCGGCCGCTTCGCGAGCACGATCAGGATGTCTTCCAGCGCGTGGGTGAGGTTGGCCAGCCCGCGGATGCCCACGGTGTTGGCGTCGCCTTTGAGCGTATGCGCCACGCGGCGGGCTTCGTCGATGGGTTCGAGTGAACGGGTTTCGGCAAGCGCGCGCACCGAAGCGCCGAGGCGTGCAGTGTTGCCCGGCAGTTCGCGATACATGCCGTCGAGTACGTTCGGCAGCACGTCATCCGCGGGCGCCAGTCCGATATCGTCGAAGTTGGCGACGGTCTTGCGCATCGCGATCATCGCCGGATCGAAACCAATCACGATCCGCGTCATCTCTGCGCTCAGGGCCTGTCTCCACGCGGCGTCCAGCCACGACAGCTCAGGTGCGACTGAACACAGCAGTTCTGCGGCATCGCGGTCGGGCTGTTCGATCGCGCCGAGCAGTGCGCCGCACCACATCGCCACATGTTCCGGCGGTACCGCCGGATCGCGACGCTCGATGCCGTCGCGGACCGCGGTCATGCCGTGCGCGAGGGCAGGCGTGCCGATCAACTCCAGCACATTGGCGATCAGCTGACACTGGTAGGCAAGTTCTTCGACGATGGGTGCGTTGGCGTCGGCATCCGTCGTTTCCGCCCAGGCCAATGCCAGTGGCATCACTTGCTCGAAAATCGCTTGCCGAGTGAGGTCGAGTTCCTCCTGGCCTATCCAGATCGGGGCGTCATCCATGTCGGGGATGAAGCCATTGGGCGCTTCAGTCGGAGTCTGTTCGATGAAAGCGGGTGCGATGGCTTCGACTTCTATTTCTTCGAACATAACGCCGTTGGGCGCTGCAGACGTTGTGTCTTCGGCGAAGGCGAATGCGTTTGTCTCGACTTCTAGTGCTGCTTCTACTTCAGCCTCGACTTCGACTTCGACTTCGACTTCGCTGATCGGCTCCATCGCCGATGCTGCGGTTGTCTCGGTCGATTCAATCGCTGGACGCGTCGAATCCGCGGCGTCGTCGAATGCGAACACAAAAGCGTCGGCATCCCCGATGGAAGAAGCGAGCGCGTCTACAGCGGTGTCGGGCAACTCCGCAGCAGCCTCCATCGCGATTGCGCCAGTATCGAGCCGACGCGCGATCGCCTGCGTGAAATTGAGCGAGAGTCGCGGCATCCACTGGATGCCTTCAGGCAGCTGCGCCAGCATTTGACGCCCTTCGCGATCCAGACGCCCTGCGACGTGTTCCTGCAGGCCGACAAACCACAGCGTCATCTGGACCAGGTCGTCCTGGCTCAGCGAGTCGCCGCGACGGCCGACATCGTGCAGCGCTGCTTTCCAGCTGCGCAGCAGGTCGGGCACGCCGGGCAGAGGCGCGGCAGACGCGCCTTCCTGCAGGGTTTCGACCATTTGACCCAACAGGATCGGATCCGCCATGTCGGGCACGGCGTTAGCCACTTGCAGCAGCGACACCAGGGTGTCGAGCTGAGAGCGATAGTGCTCTGGCGCATGCATCGTGTCTGCGCTGCCGGGCGACGGTGACATGGTGTGTTTCCTGGTCGGTAAGCGGATGTTTCGGGTCGAATCCGTTGCAGCGGATGCCGGCAGCTCAGGCCGGCAGACGGAATTCCGACACCGTGCGCGCCAGCGCCGATGCCGATTCGGTCAGATGCTCGGTATCGCCGCGCTGCTGTTCGATTTCCTCCAGCGTGCGCTGCGATGCGCTGATCAGATCGTAGGCACGGGCCAGCAGACGCTGCGAAGCTTCGCCCTGCGACTGGGTTGCCTGTGAAATCGAGCGCACCGAGATCACCAGTGCTTCGGTGGCTTCGCGGGTGTCGTTCATCTGTATGCCCGCGCGGTCTGCAAGCTTAGTGATATCCACCACTTGGGCGATCGTGCCGTTCATTGCCTGCAGCGTTTCGGTGGTGTCCGACTGGATCGCGCTGACCAGACCAGCGATCTGCTGGGTCGCTTCACGGGCGCTTTCCGCGAGCCGCTTCACTTCGTCCGCAACCGCCGCGAATCCGCGTCCCGCTTCACCGGCCGCTACCGCCTGCATCGATGCGTTGAGTGCGAGCACCGAGGTGCGTTCCGAGATCTTGCCGATGATGCTGACTGCCGAGGAAATTTCCTGCGAGCGTTCTGCAAGACGCTTCACGCGCTTTTCTGTCTCGCGAATCTGATCGCGGGAAATCGAGATGCCGGCAACGGTTTCGCGCACAACGGTGAGGGCATCGCCTGTCTTGGCAAGTGCGCGCTCTGCTTCGCGACCCGCGTCTTGCGCCTGTTCGCCGATTTTCTGCAGCGCGTTTGCGGTTGTGCTCAATTCGGCCGAAGCGGCATTGGCCTGATTACTGGCTTCGTCCGCGAGCTGCATCACGGTATCTGCGCGCTGCCGGACACGCCCGGTGCTGTCGGACACCTGGGTCGAAATTGTCCTGACTTCGCGCAACGCCTTGGTGGTCGAAGTGGTCATCATATTGATGGCGTCCGACACCGCGCCGGTGATGTCTTCGGACACCGGCACTTTCACGTTGAGGTTACGTTGCGACAGTTCTGCCACCGAGATCATGATGGTGGTGATCGATTCGTTCAGTTGTTCGTTTTCGCTGTTGGCCAGCGTGAGCGCGCTGAGACGCGCGTCGAGCAGTTCGTTGAGCGCGCCGCCGAGACGGTTCAGCTCGTCTTTGCCGTTCGCGGTGACCGCGCTGCGTGCGTTGAAGTCGCCGGCGTTGAGCTTTCCGACGACGGCGCTCAATCCCTGGATGTCGCGATTCACGCGGCGGATGATGATGAAGGCCGTCGCAAACAGGATCAGTGCGATCAGCAGCCCGATCAGGGTGCCGAGCAGCGATCTATCTGAGGTTGTCTTCGCTGCGGCTTCTCGCGCGGTGAGCGAAGTGCTGGTGTATGCGACCAGCTCTTCGATCAGTTTGTCGAAGTTGGACGAAGTCGCACGGTCCACGCCGCGTACGAGAGCGTCGACTTTCTTTCCGGTCTCGGGATCGCGACCATCAAAGCTTTTCAATGAGGTCAGATATTTGTTCAACATCTCTTCATGATCTTTACGCAATTGGCTTACGGGTGCGCCTGGCATGCCGAGCGCGGCCAGATCCTTCTCGGTTTCCGCCAAACCCGCCTGCACTTTCTGCGCCCGTTCCTCGAAGGCTTTACGGTGTTTCTCGTAAAGTTCCGGATCGTTGCCGCGGATCAGCACGTTCTTCCATTCCTGTACCTGGCGCTGGAAATCCACGTGCGCGGCGCGGGCATTCGCGATCGCCCTGGTCGATTGTTGGCCGGTGGTGACAGCCGTATTGATTTCGGTGGTCAGATTCCGCTGCAGCAGATAGGCAGCAGCGCCGAGCAGCGCGAGGAACAGCAGCGATGCGACTGCGAGCATCGTCATCTTGCTGCGGATTGTCAGTTGATTGAACATGGGATGAGCGTCCTCGGTCTGTCTGCGTGCGGTGTGTCGATGAAGAAATAGGGTGCGCTGTCAGGTCGCTTGACGATCAACCCGGCAGCTTGAATTCAGAGACCGTCTGCACCAGCTCCGTCGCCGAGCGGTTGAGGTTTTCGGTGTCCTCGCGCTGCTCTGCGATTTGCGACAGCGTGCGCTTGGATGCACCGATCAACTGCTGCGCGCGTGCGATCAGTCGCTGCGACGCCTCACCCTGCGCCTGCGTAGTTTGGGCGATGTTGCGCACCGAGGCGACCAGCGCCTGCGTGGTCTGACGCGTGCCGTCCATCTGGATGCCCGCACGGTCGGCGAGCCGGGTGATGTCCACCACCTTGGTCACGGTGGCGTTCAGTGCGTCCAGCGTCTGCGCGGTTTCACTCTGAATATTGCTGACCAGCCCGGCGATTTGCCGGCTAGCGGTGTGTGCGTTCTCGGCGAGGCGCTTCACCTCATCGGCCACCACCGCGAAGCCGCGTCCGCTGTCGCCGGCCGCAACTGCCTGCATGGAGGCGGTCAGCGCGAGCACCGAGGTGCGTTCCGCGATTTCTTCAATGATGGTGACGGCTGTCGAAATCTGCCGCGAAATGTCAGACAAACGACGCATGCGTACTTCGGTGTCCTGAATTTGGTCGCGTGATTCGTTGATGCCTTCGACCGTTTCACGCACGATTTTCAGCGCGTCGCCGGACGCGCGAAGCGCCTGTTCGGCCTCCTGTCCGGCGAGCTGCGCCTGTTCTCCGATCTGACGCAGCGCCAGCGCTGTGTCCACCAGTTCCTGCGACGCAGCGTTCGCTTCCGCGCCCGATTCGCTGGCGAGCGTCTGCACTTCGTCGGCATGCGATTTGACCCGCTGCGAACTGGCGGAGACCTCTCTGGAAATCGCATTGACACGTATCAGTGCCGCCGCGGTGGAGCCGGTCATCATGTTGATGGCGTCGGACACAGCGCCGGTGACGTCCTCGGACACCGGCACCTTGACGTTGAGATCGCGCTGGGCAAGCTGAGCGACCGACATCATGATCTCGATCACCGAGTTATTGAGCTGCTCGTTTTCTTTCTGGGCGCGAGCGAGTTCTGCTACTTTGTCGTTGAGCATGCCGTCGAAGGCCTGCCCCAGTTGACCAATTTCGTCGCTGCTCTGCATGCCGGTGCGCGCGTCGAGATCGCCGGCACTGACCTTGGCGATGGTGTCCTGCACCTGCGACAGTGGGGTGTTGATCGAGCGGGCGAGTCGCAGGCCCAGCAACAATGCCATTGCGCCTAGAACCGCGAGTGCCGCGACCGCAGCGATCAGAATCTGTCGGGTCAGCTGGGCGATAGGCGTATTGATTTCCGCTTCGTCGATCTTGGTGATGATGCCCCATCGCAAACCGGCCACCTCGAAGGGCGCATAAGCCGCACGTGCCTCAATGCCTCGATAGTCGGTGAAGGACAGCAGGCCGGTCTCGCGCGCCTGTGTGCGTGCGACCGCTTCGGTATTCACGGTCATGATGCCGACGGTTGATTTGCGGCTAGTCATGTCTGCGAGTTCAGCGGGTGCACGCCCTCGTGAGCGCTGCAAAGCAATGAAGCCGTTGGCGTTTTCGGCCATGAAACGCGAATTCGAACGCGGGCGGCGATCCGAACCCACTAGCCAGCTTTCACCGGTTTCGCCAAGGCCGGATTCTTTCCACTTGCCGGCGTAGGTCATGATGTTGTCGACCTCATTGATCGGCACCTGGATGATCAATACCCCAAGCGTGACGCCGTTATCGGTCACCGGAACGCTCATGAAAGATGCGACATCGTCGTAAGAAGGACGGTAAGGCGCATAGTCGATCAGGTATGTTTTCTTCGCATCTTTTGAAGCAAGCGCCGAGGTATAGGCGCTACCCAGGCCGGATTGGGCCCAAGGGCCGTTTTTGAGGTTGGTGGCGTAGTCGAGTTCTTTGAAGTAGGTATAGACAACATTCCCGTCGTTATCGACCAGAAATAAATCATAGATTTTATAAGCGTCGACCAACTGTTTGGCGAGCGGATGAAACTTCGCATGCATCTGACTGTATGCGGAGCCGTCGCCAGCGACGTTCATTTCATTCTTTTTACCCAGCGGATTGGGGTTGGCTGCAATGTAGACATACTGTGCGGCGACCGTTCGTGGGGGGAGACTGTCGACGATTGTTTCGATGTTGATTTTCTTCGCGCTGTTACGTGCGGCAAATTGTTCGCCGAATTGATCGCGATAATATGTCTTCAATCGTTTTCGAGCGGTGTCGAGATCAACGCCCATCAATGTTTCAAGCTGTGGCTGCGTTGTAGACGCGACGTTCAGTGCGGTCTTCACTTCGTTCAATTCGGCGAGCAGCTGCACGTTACCCGAGAGTCCGCTGAAATACCCGTTGATTTCGGCGCGTTTGCCTTCGCGGATGGATGAGAGCTGCGCATCGGTACGTTCGATCAGCGACTGCTTTGCCTGCGTGATCGCATAATAAGCGAGTGCTGCAGTGAGCAGCATCAGCGGGATCAATGCCAGCGCCGAGCTGCCGACGATCAGGCGCCCGCGGATGCTGCCGAGAAAGGAGGAAGAGGTAGTTGCCATAGTGATGTTCTCTCTGGGGCGATCACCCCGGATGGGTCAGCCTGGGACGATGCCGCCGGCACGTGATATTTGCTGCGAAACTTGCGATAACCATGCTGCCGCATGGAATTCATAGGCTTCTTCGCCGCCATCTGAATGTGCTAGCGACAGATACGGAGACAGCGCGCCGCTGTATCCAGCCCGCCTGCCGCCTGTGCCTTGAATATGGAACAAGGCCGGCGTGGTGTCGCTCATCAGCCCGAATATGCGGGATGGCAAGCCGACGACGACCACCTGACGCTGACGATCGGCCGCGGTGTGCAGGCCGGCCCAGCTCGCAATATCGAAAATCGGCAGCAGGTTGCCGCGTTGGCTCACGACACCTTGAAACCAGTCATTGGTATTCGGTACGCGAACCGCGCTGGCATCGATCAGGATTTCGAGCGGTATGCCCTGCGGCAGCAGCAGCCACGGCAGGGCATCGTGCGGACGCAGTGCAATCCGGGGCGCCGACGGCGCAGCGGGTGCGGGAGCCGCAACCGCCGCGGCGACGTGAGCCTGATCGCGATCCATGACTCAGCCGAACGCTTTGAGCGTATCGAGAATCTGGTCGGCGGAGTAGGGCTTGCCGATGAGTGCTTTGGCGCCCTGCATCTTGGCCCAGATATGGTCGGCCTTCTGGTTTTTGCTGGAGACGAACACCACGGGGATGGCCTTGGTGTCGGGGTTGGACTGCAGCTGGCGGCAGGCTTCGTAGCCGTCCATGTCCGGCATGATGATGTCCAGAAAGATCAGCGACGGTTTTTCGGCCGTGGCTTTCTGTACGGCCTCGCTGCCGTTGGAAGCGGTGACTGAATGCCAGCCGGCGTCATTGAGGATGCTGCGGAGGTTGGCGAGTTCGGCGGCTGAGTCGTCGCAGATGAGCACTTTGGGCATGACGGGGGTCCTTGAAGAATCGTGACGGCAATGGAGCGGTGTGGTGCGGGATCCGGACCTGGTGCGGTCAGGTGCGATAACCGCGGGCAATCATCTGCGCGCGGTCGTTGCGGAAGGATTTCATCAGCGCTTTGTCGACTGCCTGGCTGAAAGTGTCCCAGGTGATCGGTTTGGTCATGTAGCTGTCGCAGCCGGACAGCGCGCCGCGGGCGCGGTCGAACGGGGAAGAGCGGCTGGTGAGCATCAGCACCGGCATCAGCCGGGTGTAGCTGTTCTGTTTGATCTTGCGGCAGAGCTCATAGCCATCCGTGCCGGGCATGACCACGTCGAGAAAGGCCAGGCTGTAGCTGTTGTGCTGCAGCAGCTGCATCGCCGCTTCGGCGCTGTCCGCTTGGTCACAGGCAATCCCGACACGCTCCAGCGCCATCCGCATCTGCTCGCGCACGGTCAGGCTGTCGTCGACGACCAGTGCGCTGAGCGGCTGCTGCTGTCCGGCGCTGCCGGTGACGAAGGCGCTGACGGCGGCGGCGGCCGGCTTCGCGGCTGTTTGCGGCTGCTGTGCGGCCAGCGTGGGATGAGAGCTGACCTTGGTGCCGACGAACTCGTGTTCCGCTAGGTCTTCCAGCACCCGCATGACTTGCAGGAACAGCGACTTGCGTTCGATGCGATAGCGAGTGTCGCCCGCCATGCCGTGGTCGGAGATGGTGACCGAGAGCAGCTCGGGATGGCGCTCGCGGAGATGCTGATACATCTCTAGCGACACGGGCGAGCTGGCATCGACGATAGCGACTCGGGAGGTCGGCAGGTTTTCGGCCGGAGATGCGTGAAACGTATGCCGTCCATTGTTGGCGCGGTTGATCACGATCTCGAGGAGTCGTGAGTCCCGTGCTGTCAATCCGCAAAGCGCTACCGAGTAAGTCATAGCCGTGTCCGCTGCTGATGGAGGTACCTGCAAGTTATTGCAGGGTGTGCGGGATATTGAGCAAGATTGATGCCAATAATCAACGGTGCGCGTCCATCAAGCGGCAGGCATCGCACTGTGCTTTGTGTATTTGCTCGGTTAAATATGAGTTAATCTCGACCCGGTGCGGCCGAAAGCAGCACCCAAACCCCACTAATATCGAGGAGGTTCTCGTGCGTAAACAACTGATTTCAATGGCATTGCTGGCGCTCATGCCGCTGGCTGCCCAGGCCCAGGAAGACGATGGCTCCGGTTTCAACTGGAATGCGGCAGCTACGTCCGAATACATGTTCCGCGGCATTTCCCAGACCGACGACCATCCTGCCATCCAGGCCGGCGCCGGCTACAGCTTCTCCAATGGCTTCTATGTCGGCGGCTGGGCATCGAATGTGGACTTCGGTGAATCCACCGACGCCGAAATCGACACCTTCGTCGGCTGGAACGGCGATCTGAACGAGAATCTCAATCTTGACGTACAGCTGGTCCGCTATAACTATGTTGGCGAGCCCGACGGCGTGGATTACGCCTATAACGAGCTGATCGGCAAGGTTTCTTTCGCCGAAAACTACTCCGCAACGCTGGGCTACACCAACGATTTCCTCAATAGCGACACCGACAGCTTTTACGGTGCGGTGGGCGGCAGCTGGGCAGTCGGCAATGAGGTCAATCTGACCGCAGGCCTGGGTTACACCACGGTCCAGGGTACGGAAGACGGTTACCTCGACTACTCGGTCGGCGTGAACCGCGACTTCGGTCCGGTGAATATCGGCCTTGGCTATATCGGCACCGACAGCAGCGGCGAAGACCTGTTCGGTGAAGACAATGCCGAAGACAAGTTCGTGCTGACCTTTGCGATCGGCGGCTGATCGCCAGCGTTATCTTGTTTCAAGTTCTGAGAAAAGGGCGCCAATGGCGCCCTTTTTCTTCAGCACGTCACCATGATGCGCATTCCGATACCAGGTGGTTGCCGGGACTGAATACGATTTCAGCGCCCATTCTTAGAGGGGGGCGACGCAAAAGATCGTCAATTCTTCCCCGTCAATTGATGAAATCTTTCGGTCCATGCTGCCGCGTATTGTCACTTCCGTGCCTTGATCGCCAAATCAGGGGTGGGTCGCAGTGGTCAGGAGCGCCGCAGATCTTGGAGGTCGGAGTTGAGCCCCGTGAGGCAGACATATCTTTCGGGCGCGAACCGCCGCACGCTTAGTTCCAGCTCAACACCACCTTTCCCGACTTCCCGGATTCCATCAGCTCGAAGCCCTTCTGGAAATCGTCGATCGGCAGCTGGTGGCTCAGCACCTTCCCCAGCGGGAAGCCCGACAGCACCAGTTGGGTCATCTTGTACCAGGTTTCGTACATGCGTCTGCCGTAGATGCCCTGCAGGGTCAGGCCTTTGAAAATGACCTTGTCCCAGTCGATCCCGGCGCCGCGCGGCAGGATGCCGAGCAGGGCGATCTTGCCGCCGTGGTACATGCAGTCGAGCATGTCGTTGAAGGCGGTCGGGTTTCCGCTCATCTCCAGACCCACATCGAAGCCCTCCATGTGCAGGTCGGCCATGACCTCTTTGAGCGAGGTCTTGCTGACGTTGACCACCCGGGTCGCGCCCATGTCGGCGGCCAGCTTCAGCCGGTAGTCGTTGACATCGGTGACCACGACATTCCGCGCGCCGATGTGCTTGCAGATGCCGGCGGCCATGACCCCGATCGGGCCGGCGCCGGTAATCAGCACGTCCTCGCCGACCACATCGAACTCCAGCGCGCAGTGTGCGGCGTTGCCGTAGGGATCGAAGAACGCGGCCAGCTCGCTGGGGATCTGGTCGGGAATCGGCCATAAATTACTTGCGGGCATCGCCATGTATTCGGCGAAGGCGCCGTTGCGGTTCACGCCGATGCCGACCGTGTTGGGGCACAGATGCTGTTTGCCGGCGCGGCAGTTGCGGCAGTGTCCGCAGACGATGTGGCCCTCTGCGGACACGCGCTGACCGATGCGATAACCGGTCACGCCTGGACCGAGTTCTACGACCCGGCCGACAAACTCGTGACCGATCACCAGACCCGGCTTGATGGTGCGCTGGCTCCACTCGTCCCACAGATAGATATGCAGGTCGGTGCCGCAGATCGCGGTTTTCTCCAGCTTGATCAACACCTCGTTGGCGCCCGGGGTGGGCACAGGCACCTGTTCCATCCAGATGCCTTTGGCGGCTTCGCGCTTCACCAGCGCCTTCATCATCGTCGCAGCCATCGCTCGCCCGTCGTTTGGAGTTGGGGCGCGAATTATACGCCGCGCGATGGTGCTGCCCGGACGGGTCTGCAGGGCGATCGGCCGTGCTGATGCGTATGGTTCGGGCGACGCCAGGCCGGGCCCCTCAAATCGCAACGCGACCCAAGTCTCATCACTATGACCATTGGACATGGTGACGACTCCCGGCTGCCGATACACTCGTGCGGCTAGCTTTCCTGCTTTTTACTCCGAATGTCCACGAGAGATGCCATGCACCGTTACACACCCATGCCCACGCTGCTCGCCGCTGCGACGCTGACCGCCGCTGTCGGCGCGCTGTCGATTGCCGCGATCCCGTCCGCCCACGCCGTCGAAGGCATGTGGGTGCCGCAGCAGTTGCCGGAAATTTCCGGGCCGCTCAAAACTGCCGGCCTCAAGCTCACGCCGAAGCAGATCAGCGATCTCACCGGTGATCCCCTGGGCGCGGTGGTGTCGCTCGGCGGCTGTACCGCAAGCTTCGTCTCGCCGCAGGGGCTGGTCACCACCAATCATCACTGCGCCTACGGTGCGATCCAGCTCAACTCGACGGCGCAGAAGAATCTGATCAACGACGGCTTCAATGCCGCGACCCAAGCCGAAGAATTGACCGCAGGGCCGAACGCGCGCGTGTTCGTCCTCGACCGGATCGACGATGTCACCCCGCAGGTGCGTCAGGCCATCATGGCGGCCTCCGATGCACTGGCGCGCAGCCAGGCCCGCGACGCGATCGAAAAGCGCCTCGTTGCCGAATGCGAATCGGTGCCGGGTTATCGCTGTCAGCTTTACAGTTTTTACGGCGGCGGCACCTATCGGCTGTTCCGCAATCTTGAGATCAAGGACGTGCGTCTGGTATATGCGCCGCCGAACAGCATCGGCAACTACGGCGGCGAAGTGGACAACTGGATGTGGCCCCGCCACACCGGCGACTTCGCGTTCTACCGTGCGTATGTCGGCCGCGACGGCAAGCCCGCCGCATATTCGGCAGATAACGTGCCGTACAAGCCCAAGCATTGGCTGAAGATTGCCGACAAGCCGCTGGTCGCGGGCGATTTCGTGATGGTCGCCGGTTATCCGGGCAGCACCAATCGCTATGCGCTGGCCGAAGAGTTCGACAACACCGCAGACTGGACCTATCCCACGATCAGCCGCCACAACAAGGCGACGGTCGCGCTGGTCAATGCCGAGGGCAAGAAGACCCCCGACATCGCGGTCAAGTACGCCAGCATCGTTCGCAATTGGGAAAACGTGCTGAAAAATTACGACGGCCAGTTGGAAGGCTTTGAGCGTGTGGGCGCGTCCGGCATCAAGGCCAAACAGGAGCAGGCCGTGTTGACCTGGTTGCGCAAGCGCGGCAACGCCGGCACCCCGGCCAAGGAAGCTTACGAGGTGCTGCGCGCCGTGCAGGCGCAGACCGTGGCCACACGTGAGCGCGATCTGGTGCTGGGGCGGTTGGGCGGCAATGGCGTGCTCAGCACCGCGGTGCAGCTGTATCGTCTGTCGATTGAACGCGCCAAGGCCGATGCCGACCGCGAACCCGGCTTTCAGCAGCGCGACTACGCGTCGATCGAAGGCGGTATGCGCCAGATGGAGCGTCGCTATCACCCGACGATGGACCGCGAGCTCACCCGTTATTGGCTGGGTCAGTATTTGCGTCTGCCGAAAGAACAGCGTCTGCAGGCGATGGACACCTGGCTGAAAGGCAACGACGACAAGGCGATTGCCAGTGTATTGAAGTCGCTCGGTGCGACCAAACTGGGCAACACCGACGAACGCCTGCGCTGGATGAAGGCTGATCGCAAGGCGTTCGAGACCAGTAAAGACCCGGCCATCCGCTACGCGGTGGCGATGATGCCGACCCTGCTGCGCCTGGAAGAAGCGCGCAAGTCGCGTGCGGGCGACAGCATGGTCGCGCGCCCGGTGTTTCTGCAGGCGGTGGCCGAATATAAGAAGAGCCGCGGCGAAGCGGTGTATCCGGACGCCAACGGCTCGCTGCGCATCACCTTCGGTAACGTGACGGGCTACGCCAAGCGCGACGGCAGCAAGCAGCTGCCCTTTACTCGCTTGGAGGAAGTCGCGCAGAAAGCCACCGGCCAGGAACCCTTCGATGCGCCGCAGGTACAGCTGGACGCGATTCGCGCCAAGCGCTACGGCGGTCTTGCCGATGCCAAGCTCGGCACGGTGCCGGTGAACTTCCTGTCCGATCTGGATATCACCGGCGGCAATTCCGGTTCGCCGGTGCTGGACGCGCAGGGCAAACTGGTGGGTCTGGCGTTTGACGGCAACTGGGAATCGGTGAGCTCGAACTGGGTGTTCGATCCGGCCGTCACGCGCATGATCTCGGTCGATCAGCGCTACATGCGCTGGATCATGCAGGAAGTGTTTCCGGCGCCGCAGCTGCTGCAGGAACTGGGCGTGCCGGTGAAGAAGTAATCCGTCGCCGCTGTGCCCGCATCACGAAAACGCCGGCAATCGCCGGCGTTTTTTATTCACCATCAGGCAGCGAATAGTCGAACGTATAAAAATGCTTGCCGTCGACGATGTCGATTGCCAGCGTGCCGCGCAGCCCGGTGAGCGCATCGGTGCCGGAATCCGTAATCACCGACACCGTGAGCGAAGGCGCACCGCGATCCATTGTGCCGCTGTGCTGCATATGGAAGGTGCCGGCGTGGCCGTCGAGACGGCCGACAATGCGCTCGACCGCGACATAGGCGGCGGATCCCTCGGTTGCGGTATTCACCGCGAACATCTGCACCACGCTGATCGCGTCCAGCGGCCCTCGGAACACTTTGTCGAAGCGCATGTGCGCGGCCTGCGCGCCATCGCCCAGTTCAACCGCCGGCAGCATCTCGCGTTTGACCTCAAACTCGCCTTTGATCTGCGGCATGTCCGTCTCCGATGATTTCGATTGCATGAGTATGCCGCGTACGGCGTGGCGGCGCGGAAGGCCTTTGCAGTATCCGAATCCTCTGTTAGGCTGCGCACTGTCGCGGATTCCCATGCCAGCCGGCCCCGTCTTCCGACCCGCAGTGATCGCCCTTTGATCGAACACGATCAATCGGCGCTCCTCATTCAGCTTCATCGTGATGCGCTGTGCCGGCTTGCAGGGCTCCGCGGGATACCTTCCCCACTTGGAGCACTCTGAAATGAAAGTCCTGGCATGCGACGGAATCCACGAAGACGGTCTGGCGATGTTTCGTGACGCCGGTTGGTCCGTCGAAATCTCTGACCCCATCAAAGACCCCGCCAAACTGGCCGCCGCGCTTGAAGGCGTTGATGCTGTGCTGGTGCGGTCGTCCACACTGATTACCGCCGCGGCCATCGAAGGCGCCAAACAGCTGAAGGTGATCGGCCGCGCTGGCGCCGGCGTGGACACCATCGATGTGGATGCCGCCACCGCCAAAGGCATCGCGGTGATGAACGCGCCCGACGGCAACACCCTTGCCGCCGCGGAACACGCCATCTCGCTGGTGTTTTCGCTGGCCCGCCATGTGCCCAAAGCCGATGCCGGCATGAAAGCCGGGCTGTGGCCGAAAGCGGGGTTGACCGGTTTCGAACTCGAAGGCAAGCGCCTTGGCGTGATCGGCCTGGGTCGCATCGGCAGCACGGTTGCACGCAAGGCGCAGGGCATCGGCATGGACGTGGCTGCATACGATCCGTTTTTGCCTGCATCAATGGCAGGCAAAGGCAGCGTCGCACTGAAAAGCCTCGATGAATTGCTGGCCTGGGCCGACATCATTACCCTGCACATCCCGCGCACCAAAGAGACCACCAACCTCATCGGCGAAGCGCAGATGCGCGCGATGAAAAAAGGCGCATATCTGGTCAACGCCGCGCGCGGTGGTCTGGTCGATGAAGACGCGCTGCTGCGACTGCTTGACGAAGGCCATCTCGCCGGCGCCGCGCTTGACACCTTCGCTACGGAACCGCTGCAGGCCGACTCGCCGCTGCGCGCGCACGCCAAGCTGATTCTCACCCCTCATCTGGGCGCATCTACCAGCGAAGCGCAGCAGGCGGTCAGCACCATTCTCGCGAAACAAATCATTGATTTCGCCGCGACCGGCGCGGTCGCCGGCTGCGTCAATCTGCCGCCGCTCACCGCCAAAGCCGCGCGCGAAGTCGGCCCGTGGATGCCGCTGATGTCGTCGCTGGGCCGCCTCGCCGTGCGTCTGGTCCGTGCACCGACGCGGTTGGAAATCACCTACGCCGGCCGCACCGAAGCGCTGGACACGCGTCCGTTGACGCGACTGCTGGTTGCTGCGTTGCTCGGCACCTCGTCGGGACGCGTTACGCCGGTGAATGCGCTGCAGGAAGCCGCCGCGCGTGGCCTCACCGTCGCTGAAACCGTCGGCGGCGATGGCGATGGTTTCGATCGACTGCTGCGCGTGCGCGTGGTTGGCGACAACGGCGCAGGTGGAAGCCGCACCCGCGAGATCGAAGCCACCCTGCATCGCGGTCCGCGCGTGGTGCGTCTGGACGGCGTCGAGATCGAGTTCGATCCGCTTGCGCACGTGCTGCTGATGCGTAACGAAGATCGCCCCGGCATGATCGGTCAGGTCGGTTCGCAGTTGGGTGCGGCTGGCGTGAACATCGTCAACTTCGCGCTGGGTGCCGCAGGCGATGGCCAGGCGCGCGCAGCGATCACGGTCGACAAACCGCTCACCGAAGAACAAATCGCGATTCTCAAAGCAGTGCCGGGCGTGCTGTCGATCCAGCAGGTGTAAGCGAAGAGAGCCGTCGAATATCTGAACATCTCTGTCATCCCGAATCCCGGCTTCCATTGGGATGAGGGACCTGCTTATTTCCGATCAATATGATCGAAAGCAGGTCCCTCGCATTCTGCTCGGGATGACAGTTCTTATCGAATCTTGAATCGACTATTCACACGCTGGATGACGATATGAAAATTTTACTCGCACGCCACGGCGAAACGCCGTGGAACGCCGAAGGCCGTTATCAGGGCCAGGAAGATATTCCGCTATCGCCTGTCGGCGAATCGCAGGCGCGTGCGCTCGGTGCGCGGCTCGCCGATGTCCGCATCGATCGCGCCGTCGCATCGCCGCTGGTGCGTGCGAAAACCACCGCCGAGTTTGCACTGGGCGATGCGCGCACAGCGCAACTCGTCACCGATCCCGGATTGATGGAAATCGCCCACGGCAGTTGGGAAGGCCTGCTCGCCAGCGAAATCCGCGATCGCGACGGCGAGCGTCTGCAGGCGTGGCGCGACGCCCCCGACACCGTGCTGATGCCCGGCCCCGGCGGCGAATCGCTGCAGATGGTATTCGACCGCGCGTGGCCGGCGTTTGCACGCGCTGCCGAAGGTCTTGATGACGACGACACGCTGTTGGTGGTTGCGCACGACGCCGTCAACCGCGTGCTGCTGTGTCATCTGCTGGGCATTCCGTTCGCGAAACTGTGGACGTTCCGCCAAGCACCAACGACATTGAATTTGCTGCAGGGTCCACGCGTCGAAGCGTTGGATATCGTTCGCCTCAACGACTGCGCGCATCACACCGCGTTATTTGGTGAAGCGGTACATCGGGCGTTGTGAAGCGTCCCCTCACCCTCGCTCGCTGCGCTCGCTCTTCCCTCTCCCGCGTGCGGGAGAGGGTGGCCGAAGAGCCTGCCCCGCGCTTGCTCTGCCCCGCTCCCGCATGCGGGAGCGGGTGGCCGAAGGTCGTGCCCCGCGCTTGCTCTGCCCCGCTCCCGCATGCGGGAGCGGGTGGCCGAAGGTCGGGTGAGGGCGCTTTTACGAACCTGTTCAAAATCTCTGATTTAGAAAATATGTCATCCCGAACGTGGGCGAAGCCTGAGGAGGGATCTGCTTGCGGCCGGTGCGCACAACAGCAGATCCCTCCACCCGCTGCGCCGGCGTTCGGGATGACAGATGGTTCGTCTGTTCGCGGTCGAGAAACATTTTAAACAGGCTTTACGGCACCGCTTTCCCCTGAGCCACTTCCCACAGCGCATACCAGACATCGCGCGGCAGCGGCTCCGCACACGCATGCACGGCGTCACGAAGGCGTTCGATTTTTGTGCTGCCCACAATGACACGCGCCGCAGGCAGCGAGGCCACCCAGCGCAGCAGCAGCGATGCGGGATCGAGTCCGAGTTCATTGCTGATCGCCTGCAGACGCTCATGCATATGACCGCCGATCTGCGATTGCGGGTTGAGCAGATCGCCGCCGCCGAGCGGTGACCATGCTTGAATTTCGGCGCCGCGCGCGCGGGTTGCGCTGTGCGTGCCGTCGTCGATCACGTCGCTGTTGGCGAGCGACAGTTCGATCTGATTCGCGATTACCGGCAGATGCCCGTCGAACAAGGCCAACGCATGCGCATCGAAATTGGAGACGCCGAACGTGCCGACGCGGCCTTCGCGCTGCTCGTTGCGGATCCAGTCGGCGATGGCTGCGGGTTCCAGACGCGGATCGAAGCGATGCAACATCAGCGTTTCGACATGATCGGTATCGAGCGCGATCAGCGTATCGTTGAGCGCATTACGCAGATGCTCGACCGACAGATCGTAATGCTGCACGCCGCGCGGATTGTTCGGGCTGCTGGTCATCACAATGCCGATTTTTGCGATGAGTTTCAGCCGCGCACGCAGTCCCGGGCGCAGCGCGAATGCGGCGCCGACCAAGCCATTGGTGGTGTGACCGCCGTAGATATCGGCCAGATCGAGCGTGTCGATGCCGAGGTCCAGCGCGGCTTCCAGCAGATCAGCGACCTGCGCCGGCGACAGGCGTGCGCCCCAGTCGCCGAAGCGCATCGAGCCGAGGATCGGTGTGAATGTCGTCATCGTGAGTCCTGCGGTGGTCGAGAAGGGCGGTGACGCCGGATAATAGCCGCATGACATCGCGCACTCTCTCCGACTGGCTGGCCTATATCGAACGCCAGCATCCGAAAACGATTGCAATGGGCCTGCAGCGCGTCAGTGCGGTGGCCGAACGCATGGCCTTCCCCAAGCCGGCGCGTTTCGTCATCACCGTCGGCGGCACCAACGGTAAAGGCTCGACGGTCGCCTTCATCGAAGCCATCGCCCGCGCCGCGGGCTGGAGCGTCGGTGCCTACACCTCGCCGCATCTGCTGCGCTACAACGAGCGCGTGCGCATTGATGGTGAAGACGCCGACGACGCATCGCTGGTGGCCGCATTTGAGGCGGTCGAAGCCGCTCGCGGCGAGACGCTGCTGACCTATTTCGAATACGCCACGCTCGCCGCGCTTTGGCTGTTCGCGCGCCGCGATCTTGATCTTGGGCTTGATCTAGTAATCCTTGAAGTCGGGCTCGGCGGTCGCTTGGATGCGGTCAATATTGTGGACCCCGATGTCGCGGTGATCACCACGGTTGATCTCGATCATCAGGATTGGCTGGGCGACACCATCGAGCTGATCGGCTCCGAGAAGGTGGGCATCGCCCGCGCATGGAAGCCGCTGGTGCTGGGCGATGACGACCCACCGTCGAGTGTGCTGGGTCACGCTTACGCCATCGGCGCGTCGGCCGTCCGCATCGGCTGCGATTTCTTTTTCGAGCGCATCGAAGACGACAGCACCCACTGGCGGTGGCGCGAGATCGGCTGTGAACTGGACTTGCCGATGCCGCAGCTGGCCGCGCCGGTGCAGCTGCGCAATGCGGCCGTTGCCATTGCTGCGCTGCGGGCGCTGCCGGTGGATCTACCCGAACCCGCGTTGGTCGAAGGTGTGCACAACGCACGGGTCGCGGCACGGCTGCAGCGTTTCGCGCGCGCTGGCGTTGAGATTGTGGTCGATGTCGGCCACAACCCGCAGGCTGCGCGCGCGTTGGCGGCGTGGCTGGACGCATCGCCCGTTGCGGGCCCCACGCATGCGGTATTCGCGGCCTTGGGCGACAAGGACATGGCGGGGGTGATTGCGGCGCTGGGAGACCGGATCGACCGCTGGTGGTTGGCCGGTTTGCCGGAGGCAGGTCCGCGCGGGCTGACCGTAGATGCCTTCGCCCAACGGCTCGCCGGCACCGCCGCCGCCACCGCCAGCCCGCATGCCAGCGTGGCCGAAGCGCTGGTCGCTGCGCGCAGTGAAGCCGCTGCGGGTGCGCGGATTCTGGTCTTTGGCTCGTTCCACACCGCTGCCGCTGCGCTGGACGCGCTGGGCGACGCCTGAACACACTGCCTGTCGCGGCCCGGTCGGGCACGGCCGGACGCGGCGTATAATTCGCCCGCTTTCTACTTTTTGCGGATGCCGATGGACACTGGACTGAAGCAGCGCCTCATCGGCGCCGCCGTACTCGTTGCCCTGGCGGTGATTTTCCTGCCGATGCTGGTCAAAGGCCCGGCGCCCGACAGCGGCGTGTCCGATGTGCCGATCAAGATGCCAGACGGCCCCGATGGCGAGATCGAAACCCGTGAACTGCCGCTGGTGATGCC
>JANOKD010000013.1:0-14327 GCA_031419075.1 Lysobacterales bacterium
AAAACCGGGTTCCATAGGAGGAAACGAGCGAAAGTCGGCATTTATCTGGCGAAGTTTCGTGATTTTTTGATTTGAAGCCGATGCGGCGAGATCCGTCGGCACGCGCAGTAGATTCCGCTGGCTTGATCAGCGTTGCCCTAGTTCTCTATCGACCCCACCCTGCCAGGTGGGGTTCTTTTGTTAGATATCGGCCTCATTTCTTTCAGCCAACTTGAATACGGCAAGTCGCGCAATGTGCGCTTTACTTGCCCGATGTTTCTTCGCCAAGGCTGCCAACACTTCCAGAAACTCTTGATCGCAGGCCAGCTGGAAGAATTTTTCCTTCGTCGCTTTGGTCTCTGACTTTGTCCTGATTTGCTCGGCTTTCATGAAGTGTTCCAGTGATGTTGAGGAATACTTCCAGCAAAGCAGAGAAGTTGACTCTGTCAACGTCCTAACGACGCAATTTCCGAATTTGGAGACTTCACGTGCTGCCGTGAAAGCCCGTGAAGGCTAAGTCCTTGATACGTCTTTACTTCACGGGCTTTCACGACTTAACGGGCTTAAACAATAAACCTACGCGCGAGATTATTTTTTCCAGGACAACATCTGCTTCCGAATTGCAGGGTTTTTCATCCATGAGAACTTTCTATATTTGCCCGTGAAGCCGTGAAAGCCCGTGAAGAACATGGATGTTGTTGAATCATTTGAGTATTTCGATTGCCGTTGCTTCACGGGCTTTCACGTGCTGTCGTGACGCATGAGCCGTGATCGGGCTACAGATCCGTCTGGTCGAGAAATCGACCTGACTCATCGTGGATGTCGGCACCAACGATCTGTTCGAGAACATTCGACTCATACCAGTCGATGTCTTCGAAGCTGTCTTCGATCACCCCTTCGATCTTGACCTTTGCCTCTTCCAGCGAGGAAGCTTCCACAAAGCCGCGCCCAAAATCCTGCACTACCTGGCAGACGTTGAAGACATAACGACGAGATTGACTATTGCTAGCAGGAATGCTGGTTACTTCAGTGCTCATTGATCTTCTCCTTACCGGCACTGCGCCGGGTGTAGAGAAATCCTGACCTGCAATTCTTCGCAACTAGGGGTATCCCCCTAAGTCTGGTTGTCCCTAGAGAGGATTCCGCCTCTTAGATCCGACTACGCTTTGTGTCCCCTCAGCGATCGCTGCTCGCTGGGCATCACTCACCAGCGTTGCGAGTAAATCATTGTGATAGCTCTGGTAGGCAACGGCCCATCGCAAACGATCGTTCTGGTTGTCCCAATGCGAATGCTGGATGCTCGCTTCCAAGGTCATCCACCCCACTACTCGCCCTGCCTGCCGGTTTTCCAAGATCGTATAGATCTCGCTTGCGGACAGTAGCAGGCCTTCGATCACTGTGTTGCCATCCTTGTGGTAGTAGACAACCGGCAGCTTTGCTTTATTGCGAAGGATGGATGTGTTGGGCTGCGCCCACTTCTTTCCGGTTCTTGCTTTGGCCTTACCAAGCCCAATCAATCGGTCATGCCAAGCCAACACTCCCCCAACCGTGCTTGTCTCTGGTTTTCCAGGCGTGAAGGGACTCTTCGGTGGATTTACTTTTAAGAGCTTGGCAATAGTGTTGGGAGACTCTTCGAGTAGTGCACTTGCCGTGAGTCGGTCAATCGGAGCGGTTGCAAGTTGTCCGTCCATGCGTTTGCGCAGATCCCCGTAAGAGACGTTGCCTAAACTGCGACGCCCGAAGAACACTTCAATGGCGTTTTGAAGCGCCTGCTCACGCGTCGCCGTCATAATCCCCCTCGCCTCCCAGACCCTTCACCAGACGCCCCATCGCTGCCGGCAGCGGGCATTGTTGCCTTGCGGAGTGCATCCTGCTCATCAACGCTACGCAACACATCCTCGGCACGGTCGGCGAGTTCTCTTAAAGTCTCGGTATAGACGCTGGTCCACGCAGCCAGCTCGCCCTTGTCGGCCCAAGGCATTGACATCGCCTCTTCAAGCGAGCGTGTGTCGAAGTTATCGGCATCAAGAGCCGTCTGGTAGGCGCCCTCTTCCATGGTGAGCAAATGACCCAACACCACCCCGTTGGCGATAGACCATGGTTGTAGTGCCATGAGGTCGGCGAGCGTGGAGAACCCAAGCGGCATGCGCATCTGTAGCCGCTGCAAGGCGTCTGCCGTATCCCGGCATTGGCGCAGGGTCATTTCGGCCTTCAACACCTCGATCTGGGCCCGAGCGCGCTGCTCGGCCGCAGCCCGGCGCTTGGCCAAGTCTGCTAGGACTTTGTCAGGCTTTCGCGTATTTTGCGCGACGGACATTTCCAGGCCGGATGGTGGGAAGAGCAAGCGGAGGGTCGTCCTGCTCGTCCATCATCGGCCGATCAGGCCCCCGCAGCATATTCCACACCCGCGGGCTGCTGCCAATGATTGCATCCTCGCACTGGCCCATGATCTGCCGCAGCTCCGGCCACTCCTGCTGGCTATAGCGCTCGGTGACCTTCGACATCCGCTTGCCCTGGTCCTTATCCTCCACCGTATCAGGATGATGGTTTAACAATTGGCTGACCTTATGGCCGGGTAGGAGTTTACCGGCGACCCGGGCCAAGGTGCGCCGCAAATCGTGGGGGGTCAGGTTGATGTCGATGCCCTTTTCGGGATTCAGAAGTCCAGCATCCAAGCGGATGTTGTCGAGCATCATCTTGCTGTCGGTGTGGTGTCCCGACCGGGAGTTCTGGTTGCGCGCGGGGAACACCCAGCGCTGGGTAGCGTCCAACAGGTATTCCATCTGCTTGATGTCTTTCTCGACCCTCTCGATGGGATCAGGTCCTACGCGCTTTCGCTTGAAATCGGCCAGCGTCTTCTTGGCCGCTGCGATGCGCAGTGGCAGATCAGCAAGTTCTAGCGCGCGGGCTTTTTGACGCCATCTGAGTATCTGCTCGGCGAAGTATGAAATTGGAAGCAACTGGAACTCGCCCGATTTAGTGTCATGAAAGAACACCTGCGATCCACGGAAACGGGTGATGGGATTGATAGCCTGATCATCCGCAATTCCCTTAACTTCTGGCGTTAGCCACACCCAGGACGCAAACTGGAAGTGAAGTTCATCGTTGGTGCATGAGTCGAACCAGCGAACCGCTGCGCTCTCACCGCGTCGTGTGCCCCAAAGTAGCGTCAGAAGTAGGTAATCAACGCCGGTCGCGTTGTTCCCGCCCTGAAGAGCACGCCTGCCAATCAGCGCTTTTAGCACCGACGGCAAGGTCTTCAAGCCCGTCTGCGCATCATCCATTCCCAACGGGTTTCTGATCTTTGCGCGCTCGTAGTGCGTCCGTAGCTCTTTGGTGCTTCGGAACATACCCCTCTCTTCCAGAACCTCGAAGGGGTTGTAGACGATCGCGGGGTTACGCTCGGTTTGTGCTGCGAGCTTTCGTGCCTGCCTGAGCGCGATATCGACAGCGCGACGGGCGTCGCCCATGGTGTATTCAGTTGCGGCCAGACCCGCACTGACTGCCAACGCCGCCTGCTTGGAGGGCAACCCCAGCTTTACCAGCGATTGAAGATCAAGCTTCCACCACTGCTTTTGATCTTTGAGCAGCGACTTGACCTGAGGAGACAGGCGGTTGGACAACTCCATGGAGGTATGCCGCAGGGCATGCCAGCCCTTGATCACATCCTCATGCGTAAGGGACACAATCTCGCGGCCAGCCAGATCCACACCAGGCCGCTTCAATCGCTCCAAGGAAAGTCTGACCGCTTCGACGCTACTCGACTTCACCTTCCCACTCACGAGCTTCTCTTCGAGCTCCCCGATGTAATCCGCCATTGCTTCGGCCACAGTCTTACGTCGCATAGCCTGTTGCTTACTCGTGATCCGAACGCGCTCGCGCGGATCCTCGCCGGTCTGACGGATATGGGCTCGTTGGGCGCCAGCGAGTTCGTGCGCTGTGTCCAACGACAAGTCCTGCACAGACCCCAAGCTGATCCGCTTCGCTTGTCCGTTGCGCTTGACCCGAACCTCGTAGAAAGCCCCCTTGGGACCAACGTAGAAGCCGAAGCCAATAGGCGCTCCTGGGGTAGCGTCGCGGAAGCGATAAGGCTTTCCATCGTGGTTAGCGACCAGAACGGCTCTCCCGTCCTTGTCGAACGCTGGACGCTTGGACACATCCAAGTCGCGCAGTTGTGCCTTGGTCAGGCGATACTTCTGTTCCTTGGTGTCCATCACAGTGTTTCCTCATGCCTTATGGACACCCTACCAAGCCAGACTGGTGGATTTGTGGGCACCCTATGGACACTTTGCCACTGTGATTACCCCTCTAGCAAGCATCCTGATAGAATCAATGACTGCCGCTGACAATTCGCAAAATACTGATTTAAAACAAAATTCAAAGGCAGGAGGAGGTATTGAAACTCATACGCCCCTGATGCGCCAGTTTTTCGCCGCCAAGGCGGAGCACCCTGACGTACTGATGTTTTTCCGCATGGGCGACTTCTACGAAATGTTTTACGAGGACGCGCGCAAGGCTGCGCGGCTGCTGGACATCACCCTGACCCAGCGCGGCAGTTCCGCCGGCCAGCCCATTCCGATGGCCGGTATCCCGGTGCACGCCTACGAAGGCTATCTCGCACGTCTGGTCGCGTTAGGCGAATCGGTGGCGATCTGCGAACAGATCGGCGATCCGGCGCTGGCCAAGGGGCTGGTCGAACGCAAAGTCGTGCGCATCGTCACCCCGGGCACCGTCACCGACGAAGCCCTGCTGCAGGATCGCCGCGACACGCTGCTGATGGCGGTGGCGCGCAGCAAGCAGGGCTACGGCATCGCATGGGCGGATCTCGCCGGCGGCCGTTTTCTGGTCAATGAAGTCGCCACCGACGACATGCTGGAAGCCGAACTGGCGCGATTGGATCCCGCCGAACTGCTGATGCCCGATGAAGACGGTTGGCCCGCATCGCTGTCGACGCGCCACGGCGTGCGTCGACGCGCACCTTGGCTGTTCGATGCCGACAGCGGACGGCGTCAGCTGCTGCAGTTTTTCAACCTGTTCGATCTGACCGGCTTCGGCATCGACAGCAAGCCGCTGGCCATCGCTGCGGCCGGCGCGCTGCTGGGCTATGTCGAAGAAACCCAGAAACAGCGGCTGCCGCACCTCACCGCGATCCGCATCGAAACCAGCGACGGCGCGATCGCGATGAACGCGGCCACGCGCCGGCATCTCGAACTCGATACCCGCGTGGATGGCGATGTCCGCCATACGCTGCTGGGCGTGCTGGACAGCACCATCACGCCGATGGGCGGACGCCTGCTGCGGCGCTGGCTGCATCGTCCGCTGCGCGACCGCAAAACAGTCAGCGAACGCCATCACGCGGTGCAGCAGCTGCTAGAACAACGCGCCGATAGCACTGTTCGCGAAGCATTCCGCGGCCTGGGCGATGTCGAGCGCATCCTGTCGCGCGTTGCGCTGCGCAGCGCCCGTCCACGCGATCTGTCAACCCTGCGCGATGCGCTGTGCCTGCTGCCGAAAGTCGGCGATGCGTTGTCGGGCATCGATTCGCCACGGCTGCAGGCGCTGGCGGCCGAACTTGGCGAACACGATGCTCAAGCGGCGTGGATGATGCGTGCGATTGTGGCGCAGCCACCGGTACTGGCGCGCGACGGCGGCGTGATCGGCGAAGGCTTCGATGCCGAGCTGGACGAGCTGCGCACGCTCAGCACCCACGCGGATCAATTCCTGATCGACCTCGAAGCCCGCGAGCGCATCAGCAGCGGCATCGCCACGCTCAAGGTCGGCTACAACCGCGTCCACGGCTACTTCATCGAAATCAGCAAAGGCCAAGCCGAGAAAGCGCCGGTGCACTACACCCGCCGGCAGACATTGACCGGCGCCGAGCGCTACATAACCGAGGAACTCAAGCAGTTCGAGGACAAAGTGCTGTCGGCGAAAGACCGCTCACTGAGCCGCGAGAAGTTGCTGTATGAAGGCATTCTCGACGAATTGAATCGTGACCTGGAGCCGCTGAAGCGCGCCGCGGGCGCATTGAGCGAACTGGATGTGCTGGCCTGTTTCGCCGACCGCGCGCGCGAACTCGACTGGTCGCAGCCGCAGCTGGTCGACGACGCGCGCCTGCACATCGAACGCGGTCGTCACCCGGTGGTGGAAGCGGTGCGCGACGAGCCGTTCGAGCCGAACGATCTGGTGTTGAACGGTGACGACGGCGACGCCGCGCGTCGGATGCTGGTCATCACCGGCCCCAACATGGGCGGCAAATCCACCTACATGCGCCAGAACGCGCTGATCGTGCTGCTGGCGCACATCGGCAGCTTCGTGCCCGCATCGAAAGCGCTGATCGGCCCGATCGACCGCATCCTCACCCGCATCGGCGCCGGCGACGATCTCGCGCGCGGGCAGTCGACCTTCATGGTCGAGATGAGCGAAACCAGCTACATCCTGCACCACGCCACCGCGCAGTCGCTGGTGTTGATGGACGAAATCGGCCGCGGCACATCGACCTACGACGGCCTGGCATTGGCGGAAGCCTGCGCACGGCATCTGGCCGCCACCAACCGCTGCTACACACTGTTCGCCACGCATTATTTCGAACTCACCGCCCTTGCCCAACCCGGCAGCGGTATCGCCAACGTGCATCTGGATGCGGTCGAGCATCACGACAAACACGGCGGCGACACCCTCGTCTTCATGCACGCGGTGAAAGACGGACCCGCCGACCGCAGCTTCGGTCTGCAGGTCGCGGCGCTGGCCGGCCTGCCGAAGTCGGTGGTCCGCGAAGCACGCGGACGACTGGCGGAACTGGAACAGCGCCGCAGCGATCCCGCCCCGGTGCTGACACCGCAGACGCTGGAACAGCCGCAGCAATTCGGGCTGTTTTCGCCAACTTCAGCTGCGCTGGATGCATTGGCTGCGATCGAGCCGGACGAACTGACCCCGAAGCAGGCGTTGGAGGCGCTATATCGGTTGAAGTCGCTGAAATAGTAGTAGCCTGGCTGAGCTATTCTTCAGCCGTCATGGAAATGGAACAAAACGGCGAGAATATCAAGAAATGCGGCAAGCGCTATTTCTGCATCGCCGTGATGCCGCCAAGCGCCATGCTCGTTCACTTCATGGCATTGCGGGCACCTCAAGTTGGTTCGCAATATCCATTCAGCTATCCACAGGAAGGAAGAATATGCCTATCTTTAATAAGATAATATTGAAAGCACTCATTGCATTCGTTTTTTTACTAGGGCCTCAAGGCATAGCGAACGCGCAAGTACAATTGGGATCGAATAACTGCCAGATTCCATCCTCTGTCACGATCAGAAATCAATTTTACTTTGCTTCTCTGCTTACAGTGACCGATGTGAATGGCGTGTCTTATGTGAACAAATCAGGATATGCAGTCAATTGTGATCTACCTTCCCATATCGGTAAAACGCAGTGGGTTGTTTTTTACATGAAGGGAACTGACTATTTCAAGAAAGATTACGCCATCAGGGATGTAGGTGACCATGCTGGGTTCATGGCCAGGGCGTCATTTCCTGCTCAAGATCGATTCAGGGGAATCGGACCAATGTTCTCTCCGGGCTGGGGGACAATCGGTGAGATCTACAACAATACGGGCGACGGGACGGCACAAGGTTGCCAGGCGATTTCTGGGACGTATCCAACGAATCGTACCGTGATCGGATGCCCAACAAACGGAAGAAGCCCCAGCCAGGAATTGGCGTATGACATCACAATGTACCCCGTTGATTATTGGAGAAGCGCAAATGTTGCGAACATCAACAATCTTCCAATGGTAGATGACTACGTTTACCAGATTGTCGTGCATGCCAACCATAACAGCATGTCTTACTCCGTGACCAATATCAGTACTGGTCAAGTAGCCAACGGCTGGATAAGCCAGACTATCGACAATAAAACTGCGTCATATACGACACAGGGTGGGATCGGTTTTTTTAGGATCGACAACACACTAAATCCGAATAAATATGCAAGCACAAAGGTGGAATATTGGGGTATTCAGTCCGGCTGGTTCTAGCCGGGAGACGTTGTTTCCTGCAAGCAGCAAGCTGTGGTAGCGAAGCTCGAACGCATTCGATCCAGAGCCTGCGGAATGACGCAGGACGAGCCCATAACGAACCAGGATCAAACAGCTGATCTTTAGCTGCGTTAAGAAGCTAGGAAAGTAACGGATAACGCAACGCGATAGATTTCTGACTGAGAACGAACATGCCTGCCAAATGCAGGCTTGTTCATTAATCGAACCGCGCCAGCCGCGCAGTGGCCGACTAGGCTGCCGCACCCTTACCCAACATTGATAGAAAGAACGAGGACGTCTTTTGCGGCACTCAACTTACGTAGTATCGCAAGACTGAAAAAGGCAGGGTTGATCGCTTTCGTATCCGCCTCTGATGGGAATACAGTAGCCATCCCATCGGCCTGAGGCCGCACGCACGGAGTCGCACCATGACCGCACTGACCGATGAACTCTTCGCCCAACTCGAGGGCGCGCCGCTGCAGCAGATTTCCCAGCAACTCGGGATCGGCAAAACCCAGGCGGCCGGGGCGGTCAGCGCCGCGCTGCCGCTGCTGATGGGCGCGCTGGGCAAGAACGCCAGCCAGCCGCAGGGCGCGGAAGCGCTGTTCGGTGCGCTGCAGAAAGATCACACCGGTGGCGGTGGTATCGGCGACCTGCTCGGCATGGTCCTGGGCGGCGCACAGAGCCGTCAAACCGACGGTGCCGGCATGCTGGGCCACATTCTGGGCGGCCAGCAGGGCCGCGCCGAGCAGCATTTGGGCGAAGCGACCGGCCTGGGCGGCGACCGCGCGGGCCAGCTGATGAAGATCCTCGCGCCTATCGTCATGGCGTATCTCGCCAAGCGCATGTTCAGCGGCAACGAAAGTGGCGGTGGCGCGTCGATGGGCATGGCCGGCGGCAGCCCGACTGCGGAGATTCTCGGCTCGATCCTCGGCCAGGAACAGCAACAGGTGCGCCAGCAGGGCGGTATTGGCGGTGGCCTGCTTGGCGCGGTGCTGGATCAGGATGGCGACGGTCAACTTGGCTTGGGCGATCTGCTCAAGATCGGCGGCGGGCTGTTGGGTGGCAAGCGCTGATGGCGGCTTGATCGCTGGCCGCGGGATCTTTCGATGGACGGCGCAGGCTCGCCGTCTTCACTGGGCAAACATTCTAATAGTCAAAAACTATCGAAATAGTCAAAACAATCGAATTCCATTGATGGGTTCTACACCGTAGCTTGCTTGGACACCCACCGCCCTAGCCTGCCGTGGACAATCATTACCACAGCCCGCAAACGTCGAAAAAAGGAGAACACCATGTCAACTGAATCGAAATGTCCGTTCGCAGGTGGCGCTGGTAGCCATGCGGTGTCTGGAGCCCAGACAAATGCGTCCTGGTGGCCCAACCAACTGAATCTGAAGATGCTGCACCAGCAGTCTTCGTTCTCGAATCCGATGGGCGAAACCTTCAACTACGCCGAAGAGTTCAAGACGCTCGATCTGGACGCCGTGGTCAAAGACCTGCATGCGCTGATGACCGATTCGCAGGACTGGTGGCCGGCCGATTACGGGCACTACGGGCCGTTCTTCGTGCGCATGACCTGGCATGCCGCGGGCACCTACCGCATCCACGATGGCCGCGGCGGCGGCGGCACCGGCGCACAGCGTTTCGCGCCGCTCAACAGCTGGCCGGACAACGGCAATCTCGACAAGGCACGCCGGCTGCTGTGGCCGATCAAACAAAAGTATGGCCGCAAGCTCTCGTGGGCCGATCTGCTGATCCTCACCGGCAACGTCGCGATGGATTCGATGGGATTCAAAACCTTCGGGTTCGGCGGCGGCCGGCCCGACATCTGGGAGCCTGAGGACGAAATTTACTGGGGCCCGGAAGCCGCTTGGATGGGCGATGAGCGCTACAGCGGCGACCGTGAACTGGCCAACCCGCTTGGCGCCGTCCAAATGGGCCTGATCTACGTCAACCCGGAAGGCCCGAACGCCAATCCGGACCCGCTGGGCTCGGCGCGCGACATCCGCGAGACGTTCGCCCGCATGGCGATGAACGACTACGAGACCGTAGCCCTGACCGCCGGCGGCCACACCTTCGGCAAAGCGCACGGTGCTGGCGATCCGGGCCAGTTTGTCGGCCGCGAGCCGGAGGGCGCAGAGCTTGAGCATCAGGGCTTCGGCTGGATCAACAGCATGGGCACCGGCAAGGGCGGCGACACGATCACCAGCGGCATCGAAGGTGCGTGGACGCCCACGCCAACAACGTGGGACATGAGCTACTTCGAAACCCTGTTCGGTTACGAGTGGGAGCTGACCAAGAGCCCCGCCGGCGCCCATCAGTGGAAGCCCAAGGACCCCGCCGCCGCAACCACCGTGCCCGATGCACATGATCCGGCCAAACGTCACGCCCCGATGATGACCACCGCCGACATGGCGATGCGTATGGACCCGGCCTACGAGAAGATCTCGCGGCACTTCATGGCCAACCCGCAGGAGTTCCACGACGCCTTCGCACGCGCCTGGTTCAAGCTGACCCATCGCGACATGGGCCCGCGCCCCCGCTACTTGGGCAAACTGGTGCCGGCCGAAGTGCTGATCTGGCAAGACCCGGTCCCGACCGTCGATCATCCGCTGGTCGATGCCAACGATATCGCGTCGCTCAAGGCCACCCTGCTCGCGTCGGGTCTGACCATCTCCCAACTGGTCAACACCGCCTGGGCATCGGCGTCGACCTTCCGCGGCAGCGACAAACGCGGTGGCGCCAACGGTGCGCGCATCCGCCTCGCGCCGCAGAAGGATTGGGCGGTCAATCAGCCTGCCGGATTGGCGACAATCCTGTCGAAGCTGGAAACCATCCAGAACGATTTCAACGGCGCGCAGTCCGGCGGCAAGCAGGTCTCGCTGGCCGATCTGATTGTCTTGGGCGGCTGCGCGGCCGTCGAAGCCGCCGCGAAGAAAGCGGGCCACGAGATCACGGTGCCGTTCACCCCGGGCCGCACCGACGCCAGACAGGACCAGACCGATGTGGAATCGTTCGCTCCACTGGAGCCGATGGCGGATGGCTTCCGCAACTACATCCGCGCGGGGCTGGAGGATTCGGCGGCCGAACTGCTGATCGACAAAGCGAATCTGCTCAAGCTGACCGCCCCGGAGATGACAGTGTTGGTTGGTGGCCTTCGCGTCCTGGGCGCCAACGTCGGACAGGCCAAACACGGTGCTTTCAGCCAGCAGACCGACGCGTTGACCAATGACTTCTTCGTCAACCTGCTGGATATGAACACCAGGTGGCAGAAGTCCGCTGGCTCCACGGGCGTGCTGGAAGGACGCGATCGCAAGACCGGCGAACTCAAGATGACGGGCACGGTCGTGGATCTCGTCTTCGGCTCGAACTCCCAACTGCGGTCGCTTGCTGAAGTGTATGCATCCAGCGACTCACAGCAGGTGTTCGTGCGTGACTTCGTGTCGGCGTGGGACAAGGTGATGAACAACGATCGCTTCGATCTGGCGTGATCTGTAATGTCACCGAAATAATGCGGCCGAACCGGCATCCAACCGATACCTGTGCGGCCGCACTTCGACAGATCAGTACATCAGTGATACTGCGAAATCTTCACCAGCAGATGCTTCGCGAACTGGCCATGCAGATAACCGATGCCGCGCGCCACGTGCAGGGTGACGAACAGCAGCAGGATGCCGATCACGAACACCAGCGGCAGCCCCAAGTAGCCCAACGAGGTGCCGAATACGCCGTTTTCCAGCCCCAGCAGCATCCAGCCATCGTAGTTTTGATTCACCGTGGCGTAGCCGGCAACCACCATAATGGGCGCAGCGATGAACGACAGCGACACGCTGAGTAACGTGATCGCGATGGTGAAGTAAGTGATGCCCAGCGGCAGCATCAGCACCATGTACAGCAGCGTGGTCCAGGTGCGCGGATCGGCGAACATTTCACCGATCCGCGTCAACCACGGTTTGCCTCGACTGCTGTACAAAGGCCTCCGCGGCATGCGCTCGCCCAGCATCACTTCGACGATGCGGCCTTCCAGCAGCGAGAACATCCGCACCGATCCCAAAAACAGGATCGCGAACGGGATACCGATAATCAGCACCGCCAGGCCGGCCGACAGCGAAACGCCGGTGACCACCCAGGTGAAATAAAAGATCCCGGTGGCCAGCGACAGCAGCATATAAAACAGCGCTGCGTAGGTGCGCGGTTCGGCGATCACGCCAAAGAATTTTCCCAGCAGCGAGCGATGTTGACGCGGCGGCGGGGCGCGCAGCGCGGTCTGCACTTTCACTTCGGTGTCGCGATAAATTTCCGCGACTTCATCCGGCGCACCGTAGCTCGACGCGACGCGCGCGATCACTTCGGCTTCACTCGTCGCCGGATTTTCGGCCATTTCAGAGCGCAGATATTCTTCAGCGTCGTACAGCGCGTCCTGCACCAGCGCCGGATCGGCGCCAGTCAGCGAACGCCGCAGATGTTCGAGGTAATCGGGAATATTGGTGGGCAGTGGGCGAGCGGTCATGACAAGTTCCCCTTCAGAACGGTATCGACGGAATCTCGGGTGGCGCACCAGGCATCGCTCCAGGCGCGAAGGATGTCGCGGCCGAACGGCGTGATGCTGTAGTAGCGGCGCGGCGGGCCGCTGATCGACGGTTCGACCTGGCTTTCCAGCAGCGCGGCGCCCTCCAGATTGCGCAGCACCGGGTACAGCGCGCTCTGCTTGCCGCTCAGCACGCCGTCGCCCTGACGCTCCAGGGTTTTGGCGATCTGGTAGCCGTACATCGGCTCGGCGGCGGCACCCAGCACCGCCAACAGCGCCAGCGACACGGTGCCGGCCGACAGCTCTTTCTGGAATTTGCGCAGCAGCGCTTCGGTGGTGTCTTCGAGGATCGGTGGCGAGTGCATGGTGGCCCCTGCAGTGCTGAGCTGAATATCGTTGAGATCACTCTATGCATAACTTACGTATAGCGGATGTGCCGGAGGTCATTGGCACCGTCAGCGGGCCCACGGCGCTGGTCGGGACACGGCATCTCGGCCAGAATCAGCGGTCAATCGAAGGAAGCGCCATCGCCATGAACCCGATCCGCACCCTGCTGTCCGTCGCGCTATGCGCGGCCGCCCTCGCCGCTTCGGCGCAGACCCCGACAGCGCAGCCGACCGCCGTCAAAACAAAGTCGATGCAGGAACTGTTGGACAGCTCGAAGCCAGGCGACTGGCGCGCGCTGGATCCGGCGCGAACGCTGTACATGGATCTCGCGGCAGGCCGGGTGGTAATTGAACTGGCGCCCGAGTTTGCGCCCGCGCATGTCGCGAACATCCGCGCGATGGCCAAGGGCGGCTATTGGAACGGGCTCAGCATCAACCGCTCACAGGATAATTTCGTCGTGCAGTGGGGCGACCCGGCCACAGAGGAAAGCGCACGCAAACCACTGCCGAAGGGCGCTAAAACCAAACTGCCGGCGGAGTTCACCCGTTCGCCCAAGAACCTGCCCTTCACCCGCCTGCCCGATGTCGACGGCTGGGCGCCGGAGGTCGGTTTCAGCAGCGGTTTCCCGATCGGCGTGGACCGCAGCGATGGCGGCAGCGCGTGGCTCGCGCACTGTTACGGCATGGTCGGCGCCGGCCGCGACACCGCCGCTGATTCCAGCACCGGCGCGGAACTGTATGTGGTTACCGGCCAATCGCCGCGCCAGCTCGACCGTAATATCACCAGCGTCGGCCGCGTCGTGCAGGGCATGGAATTATTGAGCGTGCTGCCGCGCGGCACCGCTGCGCTGGGTTTCTATGAGACACCGGCGCAGCGGACTGTAATCCGATCAATCCGCCTCGCTGCCGACCTCAAACCGGCCGAACGCCTGAAACTGCAGGTGTTGCGCACCGACACGCCGCTGTTCGAAGCGCTGATCGAAGCCCGTCGCAACCGCCGCGACGATTTCTACAAGCGCCCCGCCGGGCACATCGACCTGTGCAATGTGCCCCTGCCGGTGCGCACCGCGCCCGAAACTGCACTCAAGTCGAAGCGCTGATCACCAGCACTGGTTTTAAGCACTGGTTTTCGAGGCTGGCATTCAACAGCTGCTTGTCGGAAATCATCAAACACCGCGCGGATGTCGCGCGGCTTGTGCAGAGATCACAACCGGCTGGCGATCGCCTTGGCGAACGACATCGTGGTACCAGTGCCGCCAATATCCGGGGTGACCGAATCTTTCGCTTCCAGCGTGGCGATGATCGCGTTGCGCAGGCGCGTGGCGTTGTCTGGCTGACCGACGTGATCAAGCATTTGCACGATCGCAAGCAGCAGCGCACACGGATTAGCGATGCCTTTGCC
>JANOKD010000014.1:0-52637 GCA_031419075.1 Lysobacterales bacterium
CCCCCCCCCCCCCCCCCCCCCCGCCCCCCCACAACACCCCCCCCCACCCCCCCCGCCCCCGCCGCGGGTGGTCTCCCCCCCCCCCCCCCGCCTCGCCCCCCCCCCCCCCCCTCTACCGGCATCGATTCAACGCGCTTCGACCAATTGCTGCAGCAGCGTAATTTGTTGCGACTGTACTTCAAGGATTTTCTCCAGCTGCTCGGTGCGCAGCTGGTCGAATTTGTCGTGCAGCGCCATGATCTCCAACTCAGCTTTCAGATTGACCTCGTAATCGTGTTCGGCCGCGGCGCGATCGCGTTCCGCATGCCGGTTCTGGCTCATCATGATCACCGGCGCCTGCAGCGCAGCCAGCATCGACAGCAGCAGATTGAGGAAGATGAACGGGTAGGGGTCGAAGGGATGCGCGCGCAGCAGCCAGACGTTCGTCACTATCCACAAACCAAGCAGTGTCATGAACGTGCCGATGAAGGTCCATGAGCCGCCGAAATGCGCAACGCCGTCGGCGACGCGTTCACCGAAGCTGCGGTCATCGCCGGATTTGTCCAGAGGCGCGCGGCTGATGTGTTCACGGCGATGCATCTGGGTCAACACTGCACGCTCGGCGGCGGTCGTTCTTTCCCAGGCTTTGCCCAGCCAGCGGGTGGATAGACCGGTGAGTTCGTGGTTACTCATGGCAATGCTCGCAAGAAGACCTGATCACAGCATAGGCCTGCCGTGCAACTGCGTGTTCGCAGACTGCTGCCGATGCTGATCGCGTTCAACAAGCCCTACGGCGTGCTGTGCCAATTTACCGATGGCGATGCGCTCAAAGCGGGTATGCCGATGCGGCTCACGCTCGCGGGATTCGGACTGCCCGCAGATGTGTATGCCGCCGGGCGACTCGACCACGACAGCGAAGGTCTGCTGTTGCTGACCGACGACGGCGCACTGTCGCACCGGATCACCGATCCGCGCCACAAGCTCGCGAAAACCTATCGCGTGCAGGTCGAAGGTGTCCCGCAGCCCGCGCAGCTGGATGCATTGCGTCGCGGCGTCGCACTCAACGACGGCATGACCTTGCCGGCGCAGGCGCAGTGCATCGATGCGCCTGCACTCTGGCCGCGCGACCCCCCGGTGCGGTTTCGCAAAACCGTACCGGATGCATGGCTGGAACTGGTGATCCGTGAAGGACGCAACCGCCAGGTGCGGCGCATGACCGCAGCGGTTGGTTTACCGACACTGCGACTGGTGCGCGTGGCCATCGGTGACTGGCGATTGGATGATCTGCAGCCCGGCGAATGGCGGCAGTTGGATTAAGGAAGCACCTGTGTGGAAGAGCCATGTCGATGTGGCCGGAGCATACAATCGACCCATGCGATTGTTCCGCTCCCTGCCGCCGATGGCCCGCGTCTGCCTGCTGTTTCTGGGCGGATTGGCGCTGCTGTGTTGGCTCGGGCCGCTGTGTGTGGCGTTTGATCCGCATCGCCCGGACTGGAGCGCGCTGTCGGTGGCGCCGGGCGTGGGCGGGCACTGGTTCGGCACCGACGCCATCGGCCGCGATGTGTTCGTGCGCACGCTCGCGGGCGGACGGCTGTCGCTCACCATCGGTTTCCTCGCCAGCCTGGTTGCGCTGATCGTGGGCTTGGGTTTTGGCGCGAGTGCAGGGCTTGCCGGCGGTTGGCCGGAGCGGCTGATGCTGCGCGTGCTGGACATGTTCAGTGCGCTGCCGTTTCTGCTCATCGTGATTCTGCTGCTGACCCTGTTCGAGCGCTCGCTGTGGCTGCTGTTGGCGGCCATCGGCGGCTATGTGTGGATCGATCTGGCGCGGGTGATGCGCGCGGAAAGCGCACGGCTGCGCGAGATGCCGTTCATGCTGGCCGCAACGGCTGCGGGCGCGAGTTTCGGTCAACGCTTGCGCTGGCACGCGCTGCCCAATCTGCTGCCGCTGGCGTTCGTGTATCTCGGGCTGATTCTGCCCCAAGCCATTCTGGTCGAAAGTTTCCTCGGCTTTCTCGGCCTGAGCGTCGATGAGCCGTCGGCCAGTTGGGGCACGCTGTTGTCCGAAGGCGTGCAGGAGCTGGACAGCGCGCCGTGGACGCTGCTGTTTCCGGCCGGCTTTCTGGTCGCTACGTTGGCGGCGTTCCAGTTTCTGGGCGACGCGCTGCGCGATTGGCTGGATGTGCACGCTGTCGACAGTCGTGCAGTCCCGCGCGCCGCTGCCGAATCCGCTGCCGCATGACGCTGTCGCTGCGCCAGCTTGAAGTGCATCTGGGTGCGCGACGATTGCTTGGCCCGCTGGATCTCGATCTGTTGCCCGGGCAATGTCTCGGCGTGGTGGGCGAAAGCGGCAGCGGCAAGAGTCTCACCGCGCTGTCGCTGCTCGGGCTGTTGCCGGAGGGGCTGCGCGCCAGCGGCGCGTTGGCGCAAGACGGCATGGACATTGCTCTGGGCTCGCGCGCACACATCGCACTGCGGGGACGCGCGCTGGGCTGGGTGCCGCAGGATCCTCTGGCTGCGCTGCATCCGCTGCGTACGGTCGGCGCGCAGATGGTCGAAACCCTGCGCGCGCACGGCGTGCTCAATACCGCTACGGCGCGCGTCGAAGCGCAGCGATTGTTCGAACGCGTACAGCTGCCGGAACCCGACACTGCCCTGCGACGTTTTCCGCATCAGTTCTCCGGTGGCCAGCGGCAGCGCATCGCGATCGCACTCGCGCTGTGCAGCCGGCCGAAATATCTGATCGCAGATGAACCGACATCCGCGCTGGATGCCCGCATTGCGCGCGAAGTGCTGGATCTGCTCGATACGCTGCGTCGCGAAGAGGGCCTGGGACTGATGCTGATCAGCCACGATCTGCCGCTGGTCGGCGCGTATGCCGGGCACGTGCTGGTGCTGCGCCGTGGCGATGTGATCGAACGCGGCGCGACGCGCGAGGTGTTCGCAGATCCGCAGCATGCGTACACGCGCGAGTTGATCGAAGCGGATCGGTTGCCGCCTGCTTCTGTGGGAGCGGCGGAAGCCGCGATGTATCTCGCGGAGAATCCCTTCGGCGCGCTATCTGGCAGTTCCATCGCGGCTTCCGCCGCTCCCACAAATGCTGCTCCCACAAGTGCGCAGCCCTTACTCCGCGCCGAAGCCATGCACATGCATTACCGGCGTGCGTCAAGACCCGCACTGGACAATGTCTCGCTCACCCTGCATCGCGGCGAAGGCCTCGCGCTGCTGGGCGAAAGCGGCAGCGGCAAAAGTACCCTGGGTCGCGCGGTGCTGCGGCTGTTGCGCGGTGCGCAGGGCCGGGTGTGGCTGGACGATATCGAACTGACCGCGCTCAAAGGTACGGCGCTGCGCAATATGCGCAAACGCATCGGCGTGGTGTTCCAGGATCCGTACGCGTCGCTCGATCCGCGCATGCGCGTGGCCGAGATCATCGCCGAACCGCTGCGTATCCACGGGATCGGCGATACGGCATCGCGCTCTGCGAGCGTCGCTGATCTACTCATGGCGGTCGGTCTTGATGCGGACATGGGCGCGCGTTACCCGCATCAGTTTTCCGGCGGTCAGCGTCAGCGCATCGCAATTGCCCGTGCGCTGGCCTGTGATCCCGATCTGCTGGTCTGCGACGAAGCCGTATCCGCGCTGGACGCGCACCATCGCCGAGAAATCCTTGCGCTGCTGGCGACGCTCAAACGCGAACGCGGGCTTGCGCTGCTGTTCGTCACCCATGATCTGTCTGCAGCCGCAGCGGTGGCCGAGCGTATCGCGGTGCTGGAAGCGGGGAAGATCGTAGAGATCGGCAATGCTGCCGATGTGTTGCAAAACCCGCAGCATGCGCATACGCGGGCGTTGGTGGCCGCAAGACCGTCCCTCATCCACCCTCTCCCGCATGCGGGAGAGGGAAGAGCGAGCGCAGCGAGCGAGAGTGAGGGGCTAGGGAGCGATGATCGTCCCGCCCACTCGATTAGATAATCCCGCCGCCAATGCTCAGCCGGATCGCCGAGACCACAATGACGATCGCGTTGAGCAGCAGGCCGACTTTGGCCCGGCCGCGTTTTTCGGTAGACGTGAGCGCGATGCCGATGGCGGCGATGATGATGCCGACGCCTGCGAATGGAATCACCGCCCAGTTCATCCAGCCCAGCAGAGGAATCAGTGCGACGAACATGCCGAGCATCGCGAAGATGCCCCAAATCAGACTGACCAGACCCATGTGTTTCCCCTTTGATCGTTGCGAAGGTGCGGAGTAACGGCGCAAAGATGGCTGCGCGAGCGCTGAATTCAAGCGCTCAGGCGTGAACGCCGTCGATTTCCACCGCCAGTTCGCGGCGGCAGATCGCGGCATGCAGCAGCACCCGTGGCACCGATGTGCCGAAACGGGCGTCCAGCGCCTGCGCCACCAGCGGCAGGTCGGCCGCGTCGCGCACGTATACCTTCAGCCGGGTGCCGCTGCCGAAACCCGCCGGCAGCGACGGCTGATGGCGACGGGCCTCGGCCAGCAGCGCATCGAAGTTGGCGAAGGTCTCGCCGATCTGATCCAGCAGTTCGCCCAGATGCAGCGACGCGTGGCCGACCACACTGGCAGTGCCGGACAGCAGCAGCGGCATCGTGCTGCCCGGTGGCGGCAGCATCGCGCGGGCGAAGCTCGGCGACTGCGGGCCGTATTCGCGCGGATAGCGATAGGCGCTGACCTGACGCGGATTTTCGACCGGCGTGCCGTGCTGCGCGGCCGACAGCCAGTAGACCTGCAGCGTGCGCTGGCCGTCGCAGCGGCCGATGGCGGTGGCTGCGGGCAGTTCGATGGTGTCGAACCGGCCCAGTCCACGGGCTCGGCCGACGCAGAACTGACGGTAGCGTTCGGCGTCGCCGTCGCCCTGGGTGATCGCATCGAGGTAGTTCCACACCCGCAGCAGGTGGGGCGTACGGCTGCCGGAGACGAAGCCGACCAGCTGCGTGTAGGCGCGCTCGGCGGCCTCGCAGATGTCGCTGTGGTCGGGGTGATGGCCCGGCGGCTCGTCGATCTCGATCACGCCGAAGGTCAGCTGGCCGTCGCTCGCCCAGCGGATCTGGCCGGTCTGTGCATCGCCGTCGCGCCCGAAGTCGACCGGGCCGGCGCTGCGCCAACGCTCGAACGGGGCGGTGCCATAGGGCTGCAGCGGAATGCGCAGATAGCGGGGATCGTCGCAGTGCGCGGCGTGGGTGCCGAAGCCGAAGACCGCCAGCGTGTCGGCGGTCAGCAGCGCGTCCGGCGTGGTGGCCTGCACGTAATCAACGGTTAGGGCTGCGGCCGTCAGCGCTGCGCCTGGACCTGAATGCATCATCGGCCTGCTCATCGAGGCGCCAGTGCGCGAACGCGACGCGCGCCGGCACGAAGGCGTCTGGCTTGGGTACTGAAGCCATTGCACGCTGTCGGCTGCCGGAGTGATCTGGTGGGTTCCGTCCCGGTGCGTGTTGCGTCGATTCTGACCGTCATGCTCTATCTTGTTGCAGTCTGAGACTGGCATCATAACGCGTGGTGTAAAGCCGCGGCCCGATCTAATGGGCCGGCGACACAAGCTTCGGCATGTCGCCCCAGTCCGATCACCCTCAATGGTCGGTGGGCGCGTGATGACGTCGTGTAACAGCCCGCTTCGGCGCTTCGCCCGATGGGGTCTTCTTTCGATTCTGGATGGTTTGCCATGTCTGTACTGACTCCCGCCGAACTTGAATTGGCGGATCTGCTGGTCGAAAGCCTGAATCTGGACGGCGTCGCTGCCGCCGGGATCGACCCCGACGCACCGCTGTTCGGCGCAGGTCTCGGTCTGGACTCGATCGACGCGCTGGAACTGTCGCTGGCGATCAGCAAGCGATACAGTTTCCAACTGCGCTCAGACAACGACGACAACCGCCGCATCTTCGGCTCACTGCGTGCGCTGTCGGCGCATGTCGAACAGCACAAGACGGTGTGACTGCCGCACTGCGGCTGCTGCTGCTGGTGGCATATCTGCCGCTGGCGCACTTTGCGGGCACCCGTCATTCGCCGATGCTGGCAGCGCTGGCGCTGGGCGATCTGATGCTGCTGGCGCTGATCGAACCGCTGCTGCGCCGGCGCCTTGCGGCGTGGCTGACCCTGGCTGCAACGGTATTGCTGTTGATCGCGCTGGCGCGCTCGCGTTTCGCGCTGACGCCGCTGCTGCTGGTGCCTGCGCTGTTCACGGCGATGGTCAGCGGCTGGTTTGCGCGCAGTCTGCGCCCGGGGCGCGAGCCGTTGATCGCCAAGGTGGTGAGCGCGCTGTATGCGCAGAGCAACATGCCGCTGTCGCCGCGCCATCACAGCTACACCCGGCATCTGACCCTGGCCTGGGCGCTGCTGCTGGCGCTGATGACGCTGGTGAATCTCACCCTTGCGATGATTGCGGTACCGGACGGCGTGCTGGTGCAGTTCGGTATCCAAGTGCCGGTCACGGTCACCAATGCGCAGTGGTCGCTGATCGCAAACATCGCCAATTACGGAGTGATGGGCGGGTTCATGCTGGTCGAATTCCAGCTGCGCAAATGGGTGTTCCCGGTGCGGCCGTATCGCAACGCTTTCGATTTCGCGCGCCGCATGGCCGCGCTTGGGCCTGCGTTCTGGCGCGATTTTTTCCGATGATGTTTGCAGGCCGCATGAGCAATCCCGCATGAGCAATCCCGCATGAGCGACAGCGTATGAGCGAATTCATCATTCCCGCCGACCATCCCTGTCTGCCCGGCCATTTTCCGGGTCAGCCGATCGTGCCCGGCGTAGTCGTGCTGGACCGCGTGCTGGCGGCGATTGAAGCGCAGCACGGTGCGTTGGGGCCGCTGCGCATGCCGCAGGTGAAATTCCTGCAGCCGCTGCTGCCGGAACAGCGGGTGCAGATCGAACTGCTGCAGTCCGACGCCGTTGACGCGCCGCCGCGCTGGCGGTTCCGGGTGCTGCGCGACGAAACTTTAGTCGCTAGCGGCGAGGTGCATTCGGCATGATCAGCACGCAATGAGCGGGATGCCATGAGCACGGAATGGACACAGCGCCCGGAAGGCGGCAGCCGCTTCGGGCTGTGGCTGATCCGCAGCATCGGCCGCTACGGCGGACGCGGCATCGCGCGCGTGCTGCTGTTTCCGATCACCCTGTATTTCCTGATCCGTCGCGGCCCGGAACGCGCCGCGTCCTGCGCTTGGCTTGCGCACGCACTGGGGCGTCGCGCAACGCTGTGGGATGCGGCCAAGCACGTGCACACCTTCGCTTCGACCATTCTTGATCGGGTCTTTCTGCTGGGCGAAAACACGCGCCGTTTCGACGTCAGCGTGAGCGGCCTGGAGCATCTGCACCGGTATCTGGATCAGGGCCGCGGCATGCTGCTGTTCGGCTCGCATCTGGGCAGTTTCGAAGTGCTCCGGGTGCTGTCGCAACAGCGCCCGGAATACACCATCCGCGTGGTCCTGGACAAAGCCCATAACCTGGCGCTGACCCAATTGTTGGACGCATTGAATCCGGAGATCGCGGCCACCGTGATCGACGCCGGCCAGGACGGCCCCGGCCTGATGCTGGATATCCAGCAGGCGGTGCAGAGCGGCGCGATGGTCGCACTGCTGGTCGACCGCGCGCATCCCGGCGGACAGAGCGTCATGGTGCCTTTCTTCGGCCGCGAGGCGCCGTTTCCCACCACTCCGTGGCAGATCGCAGCAGCGCTGAAGGCACCGGTCATGCTGGGCTTCGGCCTGTATCGCGGCGGCAGGCGCTATGAGCTGATCTTCGAACCCTTCAGCGACGCCGTCGATATCCCGCGTGCGCAGCGCAAAACTGCCGTCGCGGCGTTGATCCAGCGTTACGCCGCGCGGTTGGAGGATGTGGCTCGCCATGCGCCGTACAACTGGTTCAATTTCTACGATTTCTGGGGCGCAGAGGCGCCGAACACCGATGCTGAACATGCCGCTATCAAGCACGCCGCCATCAACCACGTCTCTATCCAGCATGCGTCCACCGAACATGCGTCCAGCGAACATGTCGCGCCGAATCGTTCGGTCTAGTCTCGCCCTGTTGCTCGCGCTGATCGCGCAGCCGGCCGCCGCACAGCGCGTCGACAGCGACTGGATTCTCGCCGCCTTGGCGCGGCCGGCGCCGATGCGCACCGCATTCGTCGAAGTACGCGCATCGCCGCTGTTGAAACAACCCCTGCGCCTGTCCGGCGAATACCGGCGCCCGCGCGAAGACACCTTGGTGCGCGAAGTGCGCATGCCGTATATCGAAACCACTACGCTCAGGTCGTCGAAATCCGGCGCCGGTGAAGCCACCATCGTCCGCACCGGCAAAGCGCCGCGCACGTTTTCGCTGTCGCGCGCGCCGGAGTTGGCCAGTCTGCAGAACAGTTTCGGCGCACTGCTCGCTGGCGACCGCGCATTGATCGAGCGCGTGTACCGCGTCGTCGCGCAGGGCGACCGCACGCGCTGGACGCTTACCCTCGCCCCGAAGGACAGCGCGCTGGCCGCACGCGTTCGCGACATCGTGCTGTACGGCCAGGGCGCAGAGCTGCGCTGCATCGAAACCCGCCCGGTCAAAGGCGAGCTGCAGCGCACTCTGCTGGCCAGCGCCGCATTGGCGGTCCGTGCTGATAGCGATGCGGAAGCGCTGCAGGCGCTGTGTCGGAATGGTGTGAAGTGAAAGGAGCCCCCTCACCCTCGCTCGCTGCGCTCGCTCTTCCCTCTCCCGCATGCGGGAGAGGGTGCCCGATAGGGCGGGTGAGGGGTGCGCACGCATGACCGCGACGCGCCGCACCGTGCTCGCGCTCATCTGGCTGATCGTGCTGATCGGGGCCGGTGTGTTGATCAGCGACCGCCTGAAGGTCAGCGGCGATCTGCGCAAATTCATGCCCTCCGCTGAAACACCGGCGCAGAAGCTGCTGCTGGACGAACTGGGCGAAGGTCCGGGTTCGCGGCTGTTGTTGATGTCGCTGTCCGGCGCCGATGCCGAAACCCTGGCGTCGCAGTCGCAGCGCATCGTGCAGACGCTGAGCAGCGACACGCGCTTCAGTCTGATCGCCAACGGCGGCGAAGACGCACTCGCTGCGATCCCGGAACGGCTGCGCCCCTATCGCTATCTGCTGTCGTCCACGCTGGACACGCAGCCGCTCGATGACACTTATCTGCGCGACGAACTCGACGCGCGCATGCAGGATCTCGGCTCGCCGGCGGCGGCGCTGATCGAGCCGCTGCTGCCCTCCGATCCCACCCTGGAAACGCTGCGCATCGCCGAAGCCATGCAGCCCGCCAATGCGCCGCAGCGTCTGCACGGCGTCTGGTTCGACAAGACCGGGCGCGAAGCTTTGCTTGCGATCGAAACCAAAAGCGCGGGTTTTGATCCCACTGGCCAACAGTTGGCGGTGAGCGCAATCCAGACCGCGTTCGCCAACGCGCGCGGCGACAGCAATGCGACCATGACGCTCACCGGCCCCGGCGCGTTTTCGGTCGAGATCGGCGGCCGCACCCAGCGCGAATCGGCGTTGATCGGCATGGTCGACAGCATCGGGTTGATCCTGCTGCTGTTGATCGCCTACCGCAGCTGGCGCACGCCGCTGTTCGGCGTACTGCCGCTCGCCAGTGCCGGCCTTGCCGGTCTGGGTGCGGTCGCAATCGTGTTTGCAGATGGCGTGCACGGCATCACCATCGCGTTCGGTTTCACCCTCATCGGTGTTGTGCAGGATTATCCGATCCATTTGTTCAGCCATCAGCGCGCGGGTATATCTCCGTGGGCGAACGCGCGCGCGATCTGGCCCACGCTTGCGACCGGCGTCGCGTCGACCTGCATTGCGTATGTGACGTTTCTGTTTTCCGGCGTCGACGGTCTGCAGCAGCTCGCAGTGTTTACCATCGCCGGCTTGGGCGTGGCCGCTTTGACCACACGTTTTCTGCTGCCGGGCCTGATCGATCCCGCGCCGCGCGATACCGCCGCATCGCCGCGTCTGGCGACACTATGGACGGCCGTCGCACGCGTGCCGCGTCCGCGCGCATGGCAGCTTGCGTCGCTGGCGGCGGTCAGCATCGCCATCGTCGCGTTCGCGCCCGGTGCATTCTGGCAAAACGATTTATCCAAACTCACGCCGGTGCCCGCAGATGCGCTCGCGCAGGACGCGCATCTGCGTGAAGCACTCGGCGCACCCGATGTCCGTTACCTGCTGGCGGTGCGGGGTGCGACGACAGAAGAGGCGCTGCAGCGCGTCGAGGCGCTGCATCCGAAGCTGGACGCGCTGATCGAACAAAAAGCGGTTGCCGGTTACGACAGCGCGGCGCGGATGTTGCCCAGCGCAGCGACCCAGCGCGCGCGGCAGGCGATGCTGCCAATGCCGGAAACACTGCGCGATTCGCTGGATACTGCGGTCGCAGCGACGCCGTTCCGCAGCGATGCGTTCGAGGATTTCGTCGCGGATGTCGAACGCGCACGCAGCGTCACACCGTTGACTGCGCGCGATCTCGCGGGCACCCCGCTGGCGACGCGCATCGGCGGCCTGTTGATCGAAAATCAGGATCACAGCACCGCCTTGGTGTCGATGACCGGGCTGACCGATCCCACCGCCGTCGCGCGCGCAGTGAACGCACCGGGCGTCGAGCTGCTCGATCTGAAAACCGCGTCCGAATCGCTGGTAGCGACTTATCGCGACCGCGTATTGATCGCGCTCGCCGTTGCGGCGCTGCTGTTGGCGGCGACGGTATGGCTGGCGCTGCGTACGCCGCACCGCGCGCTGCGGGTGCTGCTGCCGATGGCGCTGACGACCTTGATCGTCCTTGCCGTGCTGCGCGCCTGCGGCGTCGAATTGACGTTGTTCCATCTGGTGGCGTTGATTCTTGCCGCTGGCCTCGGCCTTGATTACGCACTGTTTTTCGAGCACGCCGGCGATGATTATCAAGACCAGCTGCGCACCCTGCATGCCTTGATTGTGTGCAGCCTGATGACGCTGCTGGTGTTCTTTCTGCTGGCGCTGTCGAGCATTCCGGTGCTGCGCGCGATCGGCGTGACGGTGACGCTGGGCGTGGTCGGCAATTTCGTGCTGGCGCTGTTGATTGCCCGGCACCCCTTGAATGCACCTGTGGGAGCGGCGGAAGCCGCGATGAATAGCCGATGACCTTGCCGCAGCCTATCGCGGCTCCCGCCGCTCCCACAGGAATTGTTTTGTGATCGCACGCCACGACATCGAAGCCATGATCCCGCACAAAGGCGGCATGTGCCTGTGGGACCAGGTCATCGATTGGGACCCGCAGCGTATCCATCTGCGCACCCACAGCCATCGCGATCCCACACATCCGCTGCGCAGCGACGACCGCCTGCGCGCCGTGCATCTGTGCGAATACGGCGCGCAGGCGATGGCCGTGCACGGTGGCCTGCGCGGTGCCGCGGAAGGCGGTGAGCCGAAGGTCGGTTTTCTGGTGGCCTTGCGCAACGTCGAGCTGCACCTCGCCCGCATCGATGACCTGACCGACGCGCTGGAATGCGAGGCTGAATTGATTGCCGAAAGTGCCGCGAGTCAGCAATACACGTTCCGTATCCTGCATGCTGGCATCGTCATCGCCGAAGGGCGTGCGGCAGTGATGCTGCAGGCGTGATTTTTTGTAGGAGCGGCGCGAGCCGCGATGCTCAGCTGCAGATGTCGTCCCGATTCATCGCGGCTCCCGCCGCTCCCACAGATGATTGAAAAAGGAGAAAGAGAATGTCGAACACTCAACAGCGGCGCGCTATCGTCACCGGCGGCAGCGGCGATCTCGGCGGCGCGATCTGCCGCCGGCTTGCGGCCGACGGTGCGCACGTCATCGTGCACGCCAACGGCAATCTTGCGCGTGCTGAAGCGGTGCGTGACGACATCATCGCCAACGGCGGCTCCGCGCAGGCGGTGGCGTTCGACGTGGCCGATGGCGACACCACGCGCGCGGCGGTGACCGCGCTGCTGGAAGACGGCCCGATCCAGATCGTGGTCAACAATGCCGGCATCCACGACGATGCGCCGATGGCCGGGATGCGCGATGAACAGTGGAAGCGCGTCATCGACGTATCGCTGCACGGGTTTTTCCACGTCACCCAACCGCTCCTGCTGTCGATGGCAAGAGCGCGCTGGGGCCGCATCGTCAGCATCTCGTCGGTGGCCGGCGTAACCGGCAATCGCGGCCAGACCAACTATGCAGCGGCAAAATCCGCGCTGCATGGCGCGACCAAATCGTTGGCGCGCGAAATGGCCAGCCGCAGCATTACCGCGAATGTGGTCGCACCCGGCGTGATCGCCGGCAGCATGGCCCAGGATGCGTTTCCGCCGGAGCGGATCAAACAGATGGTGCCGGCCGGACGTGCCGGCACGCCCGAGGAAGTCGCTGCGCTGGTGGGATTTCTGTGCAGCGCCGATGCCGGCTACATCAACGGCCAGGTGATCGGGATCGACGGCGGGATGAGCTGAGTTGCGAACTGTTTCAAACCATACGATGCTGCGGTCACCGCTGCGGATGCAGCCACATTGTCAGAGGTCGAAGACTCCATGCGCATACCCGTATTGATGTCCGCAGCGATGCTGCTGTTGGCGGCCCCGCTCATCAACGCCGCCGAATTCGAGAAGCCCGCCGAAGACGCTAAAAATCCTGCACCAACCGTGGCACTCAACACCTATCAACGCTTCGAAATCGTTCCGGTCGCGATGGACGCGCCCTACGCCGGCCAGAAAGGTAATGAAGTCGCACGCGAATACCTGCAGGGCAATCTCGACGAACGCGTCGGTGCCGTGTTGAAGGCGTGGAACGAACAGCCGGCGGGCGATGCGCCGCGCACCCTGAAAATAGAACCAAAGCTGACGCATGTCCGCTTCATCTCCGGCGGCAAGCGTTTCTTCGCCGGCGGCTTTGCGGGCAAATCATGGGTCTACGTTACCGCGAAACTCACCGACGGCCAGACCGGCGCGGTGGTGGGCGAACCCGGTTTCTACCAGCAGGCCAACGCGCTTGGTGCGGCCTGGACGTTCGGCACCACCGACAAAACCATGCTGATCCGCATTTCCAGCATGCTGCGTGGCTATCTGCAGCAGAACTACGACAAGACCGTGGAAGTGCCGGTGATGATTGCGCCGGAAGTCACCGACTGAAGCTTCTTCGTCGTCATCCAATAGAGCCATCAAACACAAGGGCCGCAAAAGCGGCCCTTGTCGTTTTCGCATAAGCACCTGTTCAAAATCTCTGATTTGGAAAAACATGTCATCCCGAACGATGGCGAAGCCTGAGGAGAAATCTGCTTGCGGCCGGTGCGCACAACAGCAGATCCCTTCACCCGCTGCGCGGGCGTTCGGCATGACAGAGGGTGTATCTGTTCGCGGTCGAGAAACATTTTGAACAGGCGCTTAGAACCTGTTCAAAACTTCTGATTTAGAAAAATTATGTCATCCCGAACAAGAGCGAAGCCCGAGTAGGGATCTGCTTGTATCTGGTGATGCCACAACAGCAGATCCCTTCACCCGCTGCGCGGGCGTTCGGGATGACAGGGGTTATATCTATTCGCGGTTGGGAAACAGTTTGAACAGGCTGTAAGAGGATTGAGACTATGCGGCCGCGGCATACCAGATCGCGGTAAGCGAGCGTTCCATCGTCGAATCTTTCAGCAGCACGTCAAGACCACAGTCGTCGATATCGCTGTGCGACGCACGCGCATGCTGCAGGGTTTCCGCCGCCAGCCATTCCATGCGTGCGACGTTGTCGCGCATGCGTTGCTCGAATGCGGGGTTGTCCAGCACATCGTGCAGCGCGCGGTTCATGCCGTGGAACCAGTCGATGTTGAACTGATCCAGCAGACGGCCATCCAGCGTTGCGGCATCCGGCAGCTGTGCTGCGCGGTTGCGCCCGCCCCAGCTGCGCAGCAGCGCCTGCATCGCCAGATTCAGATCGCGGCCGCGCTCGAACTGCGGACGCAGGCGGCCGAGCAGCGAGACATCGGTGAGTTTTTCGCCGCAGAACAGCGGCGCCAGCAGTGCCCAGTAATAGGTGTAATCCCAGATCACTTTCAGCGGCATCACCTGCGCATCGCCGAACAGCGGGTACTGATCCTGATACAGGGTCAGCGTGTTTTCGAAGAATCCGAAATACAGCTGCTGATAGATGTCGGCATAGGCGGCGAATGATTTCCCGGCGCGGTCTTTGCCGACCAGATCGCAGATCAACGTGTTAGAGATCGCGATGAAGTCGCTGCCCGGCGAATAGAACGGGTCGAGAAACACCCCGGCCTCGCCAGTCATCGCCCAGCGGTCGCCGCTGAACACCTGTTTGCAGCCGTGCGAAAAATGGCGCAGAAACAGAAAATCCTGCAGCGTGTGCTGAGGCTGATCGAGCACGTCGGCCATGCGCGGCTGATGTTCGCGCAGCCACGCCATCGCTTTCTCGTGGGTGTTCATCGTCTCCAGCGGATGCATCGTTGCGTCGCAGACAATGCCCAGCGAATGCGCGCCGGACGACAGCGGAATCAGCCAGAACCAGTAGCCGGGACCGCACATGTGATTGGTCGAACGCCAGCGATCCGGCGGCGTGCAGCGTGCCAGCCATTCGGCGTCGTCCGACCATGTTTTCGGATCGATCAGACCGTCGACGCGCCACCACACCGCGTTGGCGTCATGCTCGGTGGTTTGTGCGAGGTCGAGCTTGCGCTTGAGCAGTCCGGCGCGGCCGCTGGCGTCCACCAGCCATCGTGCAGCGGCGGTGCGGGTGTCGCCGTCGTGCTCGAAGGTGATCGCATGCGCGGCATCATCCTCACCCATGTCGATACCGCGCACGGTGGCGCCGTCGTGAAAATGCACGCCGAGTCGACGCGCTTCGTCGCCGAGAAAATTCTCGAAACGGCCGCGATCGATCTGCCACGACGGCGTCGGCAGAATCCGGCTGACGCCAAGCTCGGTGCACTGGTCGATGTCGCGGCGGCCTTCGCTGAAGAAAAAACGAAAGCCGAATTTGCGGATATGTTCGCTTTCCAGATGCGCGCGCAGACCGAGCACGTTGGCGAGATAGTGCGCGCCTATTTCGACCGTGGATTCGCCGACCTTGAACGCGCCTTCGGTCACCGGATGTGCGCGGCGTTCCAGCACTGCGATATCGATGTCGGGATCGCGCTGCTTGAGCTGGATCGCCAGGGTCAAACCGGCAAGCCCGCCGCCGAGCACGACGACATCATGCGAGATCGAAGCGGTGACTGAATCTGTGGCTGGAGGCGTTTGCGCGTTCATTGCTTCGCTCGTGAAGAAAATTCGCCGCTGGGGTCGTCGATCATCGCTGGGATACTGCGGGTGCGACGGTATTCGCGAATCACATGGCCGTATGTCCAGACTTGTACCACGACGTGCGCGGTGATGCGGTACAGGTCGTGCAGCGGCCGGAAATGGCTTTTACGGAACTGCTGCGGGGTGTCCGCCGTGGCATAGCGCGACTCGATCGGCACCGACACCGCGCCGATATTCAGCCGGCGCGCAGCGCTGATAAGCAGCTGCGCTTCATAGACAAAGTCTTCGCCGGGCACATCCTGCAGCGCAACGACTGCGGCCGGATACACGCGATGGCCGCTCTGGCTGTCGACGATGCGGAAGCCGCAGCCCCAGGCGATACCCCAGTCGCCGAAATCGTTGGCGATGCGTCGATAGGTTGGCTGCTGCGAACGCTTGCGCAGGCGCGCGCCGATCACGATCCGATGTGGATGCCGGTTTGCGGCGTCGAGCAGACGCGGAATATCTTCGGCCTGGTGCTGGCCGTCGCCGTCCATCGTCAGCACCGCGGCGGCGCCTTGACGCAGCGCCTCGCGGAAGCCGTCGCGCAGACTCGCGCCTTTGCCCATGCGCTGTGCGTGGCGCAGCAAAGTGATTGGCAGGTCGGCGATCCGGTCGGCAGTGCCATCGTCGGAGCCGTCGTCGATCACGATCACGCAGTCGCATTCGCCCAGCGCGCTTTCCACCACTTCGCGGATACGCATCGCTTCGTTCAACGCGGGGATGACCACCGCGACGTTGCTGCGATCAAGCGTGGGCGTCAACGCCTTATCAGAGCCCGCCTGATCCAAAACAGTCTCACCGAAAACCGCATCAGTCATACGCAATCTCCACCGCCATCACGCGGCCCGGGCCGGCCAACAGCGCAGCGTGCGGCGCGCGCACGGCCAAGGCGTCGAACAGCGGCAGCATCGGCACCATCGGATTGCTGCCCGCTTGACGGCCCAGCGCACCGGGCGCATCGGCATCGCCGTCTGCAAGCCTCACGGAAATCTGCGCGCCGCGGCCGCTGCGCGACAGCACCAGCGCGCCGCCCAGCAGACCGCTGGCGTCGTGTACCGACAACAGTGGTCCGATTGATGCGGTGTCGTAACCGACCAGCAGCACCGCGTCCGCACCGGCGTCCAGCTGCATCAATGCTTCCAGCAGCCCCTCGGCGAAGCTGGCGTCGTACGCACTGATCGCGGTCGCGGCCTGCATGCAGTGCGCGCCGATGGTCCAGTAACCGGCGGCGGCGTTGTGCACCGAGTTGTGGAATTTGGTTGGCGAGATCGCGCGCGGATCATCGACCAACATCGCGCACATGTAGTCGGTGATCGACAGATCGCCGTGGGTCGAGGTGAATACCGATGGCAGGGTCGCCGCATCGCGGCCCGCGGCTGCACAGGCGGCCAGCGCAACGTCCAGTGCGACTGCGACCGATTCCGGCGCGCGGCGCCGTTCATTCGGCGCCAACAGCTGCGGCGAGGGTTTGTTGGCGGCGCCTTCGGGCAATGCGCCGCTGACAGCGAATTCCAGCGCATGCGGCCACGACGACAGGCCGTTGTTCCAGTAGCCGACGCCTTCGATGGTGGCGGTGAGTGCGGTCATGTCAGCGGTACCGAAGTCATCCACGCCCGAATACCAGCGATGCGTTGTTGCCGCCGAAGCCGAAGGAATTATTCATTGCGTATTGAATCTCACGTTCGGCGGCGTCGAAACGGATCTGCGGGCCGCAGGCGGGATCATGTTGGGGTGAGTCATTGCCAAGCATGCCGGGCAGCAGGCCGCGCTCCAGCGCAAGCAGCGCGAACACCGATTCGACGATGCCCGCGGCGCCAAGCGTATGCCCGACCCAGCCTTTGGTCGAACTGGCGTGCAGCGTATCGCCGAACAGGCCGCGCACCGCGAGCGCTTCGATCGTATCGTTCGCAGGCGTCGCGGTGCCGTGCAGATTCAGATAACCCACATCGTCCGGCACGATGCCGGCACGCGCGATCGCGTCAACCATCGCCAGCCGTGCGCCCAGACCTTCCGGATGCGGTGTGGACATATGGTGCGCATCGCTGCTTTCGCCGTAGCCGCACAGACGCAGGCCGCTGTCGTCAGCACGGTCGATACGTTCGAGCAGCGCATAGCCGCCGGCTTCGCCCAACGACAGACCGTCGCGGCGCGCATCGAACGGCAGGCATGGGTGCTGCGACACCAAACCCAGCGCGTTGAAGCCGAACAGCACGCTGCCGCACAGCGTATCGACACCGCCGATCAGCGCGGCGTCGACGACACCGGCGTGGATCAAGCGTGCCGCTTGTGCGAAGACTTTGGCGCTTGATGAGCACGCGGTGGCCACGGTCACGCACGGGCCGCGCAGTCCGGTCGCCAGTTGGATGAAATGACCAAGCGAATGCGGCGTATGCAGCAGCGGCTGGCGGAGATCGGCGGGAAATGCGCCGCCATCCAACCGCGTGTACGCATCTTCACTGGCGCCGATGCTGGAGGTCGATGTTCCGATGATGATCGCCACGCGCTCGGCGCCGTAGCGGTCGCGCAGCGCGGCAAGGCCGTCGAGGATGCCGTCCTGCTGCAGCGCCAGCCATGCGAGCCGGTTGTTGCGGCAGTCGAACGGCGCCAGCGCGGGCGGCAGCACTACATCCTCGACGCCATCGACGCGGCCGATCCACGTGTCCAGACGCGCATCGGCGGTGGCGCCATCGCCGAAGTCGTTGTGACGCAGCCCGCTGCGACGCATACGCAGCGCATCGGCCTGCGCCTCGCGGCCGTGCCCCAGTGCGGTGGTGGCGGTGTAGGTGCGGATCGCGACCGGCGTCATTTGGGAAAGGATCATTGTTGCGGAGGACACCGCGTCGCTCTGGGTCGGAAACAGGTCGCGATTATAGCGATCAGCCCTGAATCCCGACGAGGCGCGCTATTCTGCCCGCCCCTGGATACGGCAGACACTGAGCCTGGGGGCAGGCTGAATCAGGGCAGTGACGGCGACCCGAATCGTTGCGTCCTGCACGACGCCTGCCCGCGCGAATCCGATGCTGTTCCCGACTTTTTTGCCCAATTTTAATGAGGTGTCCGGCCTTGAGCCGTCTCGACCACCGCCGACGCCTGTGGCTCGACCGCGATGCGCTGTATACAGGCGCGGTGGCTGCGGCTGTCTGCGTGCTCAGTGCGGGCCTGGTGTATCTCGGCTACGTCGTCCACGTGGTGCGCACTGCGCGCCGTGCGCCCTGTTTGCCCGAACAGGGCGAATGTCTGCTGCTGTTCGGCAAGCATTCGCCCCACGGACGCCTCGATGCCGACTTCTCCGCGCGCATCGCGCGCATCGCCACGCTGCTGCGGATCCGCAGGCCGCGGATGGTCGTATTGCTCGGCGGCAGCGCGCCCGGCCAACCCAGCGAAGCCGAAATCGCCCACGCCGCACTTCTGGCCGCGGGCATTGCCGCCGACCCATCGCTGCACCTCGAAAAAAAATCGCAAGATACCCTGCAGAATCTGCGCAACGCACGCGTGTTGCTGAGCGATAACGCGTACCAAGGCTGTGTCACCCTCATCAGCAGTCGCTACCACCTCGCCCGCTGCGCACTGTTCGCGCGTCAACTCGGCTTCGACTGGGAACTGTGCGCCGCTGAAACACAGCTGCGCTGGAGCCCGATGCTGGTGTATAGATTTGCGGGAGAAGCTGCGTATGTGTGCTGGATCGACATCGGCACCCGCTGGGCGCGATTGATCGGCCATCGAAGGATGCTGGCGCGGGTGACGTAGGGTGGAGTCAGCGCAGCGCAACTCCACCATTGGATCAACGCACGTACATTCGGCTGTTTGCACAGTGCGCATACCCGACTGGAATACGCATTACTAACCGCGTGAGGATGGTGGAGTTGCGCTGGGCTTACTCCACCCTACGCGCTCGATTAAACTCGATATCCCGTGTGGATCGCCACAATGCCTGCGGACAGATTCTTGTACGAACACCGCGAGAACCCCGCCGTGTCCATCATGCCCTTGAGCTGATCCTGCGGCGGGTGTTTGCGGATGGATTCGGCGAGGTACTGATAGCTTCCTCTGTCTTTGGCGAACAGTTTGCCCAGCTGCGGCAGGATCTTGAACGAGTGGAAGTCGTAGATCGGTTTGAACCACTCGGCGGTGACTTCGGAAAACTCCAGCACGCGGGCCTGGCCGCCGACGCGCAGCACGCGGTACATCTCGCGCAGTGCTGCGTCTTTATCGGTGACGTTGCGCAGGCCAAAGGCAATCGTGACCAGGTCGAAGCTGGCGTCGGGGAACGGCAGTGTTTCTGCGTTGCACTGCACGTACTCGAAACCGCGGACGTTGCCGCGATCGGTCATCCGGTCGCGGCCGACGCGCAGCATGGCGCCGTTGATGTCGCCCAAGACCAGCTCGCCGCTATCGCCGACGCGGTCCTTCAGCAGTGCGGCGATGTCGCCGGTGCCGCCGGCGAGGTCGAGCACGCGGTCGCCTGGACGCACCTGCGCGGTCGCGACGAAGTAGCGCTTCCAGACCCGATGGATGCCGAGGCTCATCAGGTCGTTCATCAGGTCGTAGTTGCCGGCGACCGAAGAAAACACTTCGCCGACGAGTTTCTGTTTCTCGCCGACGGGCACGTCGCGGAAACCGAAATGGGTGGTGTCTGCAGGCGCGTCGTCGGCAGGCGCGACAGGGTCGGTATGGGTAGGCGTTTTCATGCCGCCAGTCTAGCGCGCCCGCCCTGCGCAGGCCGCCCTGTCCAAGCGCATCGACGACACGCTGGTGCGGCTGATCTTTGCGAGGCCGACCGTCAGCGTGACTGCGCGACCGCTTCCTTGACGGGAGTGTCCTGTTGGGCGGACAGGTTGCGCGACAGCGCCTCGCTGTGTGTCGTGACAGGCTGCAGGGCGTCGAGTGCCCGCTGCGCTGCGCCCACATTGGTCGCCAACGCATCGGCCACCAGCAGCGGAGTGGACAATCGCCCGCCGGGATCTCCAAGCGGGCCCTGTACGGCGAGTAGCCCGGTTCGGCTGTCGTTCAAAACAACATGATTGAGGGTGAGTTTCTGGTCGGCAGCGTGCAGCGCAATGCCTGCGGCTACCTCGGTGCGTTTCTGGCCGAAGTCCTCGGCGGAAATGTTCGGCGAGCGATCAAGCGCGTCCATCGCCCGGTGGATGGCCGGATGCAGGTTGTCGGGCGTCGGCAGCGAGGTTGAGGACGGCAGCGTAGGCGCGCCCGACGCAGGCGTTGTCGGCCCGGGCAGCACCGGCGCGGGCGGCATGGGCACGTGCTGGTGGGTGGTGAGGGTGTGATCGAAAGCCGCGGCGGTGGGTGGCTGGGTGCTGCTGTCCAGATAGGGCAGGCGATGGCCGGGGCCGCCCAGGGTGAGGCCGTTCTGTTCGATGATGCTTTCGCTGAAGCCCAGCTGCGCCATGTTCAGCTGCACCTGCGGCATGCTGCCGTTGGCCAGCGGTCTGGCGAAATTCTGTTCGTGCCAGGCGATGAAGTTGATCGCGTCCAGCGCATACACATTGGTGTAGTTGGAATTACCGTGATGCCCCAGCGCGGATACCGACGCCGGATTGTCGAAAAACGCCCTGCCCATCGCTTCGACATTCTGCGCGGTGGGGCTCATCGACATGTCCGCGTTCAAGGTGACGCCGGGCTTGGTGGCATAGGTGTCCGGGGTGCCGGGCGTGATGTCGATATAGCGCTGCATGCGCCCCGGATTGGCGCGGTAGATGTCTTCGGTAGACGGCGTGGGATTGGTAGCGCGCACCATGTCCACGGTCGCGTTCCAGCCGCCGACCTGCGCGCTGGATTCATCGCGGCGGTTGGCCGCCAATACGGCAGCGGTGGGCGCGGTGTAGTCGTTGATGGCATTGCCGGCGGCGCTGATCCGCTTCATTTCGTCGACGAAATCGGTGCGGGACGCGACCAGTCCCGGCTGGTTGATCGAATGCTGCACCTCATGACCCAGCACGTACGTCAGTTCGGCCGGATTGAATCGCCCGCCGCTTGGCGTGGTCATGATCTGCAGCGGCACTTCCATCGCCTTGGAAGCCGGCACGAACTGGCCGCCGACATTGGTGCCCAGCGGCAGCGGACGGATCTCGGTCAATTGGCCGCTGGCGACCGCGCTGTTGAGCTGGTTGATGATCGACGGCGAGGCGTTGATCGCCGCCCGGAAGTTGGTCAACTGGTCGGCATTCACGTCGGCGCGTGCGCCGAACGTGGTGACCAGCGCCTCGGCCTGCGTGCTCAGCACGGGGGGTGCGGAAGGTGTTTTGGGGACAGCGGCCATGATCGCGTGCTCCTTGGCGTCAGTTGATCAGAACCATCTGCACGCAGGCATGGGTGATTTTCTCGGGCGGGCTGTCGGCTTCGCCGCGGGTGTAGACCGTGACGGTCAGGCCCGGGCGCTGGAAGAGATCGTGGATGACGCGATTGTGTTCGGCGCGATAGGTTTCGCGGCTGAAGCCCATGGTCTGCAGCTCGGCGGCGAAACGGTCGAAATCGATGCTGCAGATATCGGTCAGCGGCGGATAGGTGCCGGGCGGGTCGGGCCGGAAGCTGAACTCGAACCGTGCGCCGTAGGGGTGCGTGGGATCGAGTTCAAACGATGACCACCAGTCGCGGGTCAGGTGTTCGCCGAAACCAAAACGGCCGGATGCGGCGGTGAATTCCACGTCGAACGTCTGCTGCAGGCGCGCGGTCGTGATGTCCTGAACGGTCTTGCTGCTGCGGATCAGTTCAAGCAGCCGCAGCAGCGACTGTTCGGCATCAAGTCTTGGCGAAAACACCTGCGGTGCGGCGGCGGCGGACGTCATGTTGGAAGTCTCCTTGGCGGAACTGGGCGATGCAGCGCTGTTGTGGGATGGAACGTGCGCACAGGCGGTCAGGCCGAACGCGATGAACAAGACGAGAAATCGATGGACCGACATCGGGGGTGTCCTTCTGCGGATGCCTGAGGCCGAATATAAGCCCAACCGCCAAACGAGTGCCGATACACGCCGGGACGTTCAGCTCCAGCACCCGTGCGCACGTAAAAACGCTGACTCAGAGGATGTAACGCGACAAGTCCGGATCGGCGGACAGCTCGCCCAGCTGCGCATCGACATACGCGCGATCAATCACCACCTTGGCGCCATCGCGGTCCGGCGCTTCAAAGCTCAGCGTATCGAGCAGGCGCTCCAGAACGGTGTGCAGCCGCCGCGCGCCGATGTTTTCCTGGCGCTCGTTGACGATGGCGGCGATCTCAGCGAGACGATCAATGGCATCGGGCTCGAAGCGCAGTTCGACGCCCTCGGTCTTCAGCAGTTCGACGTACTGCAGGGTGAGCGCGGCTTTGGGCTCGGTCAGGATGCGGACGAATTCGTCCTTGCCCAATGCGCTGAGTTCGACCCGGATCGGGAAACGGCCCTGCAGTTCGGGAATCAGATCGCTGGGCTTGGCGACGTGAAACGCGCCGCTGGCGATGAACAGGATGTGGTCGGTTTTCACCGAGCCGTATTTGGTGCTGACCGTCGAACCTTCGACCAGCGGCAGCAGATCGCGCTGCACGCCTTCGCGGCTGACATCGGCGCCGTGGCTGTCGGAACGCTTGGCGACTTTGTCGATCTCATCGATAAAGACGATGCCGTGCTGTTCGCAGGCCTCGATGGCGGCTTCGCGCACATCGTCCTCGTTCACCAGCTTGCCGGCTTCTTCTTCGATCAACTGCACGCGCGCGGCGCGGATCGTGAGTTTGCGGCTGTGGGTCTTGCTGTTGGACAGGTTGGAGAACATCTGCCGCAGCTGCTGACCCATTTCCTCCATGCCCGGCGGCGCCATGATGTCGACGCCGACATTGACTGCGCTTTCGATTTCGATTTCGCGGTCGTCCAAAGTTCCTTCGCGCAGCTGTTTGCGCAATTTCTGGCGGGTATCGCTGGTGCTGTCGTGGGTCTCGCCGCTGCCGACATCCAGTGCGCCTGCGCCGGATTCAGCGGCGCCGAAACCAAACCCGGCGGACGGCTGCCGACGCGGCAACAGCGCATCGAGTATGCGGTCCTCTGCGTGCGCCTCGGCCTGCGCGCGCACGCGTGCTTTGGCCTGCTCGCGATACAACTTGACCGCGGTGTCGGCCAGATCGCGGATGATCTGTTCGACATCTTTGCCGACATAACCGACTTCGGTGAAGCGCGTGGCTTCGACCTTCACGAACGGCGCGTTGGCAAGCGTCGCCAGCCGCCGCGCGATCTCGGTCTTGCCGACGCCGGTCGGGCCGATCATTAAAATATTCTTCGGCATCACTTCATCGCGCAGCGCGTCGTCCAGCTGCATCCGCCGCCAGCGATTGCGCAGCGCGATGGCGACGGCGCGCTTGGCGGCGCTCTGGCCGATGATGTGGCGGTCGAGTTCCTGCACGATTTCGCGCGGGGTCATGGTGCTGTTGGTGTGTTCGGGCTTGTTGGGCATGGGGGCGTGTGTCGTTGGGGCCGTTTGTAGGGGCGCCGGAAGGCGCGACCGATGTGGAGCGGAAGGAGGGTGTCTCGTGCACGAAAGTCGCGCCTTCCGGCGCTCTTACAGTGAATGTCAGAGCTCTTCGACCACGATATTGCGGTTGGTGTAGATGCAGACATCCGCAGCGATATTCAGCGACTCCACCGCGATCTGTTTCGCGTCCAATTCGGTGTGCGCCAACAGCGCGCGCGCAGCGGACAGCGCATACATGCCGCCGGAACCGATCGCGACCAGACCGTCTTCGGGCTCGATCACATCGCCGGTGCCGCTGATGATCAGCGAGGTTTCCCTGTCGGCTACCGCAAGCAGTGCTTCGAGCTTGCCGAAGCGGCGTTCGGTGCGCCAATCCTTCGCCAGCTCCACCGCGGCGCGGGTGAGTTGGCCGTGTTTTTCCAGCTTCGTTTCGAACAGTTCGAAGAGTGTGAACGCATCGGCGGCGGCGCCTGCAAAACCGGCCAACACCTGACCGTCGCGGCCGAGGCGGCGCACTTTGCGCGCGTTGGATTTCATCACCGTGTGACCCAGCGTGACTTGGCCATCGCCGGCCACCACCACGCGGCCGTTGCGACGCACCGACACGATGGTGGTGGCGTAGAAGACGTTGGGCTGATGGCTGGGGTCCATGCGATGTCCTGAGGCTTGAAACGGGCGTGCAACGGTTGTGGGGACTGTCCCGGCGGTGGGCAAGGGGTGACGAATGGCGGCCAAGAATAAAATACGTTGTCATCCCGAACGCCAGCATCGCTGGCGGAGGGACCTGCTTATGCTCAGTCTGCCCTGTGAATAAAAATAGATCCCTCCTCAGGCTACGCCCTCGTTCGGGATGACAAATTTTTTCGTCATCGCTCACTGCGTATAACTGCTTGCGTATAACCACTCAGGTCTTCCGCTTCGCCCTCGGATGCGCGCCGTCATACACCTTGGCCAGATGCTGGTAATCCAGATGCGTGTAGATCTGGGTGGTCGCGATATCGGCGTGGCCCAGCAATTCCTGTACGCCGCGCAGGTCGCCCGATGATTCCAGCACGTGGCTGGCGAACGAATGCCGCAGCAGATGCGGGTGTACGCGTTTGAACAGCCCCTGGCGATGTGCGAGCCGCTGCAGGCGGATCTGCACCGCACGCGGGGTAATAGTGGCGCCGCCGCGTCCGGGAAACACTGGTGCATCAGGCTGTGGACTCGATTCGCGGCGCCAGTCATCGAGCGCTTTGCATGCATGCGACCCCACCGGCACGCTGCGCTGTTTGCTGCCTTTACCCAGTACCGTCACGAGGCCGTCGGCCAGATCCAGATCGCGCCAGCGCAGTGCGCACAGTTCGCTCAGGCGCAGGCCGGAGCTGTAGAACAATTCGAGGATCGCGCGATCACGCACGCCCAGCGGCACGTCGGTCGGCAGTTCGACCAATTGCACCGCTTCATCGACGTCCAGCACCTGCGGCAGTTTGCGCGGCGCTTTCGGCGCGCGGATGCCGGCAGCCGGACTGGCGCCGATGCGTCCATGCTTCAACAGCCATTGATAACAGCTGCGACAGGCGGACAATCGGCGCTGCAAACTTTTCGGCGACAGACCACGACGGTGTTCAGCAGCGATGAATGCGCGCAGTTGCTCGGTGTGCACGGCCACCAGATCGTCGATGCCCTGCGCAGCCGTCCATGCCACCAGCGCATCCAGATCGCGACGATACGCGTCCAGCGTATGCGCGGACATGCGCCGCTCGACCTGCAGATGCGACAGGAAGCCCTCGACGTGGGCCGATGCGGTCACAGCCGTGGCCACACCTGCGCCAAGCCAACGACATGCACGATGCCGAAGACCAGACAGATCGCGGAACTCCACCACCAGAACGTCGCATCAGCGCCTGCGCCGAATGCGGCGTACAGCAATCCGGCGACGCCGCGAAGCGAATAAATAAAAGCGATCGTGCACAGCCCGATGCGCAGCAAGGGAAGCGTCCTGATCGCGCCCGCACCCGAGAGTGCGTACAGGGCCCAGACCGACAGCACGGTCACGATGACCGATGTGATCAGGCCAGGGCGCCAGCTGCCGGCTTCAGCCAGTCTCGCCATGCGTTCGCCTGCGCCGAAAAAGCGATACCACGACGCGCCGAATACGATACAGCCGACATGCAGCAACGCAGCGGCCGCGCTCAGCGCGGCGCCGATCATCAGCGACAGGTTCCAAGAGGCTGGCATGCGCGGCGCGCCTGCGGCGTCAGCGCTCGAACCGCCGCATCGCGGTGTCGAAGGCGTCGCCCATCATGCGCAGGAACAGCGTGCCCATGCCGGGGAAGAAGCGGTTCGCATCGCGGCTGCCCACTGCGATCAGGCCAAGGCCCGGGATCGGCAGCAGTGCACTGCTGGCCACGTCTTCGGCGCGCATGCCGTACAGCAGCGCGTTTTTTTCCGGCTGCAAACGGCCGCAGATCGGTTCGCCGTCTTTTAGACAATCGCGGAACGGCGCGAGTCGAGCGTCGTCTTCGGCGAGTGTCTGCAGCCAACCTCCGTTCTCATCAAGCGTGCCGCCGAGTCCTTCGACCGGCGCAGAACTACCGTCCAACAGCAGCACCACCCGCACCAGATCGCCGTTGAAATCTTCGGCCAGACTAGCGGCCATCGCGCGCACGGTGTCGGCGGCGCAGTTTTGTTTCATCAGCGCCAGCGTCAACTGATGCGTGCGCACTGCCAACCGTTCGTTGTCCTGCGCATTGGCGAACAGCTCCTGCAGCCGCCGCGACAGTTCGCGATTCTTGTCGCGCAGGATTTCCAGCTGATAACCCGCCAGCGACGCCGCCGATCCCTGCTCGCGCGGCACCACCAGCGTCAGCGCAAGATCGGGAAACTGCTGCAAAAATGTCGGATGACGGCGCAGCCACGCTGCGATTTCGTGCGCGCCGAGTTTTTCCTGCGCTTTGTCGAATTTGTCGAACGTATCGGTCATTGCCACCATTCCCCTTCGAATACAAATGCGGCCGGTCCGGACATCGCGATCTGCGCGCCGTCGTGTGGCCACGCAATGTTGAGCGTGCCGCCGGGCAGCTGCACGGCGACTTCGCGATCAATGCTGCCGCGTCGCATCAACACTGCCGCCGCTGCGCAGGCGCCGCTGCCGCAGGCCAGTGTTTCGCCGACACCGCGCTCGAACACGCGCAGCTTGATGTGCCCGCGGCTCACGATCTGCGCAAAGCCGACGTTCACCGATTCCGGAAACGCGGCGTGCCGCTGCAGCGCTGCGCCGAGCGTCGTCACCGGCGCGGTGTCGATGGCGTCCACTGTAATTACCGCGTGCGGGTTGCCCATCGACACCGCGCCGAAGCAGATCGGCACGCCGTTGATATCGACGCGGTATTCATCCTGTGCGTGATCGAATCCATGCAGCGGAATATCCATCGGCGGCGCGAACGTCGGCACGCCCATCGCGATCCGGTAGTGGTGCAGATCGAGCACCACTACCGCATGCGTGCCGGCCGGGCTGTCCAGTTCAAAATGATCGACGAGACAGCGCTCGGGGTCGCGCGCGGCGCTGTCGCGCAGTACCCACGCGGCGATGCAGCGTGCGCCGTTGCCGCACTGCTGCGACGCTGAGCCGTCGGCATTCCAGATGCGATAAGACGCGGCGGCATGCGCGCTGCGCGGCGGCTCGATGGTCAGGATCTGGTCGCAGCCGACGCCGGTGTGACGATCCGCCAGCACGCTGCAAAGTTCTGGGCTTGGCGCTGCCGCATTTCCGCGCAACGTATCGCCGCGCAGGTCGATCACCACGAAATCATTGCCCGCGCCGTGCATTTTGGTGAACGGCAGGGACGTGCGCCGCACTGCGTTCATCTCAGCGCGCGGGCGTGCCGCTGGCCGAAGGCGCGGGTGGGGTAGTTTCGGGTGCGGGCTCTGGTGTGGGCACCGTAGCCTCTGGTGCCGGTGCTGGCGCAGATGTCTCTGCCGGCACGGTGGTTTCGTCGGGCGCGCCGGGCAGCACCAGCGGACCTTTGTTGCCGCAGCCGGACAGCGCCAGCGGCAGTGCGATCACGAAAACAGCGGAGGTCAGAGCAAGGCGTCTATTCATGCGCGCAGTGTAGCCGCCATGCCGGTTCGACGGAATGCGGCCAGCGCTTGCCTGTTCAGGCCGTAGATTCAGGCCGTCGGCTCAGGCCGGAACCACAGCCATGTGGCGACCACGGCCATGATCGCGGTGCCGGTACCGGCCATCCACAGTTTCGGTGCAGTCAGCAGCATGATGATCGCGCACAGCGCCATCATGATGGTTGCCAGCCATTTCGCACGCCGGCTGACCGCGCCATGTGCTTCCCAGTCGCGGATCATCGGACCGAACTGGCGATGCGCGAGCAGCCACGCATACAGTCGCTGAGAACCGCGCGCGGCGGCGAACGCGGACAACAGCACGAACGGCACCGTGGGTAGCCCGGGCACCACAATGCCGATCACCCCCAGCGCCAAACTGGCGTACGCCAACAGCCACCACAGCCAGCGTGTGCGTCGGGGCGCGGGCTGCGGGGCGGGTGGTTGTGCCGACATTCGATATGCATGGCCTGCGCGCGAATCTGCAGGCCGACGGCGCTATCGGGCCGCAGCCGTCGTGGGCACGTTCAACTGATCCAGCAGGAACGCGAACATTTCGGCTTGCTCGCGATAACGGCGGAAGCGGCCGGATTTACCGCCGTGGCCGGCGTCCATATTGGTCCGGAACACCACCGGCTGCTTCGAGGTATTGAGGTCGCGCAGACGGGCGACGTACTTCGCCGGCTCCCAATACTGCACCTGCGAGTCCCACAGGCCGGTGCTGACGAACATCGCCGGGTAGGCCTGCTTCGACAGATTGTCGTAGGGCGAATACGACAGCATGTAGTCGTAATCATCCTTCTTCTCCGGATTGCCCCACTCGTCGTATTCGTTGGTGGTCAGCGGAATGGTCGGGTCCAGCATGGTGGTCACCACATCCACGAAAGGGACCTGAGACAGGATCACCCGGTATTTGTCCGGCGCCATATTCGAGATCGCGCCCACCAGCAGGCCGCCGGCGCTGCCGCCTTGGGCACTGACACGGTCTTTCGCGGCGTAGCCTTTCGCAACGAGGTCATCAGTGACATCAATGAAGTCGTTAAAGGTGTTTTTCTTGTGTAACAGCTTGCCGTCGTCGTACCACTTGCGGCCCATTTCCTGGCCTCCGCGGATGTGGGCGATGGCGTAGACCATGCCGCGATCCAGCAGGCTGACATTGGTCACGCTGAAGCTGGGGTCCATCGAGAGCCCGTAGCTGCCGTAGGCGTACTGCAGCATCGCCGCAGTGCCGTCGCGCTTGAAGCCTTTTTTGTACACCAGCGACACCGGCACTTTCACCCCGTCGCGCGCAGTGGACCAGACCCGTTCGGTGACGTACTGCGAGGCGTCGTAGCCGATCACCGGCTGTTGCTTCAACATTCGCCGTTCGCCGGTGACGACGTTGAGTTCATATGTGGTGGCCGGCGTGGTCAGCGAGGTGTAGCTGTAGCGCAGCCACGGCGTATCGGCTTCGGCATTGGTCGAAAATCCCATCGAGTACGCCGGCTCATCGGCTTTGACGTATTCCTCGCCGTCGGACTTGAGCAGACGGATGCGCTCAAGGCCTTCAGAGCGTTCTGCAATCGCGGTAAATCCGTCGAACAGCTCGAAGGTGTCGATGAAAACGTCGTCGCGATGCGCCACCCACGCTTGCCAATCCTTGCGCGAAGTTGCGCCGCTGGCTGCGGTCATCAGTTTGTAATTGGCGGCCGGTGTGCCATCGGCATCCGGCGCGTTGGTGTGGATGACCCAGCGGCCAGCGTGATGATCGGCGGTGTATTCGACATCGCGCTCGCGCGGGGCCAAGACCGTAAATGTATCGGGAGCGGCCGCTGGCGCGCAGCGCATTTCGCTGGACACCGTGCTCTCGACACTGATGCAAATAAATTTGTCGTCGCGGGTGCGGCCAATGCCCATGTAGAAGCTGTCGTCCTCTTCCTCATAGACCAGCACATCATCCTTGGCCGGCGTGCCGAGGACATGTTTTTTCACCCGCACGCTGAGCAGCGTTTCTGGATCGTTTTCGATGTAGAAAACGGTCTTGTTGTCATCGGCCCAGATCAGGTCAGGCGCTGTGCCGGTGATCTCGTCCGGATACAGCGCGCCGGTCTCGATATTCTTGAATCGAATCGTGTACTGACGGCGGCCGCTGTCGTCCTCTGCATAGGCGAGTATCCGGTTGTCCGGGCTGATCGCCATCTCACCGACGCTGTAATAGTTTTTATCTTTTGCCAATACGTTCAGATCCAGCAGCACCTGATCGTCCTTGCCCTGGGTGCCGTCGGCCGCGGCCTTGGCGCGCAGGTAGACCGGATAGTCCTTGCCGGTCTGGAAGCGGCTGAAATACCACCAGCCGCGCTCGCGGTACGGCACCGAATCATCGTCCTGTTTGATCCGCCCGACGATCTCGCTGTACAGCGTCTCCTGCAGCGGCTTGAGCGGCGCCATCACCTGATCGACATAGGCGTTCTCGGCGTTGAGATAGCCCAGCATCGCCTTGTCCTCCCGCTTGTCGTCGCGCAGCCAGTAGTACTCGTCGCTGCGCACGGCGCCGTGCGGGGCCTTGACTTCGTGAGGGTGCTTGGCTGCATCGGGTGGCGTGGGGAGGTCGGCAGCAAGCGAGGACAGCGGAAGGGTCATGAGCAGGGCAATGGGAAGGAATCGGGGGGACATCATGAGGGACTCTCGGACGGGAGGGTTAAGCCAACACGCAGCGTGAGCAGGCTCAGCTCACCTACAGAGCATAGCCCAGGGCTTATTTATGTCCTCTGCCACCAGTCACTGGCGGTGATCGACGAACGTCAACCTGCAACCAACCGCACCCGCGCAAAATTCCGCTTGCCCACCTGCAGCACACCCTCGAACCCCGGCGCGAACGTGGTCTGCGGGTCTTCGACCACTTCGCCGTCGACCTTCACCGCACGCTCTTTCAGCTTGCGGTTGGCTTCGGAATTGCTGGGCGTGATGCCGGCGGCGGTCAGCAGCGCGGCGATGCGAATGCCTTCGGCCGGAATACGCACGTCCTGCAGCGCCAGCAGGGTTGTGTCGCCCTCGCCGCTGACCGCGGCCTGCCAGCCGGCGATAGCGGTGTCGGCAGCATTGGCATCGTGGAAGCGGGTCGCGAGTTCGCGCGCGAGGCGCAGTTTCACGTCACGCGGGTTCAGCTGTCCGCTGTCGATATCGGCGTGCAGCCGCTTGGCTTCATCGATACCGATCTCGAAGCTGAGCAGGTCGATCCAGCGCCACATCAGTGTGTCGCCGATCTTCATGGTCTTGTTGACGATGTCGATGGCCGGCTCATTGATGCCGATGTAGTTGCCCAGCGACTTCGACATCTTCTGCACGCCGTCCAAGCCTTCCAATAGCGGCATGGTCAGCACGATCTGCGGCGGCTGGCCGTGGTGCTCCTGCAGGCCTCGGCCCATCAACAGGTTGAATTTCTGGTCGGTGCCGCCCAGCTCCACGTCGGCTTTCAGCGCCACCGAGTCGTAGCCCTGCACCAGCGGATAGAGGAATTCGTGGATCGCGATCGACTGCTGCGCGGCGTAGCGCTTGGCGAAGTCGTCGCGTTCCAGCATGCGCGCGACCGTGTGCTGGCCGGCGAGCTTGATCATGTCTGCCGCGCTCATCTTGCCGAACCATTCGCTGTTGAAACGGACCTCGGTGCGGTCCTTGTCCAGCACCTTGAACACCTGCTCGGCGTAGGTTTCGGCGTTGGCCAGCACGTCCTCGCGGGTCAGTGGTTTACGGGTGACGTTCTTGCCGGTGGGGTCGCCGATCATCCCGGTGAAATCGCCGATCAGAAAAATCACCTGATGCCCCAACTCCTGGAACTGGCGCATCTTGTTGAGCAGGACGGTGTGGCCGATATGCAGATCAGGTGCGGTGGGGTCGAAGCCGGCCTTGATCCGCAGCGGGCGGCCGCCGGCGTTCATGGATGCGGCGAGTCGGGCCTGAAGCTCCTCGCGCTTGAGGATTTCGTCGGTGCCGCGCGCAATGAGGTCGAAAGCATGAGTGGACATGGGGAGCCGGGAGATGGGTCGGAGGAATGGGCGAAACGCCCGTGGAACATGGGTAAAAGCCGTGGAACACCCGTAGGACATGGGCCATCCCGCGTGAAACCTGACGCTAAATCATGAACGATACGTTAAGGCTTAGTTAAACCGAAATGTTCAAAAAAACCAACCCGGTCAAGGATTTGACGCAATCTTTTCGACTAACTTATGGTGTATGACTTGTCGATCCCGACAGGGGGGAATCCTAGCGATGACAACACCGTCGAGCCGCACGCTGCGCAACCGTCTTGTCCGCGGTCGCAACTTACGCGTCGCACTGGAGCAGGAAGCTCGCCAGATTGTCCCCGAGGATATCGCCTCATCTCCCGGTTTCAACGGCCGCTGGACGCGCCGTCAATGGGCGCAGACCAGTCTGGTCGCCACTATGGTCGCACTGCTCGGCACCATCGTGCCCGGCTTTGCCACGGTGCTGCAGCCCGCCGGCGCCACGCCCATCCAGACCATGTCGTTGAAGCTGCCGCCGCTGTCGCTGGCGCGCCAACGCGGGACGCTGGGCGACAGCTGGCAAACGGTCGCGGTCAAGCGCGGTGCTTCGCTGAAGCATATGTTCGCCAGTCTGGACATCCCCGAATCCGAGCTCAAGCGCGTGCTCGCGCATCCCGGCGTGAAAGCCGAGATCGGCCAGATCACTCCCGAAACCCACCTTGCCCTCGACCTGCCGGTCAACGGCACACTGCGCGCGGTGCGCTATCTGCGCCGCGATGGCCAGCGGATCCAGCTTGATCTTACCGGCGATGACATCCGCGAAACCCAGCTGCAGCGCGATGTCGACGTGCGCACGGTGGTGCTCAGCGGCAAAGTGGGCGGGTCGTTGTTCCGTTCGGCGCGCAAATTGGGGCTCAGCGGCGGGCACCTTGATCAGCTGACCGACGAGATCTTCAAATACGACATCGACTTCGACTCCGACCTCGACGCCGACGACCGCTTCAGTGTGGTGGTCGATCAGATGTGGATCGACGGTGAGCTGGAAAAAACCGGCGCCGTGCTGGCCGCGGCGTTCACCGTGGACGGCAAACTCCACACCGGCTTCCGTCACGTCCGCAATGGCAAACCCGAATACTTCACCGGCGACGGCCGGCCACTGAAGAAAAGCTTCATCCGTATGCCGATCCCGTACGCCCGGCTGAGCTCCAGCTTCGGCGCGCGCCGGCATCCGGTGCTCGGACGCATGCGCATGCACAAGGGCGTGGATTACGCCGCCGGCACCGGCACTCCCATACAAGCTGCAGGCGACGCCCGCGTGCAGTCGGTGGGCTGGCAGGGCGGCTACGGCCGCGCGGTGGTGCTGGATCACGGCCGCGGCTACACCACGCTGTACGGCCACATGTCCCGCTTCGGCAATATCCGCCCGGGTCAGCGCGTTCCACAGGGCACCATCATCGGCTACGTCGGCAGCACCGGCATGTCCACCGGCCCGCATCTGCACTACGAATTCCGGATCAACGGCGTGCACCGCAATCCGCTGTCGATCACGATGCCGCCGCCGGAGCCGCTGCGCGGCGCAGAGCTGGCCAGCTTCCGTACCGAAACGCAGCGTGCGCTGACCAAGATCCGCACGGTCGAGAACATCATCTTCCCCGATGCGATTGAAGGGCCGCAGCAGGCTTTGGCGATCGCGCTGGAAGTGGCGCCGGGGCGCGCGCAGAAGAACAAGCCGAAGAAGAAGGGCTGAGTTCTTGATGCCGGTCAGTCTCGTCTGACTGGCGTTTTTACTGGGGTCTTTGGCGGCTTGATGGGTGACGATTTCCGCGTAGGTCGCTGGGAGATATTGCCTTTCCTGTCGGGTCCGCATATCCAGTCGTCTGGGGCCTGTCCGATACAGTCCAGTTAGATCAGTCGCTGCTTTGGTTCTGATCAAATAGCTTCAGTTTTCGGATCGCTTTTTTGTACAGGTAAAGCTTGGCACCTTTTTCGCGCTGGTGCGCGAGTGACTTTCTTTTTGAAAAGAAAGTCACCAAAGAAAACACTCCAAGTCCAATTCGAAACTGCCAGCTGAAATGTGGCCGGGATTTTTCGATGAGGCATCCTGCCTCGTCGAAAAACGATGCACATCCTGTGCATCGCCCTACGGGTCTCCAATCAAGGGATAGCTCAATGCGTCTGCAAGACTGTTGGGACGATGGCCATCTATTGGTGTGCGAGCGATTGTTCTGCTGTTTGGATTGCCGTTGATCCCCCGCGGGCTTCAAAATGCAGCGCAGCCTAACTTTCTTGATGCACTTGGAAACTGTATCGTCCTATTGACACCCAAGCCACCGCACTGCCGGACCAAGACTGTAGACCCATAGGGCGATGCACAGGATGTGCATCGTTTTTCGACGAGGCAGGATGCTTCATCGAAAAATCCCGGCTTCGCTTCAGATGGCAGGTTTGAAGTGGACGTGAAGTGTTTTCTTTGGTGACTTTCTTTTCAAAAAGAAAGTCACTAGCGCACCAGCGCGAAAAAGGTGCCAGGCTTTACCCATAAACCATGATTTGCCGACATCTCCAGTGCCGCATCAAGGAAGCGGGCATTGCATTCCGGCAAAAAGAAGGCGTACGCCATCACCCACGATGGCCAAACCGCCCCAGATGCACCGACGACGCCCTTTGGCTGAATCCCCCCGCTCTCAAGAAGTCCAAGTTCAAGACATCCGATTCCCGGAAACACGGCTTACCGTTTCCACCGCTGGCAACCGCTGCCGCCATCGCCGATCATGCTGCGATGGACAACGAAAAATTATTTCTGGGCATGATCTCCGGCACCAGCGCTGACGGGATCGACGTCGCCATTGCGCGTTTTCACGATGGCGACACCGACGCGCATCGCAACCCGCACGCGGAGGTGCTGTTCGGCCGCACCTACGCCTGGGATCACGACCTTCGCGTGCAGTTGATCGACTTGGGCCAGCATGCGCCGGCGCTGACGCTGGACCAGATCGGCACGCTGGATGTGCGCATCGGCGCGGCGTTCGCCGATGCGGCTGTGCAGGCGATTCGTGACAGCGGCGTCGACCGCGCGCAGATCGCCGCGATCGGCTCGCACGGGCAAACGCTGCGCCATCGCCCCAACGGCGCGGCCAACGACGGCCGGCATCGTTTCACGCTGCAGTTGGGCGACGCCCATCTGATCGCCGAAACCACCGGCATCCTCACCGTTGCCGATTTCCGCCGCCGCGATGTCGCCGCTGGCGGCCACGGCGCGCCGCTGCTGCCGGCGCTGCACGCGGCGCTGCTGTCGTCGCAGGACGAAGACCGCGCGGTGCTGAATCTCGGCGGGATCGCCAATCTCACGCTGCTGCCGGCGCGCGGCGAAGTGCGCGGCTTCGATACCGGCCCGGCGAACAGTCTGATGGATGCCTGGTGTCTGCGCCACACCGGCGAAGTGTTCGACCGCGGCGGCGCGTTCGCGGCGAGCGGTCACGTCGACAAGGCATTGCTGGCGCGTCTGCTCGACGAAGCGTGGTTCGCGCTGCCGCCGCCCAAATCGACCGGCCGCGATCAGTTTCACCTTGCCTGGATCGAATCGAAGCTCAGCGGCGCGGTAACGCCGGCCGATGTGCAGGCAACGCTGCTGGTGCTGACCGCGCGCACGGTTGCCGATGCCCTGCGCGCGACCCTGCCGGCTGCCGCGCGGGTGATCGGCTGCGGCGGCGGCGTGCACAACCCGGTGCTGATGCGCGCGCTGGCGGACGCGATGCCGGGTGTGGTGATCGAATCCACCGCCGTGCACGGCATCGACCCGGACGTGGTCGAAGCGCTGGGCTTTGCGTGGTTGGCGCGGCAGACCGTACTGGGGCGGCCGGGCAACCTGCCCAGCGTGACTGGCGCAGCGGGACCGCGGGTGCTGGGGGCGATCTTCGCGCCTTGACCGCGCACTGTGATGTCGCTCGACAGGGTGCGCCTTGGCGCACCGGCTTTTTGAAGACCGCACGGGCGGTGCGCCAAGGCACACCCTATTCGCAATTCCGGGTATAGCCGGGTTATTTGCGGCTTCCGAGCTTGGCGCCCACCGGCACGTTCTGCAGGAAGTGCTCCAGTTCATTCGGGTCGAAGCCGGTTGCGCGTTGAACGGCAGGCTCATCCACGGATGGCGACGCATCGCCCATCCGCCCGATCAGCGAGAAGCCCGGATCGTTGGGCACGGTTTCCAGCGCGGCGATCACCGACTGCAGCACGTCCGATTCGGCGCCGTCGAAGCGCAGCGCGCCGCCTTCGCTGGCGTACAGCCCGCGCTCGATCAGATGCAGGATGGTCTGATGCACGGTCCAGCTGTTGGTCTGCGCAACCTTGCGGATGCGCTCGGCCAGCACCGGATCGATATCGCGAAGGACAAGATCAGTCATGGCGTCAAGATATTGCGGTTGCGGGGGTTTCAGCCGTGCGCGCGTGGTGCACCAGCCAGAAACACAGCAGCAGCGCTGGAATACCGATGAGCGCGGTGCCGATAAAGAAGATCGCGTAGGCGTCGAGCAGCGCATGCGATTTGGCGAGGCCATCGACCGCCGCACCTGACAGGCCTTTGAGGAATTTACCCGGCATCGCGTAGAACGAACTCAACAGCGCGTACTGGGTTGCGGTGTAGCCGAGTGTGGTCAGGCTGGACATATAGCCCACCAGCGCCACGCCGGCGAATCCGGCGCTGAAATTATCGATCGCCATCACCGCGGAAAATACCTGCGGATCGCCGCCGTGGTGGGCGAGATACGCGAAGGCCAGATTGGACGCCGGGCCGACCACCGCGCCGATCATCAGCGTGGTGATGAAGCCGAAGCGCAGTGCGCTGAGGCCCGCGATCAGGATCCCCACCATCGTCGCGACCCAGCCGACCGTGCCGCGCACCGTGCCGACCACCGATTTGTCGATGCCCAGATCGGTGTAGAACGGATTGGCCATCGGCCCCATCACGAAATCGGGCAAGCGATACAGGCTGATCGCCAACAGAATCAGCAGCGCCGCCTTGCCGTGATCGCGGAAGAACATGATGAGCGGGCCGACGGCAGCGTCGAAGAAACGCAGCAGCGGTGCCACCAGCGGCCGTGACCACGTTGCATCGCGCACCGGCGCAGCGTCTTTCGCGCGCCTGACCAATCGCCAGATGGCCAGTGGCACGCCGACCGCGAACGCAACATCGTCCCAGCCCCACGGTTTCCCCCAGAAATTGTGGGCGGTGATCATGTAGGCGATGCCCGCGATACCGATCATCAGCGCGCACAGCCAACGCACCACCATCGCATCGGACACGCCGAGGTTACTGGCGCGCGGGTCGGGAATATCGATCACGCGGGTGTCAGTGCGGGTTGCCCGCGACTCGCGCGCGAACAGCACCGCGATCATGCCCAGCGCCATCAACCCGGCGATGAGTTCGTAGGACGCGGGCCAGCCGATCCTGGCGGCGACCACCAGAATCCACGCGTCGGTCAGCAGCAGCGCGGTGCGATATCCCAGCTGATAGGCCGAACTGAGCAGCGACAGCTCCTCGCCGCTGTCGGCACTTTCGATCCGCCACGCATCGATGACGATGTCCTGGGTCGCCGATGCGAACGCCGCAATCAGCGCGAGCATCGCGAAGGCGACCAATCCACCCTGTGGCGTGAGCAACGCCATGCCCAGCAGGCCCAGCGCGACCACGATCTGCGCCAACAGCATCCAGCCGCGACGATGGCCCAGCAGCCGCCCGAGCACCGGCACATCGACCTTGTCGATAATCGGCGCCCACAGGAACTTCATCGAATACATGATGCCGACCCACGACAGGAAGCCGATCGCGGTCAGTTCGGTGCCGCCTTCGCGCAGCCACAGGCCCATCGTGTTGCCGACCAGCATGAACGGCAGTCCGGCGGACAGGCCCAACAGCAGCATCACCGCGACCTTGCGCTGGCGAAGGCCACGCAGCACGTCGCGCCAGCCGAGCCGTTTCGCCGGCGCCGCAGGCTTCACGTTCACGCCGCTCATCGTTGGCGGCCCTTCGATACGCTGCCTTTCGATGCGCTGCCTTTCGATGCGCTGCCCTTCAACGCATAGTCCACAACCACAGGCGCATGGTCGGAAAAACGCGGGTCTTTGTGCACCGCGCAGGCGGTCACCGCATCGCGCAGCGACGGGGTGATGAATTGATAGTCGATGCGCCAGCCCACGTCGTTGGCGCGCGCCGCGCCGCGCTGCGACCACCACGTGTATTCGATGTCGTCGGGTTTGAGCACTCGGAAGCAGTCCAGCCAGCCGTGATCGGGCGCTGCGGTGCCGTCGCCGCAGGCGTCGGCGATCTGGCCGTTGAGCCAGGCGCGTTCTTCCGGCAGACAGCCGGAATTCTTCTGGTTCGACGTCCAGTTTTTGATGTCGTTGCGCGCGCGCACGATGTTCCAGTCGCCGCACAAAACATAATCCCGACCGCTGCGCAGCCATTCGTCCAGGATCGGCCGTAGCCACTGCATCACTTCGAACTTGAACTGCTGGCGCACGTCGCCGGAGGACCCCGACGGAAGATAGAACGACACCACGCTGAGGTTGCCGAACCGCGCCTCGATATAGCGGCCTTCATCGTCGAACGGCGCCCAGCCCAGCGAGGTGCGCACCTCGTCCGGCGGCTTGCGGCTGTAGATACCGACGCCGCTGTAGCCCTTTTTGGTGATGGCGTCCTTGAAGAACGCGCGGTAGCCGTCTGGCAGCAGCTCCGGCGTATGCAGCTGGTGCTCCTGCGCCTTGGTCTCCTGCACGCACAGCACGTCGGCGTCCTGCGCGCGGAACCAGTCGAAGAAACCTTTGGTGGCGGCCGAACGCAGACCGTTGGCGTTGAAGCTGATGATTCTCAAGGGAATGGGGGAATCGGCAGTGGAGTCGGAAAAGCAGACTAGCCGATCGGCCCATGCTTGGCATCCGGTGCGCGGATCCGGCATCACGGTCTGCCCGGCAGGACGGTCTTCCCTGCAGGACTTTGGGCAGCGGTGCGATTACGATTCTCCACTCTTCATTTCCGATGCCCGGCCTTGACCGACTCCCGCACCCGTTTTCTGCAGCTGGCCCTGCGCGTCGAAGCGCTGCGCTTCGGCGAATTCACGCTCAAATCGGGGCGGGTCAGCCCGTATTTTTTCAACGCCGGCCGTTTCGACTCCGGCGCGGCGCTGGCCGAACTGGCCGGCTGTTATGCCGATGCCATCGACGCGGCTGGGGTCGGCTTCGACCTGCACGCCTTCGACATGCTTTTCGGGCCGGCCTACAAAGGCATCCCGCTGGCAACCGCGTTGGCCTGCGAATACGCTCGGCGCGGCCGCGACCTGCCGCTGGCGTTCAATCGCAAGGAGGCTAAAACCCACGGCGAGGGCGGCAGCCTGATCGGCGCGCCGTTGGCGGGCAGGCGGGTGTTGATCGTGGACGACGTGATCACCGCCGGCACCGCGATCCGCGAGGCGCTGGACATCATCCGCGACGCTGGCGGCATTCCCGCGGGCATCGTGATCGCATTGGACCGGCAGGAGGTCGTTGTGGAAGAAACGGTCGGCGGAGCCGGCGCAGCCGATGGCGCCGCGCGCTCGGCGGCGCAGGCGGTGACGGGGGCGTCCGGTATTCCCGTGATCGCGGTCGCAGGACTGGACGATCTGCTTGCATTCGCGGGCGAAAGCGCCGAACTTCTCGACCAGCGCGAGCGTCTGTTGGCCTACCGGGCCCGCTACGGCTGCCGCGCGCTCATCCACGACGCGCCGACCGGGGGGTAGGCCTTACATGTTTTCTCTGTGCACCACTCCACATCGCTGGACGCTGACGCTGCTCGCGGCGGGCCTTGCCTTGGGCATCGCCGGACACGTGGGCGCCCAGCAGAAACCCAAAGACAAGAAACTGTATTGCTGGGACGAAGGCGGGCGTCGGGTCTGCAGCGATGCCCTGCCGGCGTCGGCAGTCGGCCGGCAGCGCACCGAATTCGACCAGAACACCGGCACCGCGACCAAACGCGTCGCGCGCGAGCTGACCTCCGAAGAGCGCGCGCGCGCGGCGCTGGAAGAAGATGCGCAAAACATCCAGGCGCAGCGCAGCCGCCGCGAAATGGCGATGGTGGTGTCCTACGAAACCGAAGTGGATCTGCAGCGCGCCTTCGGCGAACGCACCGAGCTGGTGGAAGAGTCGCTGAAAGGCTCGGAAATGGCGCTGACAAATCTGCACAACAGCCTGATCAACCTGCTGCGCCAAGCCAACGAACTGGAACTGCAGTCCAAGCCGGTCGGTAAATTCATGCGCGACAAGATTCAACAGCAGCACGCCGAGCTGCAGGCGCTGCGCGCGTTGAAACAGCGGCAGCTGGCCGAACGCGCGGCCGTCAACAGCCAGTTCCAGGACGCGCTGGGGCGCTACCGCACGCTCAAGGCAGAGAAGAAAAACAGCGATGGAGCACGCCGGGGCGCCACAGCGGCGCCGTCGACGGGCGGCTGAGCGCCTGTACAACATTTCGACGATCCGCGATTGGGACCGCTTACGAAATGATCGTCGGTAGAGCGGCCTTCAGGCCGCTGTTTCTTTAGAAACACAGCAGCGGCCTGAAGGCCGCTCTACCTGCCTTTGAACCGACCGCCGCTCAGAACGGCAGCACCAGATCCGGTTTGATCTGCAGTAAGCGTTCGCGGAACACGCCCTGGATCCGGGCCAACGCCGCAGCGCTGTCCGCGTCGAAACGCAGCACCAGCACCGGCGTGGTGTTGGACGCCCGCACCAGACCCCAACCATCCGGCCAGTCCACGCGCAGACCGTCGATGGTGGACATTCGGCCACCTTCGAAATAGGCATCCTCGCGGAAGCGTTCGACGAAGCTGTGGGGGTCACCGTCCGGGGCATCGACCTTGATTTCCGGGGTCGAGATGCCCTTCGGCAACGCGTGCAGCAGTTCATTCGGCTCTTCCGGCGCGGAGGCCAATATCTCCAGCAGCCGCGCCGCGGCGTAGATGCCGTCGTCGAAGCCGTACCAGCGTTCGGCGAAGAAAAAATGCCCGCTCATCTCGCCGGCCAGCTCGGCGCCGGTTTCGCGCATCTTGGCCTTGATCAGCGAATGCCCGGTCTTCCACATCAACGGGCTGCCGCCGTGCCGCAGGATGTGCGACGCCAGCCGGCCGGTGCATTTCACGTCGTAGACGATCATCGCGCCCGGGTTGCGCTCCAGCACGTCGGCGGCGAACAGCATCAGCAGGCGATCGGCATAGATGTTCTCGCCGTCGCGGGTGACCACGCCAAGCCGGTCGCCGTCGCCGTCGAAAGCGATGCCCAGATCGGCATCGAGCCGCTGCACCATATTGATCAGATCGACCAGATTGCGCGGATCGCTGGGATCGGGGTGATGGTTGGGGAAGGTGCCGTCGATCTCGCAGTACAACTCCTCGACCTCGGCACCGATGGCTTCGAGCACGCGCGGGCCGATGTCGCCGGCCACGCCGTTGCCGGCATCCACGACCACCTTCAGGCGGCGGCCAAGCTGCACGTCCGAGGCGATCCGTTGGACGTAGTCGGCGCTGATATCGGATTCGCTCAGACCGCCGGACACTGATGCTTCATGCAGGCGACCGTCTGCGACCCGCGTATGCAGGTCGGTGATCGCGTCGCCGTACAGCGTTTCGCCGCCGACCACGATCTTGAAGCCGTTGTAATCCGGCGGGTTGTGGCTGCCGGTAACGGAGATGCAGCAGCCGGTGCGCAGATGAAAAGCGCCGAAATACACCACCGGCGTCGGCGCCATGCCGATATCGATGACATTGATGCCCGCCTTGCGCAGGCCGGCAACCAGGCCTTCGACCATCTCCGGGCCCGACAGACGTCCGTCGCGGCCGATCACCATGTCCTGCAGATTCTGTTCGTGCATCAGTGAACCGACCGACTGACCGATGATCTCCGCCACGCTGCGGTCCAGCGTCTTGCCCACCACGCCGCGGATGTCGTACGCGCGGAAAATGCTGCGGTCGATCATCACCGGTTTGGCTTTCGCCGGTTCCTTGATGTCCAACGCCAGCGGCGCGGCCGTCTCACTGGATTCGCTGGCGACCGCCTCCAGCAGGGTCGGCGAGAGATCGGCCTGTTCAGCGTCCACGTGCAGACGTGCGATGCGCAGGGCGACATAGACCAGAAAAGCGAAGACCAGCGCTGCGATCGAGGCCGTTAGCGGGCCCAGCCCAAGCGCCTGTGCCGGCGGCGGTGGGGTGCCTGCGACCAGACGCATCCCCGAATCGGAGACTGGAGCCGCCATGCGCTCGGCGCTGTCGGCATAGCGCTGATCGCCGCGCTCCCACAGAGTCACGCCGCCCTGACGCAGACCCAGGTAGGTGTCGCTCACCATGCCGATGGTGTCCAGGCCTGTGGTCAGCTCGCTCGACGGCAGCTGCACATAGACCACGCCGACGACGCGATCCCCGGCTTTGGCCGGCGCTGCGATGGCCAGCCGTGCTTGGCCAACATCGCGGATGATCCAGGTGCGGAGCTTGTTTTCGGCCAAAGCCGACTCGGCCACCGCAAGTCGGCCGTAGCCGCCTTTGCCCAGCCGCGCGTAAGCCGCCTCCAGATCCGGGGGCAGCACCTGCACCAGCGACACGTTGGGCCAACCGGCGCTGATGACTTTGCCCGCGCTGACCAGGTCGCCCGCCGCCAGCACTGTCTGCACTTCCGGAAGCGCCAGGGCTTCGGTCAGCCGTTTCTGGTTCTGCAGCATCGCCTGATGCACCAGCTGCACGCCGCTGTCGCGGGTGGTTAGCAGGTCGCTGCGACGATCGTTGTCGCGGAACTGGCCGACCCCGCTCCAGCCCAACCACAGCGCCAGCAGTGCGCAGAGCACGGCAAGGGGTTTCATCGCAGGGCGGAGTTGGACCAGCTGCTGGCGGAGACTGTCTTTCATTCGATGTGCCCAGTTGCCCTGATGGATGTGCGGTGCGGCTCGGTCTGTGCAGCCTGGCCCGTTCGGTCCGGCCGGCGCCTTTCAACGCGTGCCGGTATGGCCGAAGCCGCCGGCGCCGCGCGCGCTGTCGGCGAAAGTATCCACGACCTCGAAGCGCGTGCGCACGATCGGAAGAATGACCAACTGCGCAATCCGATCCCCCGGTGCGATGGTGAACGCTTCCCGCCCACGGTTCCAGACGCTGATCATCAGCGGTCCCTGGTAATCGGCATCAATCAGCCCGGTGCCGTTGCCCAGCACGATGCCGTGCTTGTGGCCCAGCCCGGAGCGCGGCAACACCACCGCGCACAGGCCCGGGTCGCCGATGTGGATCGCCAGCCCCGACGGCACCAGCGACGCGTCGCCGGGCTGCAGGGTCAGGGCAGTGTCGAGCGCGGCGCGAAGATCCAGCCCGGCGCTGGCCTCGGTGGCATAGGCCGGCAGCGGCCATTCACCGCCGAAACGCGGGTCGAGCAGCTTGACTTGCAGGGTGTGATGCATGGATTTGGCTACCGCGGGCGGACTCCGGAGACCGGCCAGTATCGCGGCATGGGTGCCGCATCGCCAAACCGTAAGGCCGGCAGTCGCGGTCAACGACGCTCAGACCGGCAATGCGCGGCAGCCCAGCGCCGACAGCACCCCGTGCAGCGCCGGCACCTGCATCAACCACGGGGCCGCCAGCGTGACCAGGCCTGCCAGCAGCACCAGCAGACCCGCGGCGATGCGCAGCCCACCGCGCTGCAGACGTTGGCCGATGCGCGCACCGCCCCAGGTCAGCGGCAGCATGATCGGCAGGGTGCCCAGGCCGAAAGCGGTCATCGTCAGCGCACCGTGCACCGCACTGGCCTGCAGCCAGGCGGTGGTCAGCAGCGTCGCGCTGAGCCCGCAGGGCAGCCAGCCCCACAGCACACCCACCGCGATGCGTTTGATTGCGGTGTCGGCGGGCAGCAGTCCGCGCTGCAGCGGCTGCAGGTATTGCCACAGCGCGCGGCCGGGGCGGGCCAGCGGATTGAACTTGCTGCTCGGATGCAACAAACGGAGCGCGATCACCACCATCATCGCGCCGACCGCCATGCGCATGACCAGCGCGAGATTCGGGATCTGCACCAACGCGACCAGACCATGGCCGAAACCGCCGACGATCGCACCGGCCACGGTGTAACCCAGCACGCGGCCGAGATTCGGCTGCAGCGCCTGCAGCCACTGCGCGCCCGCGCCTGCAGGACGCTGCCCGAACGACAGCCCGGTGGCGATGCCGCCGCACATCGCGGCGCAGTGCACGCCGCCGAGCAGGCCGCTCATCAGCGCTGCACTGAGCACAAGCCAGTCGAGGGTCATCGTGCCGGCCTTGTAATGCCCTGTGGGAGATTCTATGTCGCGCAGGAAGCCTCACTGAAGGCCTTGGACTGGTATTCGGTTTTCTGGGTGATGAGCGCGAAGGCGACCCGTGCGAGCTTCCGGGCCAAGGCGACCAAGGCTTGGGTGGGCTTTAATCCTCTTGCGAGATGGCGTTGGTAAAACGGTTTCCACGCCGCTTGGCGTGAGGCCGCCATCGCGGCGGTATGTAGCAGGCGTCGGATTTCCGGGTCGCCTTGTTTGGTGAGTCTGCGCCGTCCAGAGTAGGTGCCGGATTCTTTAACGCGCACATCCAGGCCCAGGAAGGCAATGAAGGCATCGCTGTTGTTGAAGGTGCCGCGCAGTGAGGCCATGACCAGCGCAGTGGCGGTCAACGGCCCGATGCCTTCGACGGCTCTGCAGCGACGGATGTCGTGATCCACATCGGCCTGCGCAGCGGTCTGCGTCAGTTGCTGTTCGAGCTGACAGATCAGTTGATTGAGCTTGAGCAACACCGGTTTGATGAGGCGCCGCATGGCGGCGTCATCGTGGAAGCTTTGGGTGAGGGCGACGCGGGTTTTGACCACGGCGGCGCGGCGGCGCAGCAGGCGTTGGAGCAGGCGGTATGCCGGCGGCGGTGGGGTCCATGGGCGTAAGTGCGTGCGTTCGTGGGCCAGATACCGCGCGAGCAACTGAGCGTCGCTGGCATCGGTCTTGGCGCGCCCGCCCAGACCTTTGCGATAGTGGTTCAAGCGATAGCCATCGATGAGAAACACCTGATGGCCGCGCTTGTGCGCCAGTTCGACGAGTGTGAGGTGGTAGGTATTGGTCGCCTCCACCGCGATGCAGGCAGCCAGGGGCAAGGTTTTGAGCCATTGCGCGAGCGCGCGGGGCTGGTTGGGGATGGTCTGAGGCTGATTCAGCTGGTGGTGGCAGATCACGATCTCGGCTTTTGCCACATCTGCGCCGATGATCGTGTTGATGGGATGAGCATGGGTTGTCATGGTGGAGCCTCCGGGCTAGGGTGAAAGACGCTTGTCGGGGCTCACCATGCGCAGGCTTGCGGGTATTGTCGGTCTGATGGCGAATCGAGAGCCGATGGATTCCTGATAGGCGCTGAGGTGAGGGGGCGGGATGATCTCTCCCACGGTCTGTACCAGTGACTGGCCAGAAGCGACGGTGGTCCCTCCACCCCGACAGGCACAACATACAAGCGACGGAAGTCGCGATGGATTGCAGAAAGTTTTTCCGCAGCCTGTCGCGACTTCCGTCGCTCCCACAGGGGCGATACTGGCATGCAGCGAAATCACTTCGCCGCCAACACACCGGCATCGCGCAGCAGCTGCTTGCCCAGCGCGATGCGCTTCGCGCGGCCATCCACGGCTTTCAATTCCACGCTCAGCACGAACGCCGCAGCTGGTGTTTTGCCGCCTTCCACCCATCCGATCCACCAGCCCACGCCGGATTGGGTCTTGTCGCCGGTGTGGGTGCCGGTCTTGCCGTAGATCCGACGGCCGTTGATGTCGCTATCGAGCATCGAGGCTTTCACCGTGGCGATGGTGTTCGCTGAAAACGGCAGTGCACCGCGACGCAGTTGATCCATGAAGGCGAGCTGCTGCTGCGCGGTGACGGTGAGCACGCCGTCGTGCCAGACGCGCGGCGGGTTGGTGCCGATACGGCCGTTGCCGTAGCCCACCCGCGTCACCCATTCGGCCAAACGCTCGCGGCCGATACGTGTTGCAAGTACGCCGAAGAAGGGTTCGCTGGAGATGCGCATCGCTTCGCGCAGCGCCATGTCTTTCTGCCACTCGGGTCTGTCGGGGTAGGGCGTGCGGTCCCACTTCACCACTTCATCTGCGCTGCGCAATGCGCCTGTTTCGAGTGCGATCAGCGCCAGCAGCACTTTGAATGTGGATGCGGGCAGCTGCGGCTTTGTTGCCCGGTCGGTGCCATGCACGGTTTGCGGGCGGGTGCCATCGCGCTGCAGCAGGAAGACGCCGGGGTGGCCGTAGTGGGTGAAGCGGGTGGCGGGAGTGGGTGTGTGTTTCGGCGACGCGGCGAAGGCTGCGCCGCAAAGGCTTGCGATCAATACGACCAGCAATGCATACGAACGATGGTTGCGGAACATGGGACAACTCCTGCGGCAGTGAGTGTGTGCCGCAGTGTGGTGTCCGGATGAGACGCGGCCTATGGGCCCTGCCGTCGCCCACGTCACTGGTGTAACGTCCGTCACCGCGCCGGCTGGCGCGTGCCAGACTGGATCGATGAACCAGAGCCGTGCGAAACCGAACTTGAAAGACGACCGTATCGACATTGAGCTGGCGGCGCCCGCCAGCGTGCAGGGCAAACCCGTGCGTCATCAGTCGCTGTGGATCCTGCTGCGGCTGTGGCTGGCAGCGCAGTCGGGCGACGGCTCGGGCTGGCTGCGCGAGACCCAGCTGCGCGAACAGTTCGCCAACGCACGCAATCTGCGCATGGTGATCAGCCGCGCGTATGCGGATTTCGCGCGTTGGGGTCTGCGCGTGGGCTGGGGCACCGATCGCAGCCGCGATCCGGATCTGCTGCCGCTGGCGGGGCGCAATCGCGGGCCGTACTGGCTGGCCGAAGGGGAAGCCGCGCGGCTGCAGGTTTGCCTGCACGGTGTGCCTGCTGGCCTCGACGCGGTGATCGCCTGGCTTGGCACGCCCGATGCGCCGCGCGCCGCCGCGGTGCTGGGCGATGTCAGCAGCGCCAGCCCCGCGTACTGGCATGCCTGGGCCGGCGCGCGCCGGGACATGCTCGACGGTCGATTGATTCTGGATCGCGACCACGGTGCGCTGGCGGGTTATCGCCGTGCGCAGACGCTGGCGCCCGATCCGTGGCTGGAAGCGCTGGCGCTGCTGCAGCAGGCGATGGTCTGGCGCCGCGCCGGCAATGCCGACGCCGCGCGCGCGGTGCTGGCCGAACTGGACCGCCATTGGCACGACGAGCAGGCGCCCGAGCACGCGTGGCTGGGGGCGATGGCGGCGATCGTGCAGGCGTGGTGCGCCTACGCCGGGCGCGACCCGCAGGCGGCGCGGCAGATTCTGCGTCAGGCCACCGAAGATCCGCGCTGGACCGGCCTGTTCCAGTACCACCCGCGGGTGCGCAGCGAGCACGCCAACCTGCAGGCGTTGATCCATCGTGCGTTGGCGCTGGATGAGCGCGCTGAACTGGGCGAACGCACCGAGGCCGCGCGCACCGCGCTGCGCTATTACCGGCTGGCGCTGTCGCTGGCGAACGAGGCGGAGTTGTTCGATGCCGCAGCGTCGACCGCGAGCAATCTGGGCTGGTCGCTGTGGCTGTTCCAGCGCTGCGGCCTGGACGTACCCAGCGACGACGGCGGCACTTTGATAGCGAGCGCGTTGACCTGGATCGCGCTGGCCGCGTGGCTCAGCGAGCGCCACGGCGTGGGCGGCGGCTGCTGGAATCTCATTTATCTGCTGCGCATGGTGCGTGGTGGTGGCGGCGATATTGCGCATCCGCGTGTCGAAGTGTTCAGGCGCTGGCCGGTGATTGCGCCGGCGGAATTCCTTGCGTTGATCGCGCCAGTCACGCTGTCGACGGAATGGCCAAGCTGGCTTGGACTCGCATCGGCGATGCAGGCGGACATTGACGCGGGTCGGGTGCAGCTGGATGCACTGCAGCGCGCCAACATTTTGCTGGAAGTGGCGTGGTACGAAGCCCACGAAGGCAATGCGCAGCGCAGCGCCGAAGCCGCCGCGCGCCTGCGTCGACGCCTGCGCGAGTTGACGCCGGCTGACCGGCTGTTTTTCCGTGATGCGCTGCGGCGGCTGCCCGAGACGACGGGTTGAATGATGCGTGATCCGCTTTTGGAGGAGCGACGGAAGTCGCGATGGGCAGGCGACCTCCTTTCGGCAGGCGGTCGCGACTTGCTTCGCTCCTACAGGAGAGATGACAGGCTCTTCCCGAATCCCGAACTCCAGCCGTTCGCGTTAAGCTGCAGACATCCCTTGAGCCGAAGATCAACGCGCACATGCGAACCCTCATCCTGCTCCGCCATGCCCATGCCGAACCCGTCAGCGACGGTCAATCCGATCTCGACCGCGCGCTGTCAGCGGAGGGTCTGGCTGAAGCCGAAGCCGCCGGGCGCTGGCTGGCCGAACAGGCGCTGACGCCGGACCGCGTGCTGTGCTCGCCCGCGCGGCGCACCCGCGAGACGCTGGAGGCGGTGCTGGGCGGGATTGGTTTTGTCGAACAACGCCTGATCGATAGCATCTACGAAGCGACGCCGGGCACGCTGGCGGAGCTGGTGGATGAGCATCGCGAAGTCGAGCGGCTGATGCTGGTCGGCCACAACCCCGGTCTGGAGCGACTGGCCGCGCTGATGCACAGCGGTCAGTCCGGTGATTATCGCGGCATGCCGCCGGGCAGCGTCGTGGTGCTGAACTTCCCGCTGGATGCCACGGTAGAGCCGGGCGTCGCCAGTCTTTCCGCATTCTGGTGGCCGTGAGTTTCGCGACAGCCTCCATTTCCCTGTTGGTCTGTGCGCTGGCTGCGGCGACCAGCGTCGGCGCGCACGCCGCCGAGATCGACCCGCAGCACACCAGGATCGGTTTCACCCTGAAGACGCGCTGGGGTCAGGTGCTGCAGGGGCGTTTCCCGCGCTACAGCGGTGATATCGAAACCCTCGACGACGGCCGTTACCGGGTACGCCTGCGGATGTCGTCGAAGGATGTCGAGATCGTCGGCTATCCCAACTACACCGGCATGACCCGCGGCCGAGGTTTTTTTGAGGTCGACCGCTTTCCCGAGGTCGAATTCGTGTCCGAGCCGTATACGTCCCCGCTGCTCGTGGACGGCGGCAAGCTCGCTGGCCAATTGACCATCCGCAACGTGGCGCGACGCGAGACCTTCACCGTTGAGCCCAGCGCCTGTGCGCGCCCCGCCCGCGACTGCGATGTGGTCGCCAACGGCAGCGTGCGTCGCACCGATTACGGCGTGGACCGCTGGGTGTTGGCTGTCTCTGACAGCGTGCGCTTCACGCTGCGGCTGCGGGTCCGTGAGGACGCCGAATGAAAGCGCTGCACGTGCTGCTGTTCGCACTGTGTGCGCTGACCCAAGCCGCCTGCGTAAGCTTGTCTGCGAAGGATCAGGTGCGGGTGGATGCGCTGATCGCCGCCGCGCGCAGCACTGAAAACACCTGCGGCCGAGATGACGCCTGCGCGCGGCCGTCGCCGCTGCTTGTGCTGGGCCAGCGCGCCGTCGGCGAAGGCCCAGCCGCCGTCGCGGATCCATTGCCGGCCCGCGATAGCGTGGACATCGCTGCGGACACTGCTGCAAACACTGCTGCGAACACTTCTGTAAACAGGCCGGCGCCCCGGCACTACGCCTTGATGCTCGACTACGGCCAAGACGCGCTGCTGGCGCGGCTGGATATGATTCGCGGCGCCACCCGCAGTATCGATGTGCAGACTTACATTTTCGACGAAGACGATGCCGGACACCTGGTATTGGACGAACTGCTGACCGCCGCGCGTCGAGGAGTGAAGGTGCGGCTGCTGATCGATCAGCTCGCAGCGCTGCGCAAGGTCGATACGCTGGCGGCGCTGGCCGGCGCGCACGTGAATTTCGATGTGCGTCTCTACAACCCGGTGCTGGGTCGTTCGCGCATCAATTACCCCATGTACGCACTGGCCTCGGCGTGCTGCTGGCGCCGGCTCAACCAGCGGATGCACAACAAGCTGATTGTGGTGGACGGGCGGGTGGCGATCACCGGCGGGCGCAATTATCAGAACGATTATTACGATTGGGACGAGCGCTACAACTTCCGCGACCGCGACATTCTTGTCGCCGGCCCGGCGATCGGTGAAATGGCTGTGAATTTCGACGCGTTCTGGAACGCTCCGCTGAGTACGCCGCCCATGCGTCTGGTGGATGTGGGGCGACTGGTGTTGCGTCAGGGCGTGCCTGAAATGGATCACCCCGCGCCCGAACAGCCGCGGCGCATCGAATTGATGAGTCGCGATGCCGACGATGCCGCACTGGTGCGCAGCCGTTTGGTGGATGCGGCCATCCCGGTGCGCAGCCTGCGCTATATCGGCGACCCGCCGGGGAAGCATGAGGGGTCATTTCCGATTACCGAAACCCCGTCGCAGCTGCTGCGCGAGTTGATTCTCTCGGCCGAGACGCGGGTGATGCTGCAGACGCCGTATCTGGTGCTGTCGAAACCGGCGCAGGATTTGTTCACCGAGCTGCAGCGGCGTGAATCGCCGCCGCGCGTGATCGTGTCCACCAATAGCCTCGCCGCCACCGATGCGTTCATTCCCTACGCGCTGTCGTACAAATACAAGCGTCGTTATCTGCGCGACTTCAAATTCGAGATCTACGAATTCAAACCGTTCCCGCAGGACGCGCCGATCGACGTGGAAGCCACCGGCACCGTCGGCGTGGAGTGGCGTGAGGACGGCACCGCCGTGGTGCTGGGCTCGGGCGCTTTCGGTCCGGGTTCGGGCGTCATGGGTTCGAGTGGCGTGGGGTCTAGCAGCATTGGTTCCGGCGGCATCGCTTCCAGCGGCGCAGGCGGCAGCCGCTCGCCGGACCGGCCAACGCCGCTGGCGCGCGAATACTCCGCGCTGCGCTACTCCAAGCGCGGCGCCAACGAGCAAGTCCCGCTCAAGCGCGGCGGCGTGCGCTTTGGTCTGCACGCAAAATCGCTGGTGATCGACGACCGGGTCGCGGTGATCGGCACCCACAACTTCGACCCGCGCGGCGAGAACTACAACACCGAGTCGGTGGTGGTGATCGATGACCCGGTGTTCGCGCAGGTCCTGGCGACCAGTATTGAGCGCGACACCCTGCCGGCGAACGCATGGATGATCGCGCGTCGCGACAAACCGCCGGTGTTCTCGGGGCTGGAGTACTCGCTGGCGAAAGTGTCGGAGCTGCTTCCGCTGTTCGATTTCTGGCCGGTGCGCTACGCCACCAGCTACGAGTTCACGCCGGGCCCCGATTGCCCAACGCCGATCTCCCCGCGCGATCCGGACTTCCGCCGCTGCTATGAGCCGGTGGGAGATTTCCCGGAAGTGGCCCCGGTGATCCGCCCCTTGACCCGGATCTTCACCGCCTTCGGCGCCGGCCTCGCGCCGATCTTGTGACCGGCTGCGGCTTGCGTTGAAGCGCATAGGGTGTGCCTTCGGCGGACCTGTTTTTCGCAGTGGACCCAGCACGGTGCGCCACAGGCAGCACCCTATGAACGGTTTAGCAGGGCACTCATTCGCGGTATGCGTTAGCGCCTCATAGGGTGTGCCTTCGGCGCACCTGTTTTTTTGCAGCGGACCAGCCACGGTGCGCCATAGGCGGCACCCTATGAACGCACTCATGCCCGCGGCGGGCACCCACGCTGATCACGTTTCAATCCCTTGCAGCGACGCGGACGGGGACATGTGATGGCGGGTAAACGACCAGTTTTGCTACCGTTCGTCGGCTTATAAAATTATAAAAAATAATTAAATCAATGTGTTGCATTCGACCTTGGAATGGGGTGACTTCCGGCATGGTTGCATTAGTTTGTAGGTGTTGTACTTTACCAACACACCAAATCACAAACACACCGGAGCCCGCCATGAACACCAAGACCCACACCACCGAATCCAACGTCCGCAGCAACGAGAACGTGGTCGCTTTCGTTGCCAAAGCCCGACACAGCTACCGCACCCCCAGCTTCGGGATTGGTTACGGCAGCAGCAGCGGCTACGGCACCGACAAGCGCTACACCACCGATTGGGGTCAGATCCGCTTCCGCTGCGCCTGAGACGGTCATTGGTTCCTCGGCCACCCGCAACACCTGTTTCTCAATGCCTGTTCCTCCAGCCCCCGCAGACCTTTCCCAGGATATTGTTATGAACGTCACATCGCTCCACGCCCCGCTCGCTCCGCGTACGCCGGTCACCGTGCCGCAATGCGTCGCGTCCAGCTCCCAATTCAGCCAAGCGCCCAGCCGTTATCGCCAACGCGATTTCGGCGTCGGCTACGGCACCAGCAGCGGTTACGCGCTGGACAAGCGTTACACCAGCGATTGGGGCCAGGCGCGTTTCCACTGCCGCTGAACCATCGATCCAAAGTGTCGATCGTGCCCCCGGAGCCCCGGCCGCAGCGCGCATGTCTCTCTCCCATGCGCCTGCGGCCGGGCCGCCTTCAGCCGGCTCGGGTATTCTGATGCCGTGACCACACCCGAATCCTCAGCGCCGCGCCTGTTTCGCGGCACCCGCAGTCTCGACGACCTCAACGCGCTTTCCCGCGACACCGCAATGGCGCCGCTGGGGATCATGTTCACCGAGATCGGCCCCGACTTCGTGCGCGCCACCATGCCGGTGGACGCCCGCACCCGCCAACCCTATGGCCTGCTGCACGGCGGCGTATCGGTCGTGCTCGCCGAGACGCTGGGCTCCTGTGGTGCCGCCTACTCCTCCCCGCCGGACTACCGCGCGGTAGGGCTGGATATCAATGCCAACCATATCAAGGGGGCCACCAGCGGCTGGGTCACCGGCGTCACGCGACCGGTGCATATCGGGCGCACTACCCAGGTCTGGCAGATCGACCTGACAAACGACG
>JANOKD010000015.1:0-11048 GCA_031419075.1 Lysobacterales bacterium
CTTCAGTCCGCTGCTGGCTTTCCTGCGACGCAACAGCGGACTGAAGTCCGCTCTACCGCCGCGCTACCGATGCGCGGTCAACGCGGTCGCTGTGCGCCGATATCGATGATGGCTTCGCCGCGCACATCGACCTGCACCTGCTGGCGTCCGCGCGCATCGTTGATCGACCACGGCAGCGGCAGGTTGTCCGGAATGGCTTCCAGCGCGTGCGTGCCGACGGCGACGCGCTCGAACACGAATCGGCCCTGATCGTCGGTGCGGACGCTGTAGCGGTCGTCGAGCGTTATGGTGATGTTCGCGACCGGCAGCTCGGACGCCGAACGCACGCCGTCGCCGTTGTCGTCGAGAAATACGCTGCCGGCGATGCGTCCGGTTGCTGCGTTGGGCGGCCCGCCGAGCACAGCCCGCGCGCGCCCTGCGCTGTAGTCGTAGCGCAGACTGACGTAGACCGAGCGATCCTGCGGCAGCGTTCCGGATACGGGTTGGTTGGTCAATGGATCCAGCGCGAAGGGTGATCGGCGCGATCCGCGGCTTTCGCTGAGATTGCCCAGCAGCGTCCAGTGCGACGCGATGCGCCAGCGCCAGCCGAGATTCAGGTCGAGTCCGTGCGATGCATCATCGCCCTGACTGCTGCTCCAGCGGATCGTGCCGTCGAGCGAAAGATCGTCGGTCAGATCGAAGCCGCCGTACGTTGCCACCGTCATCGTGCGGCTGGTTTCAGACTGGCCGTTGGCGAGTTCGCCGATGCCCGCCGATACCGACAGCCGCGATCCTTCGCGCATACGCAGCGACTGATCGACGACGAACTGCCAGCTGTCGGCGCTGCGCGCGTCGTGCGCACGGTCGTACTGCAGCCGGGTCTGCCCCCAGCGCGATTGCGTATCCATAAACAGCTGTAAGGCCTGTGCGCCGTCGTCGACCGTGCTGCTGCTGTCGCGCGCGGAAAATCCGCCGCCGTAGCTGAGGCGGGCACTGGCCTGATAGCGCAGAAAACTGTTCCCGTACCAGCCGTCGAAACCACTGCCGGAAATCGAGTCGATGCGATCAATGCCAGTGTTCCAGCTCCAGCGCGCACGGTTGAAATCCAGGCGGTAATAGCCGCCGCGCACATCGTTGTTGATCGGCCACGCGCCCCACGCCAGCTCTGGTTCGAGATAAAACGCGCCGTAGCGATGAGTGAAGCGGCCGCGGTCGGCGCGTGCGTCGAACCACAGCCCTGACGCCTGTGCAGCGTCGGTGTCGCTGGTCTGCAGATTCACTGCAATGCTGTCGCGTGCGCCCTGCCAACGGTTGCCGAACAGCAGCGCGCGCGTGCGGCCGTTCTGGAATGCGGGCAGCCCCTGATTGTCCGGCACGATGCGGCCGTCGGTGATCAGCAGCGATGCCGCACCGGTCCACTGCTTCGACCATCCCCACTGCGCGCCCACCGTCGCCACCGAACCGTCGCCCGCTTTGAAACCGCTCAACCGCGCACCGTCGTAGCTGCCGCCACGGCCGATGGCAGCCTGTATCTGCAGACCGCGTATGCGCTGCTGCCACTCGCTGCTGGCGCCGATCATCGGCACGCTGGGCAGAAAAAATCGATATTGCTCGCGCAGCAGTCCCGGCATGGGCGTGTTCAGCACACCAAGCCCGTTGTTGACCGACCAACCGCCCGGCATCTGCAGGCCACGCTGCCATAGCGTGGCGCTGCCGCGCACACGTGCGCCGCCATCGCGTTCGCGATCAGTGCGGAACAGCAGCGCCTCTGCGGACAGTGTGCCGAGTTGATCGGTGTCCCAGAATCCTCCAAACCCGACGCCGAGTTCGACGCTGCGTTCGCCCGCGAAACGGGTGCGATGTGCGATCAGTTCGACGTGCACCGCACGCGGGGTGCCGGAGAAGCTGTCGTCGTCGTCATCCACCGGCAGCGCAGCCAGTCTTTCGGGCGCGATGATCCGGTCGCGATAGGGTGTGTCGGTTGTTTCAGAGGTCTCATGCACTGCGCCAAGCTGTGTGCCGAATGCAGCGTCGAGCTGCGCGAAGGGATCGTAAACAGTGACGTCGTTGGTGTCGGTGCGGGAGGAGTCTGCGCCCAGACTCTGTCGCGGCGTCAGCGCCAGCAACAATGCCAGCGCCAACACGCTTGGCGCCGCCGCGAAACGATTGGACGACGCCCGCATCCTGCTCATCGATTCAATGTGGTCTCGATATCCAGACGTTGGCTGCCCGAATCGAGCCGGCCTTTGATCCGCAGCGGATAGACGATGGCGGGCGCCTTCGGGCTGTTGTCCTCCACCTGCGGATACAGCGGAATATCGCGGGTCGCACCGACCAGAATCGGGCTGTTATCGGGCACCAGCACGATGCGTGTGCCTTTGGCGTCAACGCCGGCGAGATAACCATCGAGCCTGCCGTGCATGTCGCCGAGATTGCGCACCCGCAGCACCGGCAGCGTTTGCCCTTGGATGTTTGCGCTGCGGGTTTCGAGGACTTCGAGTTTCGGTGCGGCATCGCCGATTGAAAGATAGACAATCACGCCGATCCGGCCGCTCACCGGCAGCGGCACATTGCCGCGCGGCGGCTGTGGTTCGCCTTCGATCATGATCGCGAACCGGCATTCGCCGCGCGGCGCGCCCGCCGGGATCGCAACTTCAAACCGATAGCGGCGCTTGCCGTTCGCCTTCACCGAAATCTCACCGGCTTCGACACCGACCCAAGGCCGGCAGCTGTCCTGCGACAGCGCCTGCGAAAACAGCGGTGCGCCCTGCGCATCAAGCGTCCAGTCCGCGGTTTGTACGGTGTAGCGTGCGGCCTTGGCCGACGTGTTGTTGATCTCGATGATGTTGCGGTAGATCGTGCCGGCCTTGGCGCGGTCTTCGAAGCGCGGCGGCGTGACCACCACGGCGAATTCCTGAGCGGACGCAGTGGATATCCATGAGAGTGCGGTCAGCGCGAGCACACAGCGCAGGCGGGCGGATGTCATTACGGAGACTCCAATTCAATCTCGAATGCGAACGTCAGATCCTGCGGCCGCAGCACCCGGTTGCCGTCGGCCTGGATGGTCATGCGGAACGTGTCTTCAAGCCGGTCGGACTGGATTGGCCCTGCATAGACCAGCGTGCGCCCGCCGTTGCGCAGCGTGCCGGGCAGCAGCGGCCCATTGGCGGTCCAGCGGACATCGACCGGCCCGATCGGAAGCGAAGGGAGCGTCTGATAAATCCGTGCGCGGCGTCCGCGCCATTGGGCGACATCCAGCCGCACCAGCACCACGACTTGGCCGGTCATGGTGGACGCCTGTCCGGGCTGCGGCACCAGCGTGTCCCAGCGCATCTTGATCGGGCCGGCTTCCAGCACCTGGCTGGCGCTGTCGTCGACTGGATAGGTCTGCGCAGCGATAGGAAACGCCCACAGCATTGAGATGAGCAGCAGCAACATGTTTCGCATCACGCTGTAGAGAATCATGGCGTGGCCAGGGTGTAGGTGACGCGCGCGTTGTAGGTGCCCGCAGCGACGATTGCGTCATTGCCGTAGCGGAAGGTGTGGCAGCTCTCGTTCCAGACGTTGCGCAGCAGCGTTGCCAGCGTTTGCGTGCCGCCGGTGAAGGTGCCCGCCGGGATCGGCTGCGCGCCGGTGTCGCCATTGCCGCTGCTGGTCCAACTGATCTGGCTGATCGGAATAGTGTCGCCGCCAGCGCTGGTCAACGTGGTGGGCGAGGTCACGCGCAGCGTCGCGCTCTGGTTGGCCGTGGTCGGCAGGCGAAAAAACGTGCTGATGTACACCTGCCCCGCGCCGCAGAACGCAAAGCCGTCGAAGTCGCTGGTGAGTCGGCCGCTGCCGGTCATCGTCTGGTCGACGGTGTTGCCGACGACCGCCGCGGGCACGGTCACGCTGACCAGATTCACCGTGGTGTTGGCTGCGGGCGTGCCGCCAGCGTTGTAATTGCCGCCGCCGATGGTGCCGTCGCCGACGCGTAGATATGCCGCTTTGGTGCCGGTCGCGATGGTGACGGTAAATGCCCGCGCATCACCGATGCTGGCCCACGCCAATACAGGCAGCACCAGGCCCAACGCAGCGACGTGGGCGATCGATAAACAAGGGAGACGCAATTCCATGGCGTAGTCCTCTCGAACCAAGGGGCTGCCGCGATGGACAGCCCCTCGTGAACACACTGATCCGAAGCGGCGATCGATTACGGCAGCGAGGCAGTGTAGGTCACGCGGCCATTGTTGACGTTCACGCCGCCGTAGCTGCCGGCGGCGACGAAGTTGCTGTTGCTGTACGCGAACGACCAGTTGGCGGTGCGATTGATCACACGTGTGCCGACATTCGGCGTCACCGTGACTGCAGCGCTGGTGCCGCCATCGATGAGCGTCGGGACGTTGAGGTTCGGATCGGAGCTGGTCGACAGGATTTCTGCGAACGAGATGTTCTCGCCGGCGCCGTTGTTGAGCTGGCCGAGCGTGGTGCCGGTCAGCGAAACATTGCCGCTGTTGCTCTGCAGCAGCACCGGCACGGCGCCGCCGTTGGTGCGGGCGATATCGGTGCCGTCGCCGACGTTGGCGGCCGGGACCGTGAATTCGACGAGGTCGATCGTGGCGCCCGCGCTGCCGACCTGGAAACGGATGAACTTCGGAATCACCACCCGGAAGTCGAGGCGTGCATTGGCGTTCAGCGTGCCGGCACCGGTCTGGAAATCGGATTCGGCCAGTGCGGGCATTGCGGCGGTCATGGCCAGGCAGAGCAGGCCGGCTGCGCCGAGGGTTTTGCGGATTTTCAGCATCATGGCGTTCCTTGGGTCGAGTGTATGAAGGGTGTTGTGCGTACCCATCCATGCGGGATGTGGGCGCAAAACTATGGGACAACCAAGCCCAAAGCAGAGACCATGCCATGCATTCACAGCGATTTCCCTGTCTGGATAGCGTGATGCAGATACGCAAAAAACAGCGCGATTCAGCGGGTCAATGGCGGTTTCTGCCGTTGCAGGTCGCCATGTGGCATTTCGAGCCGGGGACGATCGCCGCCTCGAATTCCGTACACTTCACGAATACCGGCGTCCTCCGTCAGGTAGAGGAATGGGAATGACCGTGCTGCAGATCCTGATCGTCATCATCGCGACCCTAGCGGGCATGGTGGTACTGCTGTGGCTGTTGTTGCGCTTCGCGCTGCCGTGGTGGCTGGCGCGGAAGATCGCCGCGATGGGCAATCTGGCGCAGAGCCCCGGGATCGCCGCGCGTATCACGCTGTTGCCGGTCAGGCAGGACTGGCAGCAGCCCAACACCGCCGGTCTGGTCGATCAGCTGTTGGCGCTGGGCTTTGATGAAGTGGGCCGTTTTTCGGTGCCGGAGATGCCGACCATGCAGCTGTGGACGGGCACTCATCCGCAGGATGGCGTTGCCGCTGCGGTCTACGATCACGGGCAGATACCTGCTTTTTTCGATCTGGTGCGCGTTTATGGCGATCACAGCACCTGTACGGTCAGCAGCAACCCCATTCACGACCCGGAAAACATTCCCCACGGCAGTGCCTGCATCGCCGACCCTGTGATCACACCGCAGGTCGCGCTGGATGTGCTGCGCGAACAGCCGCTCACCGGCAACGTCATGATCGTCGATGCCGGCAATTTTTTGCCGGTCTTCACCGAGCTGTATGCGCGGTCGATCGATCACATCCTGACCAAGAACATCCCGGACGCCGACAAGATGCGGCGCGTCGGCGCGCGCGTTTCCGAAGCGACCGGCACTCCGGTACTGGAGCTCGACGACAAGCAGATGCAGTGGGCGGTCGAAATGGAGCGCAGCAACCGTTTGGCCGCACTGCAGCAGGCGATCATCGACCGTTTTCTGCAGTCCGGGCAGGTCGATGCGCGCGAATGGGAGCGTGTCCGCGACCGCGTAGTGGTGGTTCACGATCTGTTGAGTCGCGAAGACGCAGCAGATCTTGCGCGCATGTCAGCCGACTGGGAGGCCGCCGAACCGATGGCAGCCTCGATACTCGCCGCATCGCTGTCGCCGCTGGATACGTTCGAGCGCCTCGCTGGCGAACTGCCCGAAGCGCAGCGACTGAAGCTGTTGGGTGAAGTGGATCATCCGCTGTATGCGCAGCTGTACGTGGCGGCGGTGTAAATCCGTAGGAGGGCCTTCAGGCCCGATCTCTTTCGCACAGTTCGGGGGTGACCTGGCATCCAAGGGCTTTTCATTTTTTCCGATGCCATCATGCGCATGGGTTGATGGACAAACGCCTGCTTGATCGCTCGTCATTCCCGCGAAGGCGGGAACCCATGCCCTCAAGCTTTCAGCACACGTGATGGTGTGCCTGACTCACGAACAATGCCTGTTTGATTGCTCGTCATCTCCGCCTTCGTGGGGATGACGAGCAAAACAAAAAGAGCTCGGGCCTGAAGGCCCTCCTACGCGGTTTTCTATTCAAACTTCCAATGTCGCCAGATCGCCCTTTGTTTCCAACCGCGCTGAGCAGTCAATTCCGTTGCGGTTGTGTATGCGCCGTCGCCACGGCAGGTGAGAGTGAATAGCCGATCAGACCTCAAGCGTTGCCAGATCGCCCTTGGTTTCCAACCAGATTTTGCGATCCGAAGCGCGCTTCTTCGCCAGCAGCATGTCCATCAGCGCATGGGTTTCGGGGCCGCCGTCGACGGTGAGCTGCACCAGCCGGCGGGTGTCCGGATGGATCGCCGATTCGCGCAGCTGCTGCGGATTCATTTCGCCCAGACCCTTGAAGCGGGTGACATTGATCGTGCCGCCGAAGCCTTTGGTGTTTGCGGCTTTTTCGCGCTCGATCTTTTCCAGCAGGATCCGCTTCTCTTCCTCGTCCAGCGCGTAAAACACCTGCTTGCCTACGTCGACGCGGAACAGCGGCGGCATCGCCACGAAGATATTGCCGGCGATCACCAGCGCGGGGAAGTGCTTCAGAAACAGCGCCGAAAGCAGCGTCGCGATATGCAGGCCGTCGGAGTCGGCGTCGGCCAGAATCACCACTTTGCCGTAGCGCAGACCGCTGATGTCGTCCTTGCCCGGGTCGCAGCCGATCGCGACCGCGAGGTCATGCACTTCCTGCGAAGCGAGCACGCTGCCGGAGGCGACTTCCCACGTATTGAGAATCTTGCCGCGCAGCGGAAGAATCGCCTGAAAATCCTTGTCGCGCGCCTGTCGTGCCGAGCCGCCGGCGGAATCGCCTTCGACCAGGAATAATTCTGTGCGCGACAGATCCTGACTGATGCAGTCGGCCAACTTTCCGGGTAGGGCAGGGCCCTGTGTGACTTTCTTGCGGACGATCTGTTTTTCGGTTTTCAGCCGCGCGGCGGCGCGATCGATGGCGAGCTGCGCGATTTTTTCGCCCAGTTCAGTGTGTGTGTTCAGCCACAGCGAAAAGGCATCGTGCGCCGCACCCTCCACAAACCCGGCCGCTTGCCGCGACGACAGTCGTTCTTTGGTCTGGCCGCTGAACTGCGGGTCGGTCATCTTCACGCTCAGCACGAAGGCGACGCGGTCCCACACATCTTCCGGCGCCAGCTTTACGCCGCGCGGCAGCAGATTGCGAAAGTCGCAGAATTCCCGCAGCGCATCGGTGAAACCGGTGCGCAGACCGTTGACGTGGGTGCCGTGCTGCGCGGTGGGAATCAGGTTGACATAGCTTTCCTGCACCAGATCGCCCTCGGGAATCCAGGCTGCGGCCCAGTCGACAATCTCGGAATCTTTCTTCAGCTGGCCGACAAACAGCTCCTGCGGCAGCGCTTCGCTCGCGCCGGACGCGTCTATTGAAAGCGCGCTCTTCAGATAATCACGCAGGCCGTCTTCGTAAAACCACTTGTCTTTTTCGCCGGTGGCCACATCCAGCAGGCTCACCGTCAGGCCCGGGCACAGCACTGCCTTCGCGCGCAGCACGTGGCGCAGATGGCGCAGATTGAACTTGGCGGTGTCGAAGTATTTCGGGTCGGGCCAGAATCTCAATCGCGTGCCGGTGTTCTTTTTGCCGACGCTGCCAACAATGTCGAGATCTGACGCGCGGTCGCCGTCGCGGAATGCCATGCGGTACTCGTTGCCGTCGCGCTTGATGAACAGTTCGACCTGCTTCGACAGCGCGTTGACCACGCTGACGCCGACGCCGTGCAGGCCGCCGCTGAAGGTGTAGTTTTTGTTGCTGAACTTGCCGCCCGCGTGCAGCCGCGTGAGGATCAGCTCGACCCCGGGAATCTTTTCCTCCGGATGCATGTCCACCGGCATTCCGCGGCCGTCGTCGGACACTTCGCAGCTGCCGTCGGTGTGCATTACCACCTCGATGCTGCGCGCGTGGCCGGCGAGCGCTTCATCGACCGCGTTGTCGATCACTTCCTGGGCCAGATGATTCGGGCGCGTGGTGTCGGTGTACATCCCCGGGCGGCGTTTGACCGGATCAAGGCCGGAGAGGACTTCGATGTCTGCTGCGTTGTAGCGGGTGTTCATTGCGATTGCGGAACCGTTTGGAGAGGGCGGGAAGCAGGAAGCCCGAGGTCGGCGAGCTTGGCGGGACGACCGTCGGGGGTCAAGCTGTTCAGGCTCGGGTCCTTGCCGGGTCGGTTTTCGATGGTGCAAGCTTTCGATGGTGTATTCACGGCACAGCAGGCCGCCCGGCGTTATGTTGCGCGGGCTCGCAGCAGACCCCGCCGATGTCCGGCGTCAGCGAACACAGTTGACATCATGATGATCTCCCGCCGTTTCGCATTCGCACTGTCTCTGTTGACGGTCGCAGGGTTGGCGCTGGCTGCCACGGCCGCTGCCCAGTCGCAGACCGATACCGCGCAGCAATCGGCAGAAGACGCCGACAAGACCAAAGCCGAGGCTGAAAAGCGTCGTCAGGCCGATGCAGACGAAGCCGCACGCAAGGCCGAGGCCCGCAAGCCCAAGCGCGATCAGTCCAAAGATGGCAAAACCACCGACCGCGAGCTTGAGGAAGAGGAAGACATCTGAGGCTTCCCGTCTCCCGCCCATGATCGACGCCCGGGTTCTGCCCGGGCGTTTTCATATGCAGAACACCAGCCTGCGACGATGAATCTGTCGCCTCACCCGCCGCATCCCGGTAAACTATCGCTTTCCAGCGACCCGCTGACGCCATGACCTCCCCCCGATCCGCCACACCCCTCGTCTTCGTTACCGGCGGCGTGGTGTCTTCACTCGGCAAAGGGATTGCCGCCGCCTCGCTTGCCGCGATTCTCGAAGCCCGCGGACTGCGGGTGACGATGATGAAGCTCGACCCGTACATCAACGTCGATCCCGGCACCATGAGCCCGTTTCAGCACGGTGAGGTGTATGTCACCGACGACGGCGCCGAGACCGACCTCGACCTTGGCCACTACGAGCGCTACGTCAACACTCGTTTGTCCGGCAAGAATTCCATCACCACCGGCAAGATCTACGAGGCGGTGATCCGCCAGGAGCGCCGCGGCGACTACCTCGGCGCCACCGTGCAGGTCATCCCGCACATCACCGACGAGATCAAGCGGTGTATCGACGCCGCCACCGAAGGTTTCGACGTGGCTTTGGTCGAAATTGGCGGCACCGTCGGCGACATCGAATCGCTGCCGTTCCTCGAAGCGATCCGCCAGATCCGCACCGAGCGCGGCGCCGACCAGGCGATGTTCATGCATCTCACCCTGGTGCCGTACATCGCCGCCGCCGGTGAGCTGAAGACCAAGCCCACCCAGCACTCGGTGAAGGAGCTGCGCTCCATCGGCATCCAGCCCGACGTGCTGCTGTGCCGCAGCGAACAGCCGCTTCCGGACGGCGAGCGCCGTAAGATCGCACTGTTTACCAACGTGCCCGAACGGTCGGTGATCTCGGCGGTCGATCTGGACAACATCTACAAAATTCCGATGTGGCTGCATACCCAGCAGCTCGATCAGATTGTGGTTGAACATCTGCGCCTGCAGAGCAAGGCCGCGCCGACCGCCGACCTGTCCGAATGGTTGGCTGTCGTTGATGCTTCCGAGCATCCGGTCGACGAGGTCACGATTGCGGTGGTCGGCAAGTATGTCGATCACAAAGACGCCTACAAATCGGTAGCGGAAGCGCTGAAGCACGGCGGCATCCGCCAGCGCAGCCGGGTCACGCTGAAATGGCTGGAATCCGAGGACATCGAGCGTGATGGTGCCGCAACTGTGATCGGCGATGTCGACGGCATTCTGGTGCCGGGCGGATTCGGCGACCGCGGTTTTGAAGGCAAGGTGTTCACCGCGCAGTACGCGCGCGAGCAGCGCATTCCGTATTTCGGCATCTGTTACGGCATGCAGGCGGCTGTGGTTGACTACGCCCGCAACGTGCTGCATCTGGCCGACGCCAACAGCACCGAGAATGACCGCCAAAGCCCGCATCCGGTGATCGGTCTGATCACCGAATGGCGCACCGCGACTGGTGAAGTCGAGCGCCGCAGCGAAAGGAGCGACCTCGGCGGCACCATGCGTCTGGGCCTGCAGGAACAGCGGATCAAGCCTGGCACATTGGCGCACCGCATGTACGGCAAGGATGTGGTGGGTGAGCGTCATCGCCATCGCTACGAATTCAACAATCGTTACCGCACCCAGCTGGAAGATGCCGGTCTGGTGATTTCGGCGAAGTCGATGGATGATTTGCTGGTCGAAATGATCGAGCTTCCGCAGGCGCAGCATCCTTGGTTTCTCGCCTGTCAGGCGCATCCGGAATTCCTGTCCACGCCGCGTCACGGCCATCCGCTGTTCATCGGCTTCATCCGCGCCGCGCGCGAATATAAAGCGAATGAAGCCCAGGCCGGCGGCAAGTTGCTGAAGGAGGCGAACGCGTGAAGTTTGTACATGCAGGAGGGGCTTCAGCCCCGAGCATACTTAACGAAAAGATCGGGGCTGAAGCGCGTCCTATGAGGAGCTTTTTATGAAACTCTGCGGTTTCGACGTTGGCCTCGACCACCCGTTCTTCCTGATCGCCGGCCCCTGCGTGATTGAATCCGAGCAGCTGCAGCTCGATGTCGCCGGCCAGCTGAAGGAAATCACCTCCGCGCTTGGCATTCCCTTCATCTTCAAGTCGAGCTTCGACAAGGCCAACCGC
>JANOKD010000016.1:0-27457 GCA_031419075.1 Lysobacterales bacterium
TGCGGAAGGAATCACTCGAAAAGCGTTGGTTTCTGGCTAAAAAATGATCACTTTCGCTCTCGCGGCTGGGAATGCATGAATTCAAGCCGCGAAGTGAAGGGCGAACACTTTGAAACGGTAGGTATTTCAGCAGCCTGCTAAGGCGAAGCAAATAATCATGTGCCCCACGAAGCTCTCTCAGTCGAAAAATTTCTTTCTTTGCACAAAACGCCATGAAGAACTGTTCGTCTTGAGTTAGCCCGTCAAGCGTCTTCGCATCGTGGGCATTAAGAATATGAAAGAAAGTCCCATCGTCTACGGGGAATATTACTCCTTGCGCAGCGCGCTTAGCCCCCGGAACAGTGGCAAGTAATTTCTCTATGAGTGATTTGTCCATGTTTCATTCCGAAGAAAACGAAATTAGTCCCGTAGACTGAGTCATCAACCCAGCATCATCACATGACCACACTCATGGCTAGGCCAACGCCCCAGCCTACAACATCACACCTCTCACCCCATCGGCAACTTCAACCCCATCTCCCTCGCACAAGCCTTCGCCACCTCATACCCCGCATCCGCATGCCGCATCACCCCTGTCCCCGGGTCATTCCAAAGCACCCGCGCAATGCGCTTGTCCGCTTCAACCGATCCATCGCAGACAATCACCACGCCGCTGTGCTGCGAGAAGCCCATCCCCACGCCGCCGCCGTGGTGCAGTGATACCCACGTGGCACCGCCGGCCACGTTCAACATCGCGTTTAACAGCGGCCAATCGCTGACAGCATCGCTGCCGTCCATCATCGATTCCGTCTCGCGATTCGGCGAGGCGACGCTTCCGGAATCGAGATGATCGCGGCCGATGACGATCGGCGCCTTGAGTTCGCCGTTACGCACCATCTCGTTGAACGCAAGCCCGAGTTTGTCGCGTAGGCCCAGGCCGACCCAGCAGATGCGTGCGGGCAGGCCCTGGAAGGCGATGCGTTCACGGGCCATGTCGAGCCAGCGATGCAGGTGTTTGTCGTCGGGGATGAGTTCTTTGACCTTCGCGTCGGTTTTCGCGATGTCGTCCGGATCGCCGCTGAGTGCGACCCAGCGGAACGGGCCGATGCCGCGGCAAAACAGCGGCCGCACGTAGGCGGGCACGAAGCCGGGGAATTCGAAGGCGTCTTTGCAGCCGACTTCCAGCGCCATCTGGCGGATGTTGTTGCCGTAGTCGAAGGTGGGGATGCCCATGCGCTCAAAATGCAGCATCGCTTCGACATGGGTGCGCATCGAATGCTTGGCTGCGTCCACCACTTCATGTGGTGCAGTGAGCTGTTTGTCGAACCACTGTTCCAGTGTCCAGCCGGCGGGCAGATAACCGTGCAGCGGGTCGTGTGCGGAGGTCTGATCGGTCACTGCATCCGGGCGCACGCCGCGACGCACGAGTTCGGGCAGGATTTCGGCGGCGTTGCCCAGCAGCGCGATGGATTTGGCTTCGCCCGCGGCGCAGTATTGTTCGATGCGGGCAAGCGCGTCGTCGAGGTCGGTCGCCTGTTCATCGACATAACGTGTGCGCAGGCGCATGTCGATGTGCGATTGCTGGCATTCGATATTCAGCGAACAGGCGCCGGCCAGCGATGCGGCCAGCGGCTGCGCGCCGCCCATGCCGCCGAGGCCCGCGGTGAGAATCCAGCGCCCGGTGAGGTTGCCGCCGTAGTGCTGGCGGCCCATTTCGACGAAGGTTTCGTAAGTGCCCTGCACGATGCCCTGACTGCCGATGTAGATCCAGCTGCCGGCGGTCATCTGGCCGTACATCATCAGGCCTTTTTGATCGAGCTCGTGGAAGTGATCCCAGGTGGCCCAGTGCGGCACCAGATTGGAATTGGCGATCAGCACGCGCGGTGCGTCTGGATGGGTGGGAAATACGCCAACCGGTTTCCCGGATTGAATCAGCAGGGTTTCGTTGTCTTCGAGATTGCGCAGCGCTTCGAGGATGGCGTCGTAACAGACCCAGTCGCGCGCGGCGCGGCCGATGCCGCCGTAGACGACCAGGTCTTCGGGCCGTTCGGCTACTTCTGCATCCAGATTGTTCTGCAGCATTCGGTAGGCGGCTTCGGTGAGCCAGGATTTGCAGGTGAGCTGCGCGCCGCGCGGGGCGCGGATGACGCGGCTGCTGTCGTGGCGGTTGGTGGTCGGGGCGGTGTTGGACGACATGGTGACGCTCCTGATGCGATGGATGGATTTTACGCCCAGAGCGGCCCTCACCCTCGCTCGCTGCGCTCGCTCTTCCCTCTCCCGCATGCGGGAGAGGGTGCCCGACAGAGCCTGCCCCGGACTTGATCCGGGGGCGGGTGAGGGGCTTCTAGATTTCATGTCCGAAAACGGCGAGTCGCGGCTTACAAGAGAAGATACGATCGCGCCATGACCAATGCCCTGCCCGCCTCTCCGACCCTGCCGAGCCGCGAGATCTGTTTCCGCGCGATGGCCGCGAAAGATGCGCGCTTCGATGGTCTGTTTTTCATCGCAGTGCGCAGCACCGGCATTTATTGCCGGCCGGTGTGCCCGGCGCCGCCGCCGAAGCGGCAGAACATCAGCTTTTATGCGAATGCGGCGGCCGCAACCGCCGCTGGCTATCGCCCATGCTTGCGCTGCCGGCCAGAGCTGTCGCCCGAGGCGCATGCGCAGGTGCGCGAAGAGGCGGTGCGACGTGCGCTGGCGCTGATTGCCGAAGGCGCGCTGCAGGACGGTTCGACCACCGCGCTGGCGGCGCGCGTGCAGTTGAGCGCGCGACAGCTGCAGCGGGTGTTTCTCACCCATGTGGGCGCGACTCCGCACGCGGTGCACGCAACGCGGCGACTGCTGTTGGCGAAACAATTGCTGACCGAAACCGCGCTGCCGGTGACGGATGTCGCGTTGGCCGCAGGCTTCAACAGCCTGCGACGTTTCAACACTGCGTTCAAGGACGGCTGCGGCATGCCGCCGAGCGCGATCCGTCGACAGAAGTCCGCCGACAAAGCACTCAGCGGTATGTTGACGCTGCGTCTTGGCTATCGCCCGCCGCTGGATTTTCCGCTGCTGCTGGCGTTTCTGGCGAAACGTGCGATTCCCGGCATTGAGCGCGTCAACGCGGACAGCTACGAACGTGTCATCGGCAGCATTGATGCTTCAAGCTGGATCCGGGTGCGTGCGGCGGCGGAACGGCCGGAGCTGCTGTTGGACATCGGCAACGCCGACCCGCATGCGATTCCCGATATCGTACGGCGGGTGCGCAAGATGTTCGATCTGGACGCCGATCTGCGCGCGGTGGCGGCGGTGTTCGATGCGGATCCGCTGTTGAAGCATGCGATCGGTCTGCATCCAGGACTGCGTGTGCCCTGCGCTTGGGATGGCTTCGAACTGGCGGTACGCGCGGTGCTGGGGCAGCAGATCAGCGTGGCTGGTGCCACCACACTGGCGCGGCGATTGGTCGACACTTGGGGCGAGGCGCGTACGGATGCGGCTGCCATGCAGATTGGTCTGGATCGCGCGTTCCCTTCGCCGCAATACCTGCGCGATGCGCCGCTGGAAAGTATCGGCCTGCCGCGCACGCGCGCCGCGACGTTGCGTGCGTTGTCGGCGGCGGTGGCGGATGGGCGATTGTCGTTCGAGGGCGGACAGCGGCTGGAAGATTTTGTCGAACGCGCGGTGGCGCTGCCAGGTATCGGCGCGTGGACCGCGCATTACATCGCGATGCGCGCACTGGCGCTGCCGGACGCATTTCCGTCGGGCGATCTGATTCTGCAGCAGCGGCTTGGGCAGCACGCGGGCGTTGCACGCCTGACCGAGCGCGCCACCGAAGCACGATCACAGGCTTGGCGACCGTGGCGTGCATATGCGGTGCTGCACCTGTGGCATCTGCCGGCACTACAGCTTCAGGCGGATGCGGCATGAACATCGAGACGCTATTTTTCGAGTGCTTCGACACACCCATCGGCACACTGACCATCGCTGCGGATCTCGACGGACTGCGCCATATCGAATTCCCGAGCAATCGTCATCCGGTGGATCGCAATGGCTGGACCGCAGATGCGCACGGTGACATCGCTGAGACATTGCGAATCACCCGCGGGCAGTTGCTGGAATATTTCGCCGGTGCGCGCAGGACATTCGATCTGCCGCTGCGGCCGCAGGGCACTGCATTCCAGATGGACGTGTGGCGAATGCTGGCGATGATTCCGTACGGCGATACCTGGAGCTATCGCGATCTTGCGCGGGCCATCGGCAAGCCCGACGCGGTGCGCGCGGTCGGCGCGGCCAATGGGCGCAATCCGCTGCCGATTGTGCTGCCGTGTCATCGGGTGATCGGCGCCGACGGCAGCATGACCGGGTTCGGCGGCGGGCTGCCGACGAAAGAAACCCTGCTGCAGCTGGAAGGGGCGCTTCCTGCACGTGCGCAGGGCAGCGGTGATCTGTTCGGCTGATCTGTTTGGGCTGATCTGCTTGATCCTGTCCCATCAACGAAACGCCCGGCGCGAGACCGGGCGTTATCGAAACATGACTAAGGGAACGAATCGTTGAGCGAATGAGTTTCAGCGGATTGAGGTGTCGAGGCTGCGCAGCGCGCTGGACAGATCGATATGCCCGGTGCGCTCCAGATCTTCGCTGGTGTACACCTTGCCGAACCCGTTGGCGCAGCGCTGCGGTTTGCCGTCTTTACTGGCGCGCAGATTCTGCGCTTCGGTGATGCGGGAGCCGGTGCTGCGCAGACAATTGCGTGCGGGTTGTGGCTGTGCGGCTTCAGCCTGGGTGGTCTGCAGGGTTTCGGTTTCGCCGGTGTCTTTGGTGACAGTGACGGTCTGGGCAGCGACAACCCCGGTGAACATGGTCAACAGGGCTGTGAGCAGGATGCGGGTCATGACGGTAGCTCCAAGGCTGTGAGGGCGGTGCTGGTAGAGGGCAATGCGCGTGAAAGCGATAACCGAACCTTACGCCGACGCGCGGCCGCTTGCCTGAATGCCGTAGACCATAGTCAGGACGGCGTCAGTCTGCGAACCAGCGCAGACGGCCCAAAGCTGCAGCGCGGCCGACATCGGCAGCCTTTATCATCGCGGCATGACGCTAAACATACCCCGCCCCATCCTTGTCATTCTGTTCGCCTGCCTGCTCACGCACTGCCTGATCGGCTGCGCAAGCCGACCCGCAGGCACAGCACCCTCAGCTTCCAAACGGGTGATCCTGGTGTCGATCGACGGCCTGCCGGCATCCATGCTGGGCGATGGCACCCTGCCCACGCTGGACCGCATCGCCGCCGAGGGCGTCCACGCCACATGGATGACGCCTAGCTACCCCACCCTGACCTTCCCCAATCACTACACCCTGGTGACCGGGCTGCGGCCCGACCGGCACGGCATCGTCCACAACAATATGCTCGACGCGTCACTGGGCCGATTCATCTCGAAAGACAGCAGCGCCGACGACGGCCGCTGGTGGGGCGGCGAGCCGATCTGGGTGACCCTGCAGAAACAGGGCGGGATCGCGGCAACCATGTTCTGGCCCGGATCGCGCGCGGAGATCGCCGGGCAACGCCCGCGCTACAGCCGCGCGTTCGACAAGACCCTGTCGCCAACGGCGCGCGTAAATCAGGCGCTGGCGTGGCTGGATATGCCGTACAGGCAGCGTCCGCAGCTGCTCACGCTGTATTTCGATCAATACGATATCGCCGCGCACGAATCCAGCACCGAGGCACCGGCTGCAATGGCCGCGCTGCGCGAGATCGACGCTGGGCTGGCGATACTGCAGGAAGGGCTGCGTGCGCGCGGCCTCGAAGACGATACCGATCTGATCGTACTGTCCGACCACGGCATGGCCGATGTGCCGCGCGAACATGTCAAGCTTCTCGACGAGCGCCTCGATGCCAGCGCCTACGACATCGTGTGGTGGGGGACGTTCATCGGTATTGCGCCGAAACCTGGACAGATCGAAGCGGTGGAGCGCGCGTTCCTGGGCCAACAGGATCATTACCGCTGCTGGCGGAAATCCGAACTGCCTCCGGCCTGGCACTACGGAAGCCATCCGCGCATCCCGCCGATCATCTGCCAGAGCGAGATCGGCTGGCGCGTACAGGGCCGTACAAACCAGCAATGGCCGCAGCCGATCAGGGGCGAGCACGGTTTTGCACCGGAAGATCCCGCAATGCGTGCGGTGTTCGCCGCGCGCGGCCCATCGTTCCGCAGCGGCGTGGTGCTGCCGCCGTTCGACAATGTGCACGTGTATCCGCTGTTGGCGCATCTGTTGGATGTACAGCCAGCCGCGAACGATGGTGATTTGTCAGCAACGGCCGCAGCGCTGCGGTGACCGCGGGCTGAAACCCACCACATCACATCCCGCGGAATCGATGCAGAAATGCGGCGCTGACCGGCAGCGCATCGCTGTATCCGCGCAGTTGCAGCGTCGATTTTCCCAATTCATCTTTGCGCACGCGGTCGATAGCGGATACGCGGACGATGGTGCCGCGATGCACCTGCCAGAATTCGTCCGGGTCGAGCCCCGCCAGCAGGTCCTTGATCGGCGTACGGATGACCGCTTCGCCGCTTGCCGTTACCACCCGCACATATTTGTCCTGGGCCTGGAAATACAGCACTTCGTCGATACCGAGCATGCGCACGCTGTCGCCTACGGCGGCGCTGATCCAGCGGATCAGACGCGTGCCGGACGGCCGCAGCGCGATTTCCAGCGCATCGACCCGTTCGCCTGCATCCACGTCGCGCGCATCGCGCAGCCGCTCGCGGATGCGCACGACCGCCTGCGCGAGCCGCTCCGGCTGCAGCGGTTTGAGCAGGTAATCGACGGCGCCCGCCTCGAACGCGCGCACCGCATATTCGTCGTAGGCAGTGGTAAAGATCACCTGCGATTTCGCCGCAACTGCCGCGCGCGCCACGTCCAATCCGCTCACGCCGGGCATGCGGATGTCGAGAAAACTGATATCGGGGCGATGCGCGGCGATCGCTTCCATCGCGGCGATGCCGTCTTCGCATTCGGCGACGACCTCCAACTCCGGCCAGGCGATGCCCAGCATCACGCGCAGCGCATCGCGCAGCGGCATCTCGTCTTCGGCGATGATCGCGGTGATCGTGTTCATGCCTGTTCGTCCATAGGAATGCGTAATTCTGCGCGGACTCCGTGCGCGGCTTGACTGCGCAGATCGAACGACGCGCGTCCCGCGTATAGCGCATCGAGCTGGCCACGCACATTGGCGAGCCCCAAGCCACCACCAACACCCGGCTGCAAACCCATGCCGTCATCCACTACGTTCACCTGCAGCGTATCGCCTTCGCGCGTCGCCGAGATCGTGACACGCCCGACGCCAGGCTTCGGCTCAATGCCGTGCTTGATCGCATTCTCGACCAGGGTGATCAGCAGCATCGGCGGAAATGTCAGCGCGCGCAGCGCAGGATCAACCTCTACTGCATACTGCAGGCGGCCGGCCGTGCGTATGGTCATGACTTGCAGATAGCTGGTGCATAAATCAACCTGCTGACCCAGCGTAGATACTGCCGATAAACCGTCGTCACGCAATTTCGGAATACTGGCGCGCAAGTAGGCGACCAGTGCATCGAGCGTGACTTCCGACTGCTCAGGATCATGGCGGATCAAAGCGCGCACGGATGCCAGCGTATTGAAGAGGAAATGCGGTTCTACTTGGGCCTGCAGCACACTCAACCTGAAACTGACCTCCTGCTTCTGCGCACGCAGTTCGGATTCCTTTCCGGCATTGAGGTTATCGCGCCAGCGACGAATTTCGCTGTAATAGGCCGGAACCGCCAAGAGCCCGCCCATCAAGCCCGTGAAAGCAAAACTAATCGGAATCAAAATCATGGGGGCTATTTTCGACGTCGCGGCAGCATTTTCCATGACTTTCTTTTTTGCTTCCGGAAAAGCATAGAGAACCTGATCGCAGAGATCCTTGAGCCACTCGTTGGCCAAGTACGCAAGGCCCATGCAGACCACGATCGCGACAATCAAGGCCGCGCCCTCCCATTTCTCGGGAAGCTTGCGATACCGCAACGCGCTCGCAACACCGGGGCCCAAACCAACCATGATCATGAACGCGCCCATGGTCATCAGAGCGACCATCGCGGCCGCCGGCCGATCACTCAGCTTCAACCAGACCAGATAAGTCGGCACAAGAAAAATGGAGATCGCGAATGGCAGAAAGAGCAGCATACGCCTCCACCACCAAGGCCAGCTGAAAACAGGGTAGTCCTTATAGCGGGTGAATATGCTGTGGTAGCCGGTGCGGATCGCGGCCGGCAGCTGGCGATCCAACGAATAATGGGAGGGTGCTGGAGCGATCATGCGAAAATCCGGAAAAGAGAGAACAGGCGTAGCACAGATAAGGATCTCAACAGACCGCTGGCGTCGAACGACAGGGCGAAACCCGCAGCATCATGCTGAATCCCGGCGTGGATGCCCAGCGCTTTGATCTCGGCGACATAGCTGGCTGCAGGACGCAGTGGGCACACAGCCTGCCCTTTGGCCTGCACTTCCAACCAACCGCTGCCCAACGCCATACCAAAACCCAGCTTGGACCATCTGTCCTCGGCCTGCGATAAGCCACTGGCTTGAGGGAGATCACACCCACCCGATATGCCAGCAATGCTTGTGTCGTCAAATGACGGATGGGATGCGCACAGAACAAACAGCAACACTGCAAAAACAGGTGGATAAACAGCAATGGCCATGATGGTTTCTGATGGTTGAGTCGTAGCGACAACTCCAGATTGCCCATCTCGAGCCACTGCCACTGGCCTTTGCGACGAAACCGCGCGTAGCGGCGACGAAACCCGGTGCAGCCGGATCAGTTGACCAAAAATCAGCCGTCCAACAGCCCCCGCATCGCAATCGCAAACCGCGCGGCGATGGCATCGCGGCCGACATGTCGTCCATCGCCCACCACATCACGGCCGTTCACCGCCACCGCATTCACCGCGTTGCGATTACCCGCGAAGATCCAGCGGTCCGCGATGTCATCGGCGGTTGCACCGATCAACTGCGATGCATCGCCATCCAGTGTCACTGTATCGCCATCCAAGGCCTCGGCGGTGAATCCGGTGGCCTGCGCCGCGCTCGCTTCCACGTCGCGCAGCAGCTTCTCGCCAACGCTGGGCGATGCCGCGGTCGCGGCGATGTTGCGGTGGCGCGTCACCAGTCGCTGGCCGTATTCCAGCCAACGCAGTTCTTCCACCGGCGAGACTGAACTGTGCGAATCCGAACCGATGCCCCACGCGCCGTTCGCATCCAGGTATTCGCGCAGCGGAAACAGGCCGTCGCCGAGATTCGCTTCGGTGGTCGGGCAGAGCGCCACCGTGGCGCCGCTGTCGGCGATGCGGACGATCTCATCCACGTCCAAATGCGTGGCGTGCACCAGCGTCCAGCGCGCATCGACTTCGGCGTGATCCAGCAGCCAGCGCACCGGGCGTTCGCCGCGGATCGCAAGGCAGTCCTGCACTTCTCCGATCTGTTCGGCAACATGGATATGGATGCGCGCGTCCTGCGGCAGCGCTGCGAGCACGGTCGTCATCGCAGCGTGCGGCACCGCGCGCAGACTGTGCAGCGCGCAGCCGACGCGCAGCGTGTCGTTCTGTTCGCGATGCAGCGTATCGAATAGACGCAGATAACCGTCGATATCGTGACCGAAGCGGCGCTGGCGTTCGTTCAGCGACCGACCATCGAAGCCGCCCGCCATGTACAGCACCGGCAGCAGCGTGAGCCGGATCCCGGTGTCGCGCGCGGCGGCGATCAGCGCCCGCGACATCGTGGCGGGGTCGTCATAAAGGCGGCCATCGGGCGCGTGATGCAGATAGTGGAATTCGCACACGGTGGTGTAGCCGGCTTCCAGCATTTCGGCATACAGCTGCGCTGCAACTGCGTGCAGGGTGTCGGGGTCGAACCGCGCGGCCATCCGGTACATGGTCTCGCGCCAGGTCCAAAATGAATCCGACGGATGGGTCATGCGCTCCGCCATACCCGCCATCGCGCGTTGAAACGCATGCGAATGCAGATTGGCGATGCCGGGCAGGCGCCAGTGGCCGTGTGCTGCTGCAATCAGTGGTTTCATTCGGGCATTGTCGCTGATTCCGGCTGCGCCGCAGCCTCCTGTAGGAGCGCCGGGAGGCGCGATTGCCTCCAAAGAGATTGTCCGTCATTCGTCGCGCCTTCCGGCGCTCCTACAAAAACCGAATGCATCGCTGCCACAGGATGCCGGGCTACACTGCGCGCTCACTTCAAACCGCAGGCGCGTCGATGTCGGCGTTGGCAGGAATCAAGGTACTGGAGCTGTCGCGGGTGCTGGCCGGGCCGTGGTGCGGGATGACCCTGGCCGACCTGGGCGCCGAGGTGGTGAAACTGGAGCCACTGGACGGCGACGACACCCGCGGCTACGGGCCGCCCTTCATCGGCGACGCGGGCGGAGAGATATCCGCGTATTTCGCCAGCTGCAACCGCGGCAAACGCTCGATCGCGGTCGACCTGCGCCATCCTGATGCGCGTCCGCTGATTGAAGCGCTAATCCGCGACAGCGACGTGCTGATCGAAAATTTCCGCACCGGCGTCGCCGAATCTCTAGGCATCGATTACGACCACGCCCGCGCGCTGAATCCTCGGCTGATCTATTGCGCCATTTCCGGCTACGGCCGCAGCGGGCCCGACGCACAGCGGCCGGGCTACGATTTCGCAGTGCAGGCCGAGTCCGGACTGATGTCGATCACCGGGCCAGCGCATGCATCGCCAAGCAAAGTTGGCGTGGCCACCGTTGATCTCACCACCGGGCTTAATGCCACCATTGCGATTCTGGCTGCGCTGCATCAGCGTACGCGCACCGGCGAGGGCCAGTACATCGAACTCAGTCTGTTCGACGTGCAGGTGCAGGCGCTGGCCAATGTCGCCAGCAGCGTGCTGTTCACCGATGTCGACGCGAAGCGTTACGGCAATGCGCACCCCAGCATCGTGCCGTATCAGACCTTCGACGCCAGCGACGGCGCCTTCGCGCTCGCTTGCGCCAGCGACCGGCTATGGCAGCGCCTGTGCGCGCTGATCGATCACCCGCAGTGGGTGGATGACGCGCGCTGCGCCACCAATACCGATCGCGTGCGTCATCGCGATTGGTTGATCCCGGAACTGGCGCAGTGTTTCACCGGCGACACCGTCAGCGTGTGGCTCGCACGCTTTGAAGCCGCGGGCATTCCGGCCGCGCCGGTAAACAGCGTGCGCGACGCGGTGATGGGCCCACTGGCGACCGCGCGCGGCCTGCGCATCGACGCGGGCGGCGTTCCGATGATCGCCAGTCCGCTGCGGATGTCGGCCTCGCCGATGACGCAGCCGCAGCGCCCGCCGCGATTGAGCGAACACGCCGATGCGATCTGCGCGGCACATGGATTGGATGCGAATATGTTGCGCAGCACGGGAGCGATCCGATGACGGACACCGCGATATTCGATGGACTGATCGTCGGTGCTTCACTGGCGACACTGGATGCGGATCGCGGCTACGGCGAGATCGAAGACGGCGCGCTGGGCTGGAAAGATGGGGTACTCGCATTTGTCGGCCCGCGACATGCATTGCGCGGCGAACCACACACGCTGGCGACCACAGTAATCGAAGTCGACGGCGGCTGGATCACGCCGGGGCTGATCGACTGTCACACCCATCTGGTGTTCGCCGGCGACCGCGCGCATGAATTCGAACTGCGCCTGGAGGGCGCAAGCTACGAAGAGATCGCGCGCGCCGGCGGCGGCATTGTGTCCACCGTCCGCGCAGTGCGTGAGGCCAGCGAAGACGAACTCTTTGCGCAGTCGCTGCCGCGCGCGCAGGCGCTGCTGCGCGATGGTGCGACCACGCTTGAAATCAAGTCCGGATATGGCCTGGATTTCGACAACGAACGCAAGATGCTGCGGGTGGCGCGGCGCATCGGCGAAACGCTCGGCATCACGGTTCGCACCACGTACCTCGGCGCGCACGCGCTGCCGCCGGAATTTATCGAACCAAAGCCGGCCGGCAATCCTGAGGCTTATATCGATGCCGTGATCGACTGGCTGCCGCGTCTGCATGCCGAAGGGCTGGTGGATGCGGTCGATGCGTTCTGCGAAGGCATCGGCTTCACGCCGGCGCAGACGCGGCGCGTGTTTGAAGCTGCTGAAGCGCTGGAACTGCCGGTCAAACTGCATGCAGATCAACTCAGCGATCTCGGCGGCGCGGTGCTGGTCGCCGGCTTCGGCGGGCTGTCTGCCGACCACGTCGAATACACCGGCAAAGACGGCATCCGCGCGATGGCCGCACGCGGCACCGTTGCAGTCTTGCTGCCCGGCGCATTCCACTGCCTGCGCGAAACCCGACCGCCGCCGGTCGGCGCTTTCCGCGCGCACGGCGTGCCGATGGCGGTTGCCTCCGACTGCAACCCAGGCACATCGCCGGTGCTGTCGCTGCGCCATGCGATGTCGCTGGCCTGCACGCTGTTTTCACTGACGCCGGAAGAAGCCCTGCGCGGCACGACCGTCAACGCGGCCCGCGCGCTCGGGCTGCATGATCGCGGCATTCTGGGCGTGGGGCTGCGCGCGGACTTCGTCCACTGGAGCATCCGGCGCCCGGCCGAGCTGTGCTACTGGTTAGGCGGTGCGCTTGCGGGTAACGTATTCGTCGCCGGCCACGCATCGAAGCACTGATTTTTCTGGAGCGATTCATGTCATTCAAACCTACCCTGCTCGTTTTCGCGCTTTCGTTGATCGTCGCCCAGTCGGCCATCGCAGCGGAGGCCACGCCGGCCGCACGCAAACTGGCGCAGGACGCGATTATCGTCGACACCCATATCGACGCACCGACCGAGCTGATGAAGCAGTGGGTCGATCTTGGCGTAGACCAACCGCGGGAATTCGACTTTCCAAAAGCCCGCGCGGGCGGTCTGGATGTCGCGTTCATGTCGATCTATACGTCGTCCGGTCAGGACGATGACGGCAGTGCATGGAGTATCGCCAATCGCATGATCGATGCGGTGGACTCGCTCGCGTTTCGCCATCCCGAAAAATTCGCGCTGCTGCGCTCGCCGCGTGAGGTCGAAGCACTGCGCCGGCTCGATCTGGTGCTGTTGCCGTTGGGCATGGAAAACGGCGCGCCGATCGGCAATGACATCGGCAAGCTGAAGTTCTTCTTCGAACGCGGCGTGCGCTACATCACCCTCACCCACAGCACCAATAACCGCATCGCCGATTCGTCGTATGCGATTGAAAAAAAGTGGAACGGGCTGAGTCCATTCGGCCGCGAGGTCGTCGCCGAAATGAACCGCTTGGGCATGATGATCGATGTCTCGCATCTTTCCGATGCGGCGGTGGCGCAGTCGGTCGAATTCAGCCGCGCGCCGGTAGTCGCGACCCACTCTGCGCTGCGTCACTTCACGCCGGGCTTCGAGCGCAATCTTAGCGATGAACTCGCCAAGGCAATCGCCGCGAAAGACGGCGTGATCCAGATCCCGTTCGGCAACGCTTTTGTCGATCCAAAATCAGCCGCGAAAACCCAAGCCTATTTCGTCGATTACAACGAGTATCTTCAGCAACATGCTGCCGGCAAGACCGCCCAGACCGTCGCCGAGTTCGACGCCGCGTGGGACATCGCAAACCCGCCCCTGCCGGTGAAGATGGAGGCTGTGCTCGACCAGATCGACTATGGCGTGAAGCTGGTCGGCATCGATCACATCGGTATCGGCTCGGACTTCGATGGCGTCGGCGGCGCATTGCCGGACGGGCTGAAAACCGCCGCCGATTATCCGAATCTCATCGCCGGCTTGCAGGCTCGCGGCTATAGCGACAGCGATCTGCGCAAGATTCTTGGCGGCAATCTGCTGCGGGTGTGGCGTGCTGTGGAAACGGCCGCGGCAACTCCTGCGTCACGGTGAATAGTAACGTCAGATCAGTATTGGTCAGACAGTCGAAATTGAACTCTTCGTCGGATTTGATCGTCATCTCCGCGAAGGCGGGACTACGAAATATTTTTTTACCTATCCGCTGCGTTCCCTATCCAAACCACTCTCAATGGATTCCGCATGACCATCTACGAAACCACGGAACACTATCTCGGCAAACCTGTCGTTGAATTCGGCATGGGCGGCAAGGTCGAAAATCCCGCAGCGATCCATCGCCTGCGCCAGGACTACGACGCTGAGGAAACCCAGCGTGATCTGCTGGACAGTTTTCTGGCTCAAATCGACCCTGCCACGCTGGAGACGCTGATCATTGGTGCTTGGAGCGAGGCTTCCGAACAAAGCCCACAGAGCTATCTGGACAGTTTGATCGAACGTCGCGCCGAACTGTCCGCGCTGCGGGCGTTGTTCATCGGCGACATGACGTCCGAGGAGTGCGAAATTTCGTGGATCATCCAGGGCGACTACAACGCATTGCTGGCGGCCTTCCCAGAACTGCGTTCGCTGCGGATCCGGGGCAGCACCGATCTCAAGCTCACATCGTTCGGACATGACCATCTCGAAGAACTCGCGATTGAATGTGGTGGCCTGCCCAGCAAGATCACCAATGCGATTGCCGATTCACGGCTGCCCGCACTGCGTCGTCTGGAGCTGTGGCTCGGCGACGACAACTATGGCTTCGACGGCGACATCAAAACCTATGCGCGCTTGCTCGACAACATTGATGCATCGCGACTGGAATATCTCGGTCTGCGCAATGCGCAGATCAGCGACGCGCTGGCCGTGCATCTCGCCGCACAGCCGTGGCTGGGCAAGCTGAAGACGCTGGATCTGTCGATGGGCATTATCGGCGATGTGGGTGCGCAGGCGCTGTGCGAAAGCCCGCATATCGCCGGGTTGGAAACGCTCGACCTCAGCCATCACTACATCAGCGCCGAATGGCAGACGCGGCTCAAAACACTGTCATGCAAAGTGGTGTTGGACGATCCATGCGATGCGGACGACGACGATGGAGACCGCTACGTCGCAGTGTCCGAATAAGCACGTATCAGCGGGTATTCGCAGTGATATCGGCAGGGATAGTCCTGGTCGGACAACCGGAGCATCGCCGCACGCATCTGCTGCAGGCGGCGCTGCGTCGGCGCGGCCTGCCCCCGGCGCGCGTTGTCGACTATGCAGCGCTGCTTGCCGACCCTCAGCGTCTCACCGAGTCGCTGACGGACGACACGACGATCAAGCTCGATTCGCCCGGCGAATCCGCTGTGCTGCACGATGCGCTGCTGCATCACGGTTGGGTCTGCAGCGGCGAACATGGCGAGCCGCCCGCGCCGCTTGCCCACGGCGAACTCGCCCACCAACAGCTGTGGTACGCCGGTTTTGCGGATCTGCTGCGCGCGCTGCATCGAGTCGCAGGCGATGCGCGCTGGCTGAATCCGCCCGACGACATTCTGCGCATGTGCGACAAGTGGCGTTGCCAGGAGGATCTCGCTGCTGCCGGCATCGCGATTCCGGCGCTGCTCGGCACCATTGACGGCTATGAGGACCTGCGTCGGCTGTCGGAAGACAGCGGCTGCGATCGCATGTTCGTCAAGGCGCGTTACGGTTCATCCGCAGCGGGCGTGCTCGCTTATCGGCGGCATCGTGACGGCCGTGAAGTGGTTTACGCCAGCACCGAACGGGTCGAAGACGCACACGGAGATCGCCTGTTCAACACGCTCACACCGCAGCGCTACACCGACAGCCGTCAGATTGCGGCACTCATCGATACACTCGTGCTGCAGGGCGCGTATGCAGAACGCTGGATCGCGAAACCGCGCGCGCACAGACAGCCGGGGCATCATTTCGATCTGCGCGTGGTCGCGTTCAACGGTGAACCACGACAGCGGGTTGCGCGTATCGCCGACCGACCGATGACCAATCTGCATCTGGGCAACCGTCGCGGCGATCCGCGCACATTGCTCGACGCCGCGCGCATGACTGCAGTCGAAAGCTGCGTACGCACTGCAGCTACGGTATTTACACGCAGCGCGAGCATCGGCTTCGACCTGATTCCCGGGCGCGACCGCTGCTATTTGCTGGAAGCGAATGCGTTCGGCGATCTATTGCCGGGGCTGCAGTGGAACGGTGCCGACGCATGGGACGACCAGGCCGCATGGCTAGCACACGGCGCACCGCGCTGCAGGAGCGCGGCATGAATCGCGCCACTGCAGCACCCTTGGTCGACATGCGCACCATCGTCGGCAGTCACGACATCCTGTTCATCACCCTCGATACGCTGCGCTACGACGCTGCGCAAGCGTGCTTTGCGCAGGGCCGGTTGCCGATGCTGGCGGCGCATCTGCCCGCCGGCGGCTGGGAACATCGCCATACGCCGGCCAGCTTCACCTACGCGGCGCATCAGGCTTTTTTCGCCGGATTTTTACCGACGCCGGCACGCCCCGGCCCGCACACCCGGCTGTTTGCGCTGGCTTTTGCCGGCAGCGAAACGACCGATGAAAATACGTTCGTATTTGAGGAGCATGCCGACATCGTGCACGGTCTTGCAGCAGACGGCTATCGCACGCTCTGCATCGGCGGCGTGGGGTTTTTCAATCTCGACAATCCGCTCGGACGCGCGCTGCCGGGCCTGTTCGATGAAGCCTATTGGCGACCGGAGTTCGGTGTGACCGCGATCGATTCGATAGAAGCGCAGGTCGCGCTGGCCTGCAAACGCCTGCAGTCCGATGACTTACGCGATCAACGCTGCTTCACCTTCATCAACGTCTCGGCGCTGCATCAGCCAAACCGACACTACGTTCCCGGCGCCAAGCAGGATGATCTCGACACCCATATGGCTGCGCTGGCGCATGTCGATGCCGGACTGGCGCCGCTGTTCGAGGTGTCGCGCAAACGCGCACCCACGTTCGTCATTCTCTGCTCCGATCACGGCACCGCGTATGGCGAAGATGGGTATCGTGGCCACCGCATCGCTCACGACGTGGTGATGCACGTGCCTTACGCTCATTTTCTGCTGACACCATGACCGCTGCCGTCCTTGCATCGCTGCTCGAACTTCCGCCGTATCAGGCGTATTCTTATTCCTATCCGCACAAGACTGCTTATCGGTCTCTGACACAGCCGCAGTCGCTGCGCGACGCATGGGCGCATGAAGATCGCAATGCGCTGTTTCTGTATCTGCATATTCCGTTCTGCTCGTATCGCTGCGGCTTCTGCAATCTGTTCACGCTGGCGCGGCCTTCGGCCGACAGCGTTGTGCGCTATCTCGACCAGATCGATCATCAGCTTGCCGCCACCGCCGATGCGCTCGGCACGCATCGTTTCGTGCGCTTCGCGCTGGGCGGCGGCACACCAAGTTATCTGTCGGCCGATCAACTGCGTCGACTGTTCGATAGCGTGCACCACCACTGTGCAATCGATTTGCTTACGATTCCAGCGGGCATGGAAGTGTCGCCGGAAACCGTCGACGCCGAAAAAATGGCGCTGTGTCGTGCTGCCGGCATCGACCGCATCAGCATGGGCATCCAGAGCTTCAGCGATGCCGAAGTGCGCACGCTGGTGCGTCCGCAGCAGCGGGATGAAGTGGAACGCGCCATCGCCGCTATTCGCGAACAGGCGTTTCCGACGCTCAATCTCGATCTGATTTATGGCATTCAGGGCCAAACCGTGGCGAGTTTTCTCGCATCGATCCACAGCGCGCTGACGTTCGCTCCGGAGGAACTCTATCTGTATCCGCTGTACGTGCGGCCGCTGACCGGCCTGGGACGAATTGAAAGCCGCGACGGCAAAACACGTTTCGCACTGCAGCCCGAGCCTGCAGACGACCGTTTGGCGATGTATCGCGCCGGCCGCGACGCGCTGCTGGCTGCGGGCTATCGGCAGGTGTCGATGCGCATGTTTCGCGCACCGCATGCGCCCGACACGGATCTTGGCCCCACGTACTGCTGTCAGAACGATGGCATGGTCGGTATCGGCTGCGGCGCGCGTTCATACACCCGCGCACTGCACTACTCCAGCGAGTTCGGCGTTTCGCGGCGCAGCGTCGCCGAGATTCTCGAACATTATCTGACGCTGTCGCCGGACGATTTCGGCCGCATCGATTACGGCATCGTGCTGGATACGGACGAACAGCGCCGACGCTATGTCATTCAATCGCTGTCGGCGCGGCCGGGCCTGGATGTCGACGCTTATCGTCTACGCTTCGGTGGCGACTGCTTCGCGCATCTGCCGCAGCTGCATGCGCTGGAAACACTGGCGCTGGCGCGTCGCGAAGGCCCGCTGCTCACGCTGACCGACGACGGCATGGCGCGTGCGGACACCATCGGCCCGTGGTTGATTTCAACCGATGTGGCCGCGCGCATGGCCGAATTCGAGCTGCGCTGAACGATGGACATGACGCGCGACGCTTCACGCATTGCGGCATTCAATACCGATGCGCCGGCAGCGCTGTCGCTGCTGTATCGCGGCCGGCTGAGCAGCTGCAACTACGACTGCGCGTATTGTCCGTTCGCGAAAACCCGCGACAGCCGCACGACGCTGCAGCGCGACGCCGCGGATCTCGCCCGCTTCGTCGATTGGGCGACACAGCAGACAGCGACGCTGTCGGTGCTGTTCACGCCGTGGGGTGAAGGGCTGGTGCGCAGGCATTATCGCGAAGCGATGATCGCGCTCAGCCATCTGCCGCAGATGCGACGGGTCGCGATCCAGACCAATCTGTGTATCGGCACGCGCTGGCTGGACCGCGTCGATACGCGATCGTTCGCACTGTGGTGTACCTATCACCCAAGCCAGGTGTCGCTGAGCACATTCGTCGGCCGCTGTCGGGACCTGCGTCGGCGGGGCATTCGCTTCAGCGTCGGCATGGTCGCGCTACGCGAGCTGTTCGACGAGATCGAGGTGATGCGCGCTGCGCTGCCCGCGGACGTGCCGATGTGGCTCAACGCCTACGATCAGCGCACGCCTGATTATTACGAGGCTGCAGACGTGGCGCGGCTGACTGTGATCGACCCGCACTTCGGCTACAGCCTCGCACCGGCACCCAGCAAGGGCGCGGCGTGCGCCACCGGCGAATCGGTGCTGTCGGTGGACGGCGACGGCAACGTGCAGCGCTGTCATTTCGTCAGCGAAGCGCTTGGGAATCTGTACGACGGCAGCTTCGCCGCGCGTCTTGGCCCGCGGCCGTGCCCGAATCAGGTGTGCGACTGCTTCATCGGTTATGTGCATCGCAAGGATCTGCCGTTCGCGCGGGACTATGCCGGCGGCCAGCTGGAGCGGGTGCCGATACGCTGAACCCGGTGTATCGACACGGACGCGGTATCGAATGCCGGAAAGCGAAAACCCCGCCTGAGCGGGGTTTCTGCGCGTCTCATCGCGATGAACTGGTTCGCGATGCGTCGATTCGAGATGTATCGATTGCTTACTTGGCAGCAACCTTTTTAACGACCGCCTTCTTGGTGACGGCCGGCTTGGCGACGGCTTTCTTGACGACTGCACCGGTCGCGGCGCCAGTGGCCTTCTTCGTGACCTGCAAACGGGCGTTGCCGTAGCTGGAGTTGTAACGCTTGCCTTTGGCAGTCTTGCGGTCGCCCTTGCCCATCTGGAAATCCTCGTTGGTGATTGCTTTCGTCGAACGCTTGCTTCTTCGAAAGCTTGCTTCGTCGAAGCCGGTCGTATTCAGGTGTTGATCCGCGGTTTTTCCGCGAGGCAGGCATGCTATCACGCCGGGGAGGCGGTTTTGCTGGCTTTAATCGCAGGTCAAGCCAGGCTCAGGGCAATACTGCGGCGTTGGCAGCGTGGGTCAGGCGCAGATTGACCAGGTGCGCCAGCGCCAGCAGCAGCCCGCCAGCGGTCATCACCACCGCATGGGTCACGCCGTGGTTGTGAAGGACGGAAAAGGCGCCAACCCACACCAGCGCCAGTCCCGGGATCAGCAGCAGCCAAGCATGAAACCCGCGGTGACGGCGCCAGCCCAGGGTCAATGTGGACACCCCAAGCAGCGTGGCGAACACCACAAACGCCTGATCGATATCGATCCATCCGCCCAGTTCCAAGCCGAATGCCGGCGCAAACGCAAGCAACAGCGGCCACAGCGCACAGTGGATCGCGCATAAGAATGAAGCAGCGAAACCGACGCGGTCGGCTTTGTGCAGGGTCATCGTTGGGCTGTGCATGACTTTTGGGGGGTTGGATTTATTTTGGAACATTATAACATTCCTGCGTCGACCACCAGTGTACCCCCAAGCCATGGCTGATTTCAGCACCTCAGACAATCTATTGTTCATACCGCGTCATCGCCCTGCGCTCCGCAGTCGTCTATTCATCGCATTGGCGCTGGCTCTGCCCGCAATGGCGTCCGCACAGGACATCAGCGGCAAAGACCCGCGTCATGATGAAGCTAAAGACCTGGATCGCGTCGTGGTCACCGCCAGCCCGCTGCGCCTGACCGCCGAAGAACTCAGCCAGCCGGTGGACGTGTTGTCCGGCGAACGGCTGGATCAAGCCAAGTCCGCCACGCTCGGCGAAACGCTGGGCAAGCTGCCGGGCGTGCAGAGCTCGAACTTCGGCGCCGGCGTCGGACGCCCGATCATCCGCGGCCTCGATGGCCCCCGCGTCGGCGTGTTGTCCGGCGGACTGAGCAATCAAGATGTGTCCACGATCAGCCAGGATCACGCGACGTCGATCGAGCCCTTCCTCGCCGATCAGATCGAAGTGCTGAAAGGCCCGGCGACGCTGCTGTACGGCAGCGGCGCGATCGGCGGCGTGGTCAATATCGTCGACGGCCGCATCGCCGAGCGCCCGCTTGATGAAACCTTCAAAGGCCGCGCCGAACTTCGCTACGACAGCGTCAACCGCGGGCGCACCGCAATGGCCCGCTTCGATGCGTCCGGCGCCGACGGTGCGCTGGTGCTGCACGCCGATGGCGTGTATCGCGATCAGGACGATTACGACACGCCCGACGGCGAGCAGTTGAACAGCTTCGTCGAAACCCGCACCGGCGCGTTCGGCGCGTCGTACATCGGCGCGGACGGCTTCATCGGTTTCTCGGCATCGCGCTACGACAACCGTTACGGCAATCCGGGTGAGCCGGGTGATCCGTCTGCGGGCGAAGCCGGCGTGTCTTTGGACATGCTGCAGAATCGTTTCGAACTGAAGACCGGCATCAATCGCGACTTCTGGATTTTCGACGGTCTGCGCGGCAGTTTTGCCAATACGAATTACGAACACACCGAATTTGAAGGTGCCGAAGTCGGCACGGTTTTCACCAACGAAGCCAATGAAGGCCGCCTCGAATTGACTCACCGCGCCTTCGGCAACTGGACGGGCGCTGTTGGTTTTCAGGCGGGCGAACGTACATTCGAAGCGGTGGGCGCAGAAGCCTTTGTGCCGCGCACCAACACCCGTTCGCAGGGTTTGTTCTGGATGGAACACGGGCAGTGGGATGCGCTGCAGGTCGATCTGGGCGTGCGCGCCGACCGCGTGCGCAGCGACGCCGCAGGCCAGCCACGCCGCACATTCACGCCGCTCAGTCTGTCGGCGGGTGCACTGTGGCGCTTCAACGATACCTGGCGCGTGACCGTGAATCTGGATCGCGCCGAACGCGCGCCGGCGGAGGAGGAACTGTTCGCCGACGGCCCGCATGTGGCGACAGCATCCTACGAAATCGGCGATTCCACGTTCACAGAAGAGCGCGCGAATCAGGCGGAAGTGGGCGTGCATTACCACGGTGCACGTTTCGAGGCGAAAGCATCGATCTACGCCACCCGTTTCGACGGTTTCATTTATCTGGCCAACACCGGCACATTCACACCGCCGGAACCCGGCGAAGATCCGCTGCCGATCCGCCAGTGGTCACAGGCCGACGCGAAGTTTCGCGGCATCGAAGCCGAAGTCACCGCGCATCTGCTCGACAACGCAAGCGGCAAGCTTGATCTGCGCGCGTTCGGCGATCACGTGCGCGGCGAACTCGACAGCGGCGAAAACCTGCCTCGCATCGCGCCGTCGCGCTTCGGCCTGGATCTCAACTGGAACAGCAATCGCTGGCGCGCCGCGCTCGGCGCCACCCGGGTCATGCGTCAGGACGACGTGGCCGCCGACGAAACCGAAACCGCGGGCTACACCCTCGTCGATGCGCATTTCGCCTGGCACTGGGACACCGACGACTACGGCTGGGAAGTGTTCGTCGACGCCAACAATCTCGGGGATGTGGACGCCCGCGTGCATACCTCGTTCCTGAAAGACAACGTGGTGTTGCCCGGCCGCAACTTCGGCCTCGGCGTGCGCCTGTTCTTTTGATCGTTTCACCGATTGCGATGTCCGCACGCGACATCGCCATCTTCACGGCGCCCCCGCACGCGCCGCGTTCCTGTCGACTCTCTCCCCGGCAGGCGCGCGGCGCGTGCAACTTTTTGGGCCGATCTTGATTGATAGCGGCATCGGTAGAGCGTGCTTCAGCGCGCTGGCTCATCACCCGTAAAAACGACGCTGCAATCAGCCCGTTTCAGCGCAGCGCGCACAAATCCCGTGCACTTCCAGCGTCTGCGCCTGCGGCACGAAGCCCAATGCGCGCGCACGTTCATCCAACGCAGCGACCACTTCCCGGTCTTCCAGCTCCACCGCGCTGTGGCAACGGTTGCAGATCAGAAACGGCACCGAATGCTGGGCGGTATTCGGGTGGTGACAGGCAACGAACGCGTTCACCGATTCCAATTTGTGGATGAACCCATTCGCGAGCAGAAAATCCAGTGCGCGATACACGGTGGGCGGCGCGGCGGCACCGGCGCTGTCTTCGTCGGGCCCGCCGTCGAGACGCGCCTGGTCGACACGCGCGTTGTCGACGCGCAGCAGTTCCAGCAGATCGTAGGCTTTGATCGGTTTGCCCTGCCGGGCGATCAGACCGAGCACCCGCGCGCGGATCGTCGTGAGCCGCAGGCCGCGCTCACGGCAGGCGCGCTCTACCGCGCCCACGAAGCTCGGGGCGTCATGGACGTGATGATGGGGATCGGTACAGGCATGCGACATGATTGAATGATGGCGGCGCGGCGGCCTGGACTCAAGCCGCAGACTTTCAGCCCGTAATTTTGGCCAGCGCAGCGTCGATGCGCGTCACCGCCTCGCCCTGCCCTGCCAGATAGACCGTATGCGCGATATCCGGACTGACCTGAGTACCGGTGATCGCCACCCGCAGCGGCTGCGCCACCTTGCCCATGCCCAAACCCAACGCTTCGCCGGTCGCGTGCAGCGCCGCGCTCACGTCCTCGACCGTCCACGCGTCGAGCTTGGCGAAGCGGTCGCGGGCGTCGATCAGCGCGGTGGCGGCTTCGGGTTTGAGATGCTTGGCGACCGCGGCTTCATCGTATTCAGTCAACGGGCGATACCAGACGCACGCGCGCTCGGCCATGTCCTTCAGCGTCTGCACGCGATCGCGCAGCGCGACCACTACATCTGCAGGCGCCGGGCCCTTGGACAACTCGTAACCGGCCTGCAGCAGATGCCATTCCAAGTGTTTTGCGACCTCAGCCGGGTCGTCGCTTTTCAGATACTGCTGGTTGAGCCAGCCCAGCTTCGCCATGTCCAGCCGTGAGGCGCTTGGATTCACGTCATCCAGCGCGAAGAGGCGGATCATCTCGTCGATCGAGAAAATTTCCTGATCGCCGTGCGACCAGCCCAGCCGCACCAGATAGTTCAGCAGCGCATGCGGCAGATAGCCGCTGTCGCGATACTGCATCACGTCGGCAGCGCCTGTGCGCTTTGAAAGCTTGGCGCCGCTTTCGTCGAGAATCATCGGCAGATGCGCGAAATTCGGTACAGCCACACCCAGCGCACGATAGATATTGATCTGTCGCGGCGTGTTGTTGACGTGATCGTCGCCGCGCACCACATCGGTGATGCGCATATCGATATCGTCGACGACAACCGCGAAGTTGTAGGTCGGGTAGCCGTCGGAACGGAAGATCACCAGATCATCGAGTTCGGTGTTGGCGAACTCGATCATGCCCTTCACTTTGTCGTCCCACGACACCACGCCGTCGAGCGGATTCTTGAAGCGGATCACCCGGTTGGGCGCGTCGCGGAAACCCGCGTTCTGCTCACGATATGCGCCGTTGTAGCGGGGCTTCTGCTTTGCCGCCATCGCCGCTTCGCGGATCGCGTCAAGCTCTTCTTTGGTCTCGTAGGCGTAGTACGCGGTGCCGGCGGCGACCATCTGTTCGGCAACCTCACGATAACGCGCAAGTCGCTGCGTCTGGTAGATCGGGCCCTCATCGTAGTTCAGACCCAGCCAATTCATGGCATCGAGAATGGCGTCGATCGCGCCCTGGGTGCTGCGCTCCTGGTCGGTGTCCTCGATGCGCAGCACGAACTGGCCGCCAGCGTGACGCGAGGCCAGCCAGCAGTACAGCGCGGTGCGGGCGCCGCCGATATGCAGATAGCCGGTCGGGCTGGGAGCGAAACGGGTGCGGATGGTCATTCGGGTGGTGCCGGAGAGTGAAGACTGGCATTTTACCTCAGAGGCAGAATGGGCCGGTTGCTTGATGCAAGGCGAACAACAATGCAAAAAATGCCGTCATCCCCGCGCACGCGGGGACCCAAGCACCGCCGCAGACAAACATCGGTCCCCGCGTGCGCGGGGATGACGATGTTCTGATGCTGCTTCCCACAACCGCTCTCACACTACAATTCCCCCATGACCACCCTCTTCATTTCCGATCTGCACCTCGACCCCGAGCGCCCGGAGGTGACCCGTCTGTTCGGCGACTTTATCGACGGTGAGGCGCGCGATGCAGATGCGCTGTACATCCTCGGCGATCTGTTCGAGGCCTGGGTGGGCGACGATGATCCGTCCGAACTCGGCGCCTTCGTCGCGACCAAGCTGCGCGCACTCAGCGACAGCGGTGTGCCGGTGTGCTTCCAGCACGGCAATCGCGATTTTCTGGTCGGCCGTGATTTGGCAGCGCGTGCGGGCATGACGCTGTTGCCGGAGAACGCTGTCGTCATGCTGTACGGCAGGCCGGTGCTGTTGATGCACGGCGATACCTTGTGCACTGGAGATCAGGCCTATCAGGCGTTCCGCGCGCAAACCCGCACGCCCGCGTGGCGCCAGCAGTTTCTGTCGCAGCCGCTGGTCGCGCGTCTTGCGTTCGCCGCACAGGCGCGCGCGTCAAGCCAGCAGCGGCAGCAGGCGATGAAACAGGACGATCGCGCGCAGTTCGAGACAGTCACGGATGTGTCGCCCGCCGCGGTGCACGAAACCTTCGCCCGCTATGGCATCAACACAATGATTCATGGCCACACGCATCGACCCGCAATCCACGCCATTGATGTCGACAAGCGCACCTGCGAACGCGTCGTGCTTGGCGATTGGTATACACAGGGCTCGGTGCTGCGGGTGAATGCGGGTGGCATGCGTTTGTCAGCGTTGCCTTTGTAGGAGCGGCGCGAGCCGCGATGGGCAATGATGAATGCCGGAGGTTTAATCGCGGCTCGCGCCGCTCCTACAAGATCTCGGCGACCGCGCTCTGCAGTGCTGCCAATTCTTCTTCGCTGAAACCCGCAGCGCTGCGCGCATCGAGATTGAACGGGCCGTGCAGCACGCCGCGGCCGTATTCGGCGAGTAATTGTCGGAATGTCGATTCGGGTTCGACGCCGTCGCGCGCGCAGTACCAGCGGAACCATCGCGATCCCGCAGCGACGTGGCCAATCTCTTCGCGCAGAATCACTGCAAGAATCTCAGCGGTCGCATCATCGCCAAGCTGGCGCAGTTTCACGATCATCGCCGGGGTTACGTCGAGCCCGCGCGCTTCCAGCACCCGCGGCACCAGCGCCATCCGTTCGAGTCCGCTGTGCGCTGTTTTCTCGGCCATTTCCCACAAACCGTTGTGGGCGTCGAAATCGCCGTAATCGTGATCGAATTCGCCGAGTCGTTGCTTCAGCATCGCAAAATGCCGCGCTTCGTCGTTGGCGACACTGACCCAATCGGCGTAGAACTGCGGCGGCATGTTCCGGAAGCGATACACCGCGTCCCAGGCCAGATCGATGGCGTTGAATTCGATATGTGCGATGGAATGGATGAACGCGGCGCGGCCCTCGTTGCTGCCCAGCCCGCGGCGCGGCAGTTCACGCGGATGCACGAGTTTTGGGCGCTCTGGACGACCGGGCATGCGAATGGGTTCGGGTGGCGGCGCGCTGTCGTCGATGACGTATTCACCGCGCGCATAGGCTGCTGCCGTTGCGAACGTCAGCGCGACTTTGTCGTCGGGCGATGCTGCGCGGAGGCAGGCGTGGGCGGCGGTAAAAATGGAATTCATGTGTGAATCATCGCATCCGCAGCCCCGGATCACTCCAGAGCAGGCTCTGTGGGAGCGGCGGGAGCCGCGATAAAGTCATGAAACGCTTGTCGCGGCCGATTCCTTGCGCTTCAGAATCTTTTGTTGTTCGTTCGTCGCGGCTCCCGCCGCTCCCACAAACAGCGAATTACGACGCCAGACGCCGCTTCTTTTTCGCCTCATCCGAGCGCAATTGTTGAATGCGCTCGAAATAGCCCGGCTCGATGCCGGTGACGTATTCGCCGTTGAAGCAGGAGCTGTCGAATTTGCGGCCCGGAAACTTCGGGCCGGCGACGGCGGATTCGAGATCCGCCAGGTCTTGATAAATCAGCCAGTCGCAGCCCAGCAGGGTCTGCACGTCTTCTTCCGTGCGTCCGTGGGCGACCAGTTCGTCCGGCGACGGCATATCGATGCCGTAGACGTTGGGAAAGCGCACCGGCGGCGCGGCGGACGCCAGATAAACCTTCTTGGCACCCGCGTCGCGCGCCATCTGCACGATCTGCTGCGAGGTGGTGCCGCGCACGATGGAATCGTCGACCAACAGCACCACGCGATTGCGGAATTCCAGCGGAATCGGGTTGAGTTTGCGGCGCACCGATTTCACGCGCTCGCCCTGCCCCGGCATGATGAAAGTGCGGCCGACGTAGCGGTTTTTGATGAAGCCTTCGCGATATTTCACGCCGAGGGTATTGGCGATTTCCAGCGCGGCGTCGCGCGAGGTGTCCGGGATTGGAATGACCACGTCGATGTCGTGTTCGGGGCGCAGGCGCAGGATTTTTTCGCCGAGCGTCACGCCCATGCGCATCCGCGCCTTGTGCACCGAGATCTCATCCATCATCGAATCGGGGCGCGCGAAGTATACGAATTCGAAAATACACGGCCGCAGTTCGCCGTCGGCGCACTGGCGCGAATACAGCTCGCCACGCGGGGTGATCACCACCGCTTCGCCGGGCGCGATGTCGCGCATGCGCTCGAAGCCAAGCACGTCCAGCGCCACCGATTCGGAAGCGATCGCATACTCGCTGCCTGCGTCGGAATCGCGACGGCCCAGCACCAGCGGACGGATGCCGTTAGGGTCGCGGAATGCCACCAGACCGAGGCCGAGCACCACCGCGACCACCGCATAGCCGCCCTTGGCGCGGCGGGCGACGTTTTCGACCGCACGAAACGCCGCATCCGGGGTGAGCACGCGCTGTTTGTCCAGCTCGTGCGCGAACACGTTGAGCAGCACTTCGGA
>JANOKD010000017.1:0-54319 GCA_031419075.1 Lysobacterales bacterium
TGACCCCGAGATTTCAGGCTCGGGTTACTGGCGCGTCGTGGGCGAAGCGCACGATCTGATCGCTGCCGCACAGCGCATCGGTCAGCGGTGGGTCAAGGGCCTGGGGTTTGCAAAGAAGATCGCGCGTTCCGTCTGACCGAGGATGGAAGCATTGTTGCCCGAGAGGGAGGTTGTTACGTGGGCGAGAATCGGTGAATCCTGACGTCGAGTTCACAGCGCATCACGTCCGGGATTGATTTGCGCTGCGTCAATTGAACTCGGGGATTCAGTCTCTGAATAATGGGTGTCCTGATTCGAACAATACGCGGCTCCTCAACGAGCGCGGAGCCATAGTGGCGGCATTCCGCTGATCCATATCTGCGTCGATGTGATTGGATGGGGCTGCAAAGCCCCGTCCGATGTCGCTGTTTGCTTGGCGAAAACTCTAAACTGCGATGATCAAAATTGAATCAACGCATGAGGTCGAGGTGCAGTGATCCTCAAAAAATATGTCCGACATGATGATCACCACATCCTTCAGTTGCGCGAAACACGCCTCGCGCTGTCCAAATTCAATGCCGCTAAACGAAGCGTGACTTCTGCAGGCAGCTTCCGCTCGCCTGCCAATGCGCGCGTATTTCGGTAGGCCGTCCCGATCAAAGCGTTATCCCCTGCAGCCAATGCCACCCGCAGCCGAAGCAGGTTGGCCCGATAGTCGCGATCCATGTAGTGGGGATTGAAAGCCCGTAGATCTTTCGCCACGGCTTCGGCGGCACCCGTCCGGTCTTGCTGCAACAGCAATTCGATCAGGGCCTCGCAGGCAAGTGTCATGCGATACGGCTGATTCAGTCGCTGGGTTTCCGCAAGCGCCTGGCGCAGTGCGGCTTCCGCCTCCTGCAGATAGCCCTGCGACCACAGCCAGCGCCCGCGGGCAATACCTCCGCTTGGGGCAGCAGGGGCTTGCAGAATTTTCAGCTGCTCCTTGGAAGGTATCGGCATGGCGCTTCCGGCGGCCGTCATTGCCTGCGCGGCCGTCATCCACAGCAGCAACGCGCCGTCCTTGTTTTCGAGCAGAAGATTGCTGCTGGTGTCGATGCTGGTGCTGTTGAATTCCTGGGCTGCGGCTTTGAGCGCTGCCTGCGGGTCGCCCGCTTCCAGATGGTAGATCGCGGGAATAATGAAATCAGTGCGTTCGGATTTCGGGCCGTCCGCTTCGTCCAGCAGCGAACCCGCTTCGCGCAGGCGTCCCAAGCCGGTGAGTGCCAAGGCGCGCAACTGCAGAGTCGGGTAGCGGCGTTCAGAATCCGGCGCTTCGCGCAACAACTGCATGCTGCGGTCATTGCTGGCCAAGGCATCGTCCCAGCGCAGCAACTCGATCTGAATTTTGGTCATGGTATTGCGCGCGAATATCTCGCGGATGTTGTCGCCGAACCGGCCAAAACTGTCGGCGACCTGGCGCATCTCTTCCAGCGCTTCGGACAACCGGCCAGAGCGCATCCACACTCGCGCCAGGCTGCCGCGCACGGCGGCCATGCGGTGCATGTCCCCAAGGCTGTTGTACAGATCCCTGGCGTGAGTGAGATCGAGCTGAGCCTGATCGAAGCGATCACTGAGCACGTAGCCGCCGGCGCGAGACCAAAGCGCTTCGGCAAGGATGTCGGTGGGCACCTGGTCTCCGGCCGATTCCAGCAGCGCCACGGCGGATTGCGCGGGCAACAGCACTTCTGAGCCGGACAGTTGCAATCGATTGTTCAGATTGCTCTGCTGAACCAGCAGTCTTGCGTGCAGCACGGGGTTGGTGGCGGCGTCCGCGCGTGCCAGCTGGCGTGCCAGCTTTTCGCCGGCACGGGCAAAACGCCCGCGATGGATGTCCAGTTCGATATCGAGGAGCATGACGTCCGGGCTGTTCTGAAGCTCCGCAGGCAGGACCGCCAGTTGTTCGCGGACATATTCGTATCGACCCATTATCAAGGCCGACTTCAGTTCGGTGATCGGGTTCGCGGGGGCGAGAACCGCATCAGCTTTTGCCCGCGACTTGGTGTGCGAAACGTGCGAACTGACGACAATCATCGCGATCGCGCCGAACAGGAACGCGATTGGCTTGCCCAGCCTGCGGCGAGCGGAATGACCGGCCCGATGGTCTGTCTCTCGCAAAGGGGCGGCGGAGTGCGTGCCTGCATTTGGCGTATCGACCGAAGTATCCACCAACGGCATCGGTGGAGACGGTGACGGCGCGCAGGTGCCTTCGATGACCTCAATGACCCAGCGATAGCCCAACCCAGGCATGGTCCGGATGAGCCGCTGCGCCTGACCGTCGTCGCCAAGCGCGCGCCGCGCGGCGAGGATCACCTGCGACAGTTGGTGATTGGTGACGTTGTCGTGTCCCCACACTTTGCGGATCAGTTCGTCGTAGCTCACCACCCGGTCACGGTGTTCGATGAGGTGGCTGATGCAATCGAGGATTTTTCGCGAGACATCGATCTGCTGGCCTTGACACGTCAACAGCGCTCCTTCGCGATCCAAAGTGAACTCGTCCCAACGGTACTGCATCCAACTTTCTCCGACTCATCCGTATTCGAGAGGGGCAAACGACCAACTCGACGTGCGTGGAACGCCGTTTGCCAGTAACGCCCCCCCGGTGACCAGCCGCGCTAGTCTGCCACGGCGCGAGCCGGTCGCAAGCGGCGATGCCGGGCCTACGTCACGGATGCATCGCATTTGCCTACCTGTTGTGCTCGCTCAAGCGAAGGTGCGGATGCAGGGCAATGCCCACGCTCTGCCGCGGGGGTGTCTATCCCCGGCTTGCCGGGCGATAATTCAGCGATGAACACCTGACCCTGTCGCGCCCCCGTGGTGCGATGACCGCCGCCACCGGGAGCACCGAATGGCCGAGACCATCCGCCACGACAAGACCGCGCGACAGCTGCGTCTGCTTTCAGACGCGCTGGACAGCGGCCGTCTGGGGCCCGTGAAACGGCTGGTCAATACGCTGTCGCCGGCCGAGATCGGCAACCTGCTCGAATCCCTACCGCCCGGCAAGCGCGGCATCGTGTGGGGGCTGGTCGATCCCGAAGACGATGGTGAGGTGTTGGTGCACGTCGGCGACGATGTGCGCGAAAGCCTGATCGCGGACATGGATCCGGACGAACTGGTCGCGGCGGTCGAGGATCTCGACATCGACGATCTGGCCGATCTGGTCGAGGATCTGCCCGATACGGTCATCGACCAAGTGCTCAAGTCGATGGATCGCGAGAACCGCGAACGGCTGGAGCAGGTGCTGTCCTACGACGAGGACAGCGCCGGCCGGTTGATGAATCCGGACGTGGTGACGGTGCGCGCCGACACCACCGTCGATGTGGTGCTGCGCTACCTGCGCCTGCGCGGTGAACTGCCGGAACACACCGATCATCTGTATGTGATCAGCCGCCGCCATCAGTATCTGGGCCGGATCGCGCTGCAGTCGCTGCTCACCCGCGACGCCAGCACGCCGATCAATCAACTCATCGACGATGAGCAGCCAGCGATTGGCGTGGACGAATCCGCCGATGAAGTGGCGCGGGTGTTTTCCGACCACGACTGGATCAGCGCGCCGGTGGTGGACGACAACAACGTGCTGCTGGGCCGCATCACCATCGATGACGTGGTCGACATCATCCGTTATCAGGCCGAACACCAGGCACTCGGCGCTGCCGGCCTTGACGAAGAGGAAGACCTGTTCAGCCCGGTGCCGCGCGCGGCGAGGCGTCGTGCGATCTGGCTGGGCATCAATCTCGCCACCGCGTTTCTCGCGTCGTGGGTGATCGGCCGCTTCGAGGCCACGCTGGAGCAGATCGTTGCGCTGGCGGTGTTGATGCCGATCGTCGCCAGCATGGGCGGCGTCGCCGGCACGCAGACGCTGACGCTGATGGTGCGTGGTCTCGCGCTGGGCCAAGTCGCTCACGGCAATCTGCGCGCGCTGCTGAGCAAAGAAGTGCTGGTGGGGCTGCTCAACGGCATCATTTGGGCAGTGGTGGTTGGCGTGGTCGCCGGGCTGTGGTTTCAGGACTACAAGCTCGGGCTGGTGATCGGTGCGGCGATGGCGATCAATCTTGTCGCCGCGGCGCTGGCCGGCGTGATGGTGCCGCTGACCTTGAAGCGGATGAACGTCGACCCGGCGCTGGCAGGCGGCGTGGTGTTGACCACCGTGACCGATGTGGTCGGCTTCCTGAGTTTCCTGGGTCTGGCGACATTGATATTGCTGTAGAAGCAGCGCTTTGTAGGAGCAGCGCGAGCCGCGATGGGGTCGCGCCAGCATCCACCGCGTATGTGTAAATGGTTTACCTGTGTGCCGCAAACAAAAAACGCCGCAATCAGCGGCGTTTTTTGCTGCAACCAATTACCGTTAAGCAATCAGATTTTCACCAGCTCGACCCGGCGGTTTTTCGCACGGCCGGCTTCATCCGCATTGTCGGCCAAGGGCTTGTCGGGGCCGAAGCCTTTTGAGCGCAGACGGGAAGTATCAATCCCCAATCCGACCAGCGCAGCCAGCACACTGCGCGCCCGTGAGGTGGACAGCTGGCGATTGTGATCGGCGCTGCCGGTGTTGTCGGTATGGCCTTCGATGGACAGTTTCAGATCGGCATTCGAATCGAGCAACGTCTTGATTTCAGCGATTGGGGCTTGGCTGTCGGGCCGCAGCGTCGATGCATCGACATCGAAATTGATGTACAGCGCGACGCGGCCGTCGGCATCCAGCGCTTTTTTCATCGCGCTGGCGTCGAGGAAGCCGAGCGATTGGCTCATCGCTGATTTCTCCAGTACGACGACATGGCCTTTTGGATGGCTGCCCCCGGTACCGACCAGGATCCAATACTCTTTGTCGGCGGTGCGGATCAGATAGTTGTGATGCTCATAGCTACTGGTGGGCGGCGCACTGCGCCAGTGCTTGTTGACTTCGCGCAAACCGCCGACGTCATCGACGATGGCGCGCGTGAATTGGCCTTCGCTGATCTTCACGCCACCCAGTGCCAGCACCGCATTCTCGTAGTTGCGATGGAATTCAGTGACCGAATATTCCCGGCTTTTATCCGGGCTGATCAAACTCATATTGTTGTGGTAGAGGCGGCCTTCGACCGGGATCATTTTTGTCCCGGCGAGAAAAAAATGACGATCGAAATTGATGATGTCCTTGCCTTCTTTGACCCTGCCCACCAGCCCATCGGGAATCTTAAAAAACGGGAAGGGCGGCAACGTGGCTGTCGAGACGGCGACCTTGTCGACGCTGAAGCCGGTGTCGGCAACGATCGGTGCGGCCGGTGCCTCGGTGACGACCGCGGCGGGAGCTGGCGCCGCTTCGGGAGTCGGCGCGATGGCGACGGGCGCTTCGGTGGTCGGAGCTTCCGCCGTTGCTGGGGCTTCTTTCTGGCACGCGGACAACAACAGGGCCAGCAACGCGCTGACAAACAACCGGTGGCTGTGAAGCATGGTGCTTCCTCGATAGGGCGGGATTCGCCGCGAGCATACCGGACCACGGTTCGATCCGCTGTTTTGACGGTGCGGCTGTCCGTGGCGCCGGCGGTGGGCCCGCACCGCATCGCAGACCAGATCGCCCGCAGCAGAGTGCCGGCTTCCGCGCCATGCAATCGTTTTCCGGTTGACCCTCGTTCCCCGCAGGCATACATCCGGCGGATGACTCCGGAGCCGCTCATGCGCATGTCCGTCCTGTTCGCGATGGCCTTCGGTCTCGCTGCGATCACCTCAACCGTTTCGGCCCACACGCCCATAACCGCTGATACGATGACCCCGCCTGTCGATGAACGCTATCAGCCCAAGTCCTACATCACGCTGAAGCATCCGGCATGGTCGAAACATGCCGTGCTATATCAGATCAACACCCGCCAGTTCACGCCGGAATGCGCGTTCCGCGCGGGGGAGTATTGGATTCTTTCACAGGGAGCGCGGTGATGCGGGCAATGATGTTGATGGTGATGCTGTTGCCGATGTTTGGCTGTAAGACTTATGAATTGACGAATGCTGAGCCTATATCCGAGCAAGGCTATGGTTATCATCCGCTCCGCACGCCTCCCTTGAAAGGCAATCGAAGGTCTGGGTTGTTTCATCTGTCATGCACTGATCGCTACTCCGCGGCTCACGACAGCGTTTACGCAGTTCTGGATAAAAATAGCAGTAAACAGATCTACCCAACGCGCGGTGAGCTGGCAAAACGCCATTATTTGCACGCCGCGATGTCGAGCAACGTGTATCGCAGCCCAAAGAAAAAGCCGATTTTCAGGATACCGGGTTGGACGGTGATCGAAGAAAAAACCAGCTTGAGTGGGTTTGGCATGCAGCTGTATGGCGACCGCGGCAAAGACGAGAAAAGCGAGCGCCTTGTGGTCGCATACCGAGGCACTGACTTTTCTTCCATCAAAGACTGGGGTAACAATCTCGCACTGCGCGAGCCCGCGCAATACAGCGAGGCTTACAGGGAATTGAAACGCATTCGCTCGGAAAACCCGGATGCCAGTATTACCGTCACAGGCCATTCTCTTGGTGGAGGCATCGCATTGAACATGTCTCTTCGTTTCAATGGCATTGATGCGGTCGTCTTTAATGCATCGCCCCGCTTTTATTTTGCAGATGCATCCAATGCATACGACAACAATCGCGTTTTCTTGCATGAGCGCGGCGAACTTCTCAACGGCCTCTTCGGCAATTGGTCGGAACTGCGTTTACCCAATCAAACGAGCTATGGCAACTATAGCTTCTTGGATTACACGGTTCGCTCGATCAGTCCGGTACAAGAGCATGGAATCTATGAGTTCACACGAGGGCTGGTCGTCGTCGCGATGACCCGTGGTGAATTGCACGCCCAGCAGATGTTCGCAGCGAATATCAATATCGATGAGGCCAAGCAGAAAGACTGGGCGAATTGCCAAAGGTACTTCGTTCAAAACTGATGGGCGGCGTGTGATATCGAGACGCGCATCAATCGACAGGTCACCCATTGCTCGCCTGTTCGCGCTCAGGTATTCGGTGCAGATGCGGACTTCGCCGCAATCGCACGCGCACCGGAAATAATCATCGTCACCATTGTGGTGAGTTGATCGATCAACTCGCGGTCGCGCTCGGGCGGCAGATCCATCGCCATCGCACCCATCGCGAACACCAGGCGGGTGATCGCTTTGGCGACCAGCGCCGGTTCGTGCATGACCGCACCTTCGGCAGCGGCCAGCCGCACCAGATCCGAACGCAGCTCCTCTTCGAAGAACGTCAGCTCGCGATCTACAGCCTGCTTGAACGCATCCGAGCCCACGGTGCCTTCGCGCAGCAGCACGTGCAGCAGTTTGTCGTCGGCGCGGACCTGCTCCATGAAAGCTTCGACCGAGCCGCGGACGATCCCGCGCTGCGTCACCATCCGATGACGCGCCGCGCCGACGATCTTGCGCAGCGAGCGGCCGGCCACATCGATCAGCGCGACGGCCAACTCGTCCATGTCGCGGAACTGGCGATAGAAGCTGTTGGGCGCGATCTCGGCTTCACGCGCGACTTCGCGCAGGCTGAGGCTCGACACGCTGCGGTGCGGCCCGATCAGACGCAGCGCAGCCGCGAGCAGGTCGTCCCGGGAGATGGCGGCTTTGCGCCCGGCATGGAGATCGACGCTCTCGGCGGGCAGGTCTTGGGTCACGGGCGGGTACGCAGAAGGGGCGACCTTGCATCATAGCTTCCTGTACAGAATATACAGTTGTATAGACAATTGTATTCTCATCTGTATAGTGACCGGCATGAACGCTGCCGCACATCCTGTCATCGCCCCCCGACGTCCCCTGCTCAAGCGCTTGGCGCGGACTCTCGTAGCGCCGGACACCTTCGATTTCTGGGCATCACGGGTGCATTCCACGTGGTCCTGGGACCGCCCGCTGGCGCGGATCGTGTCCCGACATGCCGAATCCAGCGACACCTTTACCCTGCTGCTCAAGCCGAACCGCCACTGGTGCGGTTTCCGCGCGGGCCAGCATCTGAACATCGGCGCCGAGATCGACGGCACCCGGATCACCCGCAGCTACAGCCTCAGCGACGCTCCGCGCGCCGACGGCCGGGTCGCGATCACGGTCAAGGCGATCCCCGGCGGCAAACTCAGCCAGCATCTATGCCACGCGGCGAAGCCCGGCGACGTGCTGACGCTGGGCCCGGCGTTCGGCGAGATGACCCTGCCAGAAACGTCTGAAGGCGCTTGGCTGTTCCTCGCCGCCGGCAGCGGCATCACCCCGATGATGGCGATGATCCGCGCGCAGGCCGCAAAGGGCATGCCGATGCCGATCGCGCTGGCCTACTGGGCGCGCAGTCGCGACGAACTGTGTTTTGTCGACGAGCTGCGCGCGCTGGCCGCACGGCAGCCGAATTTCCGCGTCGACTTCGTGCTGACCCGCGATGCCGCGGTTGATGAGGCTGACGCTTCCGAATTCCGCCACGGCCGCATCGATGCGTCGTTACTGTCGGCCTTCGCGCCCGAACTGCATCAACGTCGCGTGTTCGCCTGCGGTCCCGACGGTTTTGTCGCTGCGGCGCGCGTGCTGGCCGCCGACCGCGCGGTCTCTTTTCATGCTGAAGCGTTCACGCCGCCGCCGGGTGTAGCGGTGGATGACGCCGCCGGCAGCGTACAGATCACCTTGGCCGCCAGCGGTCGCACGCTTGAGGTGCCGCGCGGCACATCGCTGCTGACCGCGCTGGAAGCGGCCGGACTGAAACCCGCGTCCGGCTGCCGCATGGGCATCTGCAACACCTGCGCCTGCGGCAAGCGCGCCGGCAGCACGCGTCATCTGCACACCGGCGCTGTCGAACGCGAGCCGGTCTCCGCACTGCGGCTGTGCGTACACAGCGCCAGCAGCGACCTCATCCTCGATCTGTGACTACAACCATGACGACCAAGATCACCAATCGCGCGTTGACTGCCGACGAACTCGAACGCTTCGGCCATGAACTGGACGCGGTACGCTCACGCACCGCCTCTACCATCGGCCAACGCGACGCCGACTACATCCGCGCCGTCGTTGCCGGCGTGCGCTGGACCGGTTTTTCCGGCCGCGTGCTGCTGTGGGGCGGCGCGGTCGGCGGTGGCCTGCTGGGTGATGTTTTTCACATCGCACCGTTGATCGCGCTCATCGTCGGAACGCTGCTGCTCGCGTTCTCGAAAATTCTCGAAAACATGGAGCTGGGCCACAACGTCATGCACGGTCAATACGACTGGATGCGCGACCCGCATCTCGACGGCAAGACCTACGAATGGGATATCGCCGGCACAGGCGACAACTGGCGCAAAACCCACAACCATCACCATCACACCTGGACCAATGTCCGCGGCATGGACGACGACATCGGCTACGGCCTGCTGCGGGTGTTTCCGGAACAGAGGTGGAAGCCGTTCTATCTGATCCAGCCGGTGGTCGCGGTCATTTTCGCATTACTGTTCGAGTGGGGCGTGGCGATCCAGGATCTGCGCATCGGCCGCTGGTTCGTAGGAAAAATGTCCACCGCGAAACTTCGCGAAGCGTTTCGCCCGGTTGGCCGCAAGATGGCGCGACAGGTGTTGAAAGACTATGTCTTCTTCCCGCTGCTCGCCGGCCCGTTTTTCCTGCCGGTGCTGCTGGGCAATGCGGTCGCCAACGTGCTGCGCAACCTGTGGACCTACACCATCATCTTCTGTGGCCACTTCACTGCAGACGCTGAGACGTTCTCGAAAGAATCGGTGATCGGCGAATCGCGCGGCCACTGGTATCTGCGCCAGCTGCGCGGCTCATCCAACCTCACGGGCGGAAAACTGATGAACCTGATGTCCGGCAATCTCAGCCATCAGATCGAACATCATTTCTTCCCTGATGTACCGGCTAATCGCTATGCAGCGATGGCGGTGGACGTGCGCGCGATCTGCGCAAACTACGGCCAACACTACAACACCGGCTCGCTGCCGAAACAGTTCGGGCAGGTGATGTGGCGGATCCTGCGGCACGCGTTTCCAAGCAGGTCGGCGACGCAGCGCGCATACCGTCTGCAAAACACACCGGGCTGAAAACAGAGCTGACGTAGTTTGCGCTGTCGTAGGCTGGGCTGTCGTAGGCTGGGCTGAAAAGCCCAGCGCTCTTCGGGAAGATCACTGCGGTATTGCTGGGCTTCTCAGCCCAGCCTACGTTTTTCAGCCCAGCTTACGCGTCGCGCATTGCGCATATCCTGACATGCACTCGCGGTGCTTTCCGATAGCGAGCGGGTTCTTCTGCGATCAATCTATTCGCATCGAATCCTCATGAAAGCAACCGCATGCGTCACTACATTCGTGCCAGACGGCATGCTGCGACTTATTTCTTCACGGTGAATCTTCAGCAGCGTGATGGAAATCGTATGCTCCTCGAAAAAATCGTGGATCTGCGCGCCGCATTCAAGAAGGTGCGTCGTGAGCATCCTTTTAAAGTCGACGCGATCGTCGTGCTTCCCGATCATCTTCACGCGATGTGGACACTGCCCGTCGAAGATGCGGACTTCTCAATGCGCTGGGCATTGGTCAAGGCTCAATTTTCAAGAGCGATCGTCGCGCGCGAGCCAGTCTCGCCCAGTCGTGCGCGGCGACGGGAGCGAGGTATCTGGCAGCGCCGATTCTATGAGCATGTGATTCGCGATGATCGGGATTTCCATACGCATGTCGACTACATCCACTGGAATCCGGTGAAACACGGTTACGTCGAACGGGTCGCCGATTGGCCGTATTCTTCATTTCATTCCTACGTGCGTAACGGTTGGCTGCCTATCGATTGGGCAGGTGAATCAGACTCAAGCACGACATCAAGCTTATCGTAGACTGGAAACTTATCGTAGGCTGGGCTGACAAGCCCAGCGCTCTTCGATGAGGTCATAGTGTTTTTGCTGGGCTTTTCAGCCCAGCCTACTTCAGCATCTTTGGGGCATGATGATTGCAGCTTGCGTTTTCAGCCAAGCGCGTAGGCTGGGCTGAAAAGCCCAGCGCTCTTCGATCAGGTCATTGTGATTTTGCTGGGCTTTTCAGCCCAGCCTACTTTGCTGTCGGGCTACTTCATGAAGTCCAGCTACTTCAGGCGCCCAACAATGTTTCCAACACAGCCATCCGCACCGCAACGCCATTCGATACCTGTTTGAGGATCAGCGACTGCGGGCCGTCGGCGACGGCGTCGTCGATCTCCACGCCGCGGTTCATCGGGCCGGGGTGCATCACCACCGCATCGGGTGCGGCGCGTTTGAGGCGGGCTGGGGTGAGGCCGTAATCGCGGTGGTAATCCTCCAGCGAAGAGACCAGGCCTTGCTCCATGCGTTCGCGCTGCAGGCGCAGGGTCATTATCACGTCCGCACTTTGAAGTGCTTCGTCGAAATCGCGGGTGACGAAACAGCCCTGCAGCGTGTCGTCGTTCGGCAAGAGTGACTGCGGGCCGCAGACGCGGATCTCGATGGAGGAATGCTCACCTGCGCCCAGAATGCGCAGCGCGTGCAGGTCGGAGCGTGCGACGCGCGAATGCAGCACGTCACCGACGATGGCAACTTTCAGACTGGAAAAATCCACGTGCTTGGCCTGACGCAGGGTCAGCATGTCGAGCAGACCCTGAGTGGGATGCGCGCTGCGGCCATCGCCAGCGTTGATGATGCGGGTGTTGCCGTCCACGCAGGCCGCCAGCGCGTTGAGTGCGCCGTCTTCGTGATGACGGATCACAAAGCCGCGCACGCCCATCGCTTCGATATTCTTCAGCGTGTCGCGCGCGCTTTCGCCCTTGGTGGTGGACGAGGTGGCCGCATCGAAATTCAGCACGTCCGCGCCGAGCCGCTGCGCTGCGCGCTGAAAACTCAGCCGCGTCCGCGTGGATGGCTCGAAAAACAGGGTGCACACCGCCACGCCGTTAAGGACTGTAGATGCATTTTCGCCGTCGACGAATTCCTGCGCGCGATCCAATAGCCGGGTCATCGTCGCGCGCGACATGCCGTGGAGGGTAAGCAGATGGTGCAATACGCCCACCGCATCGGTCTGCAGTTCGGATTTGTGTGCGGCGCTGTTTGGAAACGGGGTCGTCATGGTGTCGATCACTCCTCCAGTAAGGTGGCGTCCTGCGGGGCCGCAAGCCAGCGTTCAAGAATGACTGCAGCGGCCACCGCATCCAGCAGCTCGGCATCGCGGCGTTTGCGCTTGCCGTCGGCGCGATCGCTGGCGAAACGCTGCGCCGCTTCCTGCGAGCTGTTGCGCTCGTCGACCATCACTACCGGACATTGGAAGCGTTGGCGCAGTTCGATTGCGAATGCGCGGGCGCGAACGCGAATCGGTTGATCGCCGCCGTCGAGGGTCATCGGGTCGCCGATCACGAAACCGCTTGGCCGCCATTCGCGATGCAGGCGTTCGATGGCCGGCCAATCGATCTTGTCGTCGTGCACATCGATCACCGCCAGCGCACGCGCGCCCAGACCGAAACCGCTGTCAATCGCAACGCCGATGCGGCGTGCGCCGACATCAAAGCCCAACACCGTGCCGTTCAATCGCGTGCCTGCAGTGTGCGGCGCGTCGTTCATGCGTGGCCGCTGTAATCGGTGACCCGCATCAGATCAACGCCGATGCGCCCGGCCGCCGCTTGCCAGCGCGCGTCCAGCGGCAGCGAGAACAGCACATCCGGATCGCTTTCGACAGTGAGCCAGGCGTTGTCGATCAGTTCCTGCTCCAGCTGCCCCGCGCCCCAGCCGGCGCAACCCAACACGATGGTGCAATGCGCCGGCCCATCGCCCCGGGCCAGCGCTTCCAGCACATCGCGCGAGGTGGTGACATATAGACCATCGACGATTTCGAGCGTCGAATCCCAGCGCTGCGTACCGTCATGCAGCACGAAACCGCGCTCCGGATGCACCGGCCCCCCGGTCAACACCTGACGCTCGCGCAGGGCCAGATCATCAGCCGCGATGCCCATCTGCTCCAACACTTCCCCGAGTGTGTACTCGGAGGGCCGGTTGATCACCAGCCCCATCGCACCGTCGGCATCGTGCTGACAGATCAGCGAAACAGTGCGGGAAAAATTGGGATCCGCCAGCGAAGGCAGCGCGATCAGCAGTCGATTGGCGAGGGGCGTGGGATCGGGGGGCATGGGGCATTGTAAGGCCATGCATTGCCGGTGGCCCCGCATCCGTCGCTTTGCGCCGCCTTCTCCCCGCAAGCAGGGAGAAGGGAAAACCTCGGCTCTCCTTCTCCCCGCAGGCGGGGTGAAGGCAATACGTAAGCTCTCCTTCTCTCCGTGCATCGCACGGGGAGAAGATGGCCGAAGGCCGGATGAGGGGCGCTCTTCGCGCCCACCACACTGCCCATCATCCCGAGCTGTACACGTGAAATCTGCTGTTCTACTTCCCACACTGCATGATCTGACAGGTCGTGCACGCAACCCGCCTCCCGCACGCTCATCGCAGGGCAGGGGGCAATCACCGTCGTCTTCGCTACCATGCGCCACGCATCAATACCGAAGACGGAGCTGCTCCATGACCGACAACAACGACTTGGCCTACGCTGACACCCTCTGGAAGTAGGCGGATACCCTCCGGGGCCAGGTGGATGCCGCGACGCAATTGGTGCTGCGCCAAGCAGAATTGTCGACGGAGAACGCCAGCGAAGCCATATAGCCGTTTGCTCTACCGTAATCACTACAAGGTTGGTTTATCTACTTTACAGGGGAAGATCATGGAAGCATCGCCGGTTAATGTCATTCAGTATTTCGATGGTTCGAAGCAGGGCGTCATACCGCTGTTTCAGCGCCCCTATTCATGGGATGAAAAAGACTGGTCGACACTCTGGAACGATTTGATGGCGCAGTACCAGGAAGACGATCGCAACTCTCATTTCATGGGTGCGATCGTCACGGTGCCGGTGAGGTCAGTGCCGGTGGGTGTTGGCAAGCATATGGTGATCGACGGCCAACAGCGTTTGACCACGCTGTCATTGCTGCTGGCTGCGATACGAGACCTTGCGTCTGAAGCCAAGGATGCTGCGACGGAAGGCATCATTGGCGATTTGCTCGTCAATCGACACTATCAGGCTCCGGACGATCTCAAGCTGGTGCCGACGCAAGTCGACCGTGCGGCGTACAACGCTTTGGTGCATCGCAAAGACATTTCCGAGTATGCGGAATCCAGGATCATTCAAGCGTATCGATACTTCATCCGACATTTGCGCGGTGTTGACGACAACGACCAGCTGATTCAACCGGCGAAGACGCTGCAGGCGATCCAGCAATCGTTGCAGGTGGTGATGATCAATCTCAGCGAATCGGATGATCCCTATCTGATTTTCGAGAGCCTGAATCACAAGGGTAAGCCGCTGAATCAAGCGGACCTCGTCAGAAATTACGTACTGATGCGATTCCATCACTCGACATCGGCCGGTGGCGAACAAGAAGTGGCATACGAGGAGTATTGGCGCCCGATGGAGCGGTATCTCGGCGATGCGATGCCTGAGTTTCTTCGGCATTACGGCATGCGGTTTGGCCGAAACGTCAGAAAAGGAGATGTCTACACCGCGTCGAAAGCCGAATTCGATAAAGCAAAGCCGGTGGAAGAGGTCCGCCAAAAGCTGGCCGAGATGAAGTTGGCTGCTTCCGGATATCGCTGTTTCATCACTCCGGATGATGAAAGCAATCGCGCGATTTCCGCAAAGCTGCAGGCATTGCTGGAGCTGGATTCGACAGTGTTCTATCCGCTGCTGATCCGGCTTTGGCTGCGCGTAAAGAATGAAGGTTTGGTAGCGCAGGATTTTCTCCACGCACTGGAAACGCTGGAGTCTTTCTATGTGCGCCGCTTGGTTTGCACGGTGCCAACCAATGCGCTCAACAAGATGATGCTGGAGCTTTGTTCAAACATGCCGAATGAGGCGCCGCAGCGATGGTTGAGGGAGCGGCTGATTCAAGGCAGCGGCAGCCGGCGCTGGCCAGGTGATGCTGAGTTCCATGAGGCTTTGGTGAGCCAAAAGCTCTACGGCCGCAAGATTGTTCGTTTCGTTTTGACAGGTTTGGAAGAGGCGCACGAACACAAAGAACCAGTCGATGCATCGGCATCTTCGATCGAACATGTTCTGCCGCAAACGCTATCGCCGGAATGGCGCGAAATGCTGGGTGACGACGCCGATGCCGTCCACGAAAAGTGGCTGCATACCCTCGGCAATCTGACCCTGACAGGCTACAACTCCGAGCTTTCCAACGCGCCTTTCGACAGAAAGAAGATACTTTTGAGCAATACCCACTTCGAACTGAGTCGAAGTGTGCTTGCCTCTGACGCTTGGCGGGTTGATGAAATCATGGCGCGTGGAAAGCATTTGGCGGCGTTGGCAGTGCAGCGATGGGCTAGGGAACCTTGATAAATAATCGGTAGCGGTGATGGCGTTGATAGGCCGCGCGAACAGCGCCCCTCATCCGTCGCTGCGCGCCACCTTCTCCCCGCTGTGCGGGGAGAAGGGAAGGCATCGCGACTCCCGTCGCTCCCACGAACAGCAACAGCAGGCCCCTCCACGGGCTGCGCCCGTGTTCGGGATGACAGGGATTCGAGGCGCAGCGCGAAAAGCGCCCCTCATCCGGCCTGCGGCCACCTTCTCCCCGCGCAGCGGGGAGAAGGAGAGCGATGCTTTATTGCTAGCGCAGAGAAGAAAACAGCGAGTGCGTCGCTTTATTCCTTCTCCCCGCCCAGCGGGGAGAAGGTGGTGCGCAGCGCCGAATGAGGAGCGAGCAACGCGGCAGCGATCACAGCCGACGCTTCATCGGTTCGAAGCAGCACATCATCGTTCCATAAGCGAATCACCCGATAGCCCAACTGCTGGAGACGCTGGGTGCGGGCGTCGTCGTACGTTTGCTGATCAAGGTGCTGACTACCATCCAGTTCGATAATCAGTCGTGCCTGCAGACAGACGAAGTCCGGGTAGAAACAATCGATCCGATGTTGGCGGCGGAATTAAAAACCGAGCAGGCGGCGATCGCGAAGATGCTGCCAGAGTCTGCGTTCGGCTTCGGTCTGTCGGCGGCGCAGGCTGCGTTCGCTAATGTGGGGTTGTGGGCCGCGCATGGGGATGCTCCTGATGTGTGCAGGGCATCGTGGCGGTGTGGGGTGTGGGTGGGTATCGGTGTTGTCTGAATGTTGTGTGGGGAAAGCACGCCCCTCATCCGGCCTTCGGCCACCTTCTCCCCGCTGTGCGGGGGGAAGGACAGCAGGAAGCGCTGCGCTTTATTCCTTCTCCCCGCACAGCGGGGAGAAGGTGGCGCGCAGCGACGGATGAGCAACTGTGTTGCCTGTCAAGCGATTTTCGGCTCGCCGACCCATGGTTGGCCATCTCGCAGCATGGCGTTGAGGATGGTGAGCAACTTCCGCATGCATGCCACCAACGCCACTTTCTTGGCCTTGCCGGCTGCGCGCAAACGCTGGTGGAAGACCCGCAGCGTCGGATTGAAGCGCACCGCACTGAGCGTCGCCATGTAAAGCGCTGCACGTATCTCCGCACGCCCGCCCCAGATCGCACGTTTGCCGCGTTGACGGCCGCTGTCTCGGTTGTAAGGCGCCACGCCGACCAATCCCGCAATCTGTTTGCGATTGAGCTGGCCCAATTCCGGCAGGCCGCCGATCAGGGTCAGCGCCGTGATCTCGCCCACCCCTTGCACTGCGGTCAGCAGCTCGTGCTTGGCCTGCCAGACCTCGGAAGACTCCACCGCCTGCCGCAAACTGCTCTCGCTCGCACTCAGTCGTTGCTGCAGCCACTGAATGTGTTCTTGGATATCCTTGCGCACGGGCGCGTCGACCGCCTGCTTGAGCCGATTCTTTTCCATGACCAACATCTCCACCAACTGCCGCCGACGCGCCAGTTGATCGGCTAAGGCTTGGGCTGCTGCGTCCGCCAACGGCCGAGGCTTCGGACGCATCGTGGCGGCAAAGATGGCCAGCAATCGCGCGTCGAGCAGGTCGGTCTTCGCGAGCTGGCCGAGGGCCTTCGAGAAGGCGCGGACCTGCCTGGGATTGACCACCGCCAAGGGAAGTCGCGCCACCATCAACTGCGCGACCAACGTCCGCTCCAGCCCGCCTGTCGCCTCCATGACGATCAGGGTCGGCTCGGCCTGAAGCAGGCACTGTGTCAGCTGCTCAATCCCCTCCGCAGTGTTGGCGAAACTCAGCGCTTGAGCCTGCGGGTAAAGGCACACATCCAACCGCGCCTTCGAGACATCCACTCCAACCCAACATTCATTCATGCTCGTATCCTCGGGAACCCTGCCTTGCAGAAACGGGCTTTGCGCCCAGGCAACTGTTCGGGTGATGAAGATCAATCCTGCGCCGACCCAGGCTCATCCACGATCTCGAAATCAGAGGGGCAACGGCCTGACGCAGGGGGTTAACTTACAGTGGTTAACTTACAAGGGGCGAGCAGCGCCGCAGCGATTAAAGCCAACGCATGATCGATCCGAAGCAATACGTCATCGTTTCACAGCCAAAGCACGCGATAACCATGCTGGTGGAGACTTCGGATGCGGGCGTCAAAGTAAATACAGTTGCTGTGCGGGGAGACGGTGCGCGACAGCCGCATCAGAAAATGCCTACCCACCATCGCGGCATGCGCCGACATTCAGGCCGTCATGGTTTCGCGATGCTGCTTGCGCGCCGGGAATGTGCCCGGGCATTCAAGAGGATAGAGCGATGACACAGAACCTGATGTCGTTGGCGTTGAGCGCCGACGACCTGGATGCGGTGGATGCTGCGTTGGCGACGCTGGAGGTGCGGTTGGCGGGATTGCTGGCGCTGCAGCCGGACGACCGCCGTGGGTTGATCAAGATGGGCGACAAGTCGGAGGCGTTTTGTCGACAGGCGCTGACGATTCTGCAGCAGAACCCGCAGGTGATTCCGCCGAGTTTCGACTTGGCCGAGGCGCGGGCGGATCTGGCGGCGGTGGATGTGCTGCGGCCGCGGTTGGCGCGGTTGCGGCGGTTGACCGAGCGCGCGGAGGATTCGGAGATGGCGTTGGGCAGCGATGTGATGACAGCGTCGCTGGAGGGCTATGCGCTGTTGAAGGTGGCGGGCCGCAATCAGGGCCTGGAAGGGCTGCGGCAGGGGCTGTCGGCGCGGTTCGGCAAGGCTGCACGGCGTTCGGAACCGGCGGCGCCGGCTGGCGGCTGAGGTGGGAAGCGCTGCGGGCGGTCTATGTGCCGCCCGCAGCGTCATCGTTGGAGCTCGTAGCTGCTGTGTTGAGGAAACAAGCTTCGGTGTTGGTGTTCAACCGCTCCGTGCGCGAGGCTTTGAGCTGCATGTATGGTGAAATTTTCATCATCGTTGGAGATCGGTAGCTACGGCGCCGGGGCAAATCGCTTCGGCGTTGTTGTTCGACAGCACCTCACACGAGGCTTGGAGCCGCACCGATGGTGAAATTTTCATCATCCATGCTGTGCTGGGACTGCGGCGATGCAGCGCTGCGCTGCTGTGCCGGAGTTCAGAGCATCGGCGCAGGCTGCTGGGCTGGGCCCCACTGCAGCGCGGGCGTGCTGGACACGAATGAAAGAGCTTGAAATGAAAATGTATGTTTCAGAGTCGCTATAAGGCGTTGAAAATATTGACTGCTTCGGGCGTTGCATGTTTCACCGGAAGCGATCATCGATGACTTCCGGAATGATCGAAGCGATGTGATGTAAAACCAGGATGCCGCTTTGCGACATTTGGGCTATGCGGCTGTGCCGGCGTGTGGGAAGGAGGCCTTCAGGCCCGATGGGCTTCAGTAATTTCGAAGCTTCTTTATGATCCAGTCGCAGCCTTCAGCGCATCCAGTTCTGCGATGCGGGCTTGGGTTTTCGCCAGTCGACATGCTTCTGCGAGATTCTCCGACTCTGATCTCGACATGCCCTGCGCAAACGGTTCCAGCGCACATTGAGCGTCGCGATAGGTGAGCCAGGCGGCATTCGATTCACGTGCATATGTCGCGAGGTCATCGAGATACGCTGGGTCGTTTGCAGTGTAGGAAGCATAAGCACGCTTTGCCGACTGCAGAAGATGCGTTTGCGTCCGTTGCAGTGTGTGTTCTGCGAAATACAGTTCGCGATAAGGTTTGCAGGCCATCGGTCGCATGCGTTCGCAGTCGTCGATGAAGGTTTGGTCCTGTTTCGCAAGGCAGGCGCGTTTTTCGGGAAGGGTGGAGATGGCGAGGCAGTCGGGTTCTTCCGGCTGAGCCTGCGGTACCTGCTCTGTTGCGACAGGCGCTGGCGACGATGCGGTCTGTGCTGATGTAGGCAGGGGTGTTCTGGCGCATCCGGCAAATGGGAACACCAGCATTACAACGATCAGGCTATAGAGCATGGGCGACGGTTGGATCGCCAATGCTGAGGCTGTTGTCCTGTTGTGCATTGCGCGTCCTCAACTGGCGTTATATCCACTTTATGTAAAGCGGTTGTGGGGCGCAATGATGTGATTACGAAGCCTGATATCAGAGATGTGGCTGCGGTGAGCGATGCGTTCAGTGATGTGGCATGGCGGCTAAAGCAGCTCCTGCGAATAATGTGCCGCACGAAAAACGCCCCTCATCCGGCCCCGGATCAAGTCCGGGGCAGGCTCTTCAGCCACCTTCTCCCCGCAGGCGGGGAGAAGGAGAGCAGGGCGAGCAATTGAGAAGCGAGCGTTTGCATTCCCTTCTCCCCCCAAGCGGGGAGAAGAGCCTGCCCCGGACTTGATCCGGGGTGGCGCGCAGGGCCGGATGAGGGGCAGGCCCTCACACCAAAAACGGCACTCCGGTTTTCTCGCGCAGTTCATCCACGCTCACGTCGGGCGCGGTTTCGATCAGCCTCAAACCATCAGCGGTGATATCGAACACCGCCAGTTCGGTGATGATGCGGTCGACCACGCCCACGCCGGTCAGCGGCAGGGTGCAGGCGGGCAGGATTTTGTGTTCGCCGCCTTTTGCGGTGTGCTCCATCAGCACCACCACGCGTTTGACGCCGGCCACCAGGTCCATCGCGCCGCCCATGCCTTTGACCATTTTGCCGGGCACCATCCAGTTGGCGAGGTCGCCGGTGTGGGTGACCTGCATCGCGCCGAGGATGGCGAGGTCGATGTGGCCGCCGCGGATCATCGCGAAGGAATCATGGCTGCCGAAGTAGCTGGCGCCCTGACGTGCGGTGACGGTTTGTTTGCCGGCGTTGATGAGGTCGGCGTCGACGGCGTCTTCGGTCGGGAACGGGCCGATGCCCAGCAGGCCGTTCTCGCTCTGCAGCCACACGTCCATGCCGTCGGGGATGAAGTTGGCGACGAGGGTCGGCAGACCGATGCCCAGGTTGACGTAGGCGCCGTCGCTGAGTTCGTGCGCGGCGCGCTGCGCCATTTGATCGCGGGTCCAGGCCATTACTTGTCTCCCTCTGACGCTGCGCGCACGGTGCGCTGTTCGATCCGCTTCTCGGGCGTTGCGTTGACGACGATGCGGTCGACGTAAATGCCGGGCAAATGGACGTGATCGGGATCGATCTCGCCCACCTCGACCAGCTGTTCCACTTCGACGATGCACACCTTGCCGGCCATTGCGCAGGCCGGGTTGAAGTTGCGCGCGGTCTTGCGGAACACCAGATTGCCGGAGGTGTCGGCCTTCCAGGCTTTGACCAGCGACACGTCGGCCTTCAGCGCGGTTTCCATCACGTACCAATGGCCATCATCGAACTGGCGGGTTTCCTTGCCCTCCGCCACCACCGTGCCGTAGCCGGTGCGCACGTAAAACGCGGGAATACCCGCACCGCCGGCGCGCAGCCGTTCGGCAAGTGTGCCCTGCGGATTGAATTCCAGTTCGAGTTCGCCGGACAGAAACTGGCGCTCGAACTCTTTGTTCTCGCCGACGTACGACGAAATCATTCGTTTGATCTGCCGCGTCGCCAGCAGCATGCCCAGGCCGAAGCCATCGACGCCGGCGTTGTTGGAGATCGCGGTCAGGCCCGTCACGCCGGAATCGCGCAGCGCGGCGATCAGCGCTTCGGGAATACCGCACAGACCGAAACCGCCGACCGCGAGGGTCTGGTTGTCGGCGACGATGCCGCGCAGCGCCTCGGCTGCATTGGGAAACAATTTGCTGCTCATGATGCCGACACCGTGCGATGCATGCGGGAAACTCCTGATGCGAGGGGCGATCCGTGGAAACTGCGAGTTTAGCCGGTGCCTGTGTCGGCGCGACACCGTACTTTGGGGCATGTTTGGCGAGGTGCCCGACGCGCAGACATGCTTGCAGACATCTTGGCCGGCTAAACTCACGCCATGCCCCGTATCGCCTTGATCACCGCCATCGCGTCCGCTGCGCTCGATGACGACATGCCGCTGCTGCTCGATGCCTGTGCCCGCATCGGTCTGCGCGCCGAAGTCCGCGCCTGGGACGATTTCACCGTGTCGTGGGCCCGATACGACGCGGTGGTGCTGCGTTCGCCCTGGGATTACCACCTGCGGCTGCCGGACTTCCTGCGCTGGTGCGAACGGGTGGACCGCGTCACCCGGCTGCTCAATCCGCTGTCGACCGTGCGCTGGAACACCGATAAACATTATCTCGCCGAACTCGCCGCTGCCGGTATTCCAACGGTGCCGACGCAGTTCGTCGAACCCGATGCCGAGCCGTTACCGGCGCTGCAGGCGTTTCTCGCCGCGTTTCCGCACACCGCCGAGCTGGTGGTCAAACCGACGGTCAGCGCGGGTTCGCGCGACACCCAGCGTTACCGACGGGACCAGAGCTTCGCCGCCGCCAATCACATCGGCGGACTGCTCGACGCCGGCCGCAGCGCGATGCTGCAGCCGTATCTGGACGCCGTGGACACCCGCGGCGAAACCGCGCTGCTGTATTTCGACGGCGCCTTCAGTCATGCCATCCGCAAGGCAGCGCTGCTGCGGCCCGGCGAGGCGCCGGCCGACCATACCCAACTGGCCGACGCCATCGCCGGGTGCGAGCCGGATAGCGACGAATTGCAGCTGGCCGAGGCAGTGCTGGCGGTACTGCGCGCGCGCGCAGATGGCCTGCCGCTGTACGCCCGGATCGATCTGATTCGCGACGAGGACGGCCAGCCGCGACTGCTGGAGCTGGAGCTGACCGAGCCCTCGCTGTTTTTCGACTATGTCCCGGGTGCCGCAGATCGTTTCGCAGCGGTGCTGGTCCGCCGGCTCCACGCTGACGCTGACATGCAGGCCGATATGCAGGGCCGGCCGTGAACGCAGCCCTGCAGCGCCACGACCATGAGGCGCGCGTCGACTTCGTAGTCGAACTCGCCGGCCGTCTGCACGCCTACGGCACCACCGCGCATCGTCTGGAAGGCGCGGTAATGGCGGTCGCGACCAAACTGGGGCTGGAGTGCGGGGCGTGGTCCAACCCGACCGGGATGATCCTGTCGTTCGGCGAAGCCGGACACGGCCGCCGCGACACGGTGCGTGTGGTGCGACTGTCGCCGGGCGAAACCGATCTGTACAAACTCTGCGAAGTGGATCGCGTGGCCGAAGCGGTGATGTCCGGCACGCTGGATCTGGACGCCGGCCACATCGCGCTGCGCGCGCTGGATCGTCCCGGCAGCTGGCGCGGCAAGACGATCGCGATCTTCGCGTTCGGGCTGTCCGCCGCCGCCGTCGCGGGCCTATGGCGATTGCCGTGGCTGGATATCGCCACCGCCGGCGTCACCGGGCTGCTGCTGGGCACGCTGGATTGGGCCACCCACCATCGGCCGCGGCTCAAGGAAGCCAGCGACGCGATCGCGGCGATGTTCGCCGGCATGATCGCGGTGCTGGTGGCGACCTATATCGGCGCATTGAATCTCAACACGGTGATTATTTCTTCGTTGATCGTGCTGATGCCCGGCATGGCGCTGACCAATGCGGTCAATGAATTGACCAACCAGAATCTGGTCTCGGGCACCGCGCGTTTCGCAGGTGCGATGACCACCATCCTCAAACTCGCAATTGGGATGATGGTGGCGCTGACCGCTGCGGACATGCTGGGGATGCAGCCAGAGGTCCGCGCGCTGCGTCCGCAGCCGGACTGGGTCGAAGGGCTGGCGCTGCTGCTTGGCACCTATGCCTTCGCGGTGTTATTCCGCACCGATCGACGCGATTATCCGCTGGTGATGTTGGCGGCGGCGACGGGGTATCTGATTTCGCGCTTCATCGGCGGCGCGTGGGGCAGCACGGTCGGTATTTTCCTCGCTGCACTGGCGATGACGGCTGTTGGCAACGCCTATGCACGCTGGTTCAATCGCCCCGGCGCGCTGGTGCGCCTGCCCGGCATCATCATGCTGGTGCCCGGCAGCGCGAGTCTGCGTGGCCTGTTGGCGGTGGTGCAGCAGCAGGACATGGAAGCAGGGCAGGCGGCGATCGTGGCGGCGCTGAATATTCTGCTCGCGCTGATCGCGGGCTTGTTGTTCGGCAATATTCTGATCCCGACGCGGCGGAATCTTTGATTCGTTGAAGCGGTCTGCGGTTCGCTGTCATTCCGAATCCCGGTTGTATCGGGTGAGGAATCTGCTTGTACTTGATCTGCAGCGGAGCAAAAGCAGATCCCTCCGCCGGCTCCGCCGACGTTCGGGATGACAGGAAATAACCAATCCCTGTCATTCCGAATCCCGGCTGTATCGGGTGAGGAATCTGCTTGTGCTTGATCTGCAGCGGAGCAAAAGCAGACCCCTCCGCCGGCTTCGCTGACGTTCGGGATGACAGGAAATGACCCGACCTTGTCATTCCGAATCCCGGTTTTATCGGGTGAGGAATCTGCTGGTGCTTGATCCGTAACGAAGCAAAAGCAGATCCCTCCGCCGGTTTCGCCGACGTTCGGGATGACAGGTATTTTTCCCGCGCCGCCCACCGCTGCAATAAAAACGCCGGCACTGGGCCGGCGTTTTTATGATTGATTTGATCTTGCAGCGATTACTGCTTGATCAGAAACTCTTCGGCTTTCTTGCCTTTCTTCAGCTGCGCGACCATCCACAGCGGCTTGCGGCCGCGGCCGCTCCACGTGTCTTGCTGGTCATCGGGATTACGGTATTTCGGGGCGACTTTCTTGACGGCCTTGCCGGCTTTCGCAGCCTTGCCGGCCTTCGCAGCTTTTTTGGCCGCTTTCTTTGCGGTTTTCTTGGTGGCTACCTTCTTGGCGGCCTTCTTTGCGGTTTTCTTCGCGACTGTTTTCTTGGCGGTTGCTGTTTTCTCGGTCGCCTTCTTGGCGCCAGCGGCCTTGCCGGTGAACAGTTCGATCAGGTTATAGCCTTCGGCTTTGGCCATCGCGGTCAGTTTCTTGCGTACCGCCGTCACCGACAAACGCTTGCTCAGCGCGGTCTGCTGCTTCTTGGCTTGGGTAATCAGGCTTTTCAATTCTTTCGAGGAAAAACGTTTCAGATCGAGTGCCATGTGAACTCCGTGAACGGGAAAAAAGTGCCCGCGGACATGCGCGGTGAGCGCAATCATAGTCGAATCAAGGCACTTAGCAAAATAGAGGCTTATTGAGAAGCCTTCGCCGCGCACCATCCGCGGCGATAATCGCTCGTAATATCGCCGCGCGTCAGCCGCGTTGCGGGATCAAACGCCCCATCAGCGCATCGCGATCCAGCGCTTCGGGCTCGGCGGCGCGACGCGCGCGATATTCAAAAGTGCCGGCGGCAAGCCCGCGTTCCGACACCACCACGCGATGCGGGATACCGATCAATTCGATATCGGCGAACATCGCGCCCGGGCGCAGGCCGCGGTCGTCGAGCACTGTTTCCACGCCCGCAGCGTTGAGTTCGTCGTACAGCGCCTGTGCGGCAGCGATGACGTTGGCGTCGTGCTTCGGATTGATCATGCACACCGCGACTTGCCACGGCGCCATCGCTTCGGGCCACGCAATACCCGCAGCGTCATAGTTCTGTTCAATCGCCGCGGCGACAATGCGGCTCACGCCCACGCCATAACAACCCATCGTCGGCGTTGCGGCCTTGCCTGTCTCGTCCAACACACTGCACTTCATGGCTTCGGCATATTTGCGGCCCAACTGGAATACATGTCCCACTTCGATGCCGCGCGCGATGCGCAGTGTGCCGCGGCCGTCGGGCGAAGGATCGCCGTCGACGACATTGCGGATGTCGGCAACGATCTCCGGTTCCGGCAGATCGCGGCCCCAGTTCACGCCGGCCAAGTGATAACCCGGCGCGTTCGCGCCAACCACGAAATCGTGCATTGCAGCGACGCTGCGGTCGGCGATGACACGGATCGATTTCGACGGATTCACCGGACCGAGAAAACCCGGTTCGCTGCCAAGGTGTTCGAGAATTTCGGCTTCGGTGGCGAGACGATAATCCGCAAGGCCCGGCAGCTTCGAAAGTTTGATCTCGTTGATCACGTGATCGCCGCGCACCAGTGCCAGCACGAACTGCAGCACTTTGTCAGCGCCTTCGGCCATGATCGCGACGGATTTTGCGGTATGCGTCAATGGCAAACCCAGCAGCGCGGCAACGTCTTCGCAGGTTTTCTGCGTAGGCGTCTCGACCTTGCGCATCGCTTCACTTGCTGCAGCGCGCTCGCCCGGCGACACCGCTTCCGCAAGCTCCACATTCGCCGCGTATTCCGAGCCATCCGAACCATGCTCGCCAACGGCATAGGCGATCGCGTCTTCGCCGGAATCGGCCAGCACATGAAATTCGTGCGACGCGTTGCCGCCGATGGCGCCGGTATCGGCAAACACCGCGCGGAATTTCAAGCCCAGGCGCGTGAAAATGCGGCCGTAGGTGTCATACATGTTCTGATATTCGCGCGCCAGATCCTCGTCGCTGATGTGGAACGAATACGCGTCCTTCATCAAAAATTCGCGCGCGCGCATCACGCCGAAGCGCGGGCGGATCTCGTCGCGGAATTTGGTCTGGATCTGATAGAAATTCACCGGCAGCTGTTTATAGCTGGCCAGTTCCTGGCGCGCGAAGTCGGTGATGACTTCTTCATGCGTCGGGCCGTAGCAATAATCGGCGTCTTTGCGGTCGCGGATCTTCAGCAGCTGGCCGCCGAACTTCTGCCACCTTCCGGTTTCATCCCACAGCTCTTTGGGCTGGATCGACGGCATCTGCAGTTCCAGCGCGCCGGCCGCGTTCATTTCGTCGCGGACCACGCCCTCGACCTTGCGCAGTACGCGCAGGCCCAGCGGGCTCCAGGTGTAGATACCGGCCGCCAGCTTGCGCAGCATGCCCGCGCGGAGCATCAGCTGATGGCTGATGATTTCGGCGTCGGCGGGCGTTTCCTTTTCGGTGCGGAGATGAAACTGCGACAGACGCATGGACGGAACTCGGGCAGGAAGGGGATTAGCCCCATATTTTGCCCGATGTTCGCGTTCAGCGGTTCCGTGCGCGGTGAGGGCGGTCCCTCACAGGGCTCACGGCGATGCGGTCACGGCGCCTTGGCAGTGCTTGCGTTGCAGTTGACGCGGGCCACGGTTTGCGCGATTTGCAGCTGCTTTTCGCGGTCGCTGTCGCTGAGGTCACGGTCGGGTTTACCGTCGCCGTCGCTGTCCATTTTCAGTTTGGCGCCGCTTTGGATCAGATCAATATTATTGCGTGCGGTGGTGCACTGCGGGGATTCGGTTGGCGTGGCGGCCACCGTTTGGCCATCGACGGCGGGCTGGCGCTGGTAGATCGAGCGTGCCTGGAATTTGCCCTGCGCCGGTGGCGTCTGCGAGTAATGCGTAACGCCCTTGGCGTCCTTCCATTGATACACCTCGCCAGCGGAAACCGTGGTGATGGTGCCCAGTGCCAGGGCGGCGGTGATCAAGCGGATGCGAAGCGGACGATGCATGGCGATACCTGCAGAACGGCTGGCGGGGTTGCCGCGACCTGGGGATTGCAGCACCCTCGCGCGGCAGGTGCAAGCGTTCGGTCGCCGGGAGGTCAGCCGGGCCTCATCGCCGGTACGCCGAGGTGTGATGTCTAGGTGTGATCGGCCGCACGTTACGCCCGGTGCGGCGCTGCCGTTACACTGCAGGCATGAGCACTCCAGAACCGCCCACCGCGCCACGTCGCAATCGCGGCATTTATCTGCTGCCGAATCTGTTCACAACGGCGGCCCTGTTTTCCGGCTTTTTCGCGATCATTGCCGCTTCGCAAGGCCGATTCGAATCCGCTTGCGTGGCGATCTTCGTCGCCGCGGTGCTGGATGGCCTGGACGGCCGGGTCGCGCGGATGACCAATACCCAGAGCGAGTTCGGGGTGCAGTACGACTCGCTGTCCGACTTGATCAGCTTCGGCATGGCGCCCTCGCTGGTGATGTATCACTGGGCGTTGGCGTCGATGAAACTGGACGGCGTCACGTTGGGCAAGATCGGCTGGCTCGGCGCATTTCTGTACGCCGCCTGCGCCGCGCTGCGGCTGGCGCGCTTCAACAGTCAGGTGGGCACGGCCGACAAGCGCTGGTTCATCGGCCTGCCCAGCCCGTCGGCAGCCGGTCTGATTGCCAGCTTTGTGTGGACCATGCACGACCTTGGCTGGACCGGCGAGTCGCTGCGCTATCCGGCGCTGGTAGTGACGGTGATCGCCGGTCTGCTGATGGTCAGTCCCTTCCGCTATTCCAGTTTCAAGGGCGGCAAGCCTGGCCCGCAGGGCGATCGCATCCCGTTTTTCGTGCTGTTCGCGATGGTGATCGCCATCATCGGGCTGGTGATCGATCCGCCGAAGGTGCTGCTGGCGGTATTCGCGACTTTCGCGGTTTTCGGACCGCTGATCTCGCGGCGGATGGCGCGCAAATCGACTGGGGCAGACGCGTGAATCCAGTCTGGAGCGCATTGCAGCGAGACACCCTGGAAGCGATGGGACTGCCGGTGTATCGCGCGATCGGTATCGCGCTGCCGGGCGAAGTGCCCGACGACCCGCTGATCCACGCGCTGCTGCGTGCGGCCGGGCGCACGGTGGATGCACAAGACGCCGTGCGTCTGACCAAAACGTGGCCCGCATCGCGCACCCTGCGCACCGATCCACTCGCCAAGCGCGCGCTATGGCCGCAGCTGCGTGCCCTGCGGCGGCCCGCGTGAGCATGCACGCATGAGCATGCCGTCGTCGTCGTTCGTCGAACCCTCGGCGCCGGCGTCGACGACCCTGCGCGTCATGCGCGACGCGGACATCGGCACGGTGATGGCGATCGAAACCCGCGCGTACCCGTTTCCGTGGACTGACGGCATTTTCCGCGATTGCATCAATGCCTGCTACCCGTCGTGGCTGCTGATGCAGCAGGACGTGGTGATCGGCTACGGCGTCATCAGTATCGCCGCGCGTGAAGCGCATATTCTCAATATCTGCATCGACCCGGAGGCGCAGAGCCACGGCCACGGCCGCCGCCTGCTGCGCGCATTGGTGCGCATCGCCCGCGCGCAGAACGCCGAGCGCGTTTTTCTGGAGGTGCGGCCGTCGAACCCGCGCGCGATCGCGCTGTATTTCGACGAAGGGTTCAACGAAATCGGCCGCCGCCCGCGCTATTACCCGGCGCAGACGGGCCGCGAAGACGCGATTGTGATGGCGATGGAGCTGTTGCCGGAGGAGTGATCCCACAACGGTGACGAGGTTTTCCTTCTCCCCGCGATGCGGGGAGGTTGATGATATTTTCCTTCTCCCCGCTATGCGGGGAGAAGGTGGCGCGCAGCGCCGGATGAGGGGCTGACGCAGCCGCAATGCCTCCCGAAAAGCGCCCCTCAGGACCTTCGGCCACCCTCTCCCCGCAAACGGGGAGAGGGAAGATCAAGTGCAGCTTGGCAGCGTCGGTAGAGCGGACTTCAGGCCGCTGTTTTTTGTTTTTGTAAGCTATAAAAACAGCGGACTGAAGTCCGCTCTACCGGGTGATTGGCTTGTCAGGCGAGCCGCGCGCGCTGCTCGGTCAGCGCAGCGAGCTTCGCGGTCCAGTCGATGAGGCGCAGACGCTCCTGCTCGACCACCGCTGGCGGCACGCTTCCGCCGAAGCGTGCGAGTTTGTCTTCGCTCTTGGTTTTCTCGACGGTGACGCGACTGATCTCTTTATCGAGGCGCATGCGTTCTGCGTCGAGATCCACCAGACCTTCGAGCGGCACCAGCAGTTTGAGGTTGCCGACGACCGCGGACGCTGCGGCGGGCGACTCGCCGACCATCGTTTCGATCGACTCAAGCTTGAGCAAAAACGTGAGTTGCGATGAGAACCGGGCGATGCGCGCGGCATCGTTGGCGTCGCCGTCCTTCAGCAGCAGGCGCACCTGTTTGGCCGGCGAAATACCCAGCGTGCTGCGGATGCTGCGGATGCTTTTGATGACTTCCTTGAGCCATTCGATGTCGGTTTCGGCGGCGCTGTAATCCTGTCCACCGAAGTCGCTGGCCTGCGGATAGGCGCGCGCCGAAATGCTGTTCGCATCAATGCCGAGTTTCGGCGCGACGTTGCGCCACAGTTCCTCGGTGACGAACGGCGTCAGCGGATGCAGCAGGCGCAGCAGCGATTCCAGCACGTACAGCAGCGTGTGGCGGGTGCTGTCCGCTGCGATCTTGTCATCACCGTTCAGCGCAGGCTTCGCCAGCTCCACGAACCAATCGCAGAACTCGTTCCACGCGAATTCGTACAGCGCCTGTGCGAGCAGGTCGAAGCGATAGGTGGCGAAGTGTTCGCCGGCTTCGGCGGAGACTTTGGCGAGGCGGGAGAGAATCCAGCGCTCGGCGTCGGTTTTTGGTGTCGGAGCGATGGAAGTCGCGACTTCCGTCGCTCCCACAGAAAAGCCCTCGGTATTCATCAATACGAAGCGCGTCGCATTCCACAATTTATTGCAGAAATTTTTGTAGCCCTCGCAGCGGGCCATGTCGAATTTGATGTCGCGGCCGGGGCCGGCGAGGGCGGCCATGGTGAAGCGCAGCGCGTCGGCGCCGTGCGGGGCGATGCCGTCGGGGAATTCCTTGCGCGTGTGTTTTTCGATCTTCGGCGCGTCCTTCGGCTTCATCAGCCCGGTGGTGCGCTTGGCGACCAGTTCGTCCGCGGTGATGCCGTCGATGATGTCGAGCGGATCCAGCACATTGCCCTTCGACTTCGACATCTTCTGCCCATCCTTGTCGCGGACGAGGCCGGTGATGTACACGTCCTTGAACGGCACGCGCGCGGCGTCGGGCGCGTCCTTGGGCATGAAGTGATCGGTCATCATGATCATCCGGGCCACCCAGAAGAAAATAATGTCGAAGCCAGTGACCAGCACTGATGACGGCACAAAATCGTCGAAGCCGCGCTCGCGCATCGATTCCGGATTCGGCCAGCCCATTGTGCTGATTGGCCAAAGTGCGGAGGAGAACCAGGTTTCTAGGACGTCTTCTTCCCTTTTATTGTTGAAGTCGTCAAACCGCCCCAGCTCGTCTGCCAAGTGTGGGTATTTCTGCAGAAGTTCAGCTTCGCTTCTGGCGACATACACGGTTCCGTCTTTGTCGTACCAAGCGGGAATACGGTGCCCCCACCACAACTGGCGGCTGATACACCAATCCTGGATGTTCTCCATCCAGTGGCGATAGGTATTGATCCAGTTTGGTGGTACAAAACTTACAGAACCGTTCTCGGCGAGTTCAAGCCCGCGCTTGGCTAATTGATCCATCGCCACGAACCATTGATCCGTGAGCATCGGTTCAATTACTTGGCCAGTGCGGTCACCACGGGGAACCTGAAGTTTGTGTGGCTTTGTTTCGACCAGCAATCCTATCGCATCAAGATCCGAGACTATTTCTTTACGAGCCGCATAGCGATCAAGTCGCCAATACTTTTCCGGAAGTATCTCAACAGTTGCCCAAATTTTGCCTTCGGTCAGATCGCCAATCGGAAGTCCATCAACCAAAAGCTCACCGTCTTTATTAATTTCGCCGCGAGGAGAAAAGTCATGGTGATGACTCCATTTGATCTTTGCTTCCAAAGTTAAGATGCTGATTAGGCCACGTTTTGGGATGGCATCAAAAACGCCTGTCTCAACATGTCGTTGCCATACCGCATAGTCATTTGGGTCATGCGCCGGTGTCACCTTCACCACGCCAGTACCAAATTCACGGTCTACATAATCATCCGCGATGATCGGAATGTCGCGATTCGTGAGCGGCAACGCGACGGTCTTGCCGATCAGATGTGCATAACGTGCGTCCTCGGGGTGCACCATCACCGCGGCGTCGCCCAGCATCGTCTCCGGGCGAGTGGTCGCGACGACAAGATAGTCGCGGGTCTCGCGCACAATCTCGTTGCCGTCGGCATCCAACTCAACGTGTTCATAGGTATCGCCGTCGGCCAGCGGGTACGCGATCGACCACAAAAACCCGTCTTCTTCCTCGCTCACCACTTCAAGATCGGAGATCGCGGTCTTCAGCACCGGATCCCAATTCACGAGTCTCTGGCCGCGATAGATCAGCTTTTCTTCGTACAGTTTGACGAACGCTTCAATCACCGCATTCGATGCGCCGTCGTCCATCGTGAACACGTTGCGCGACCAGTCGCCGGAGGTGCCAAGGCGGCGCATCTGGCGTTCGATGATGCCGCCGGACTGCGCCTTCCATTCCCACACTTTGTCGATGAATGCGTCGCGGCCCAACGAGTCGCGGGTCTCGCCGGTGCCGGCGATCTGCAGGTTGCGCGAGACCACCATTTCGGTGGCGATGCCGGCGTGGTCGGTGCCCATCTGCCACAGGGTTTTGTAGCCACGCATCCGGTGATAGCGGATCAGCGCGTCCTGCAGCGTGTGCTGGAAGGCGTGGCCCATGTGTAGCGTGCCGGTGACGTTGGGCGGCGGCAGCAGGATGCTGTACGCGGGGCCGTCGCCCTGCGGTGTGAACACGCCGCTGGCTTCCCACTCGGCGTAGAGGCGGGATTCGAAGTCTTTGGGTTCGTAGCCGGAGGCGAGGGTGGTCATTGTGTTCTGGAAGTCGGAATTGGGGATGGGAAATCGTTTGTGCAGCGCGGTGAACCCCTCTCCCGTGTGCGGGAGAGGAGCAGGGGTGAGGGTGCGACAGGGCTCCCTCACCCGGCGCTTCGCGCCACCCTCTCCCGCAGGCGGGAGAGGGGAACTACATATCGTATTTCTTCACGTCCAATCCGCGCGCCTGGTACTGCTTCCAGCGCTCGCGCAGCGGGCCGCGCGCGCTGTCGTCGGCGGGCACCACTTCCAGCACGCGCTCGAAGTCGCCTTCCACCGGCGCGTCGCGCAGGTTGATGACCAGCGGCCGCAGCGCGATGTCGCTGTCGGGGGTGACGATCAGCACCGGGGTGAGATCGTCTTCGTCGTCGCTGCCGGCGATCTGGTGCGGGATGAACGCATTTTCGTCGAACGCCCACAGCAGGTCGTCCAGCGCTTCGGCCTGCTCGGCGTCGCGGGCCAGCACCAGCGTCCACAGGTTCGCCTCGTAGGCCTTGCGTGCGAGTTCGCACACCAGGCGCAGCGGTTCCTCGCGGAAGCGGGGTTTCTGGATCAGATAAAAGTCAGCGCGTGGCACCGTCAGACCTGCACGCGATCCATCAACCACTGCGACAACAGCCCGACCGGACGGCCGGTAGCCATGCCCAGCTTGCCGTCGTCGTTGGACACGCCGGCGATGTCGAGATGGGCCCAGCGCTGGTCTTCGGTGAAGCGGGCGAGGAAGCAGCCGGCGGTGATGGCGCCGGCGTTGCGGCCGCCGATGTTGTAGACGTCGGCGAAGGTGGAGTTGAGCTGGCTCTGGTACTCGTCCCACAGCGGCAGGCGCCATGCGCGGTCGAAGACATGTTCGCCGGCCTGCAGCAGTTCGTCGGCCAGGTCGTCGTGTTTGCTCATCAGGCCGGTGGCGTATTTGCCCAGCGCGACGACGCAGGCGCCGGTGAGGGTGGCCACGTCCAGCAGCGCCTGCGGCTCGAAGCGCTGCGCGTAGGTCAGGGCGTCGCAGAGAATCAGCCGGCCTTCGGCGTCGGTGTTGCCCACTTCGATGGTTTTGCCGGACATGCTGGTCAGCACATCGGACGGGCGATAGCTCAGGCCGTCGGGCATGTTCTCGACCGCCGGCACGATCACCACCAGATTGATCGGCAGCTGCATGCCCACCGCGGCGACGAAGGTGCCCATGACCGAGGCCGCGCCGCACATGTCGTACTTCATTTCCTCGATGCCGCCGGCGGTTTTCAGATTGATGCCGCCGGTGTCGAAGGTGATGCCCTTGCCGACCAGGACGTAGGGCTTGGCGTCACCAGCGTTGCTCCACTTCAGCACGATGAGCTTCGGCGGATTGGCCGAACCCAGCGATACCGCCAGCAGCGAGCCCATGCCCAGGGCCTGCATCTGCTCGCGGTCCAGCACTTCGCAGCTGGCTTGGTCGAACTTGCCGGCGAAGGTCTGCGCCTGTTCGGCGAGGTAGGCCGGGTTGCAGATGTTGGGCGGCAGGTTGCCCAGTTCGCGGGCGAAGGCGACGCCGGCGGCGATGGCTGTGCCCTGACCGAGCGCTGCGCTGTCGGTGCCGCTGACCGCGACCGCGGTGAGCTTGCTCTCGCCCTTGCCCTTGTTCTTCTCGCCAAGCGTGGCGTTGTAGCGGTAGGTGGCGTGGCCGAAGGCGATCACGGCCTGGCGGATGTTCCAGGCGGTGTCGCGGCCCAGCGTCGCGGCTTCGCTGATGGTGAAGGTGGCGCTGGCTGCAGCGCCGTCTTTCAGCGCGCGGGCGGCGTCGCCTGCGGCCTTGATGTACTGCGGCACGCCGAACTTGGCGGGCTCACCCAGACCGACCACCAGCACCCGCGTCGCGGTGACGCCGGGCAGATCGTGCAGCAGGGCGGTTTTGCCGGTTTTGCCGGAGACATCGCCGCGTTCGATCAGCGCCGCGATGCGACCGCCGCTGGCGGTGTCGAGCGTCTGGCCAGTCGCGGTGAGGGTCTTGTCCGCGTAGGCGCCGACGACGATGCAGTCGCTGGCGAGGGTGGCGGCGTCGGCGGCGGGGCCGGTATGGAGGGTGAATGCAATGGCCATCGATGAGATTCCGTGGAGGCGGTCGGTGAGAGATTGGGTGAGGCGAGCTGTGCGGTGGAACGTCAGCGCCTGAACCGTCATGGGCGGCGACGTTCAGCGTGCGCGCCTTTCTGATCGCGGCATTCCGTACAATCCCGTGCGCTGAGACAGCGTGGCGCCGAGGACGACGTGGGCCAGTGCCCGGGTAGCGCAGTCCAAGTAAGCCGCGCAGTTTAAAGCAAAGCCCCCGCCGGATGCCCGGCTTCCGGATACCACGCCTTTCCGATGCTGAAGCTCGACCGCTATCTGATCCGCGAGTTCGTGCACAGCACCTTCGCCGTGCTGGCGGTGGTGTTGATCGTGCTGCTGGGCGGCGCCTTCGCAGATGTGCTGGGCGATGTGGCCCGCGGCAAGGTGCCGGCCGGGATGCTGTTGGCCCAACTGGGGCTGGTGTTTTTGAAGTGGCTGCCGATGATCCTGCCGCTGACGATGATGCTGGGGCTGATGCTGGCGATGGGTCGTTTGTACCGCGACGCCGAAATGCCGGTGCTGGTGTCGATCGGTGTCGGCCCGAAACGCATGCTGCGCCCGCTGGCGCTGATGGCGCTGCCGGTGGTGATCGGTGTGGGCCTGTGCTCACTGTGGCTGGGGCCGTGGGCGGATCGCATGTCGCAGCGGATGATCGACGACGCGGGTCGCAACCTGCTGATCGCCGGGATGGAGCCGGGTCGTTTCACCGAATTGCCCGGTGGCGGCGGCGTGATTTACGTCGGCGCCATGTCCGACGATAACCGGCAGATGCAGCGGGTGTTCGTGTATCGCCAGAAGAAAGACCGGTTCGATGTGACCACCTCGCAGACCGGCACCTTGTTTGTCGAGAACCAGAGCGACCGCTACCTGCGGCTGGAAGAGGGATTTGAAGTGGAGGGCCCGATGGGCACCGGCCGCGATTTCCGCCTGATGCGCTATGCCGCCAATGAAGTGCGGCTGCCCGAAGCGCTGGCGCAGCGCCGCAAGGCCGATGCGGTGGAATTGCAGCCGACGACGGCGCTGATCGGCGACGCCCGTCCACAGGCCAACGCACAGCTGCATTTCCGCATTGCGCCGCCGCTGCTGACGCTGGCGTTCGCGCTGCTGGCGGTGCCGCTGTCGCGCAGCGCACCGCGTCAGGCGCGCTACGGCAATCTGGCGGTGGGCTTCCTGATTTATCTGTTCGGCATGTTTCTGATGCTGTTGGGCACGCAGTGGCTGGAAGACGGCAAGCTGCCGGCCATGCTGGGCCTGTGGTGGATGCTGGGGCCGCTGCTGCTGGTGGCGGTGTGGATGTACGCCCGCGACGGTGCGATCAGACGCCCGCGCTTCAAGGTCGCGCTCCACAGCTCCGCGCTGCACAAGGCCGCGAGTTGATGCCGGCATGATGCCTTTCCCGAAAATCCATGATCTCTACATCGGCCGGGTGGTGCTGGGCTCGGTCCTGCTGACCTGGGCGGTGCTGGTGGGGCTGGACGCGGTGATCAGCGGCATGCTCAACGAAATGAGCGATGTGGGCACCGGCAATTACACCTTCATGGCCGCCCTGACCAACGTCGCCTACAGCCTGCCGCGTCGCGCTTACATGATGTTTCCAACCTCGGCGGTGATCGGTGCGTTGGTCGGCCTGGGCCAGGTCGCCGCCAGTTCCGAACTCACCGTGCTGCGCGCCTTGGGCCTGTCGCGCCGGCGTATCAGCCTGTCGGTGATTCTGTCGCTGGTAGCCATCACTGCGCTGATGGTGGCGAACGGCGAAACCGTGGGCCCGTGGGCGCAGCGGCGTGCGGATACGCTCAAGGCCGCGGCGAAATCCAAAGACGTGATCGTCGCGCAATATTCCGGACTGTGGGCGCGCGAGGGCGATGTATTCCTCAATGCGCAGACCGGACAGGAGCGCAGCGAAAACGGCCGGCAGTGGCTGGAGCTTAGGGACGTGCGCCTGTTCGAATTGAGCAAGGATGGCCGCTTGGCCTCAATCACCCATGCCGGCAGCGCCGAACATCGCGAAGGCGAGTGGATTCTGCGCAAGGTCGAGCACACCCGGTTCGAAGCGAAATCCGCGATCCGCACCAGCACCGCCGAGCAGCGCTGGGCGTCGCGCCTGGACGCCGCCGCGCTGGCCGTCAGCACCCGCAATATCTGGCGTCCGCGCTACATGACCGCGAGCCAGCTCAAGGACGGTATCGAATACCGCGAGCGCAACGGTCTGGACGCCAGTGAGTTCCAGGAACACTACTGGGGCCGCTGGTTCTACCCGATCAACGTCATGGCACTGTGCCTGCTGGCGATCCCGTTCGCATTCGGCTCCTTGCGCAGCGGCGGCCTGGGCAAACGCTTGTTCCTGGGCATCGTTTTTTCGTTGATTTTCTGGCTGGTCCAGACCCAGTTCGTGCGCCTTGCCGGCGTCTTCAAGTTCGACTACCGCATCGCCTACATGGTGCCGGTGCTGGTGATGGTCGGTCTGTCGCTGTGGCTGTTCAAACGCAAGTCGGGCTGATTGCGGGGCGTTTCGGTAGAGCGGCCTTCAGGCCGCAGGCATGTTTGAGAAGAAAAGCAGCGGCCTGAAGGCCGCTCTACCGGGCTTAGCGCTTCGGCACCCGCACCATCCGCGTAGCACTGACCCGGTCGTGCCACGTCAAACGATCGCGGCCGAACCACGCCCACCAGAAACCCAAACCGCCCAGCAGCAGTGAGCCCGTGCCCACGACATAGCGCTGGATGAGCTGCTTCCGGGTCGGCGGAGTTTCGCCCATGCCGGTCACGCGCAGACGCCACGCGCGCATGCCCAGGGTCTGGCCGCCGCGCGACCAACTCGTGACCGCATAGACGCCGGCCAGCAGCCAGCAGCACAGCCACAGCAGGATGCCGAGCGCGCTGCCGGTCTTGAGGATCTCGCGCTCGCCGTGGCCGGCGACAAAATAGCCAAGGTTGAACAGCGCCGACAGCAGCATCCACAGCGCGACCACCGGCCACAAGTCGTACAACAGCGCCAGCATGCGCTGCAGAATCAGCGCATCGGGTTTGGTTGGGGTGGAAGCGTCGGGTGCGGCCTTGGTCATCGCGACAGCATAAAGCTGAAGCGGCAAAACTGAAGCGCTAAGCGGTCAATGCCTGTCATCCCGAACGGCCGCGTAGCCCATGCCTGTCATCCCGAACGAGGGCGTAGCCCGAGGAGGGATCTGTTTTTGTTCGACCGGAAGCGAAGCAACAGCAGATCCCTCCATCCGCTGCGCGGCTGTTCGGGATGACAGATGCTTTTCCGTTTACCGCGCTACTCTGTCGCGATGCCCGCCACGCCTTCCGAACGCCGAGAACAGGCCGTCGCATTGCCGCCGCTGCGCGATGCCGATGCGGCGGCGATCCATGCGTTCATCGAGACGATCTGGGCGGAGAACGGGCTGGCAAAACAGACCTTGGCGAGCTATCGGCGCGATCTGGAAGGCTTCGCGCGCTGGCGTGATGGCACAGGAGGCGGTCTGGTCGGCACCGACCGTGCCGCGCTGTTCGACTATTTCGCATGGCGGACACGCAGCGCCTATTCCCCGCGCAGCAACGCACGGCTGCTGTCGACGCTGCGCGCGTTTTTCGCCCTGCAGGTACGTCGCGGCGTGCGCGCGGACGACCCCAGTGCTTTGCTGGATCCGCCGAAACTGCCGCGCTTGCTGCCCAAAGCGCTCAGCGAGCGCGATATCGAGGCCTTGCTTGCGGCGCCCGATGTCGCCGATGCGCTGGGCCTGCGCGACCGCGCGATGCTGGAACTGATGTACGCCGCCGGACTGCGGGTGAGTGAGCTGGTCGGCCTGCCGGCGACGATGGTCAATCTGCGCCAGGGCGTGCTGCGCGTCACCGGCAAGGGCGGCAAAGAGCGGCTGGTGCCGCTGGGCGAGGAGGCGCAGCACTGGCTCACCCGCTATTTGGCCGAGTCGCGCCCAGCGTTGGCCGCCAAGCGCACGCCGACGGCGCTGTTCCTGAATCCCGGCGGCGAACCGCTGAGCCGCCAGCAGTTCTGGGGGCTTGTGAAGCGCTATGCCGGCGCGGCGGGCATCGATCCCAACAAGGTCAGCCCGCACGGGCTGCGCCACAGCTTCGCCACGCATCTGCTGAATCACGGCGCGGATCTGCGTGCGCTGCAGATGCTGCTGGGCCACGCGAGTCTGTCGACGACGCAGATCTACACCCTGGTCGCACGCGAGCAGTTGAAGCGGCTGCACGCCCAACACCATCCGCGCGGCTGACCGATGGCCTGCCGGGCTGTCGATGCGGTCACATCTGTGGCTGCTGACGTTGTCGTCATCGTGGATACGCATGCGACAATCGGCCGAACTTCACCGTTGACCGGCGGTCCAAACGCCGCGCTTCGCACCCAAACTCGATGGAACTTCCCTGCATGAAACTTCCGGTGTTCACCCTGCTCTGCGCCCTCAGCGTCTCCGCCTGTGCGCAAACCACGCCCGCTGCCGCCGATATCACGCCGGCCGCCCCTGCTGAGAAGGCCGCCAACCCAGTGCCTGCTGTTGTCAAACCGGCCGATGGCTCGAAAGAGGCGATGGTCCGCGCTGCGCTGAAGACCCTCAACCCGAAGATCGAGGCTGACCATATCGGCCCCGCGCCGATTCCGGGTTTCCAGGAAGCCATCGTCGGCGGTCAGGTGCTGTATTTCAGCGATGACGGCCGCTACATGATGCAGGGCTCGCTTTACGACGTGCAGGCCAAGAAAGATCTCAGTCAGGCCGGCCTGAGCGTGGTCCGCCGCAATGAGCTGAATAAAGTGCCGGTCAGCGACCGCATCGTGTTCGCGCCGGTTGGCCCTCGCAAGCACACCATCACCGTGTTCACCGATATCGAATGCGGCTACTGCCGCAAGATGCATTCGGAAATGGCGGACTACAACCAGCGCGGCATCGCGATCGAATATCTCGCCTTCCCGCGCGCTGGCCTGACCAGCCCGGACGCTCTGGCAATGGAGTCGGTTTGGTGCTCCCTGGACCGTCGCAAAGCGTTGACCGATGCCAAGAACGGCCGCCCGGTGCCGCCCAAGCGCTGCACCAACCCGGTGGCTGCCCAATACGAGCTGGGTCAGCGCATTGGCCTGCAGGGCACCCCGATGGCGATCAACACCGACGGTGTGGCGCTGCCGGGCTATCTGCCGCCCGACAAGATGCTGGAAGCGCTTGATGAACTGGCCGCCGAGGCCAAGGGCCAGACGGTTGCCGCCGTTGCCGCCAACGCATCGATCTAAGCATCACCTGCCAGGGACATCCTGGGTAAACGCCGGAAGGGCGGCGCGCTGATACGCGTGCCGCAACCGCATTCGACGCACCGCGATAACGCATCCGGCCGCATCCGGTACAATCTGCGGCCCGTTTCAAGCTATGGTCGGACATGATCGTCCTTGAGGGCCTGCCGGCCTTATCGCCGTTCCGCCGCGACCGTCTCGAAACCCGCCTTCAGGCCATCGCCCCCACGCTTCGCGTCGCCGGGGCCTGGTTCACGTATTGGGTCCAGCCCGAACCGGGCCGCACTCCAGACGCGGGCACCCTGCAGCGCATTCTCGAAGCCCACAGCGACCACACGCCGCTGGCTGATGGTGCAGTGTCGCGTTTTGTCGCGCCGCGGCTGGGCACCATCTCGCCGTGGGCCAGTAAAGCCAGCGAACTGCTGCGCGGCGCCGGCCAGCCGGTGAAGCGCGTCGAACGCGGCACCCGGATCGATCTGATCGATTGGCCGCAGGATCCCGCCACCCGCGCCGCCGTCGCCAAAGCGCTGCATGATCCGATGACCCAGTCGCTGCTGGCCGATGCCGACCAGGCCGCCGCGCTGTTCGCCGCACCTGCACGCGGCAGCTTGGACATGATTCCGCTGGCCGAACTGGAGCGCGCCAACGCCCGCTTGGGCCTGGCGCTGGCCGAGGATGAGATCGACTACCTGCGCACCCGCTATGCCGCGCTGGGCCGCGACCCGCACGATATCGAACTGATGATGTTCGCGCAGGCCAACTCCGAGCACTGCCGGCACAAGATCTTCAACGCCAGCTGGACCATCGACGGCCGCGAGCAATTGTTGAACGGCGGCCAGTTGTCGCTGTTCAAAATGATCAAGTACACCCACGCGCAGACTCCCGAACACACGCTGTCGGCGTACAGCGACAACGCGGCGGTGGTGGCAGGCTATCCGGCCAAGCGCTTCCGCCCCGATCCGGCGACATTTGAATATCGCGCAGAAGCCGAAACGCCCAGCGCGTTCTGCATCAAGGTCGAAACCCACAACCACCCGACCGCGATCTCGCCGTTTCCCGGCGCGGCCACCGGCAACGGCGGCGAGATCCGCGACGAAGGCGCCACCGGCCGCGGCGGTAAACCCAAGGCGGGCCTGTGCGGTTTCAGCGTGTCGCATTTGCGCATCCCGACCCTGCCGCAGCCCTGGGAACACGCCGATCAAAACGGCGAACGCACGCTCAACCCGCGGATGGCGCCAGCGCTGGAGATCATGCTGGACGGCCCGTTGGGCGCAGCGGCATTCAACAACGAATTCGGCCGCCCGAACCTCACCGGCTATTTCCGCAGCTTCGAAGTGCGTGATGCTGACGGTCTTGTTCGCGCCTACGACAAACCGATCATGCTCGCCGGCGGCCTCGGCGCGATCGATCGGCCGATGGTGGCGAAAATCAAACTCTCGCCGGGCGATGCGGTGATCGTCCTGGGTGGTCCGGCGATGTTGATCGGCCTGGGCGGCGGCGCTGCGAGTTCGGTCGCATCGGGCGACAGCGCCGAAGATCTGGACTTCGCCAGCGTGCAGCGCGACAACCCAGAAATGGAGCGCCGCTGTCAGGAAGTGATCGACCGCTGCGTTGCACTGGGCGAACACAGCCCGATCCTGTGGTTCCACGATGTCGGCGCCGGTGGCTTGTCCAACGCGATCCCCGAACTGCTGCACGATTCCGGCGTGGGCGGCGTGATCGATTTATCCAAAGTGCCGACCGACGACCCGTCGCTGTCGCCGATGCAACTGTGGTGCAACGAATCGCAGGAGCGCTATGTCCTCGGCGTCGCGCAGGCGCGTCTGGCCGAATTCGCCGCACTGTGCGAACGCGAGCGCTGCCCGTTCGCTGCGGTGGGCGTGGTGACGGCGGAGGAGCGACTTGTTGTGGGTTATGGCGCAACGGTCGATAACGCACATACATTTACCCTTCTCCCGCAAGCGGAGCATGCCCTTACCTTTCTCCCGCAAGCGGGAGAAGGTGCCCAAAGGGCGGATGAGGGCGCGCTTCTGCACGCTAACCCTCACCCCAACCCCTCTCCCGTGGACGGGAGAGGGGCTGAATCAGCCGCCATCAACCTGCTAATGGACGTCCTCTTCGGCAAAGCCCCGAAGATGCATCGCGACACCCAGCGGCCGGCCGCCAGCGCATGGCCCGCACTCGACAGCAAAGAGATCGATCTGCACGACGCCGGTCTGCGCGTGCTGGCGCATCCCACCGTTGCGGCGAAAAGTTTCCTCATCACCATCGGCGACCGCAGCGTCGGCGGGCTGACCGCACGCGATCAGATGGTCGGGCCGTGGCAGATCCCGGTGGCCGACTGCGCGATCACGCTTGCCGGATTCGACACGCACGCCGGCGAAGCGATGGCGATCGGCGAACGCACGCCGCTGGCCTTGATCGACGCCGCCGCCGCCGCGCGCATGGCGGTGGGCGAAGCGATCACCAACCTGCTCGCCGCGCCGGTGTCGTCGCTGCAGCAGATCAAACTGTCCGCGAACTGGATGGCCGCTGCCGGTCACCCGGGCGAGGACGCGCGCCTGTTCGACGCGGTGAAAGCGGTCGGCATGGTGCTGTGCCCGGCGCTGGATCTCAGCATCCCGGTCGGCAAGGATTCGCTGTCGATGCAGGCGCAGTGGACGCAGACCAACGCAAACGGCGACGTTGAACAACACAAATCGGTGTCGCCGGTGTCGCTGGTCGTCACTGCGTTCGCGTCGGTGGAAGATGTGCGCGCGCAGCTCACGCCACTGCTGTCGCGCGATGGCGACACCGAGCTGTGGCTGATCGGCCTCGGCGCCGGGCGCAAGCGTCTCGGCGGTTCGATCCTGGCGCAGGTGTACGACGGTTTCGGCGGGCGTCACAGCAACGACACCGTGCCCGATCTCGACGATCCCGAGCGTCTGCGCGGGCTGTTCGATCTGATGCGCGATGCGCGCGAGCGCGGGTTGGTGCGTGCGTATCACGACCGCTCCGACGGCGGTGCGTTCGCCGCGCTGTGTGAAATGGCCTTCTGTTCGCATCTCGGCCTCGACATCAGCCTCGACGACTGGGGCGACGACGCGCTGCGCACGCTGTTTTGCGAAGAACTGGGCGTGATCGTGCAGATCGCGACCGAAGACCGCGCGGAGTTCGCCGATCTCGTCGCCCAGCATGGCTTGATTGAATGCGCGCAGCGCATCGCCCGGCCCAGCACCGCGCCCGCAGTGCGCGTGCATCGCGAAGGCGAGGTGTTGGTCGAATGGCGCTGGGACGAACTGTTCGACGCCTGGTGGTCGGTCACGCACGCGATGCAGCGACTGCGCGACAACCCTGAATCCGCCGATGAAGAACGCGACGCGACGCGGCGTTTCGATGCGCCGGCGCTGCGGCCAAAACTCACGTTCGATGCCGCCGACGACATCGCTGCACCGTACATTGCTTCCGGCGTCCGCCCGCGCGTCGCAATTCTGCGCGAGCAGGGCGTGAACGGCCAGATCGAAATGGCGTCCGCGTTCGACCGCGCCGGTTTCACCGCGGTCGATGTGCACATGAGCGATCTGATCGCCGGCCGCGTCGCGCTTGAAAACTTCGCCGGCTTCGCCGCCTGCGGCGGCTTCAGCTACGGCGACGTGCTCGGCGCGGGCCGCGGTTGGGCCACGTCAATCCTCGAACGCAGCGCATTGCACGACGCGTTCGCCGCATTCTTCGCGCGGCCGGACACGTTCTCGCTTGGAGTGTGCAACGGCTGTCAGATGCTGTCGCAGCTCAAAGGCATCATTCCCGGCGCCGAACACTGGCCGCGCTTCCTGCGCAACCGCAGCGAACAGTTCGAGGCACGTTTCGGATTGCTCGAAGTCGGCGACTCGCCGTCGCTGTTTTTCTCCGGCATGCACGGCTCACGCATTCCGGTGGCGATCGCTCACGGCGAAGGTCGCGCCACCTTCGACACCGATGCGGATCGCGATGCGGCGACGGTCGCGCTGCGTTACGTCGCCAACGACGCCAGCACGGCGACCACTTATCCGGCGAATCCGAACGGTTCCGAAGACGCGATTGCAGGCCTCACCAGCCGCGACGGCCGCTCCACCATTCTGATGCCGCATCCCGAGCGTACCCCGCGCAGCGTCAACATGAGCTGGCATCCGAACGATTGGCCCGATGACTCGCCGTGGTTGCGCATGTTCCGCAACGCCCGCGCGGGCATCGGTTGATCCAGCGTCGATGCTCATAGGGTGCGCCTTGGCGCACCGGTTTTCATGGTCGCAATGAAACCGCGTCGAAGCTCATAGGGTGCGCCTAGGCGCACCGGCTTTTTACGGGGATGCAAACGACGGTGCGCCGAGGCGCACCCTATGAAGACTGCTTGATCGGATCGGTTTGCCTACGCCATCGCCTGCGCCAACCATCGTTCAATACTCGCGCGATCCCGCGCGCGCAGCAGGGTCGCGGTGCGGGCGCGCAGCGCCGAAAGATCGAGTCTGCGTACTTCGCGGCGCAGCTCCAACAGGGTGCCCGGGTGCAGGCTGAATTCTTCCAGCCCCAGCGCCAGCAGCACCGGCGCGAACATCGGGTCGCCGGCGATTTCGCCGCACACTGCCAGCGGTTTGCCGCGGCTACGTGCGATCCGGATCACGTCGTACAACAGCCGCAGCACCGCCGGGTGCAGCGGCGAGTACAGTTCACCGAGTGCGTCGTTGGTGCGGTCGGCAGCCAGCAGATACTGGACCAGATCGTTGGTGCCGATCGACAGGAAATCGGTGGTGTCGATGAAAGTTTGCAGCGCGATTGCGGCCGACGGCACTTCGATCATCGCGCCCAGCGGCACCGTGTCGGCGATGGCGCAACCTTCGCTGCGCAGTTCACGCTGCACGTCACCCATCAGGGCGCGCACCGCGACCATTTCTTCGCGGCCGCTGACCATCGGCACCAGCACCCGCAGCGGGCCGTAAGCGCTGGCCCGCAGGATCGCGCGCAGCTGGGTGCGGAACAGGTCGATGCGCGACAGCGACAGACGTACGCCGCGCAGGCCCAGCGCGGGATTCGGTTCGCCGCTCAGCGCCAAGCCGCTTTCATCGGCTTTGTCGGCGCCGATGTCGAGCGTGCGGATGGTGACGGTGCGTCCGGTCATGCCCAGCACCAGATCGCGATAGGCGCGGAACTGCTCCTCTTCGTCCGGCAGCGTGTATCGCAGATCCGCCGGGCGATGCATGAACAGGAATTCGGTGCGGTATAGCCCAACGCCAGCCGCGCCGAGCGCATGCGCTTCGGCCACGTCCTCGCGCGATTCCGCGTTCGCCCAGAGTTTGATGTCGACGCCGTCGCGCGTGCGCGTGGGTTCGCGACGCAGCCGATGCAGCTGTTTGCGTTCGCGCGTGTAGCCCTGCACCCGTGCGCGGTGCTCGCGCAGGTCGTCGGCGTTCGGCTCCAGGATCACCAGGCCGCTGCCGCCGTCGACCGCCAGCACGTCGCCGTCGTTGACCTTCTGCAGCACGTGCGCGGCGCCGATCACCAGCGGCACATGCAGGCTGCGCGCAAGAATCGCGCTGTGCGACAGCGGGCTGCCGCTGGCGGTGATCACTGCCAAGACGCCCTGCATATGCAGTTGCGCGAGGTCCGACGGCGCGATGTTGTCAGTGACCAGAATGTCGCCGGCGATCCCCTGCAGTTCGGCGTCGCGCCGATGCAGCGCGGCGTGGATGCGGCCGACCACCTGATCGATATCGTCGATTCGGCTGCGCAGATAGGCATCGTCCATTCCCGCAAACACCGAGGCGATGCGGTCGCGCTGCAGGCGCAGGGCGTAGTCGGCGGTGTAGCGGCCGGTGCGGATCAGTGCGTCCAGTCCGGCCAGTAGCTCCGGGTCGTCCAACAGCAGTGCGTGCAGGTCGAGAAACTCGCCGACCTCCTGCGCCAGCGCGCCATGCAGGCGGTCGCGCAGCGTGTGCATCTCGATCCGGACCACGTCGATCGCCGCGTGCAGTCTGCCCATTTCGGCGTCGACTTCGGACGCCTCGATGTGCGCTTCGACCACGTCCAGCGCATGCGGCAGGCGCACCCGCGCCCGGCCGAGGACGCTGCCGCGCGATGCACCGTGGCCGGAAAGAATGCGTCTCATCGGCGGCCTCAGTTGTCCTCGTCGAAGCGGCGCTCAAACAGCGCGGCCACGGCGTCCATCGCGGCCGCTTCATCTTCGCCGTCGGTGCGCACGATCACGGTGGTGCCCTGACCAGCGGCCAGCAGCATCACGCCCATGATGCTTTTGGCGTTCACCTCGCGCCCTTTGGCGGCGACCGTCACGCCGCATTGAAAGCCGGACACGGCCTGCACCAGTTTGGCAGTGGCGCGCGCATGCAGGCCGAGACGATTGGTGATGATGAGTTCGCGTTCGATCATGTCGCTGGTCCGTTTCGTTCGTCGAAAAAATGGTGGCGCACGTGGTCAGGCGTCATCAATGATCGCCCCGTTGCGCGCGCCGGCGGCGGCGATGGCCGGCAGTTCGTCCAGCGGCAATTCTGCGTAATTCATCACCCGCAGCAGCATCGGCAGGTTGAGCGATGCGACCCGCCGCGCGGGCGTGCCCAAGCGCGCGAGTTTGGCGGCGAGGTTGCTGGGCGAGGCACCGTACAGATCGACCAGGATCAGCACCCCGTCGCCGCCGTCGACCCGGCGCAGCGCGGCGCTGGCCTGCGGCAGGGCAGTGTCGAGGTCGGCGTCGAACGCCAGCTCGAACGCCTCGGTCTTCAGAGGAAGCGCACGCAGCATGCGCGTCGCAACCTCGACGAGGGCGCTGCCGATACCGGGATGGGTGATGAGGAGAATGCCGACGGCCATGTCGACAACTTAACAGACGAAGATGACGGGCTGGAAGCGGGGGAGTCTTCGCGCCGGGCTGTACTCCTCGTTTATCGGCGAGAACCCGGCCGTGATGCCGTTTGGGTGGGTGCAGGTTGCGCGTCTGTACTGCAGGCGATGGGTTTGTCTGTGACCGCGATCCAGCGGTAGCCGGGATCCTGCTTTTCAGTGCTTTGCAATATCGCGTTTCGTTCCGCTCGCTGCCGCGAGCGAGTCAATTTTCTGGCTCTATTCCTGGGTAATGCCTGGAATCTTTTCCGCGCTGGTGCGCGGGTAACTTTCTTTGGCGCAAAGAAAGTCACCAAAGAAAACACTCAGGTCCAATTCAAATCTGCCAACTGAAGCCTGGCCGGGATTTTTCGATGAGGCATCCATGCCTCATCGAAAAACGGCGCACGTCCTGTGCGCCGCCCTCCGGGTCTACGATCAGGCGCTAGTGCGCCATGTCGGAATGGCAGTTGGGTATTCGCCAGAACTCCAACGGCTGTACCAGTCCCAAAGGCTTGGGAAGGGGATAGGATTTTCTATGCCACGCGCTATGAACTAGAGTACGACGAGAGAATAGATTTGCTTATAGCGGTCCTCAACATCACCGATTCGAGGGCCGCCAGTCGAGACAGGTATGAGGAGCGATTTCATGCTCTCGAGATACTGGTGAAATTCCTTTCGTTCATTGCGGTCCTTATGCGTCCGTGGTCGCAAACACGGTGATTTCCTCGCGATCGTGATACAGCTGACGGGCGCGCACGGTCAGCGGCTTGCCGGCGTCGTGCTCGAAGCGTTCGAGGCATTGACGGGTTTCCTGCCAGCGTTTTTTCATCGGCAGCTTGAGGTTGAAGATTGCGTGCCGGCACCAGCCTTCGCGGAACCATTCGGCCATGCGCGCGGAGACGCGGCTGGGCTGTTCGACCATGTCGCAGACCATCCAGTCCAGCGGTTTCGCCGGATGCCAGCCGAAGCCGTCGGCGCGCAGATGCTGCACCAGGCCGGTGTCGATGACGTGCTGGCGCAGCGGGCCGTTGTCGACCGCAGTCACCTGCAGGTTCTGGCGTGCGAGCACCCAGCTCCAGCCGCCGGGCGCGGCGCCCAGATCGGCGGCGCGCATGCCGGGGCGCAGCAGGCGTTCGCGTTCGTCCGGACTCAACAGCACCAGCAGCGCTTCTTCGAGTTTCAGCGCCGAACGCGAGGGCGCATCCGACAATAGTTTCAGCCGCGGAATGCCCAGCGGCCACGGCGCGCTGTCGTACGGGTCACTCACCGCGAGAAACGCGTGATCGCCATCCACAAAACACACGTGCAGCCGCGGTAGATGCGGGTTGTCCTGTGCGGCGAGCAGCCCGGCTTTGCGCAGCGCCGGACGCAGCGCATTGCCGAAGCTGCGCGCAAGCCCGGCCAGCGGTTTGGTTTCGTCGGAATCCGGGTGTTCGACCATGATGGTGCCGTAGGGTGGGCCCTGGCCCACCGTGTCGCGACCCAGCATCGCCAGCATCGGCGTGATCCGATCTTTGGGATCGAGATCGCGCAGTTCGGCGATCAAACGCAATTTCTGTCGCGCAAAGATCAGTTCACGAAAGGGCAATGCCTGAGTCAGCGTGTCGCCGTCGTCTCCGACGAAGACCACATAACCGCTGTTGCGTTCGGTGCGCGCGTAGCCGCCAAGCCCGCATGCTGCAGCGCGTTCGGTGAGTTCGGCGGCAAGCTCGGGCTCGAAGCCCGGGCGGCAGTAACAGAGGAGGCCGTGCGTGGTCATGGTGGATCCCTTGTGGGAGCGGCGGGAGCCGCGATCTGCAGAATCCAGGTGTATCCGATCGCGGCTTCACCAACCATTCGGCTGTGGAAAATCGCTGCTCCTACGAACCGCCGATGGCAGGGACGATCAATACCGCGATCCACCGCGTGCGCTGTAGTCGCGCAGCACATCGCAGGCGGCGTCGCGTTCGATATCGCGGGTCACTGCAATGCCGCGCTGTTCGAGTTCGCCGATCCAGTCTGCCGGCAGCGGGCCTTCGTCGAATTCGGTCAGCGCCATCACGTCTTCGGCGCGGGCGCCGATCAGCAGCCGGTCGATGCCGGCCCAGATGGTTGCGCCATAGCATTGGCAGCACGGCTGCGATGACGTGGCCAGCACAATCGGGCCGCAGGGCGTGTCGCTTTCGTCGCGATTGAGGCGTGGGCGCTGGGTGCGCTGCTGCGCAAGCATGTAGGCCATCATTTCGGCGTGCGCCACCGAACAGCTGTGCGGCATCACCCGGTTCACGCCGACCGCGATGATGCGGTCGTTCGCATCGTAGACCACGGCGCCGAACGGGCCGCCGCTGTCGGCTTCGACATTCTGGCGCGACAGCGCGATCGCCAGTGCGACCTTTTCGGCATCGCTGGTGTAGGTGCGCGCGGTGTCGACGGCGTCGTGGATCCAGGCGGGCAGGGTGAGGTGGACTTGGGCATACAACATCAATTGAAAGCCTGCATTATTGAAAAACCCCTCATCACATCACCGCCGCGCCGTTGCTGATGTTTTCGCACTGGCCTTTCACGCACTGGCAGCCGCTCACTTCCTGAAAACCGCAGACCGAAGCCATGCCGTCTTTCGCGCACTGCGCGCGCACCGCGGCCGGATCGGTTTTGGCGTCTTTGCCCACGCACATCGGGTAGGTGCCGCAGCAGTTGCCGACATCCTTCACTGCGCAGTCGCTGTTGGTCTTGCAGCTGCGGTTCGGGTTGGATGCATTGATGGTCGACGCGCGTTCCATCGTGTCGGGTATCTGCGCGTTCGGTGGGGGTGCGGGTGCGGGTGCAGTGGGCTGTGATGCGGGCGGTGGTGCAGTGCGTTCCGCCGCGGGCGCTTTCGGCGCATCGGATGAAGGCGTGGGCGCAGTGCAGCCGACCAACAGCAGCGCGATAAGCGCTGCAAACGCGAGATGACGTAAACGCATGGCGAATCTCCTCAAGTGATGGGCGGGCCGTATACCCATACGACCCGTCCTGCGATCAAGCGTTCGCGGCCCAGATGTCGCGCAGGGTCACGCTGCGGTTGAATACCGGCGCGTCGGGGCGATGATCGAAACGATCCGCGACGAAATAACCGATGCGTTCGAACTGGAAGCTCTGCTCGGGCGACGCATCGGCAGCCGCGGGTTCGACATACCCGCGCACGCTGCGCCGCGAATCCGGATTCAGATAATCGCGATAGGTTTTGCCGCCATCCTCGTTGTCCCCGCCGTTATCGGGATTGGGGACCGTGAACAGACGGTCATACAGCCTCACTTCCGCCGACACCGCGTGGTGCGCGCTGACCCAGTGGATGGTGCCCTTGATCTTGCGGTCGGCGCCGGGCATGCCGGGACGCGATTCCAGATCGAGGCTGCCGCGCAGTTCTACGATTTCGCCGGCGTCGTTCTTGATCACCTCGTCGCAGCGCACGATGCCGGCGCCGCGCAGACGCACTTCGCCGCCGGGGATCAGCCGTTTCCAGCCTTTGGGCGGCACTTCGGCGAAGTCGTCGCGCTCGATCCACAGTTCGCGCGAGAACGGCACGCTGCGCTGGCCGAAGGATTCGTCCTTCGGATGATTCGGGAAAGTGAGCTGTTCTTGATGGCCGTCCGGCAGATTGGTCAGCACGAATTTCACCGGATCGAGCACCGCCATGCGTCGCGGCGCGCGGCTGTCCAGATCTTCGCGCAGGGTGTTTTCCAGCACCGAGTAATCGATCAGCGAATTCTGTTTCGACAGCCCCAGCCGGGCGACAAACAGCTTCAGCGCATCGGCGGTGTAGCCGCGACGGCGGATGCCCTGCAGGGTCGGCATGCGCGGGTCGCCCCAGCCGTCGACCAGGCCTTCATCGACCAGGGTCATCAGCTTGCGCTTGCTCATCACCGTGTAATTCAGGTTCAAGCGCGAGAACTCGATCTGGCGCGGCTTGCTTGCCTCGAACGGCACACCGCGGTCGGTCAGCGATGTCACCAGCTCGGGGTGATGCGCCAGGTCCACTTTGTCCACGCACCAGTCGTACAGCGGGCGGTGGTCTTCGAATTCAAGCGTACACAGCGAATGGGTGATGCCCTCGGCGGCGTCGCTGAGCGAATGCGCGTAGTCGTACATCGGATAGATCGGCCAGTCGTTGCCGGTGTTTTGATGTTCGACGTGTTTGATCCGGTACAGCGCAGGGTCGCGTAGATTGATGTTGCCGCTGGTCATGTCGATCTTCGCGCGCAGCGTGCGCGCGCCGTCCGGGAATTCACCCGCGCGCATGCGCCGGAACAGGTCCAGATTCTCATCGACGCCGCGGTTGCGGAACGGCGACTCGCGGCCGGGCTCGGTCAGATTTCCGCGATAAGCGCGCACGTCGTCGGCGCTCAGATCGCAGACGAAGGCATCACCCTGACGGATGAGCTTCTCGGCGGCGAGATAAAACACCGCGAAATAATCCGAAGCGTGACGAAGTTCCGCCCACTCGAAGCCAAGCCAGCGTACATCGTCCTGAATGGCGCGTACGTATTCCGGATCTTCCCGAGCCGGGTTGGTATCGTCCAGGCGCAGATTGCAGCGGCCGCCGAACTCCTCGGCGATGCCGAAATCGGTCCAGATCGCCCGGGTATGGCCCAAGTGCAGGTAGCCGTTGGGCTCGGGCGGGAAGCGGGTCCGGATGGCAACGTGCCTGCCGCTGGCGAGGTCATCGCGAACGATCTGGCGAACGAAGTCCTGACGGCGCTCGGTCACGGCGTCGGCGGCAAGGGTAAGGGTATCGGTCGTATGGTCCGGGGTCATCAGCAATGCAGACTGCGAAAACGGCGAGTTTAGAGGCTCTGCCGCACTTTGGGACGCCGCATCGGCATTGCGGCTGTATTCCCGTGCGGGGCGCCGGGCTGCGGAGCTGCCGCAGGACACGCTGGGATGCTAGTGTGCCCAGTGCAAAGGGGGCGCCGTATCGAGTGGTTGCGGCGCATGCAGATATCGCGACATCGACAGCAAGGGGGCGGGCGGCGATGGGCATTGTGGCCAATCAGCCTGTAATTTCGGACACCGCGGAGGGCGTCAGCCGCGTTGCGACCATGCGTTGGCCAGAGGCCATCGTGTCCGTTGCGTACAGGGTCATGGAGACCCGGGTATTCGCGATCTCCGATTGATGATGTCGTTTCCGAAGTGGGACATGTCGCAGCATGGGCTCCGCACGGCCGGCGCGGTGGCGCTGCTGCTGTTGTGTCTGTATGCCCTGACCCCCAGCCGGCCTGCAGCGCTTCGTGAGCAGCCGCTGGCGGTGCAGCTTGTGCCGCTGGCCGATGCCGAAGGCCGGCTGCCTGCGCTCAGCCGCGACGGCAGCGCCCTGCGGCTGGGCGTTTCCGAAGACACGCAGCGGGCCCGCGCCGAGCTGCGGTTCGTGCTGCCGCCCCGCACCAACGAATCCCCTCACTGGGTGATCTGGATGCGCATGGTGCCGGTGGAGGACCTGCAGCTGAGCGTCGGCGAGGCATGGCGCAGCGAATCACGCAGTTTTCTCGATCCGGATACACAGGAAGGCCCGATGCCGGTCGGCTACATCTTCCGTCTGCCCAGCAGTTGGGAAGGCGAGATCCGGGTCGAAATGAGCGCCACCGCGATGCGCATGGCCACGCTGCGGCCGGAGGTGATTTCCGAAGGTCTGGCCAACCGCTACGTCCAGGAGGCGACCATCTTCGCCTGCCTGGTCTACGCCAGTCTGTTGATGCTGGCGCTGATGACATTGGCGCTGTTTTTCGCTTCGCGCGACATTGGATTTCTCTCGTTCTTCGCCTTCTGCGTCACCGGGGTGATGCTGCTGTCGTTCTTCAACGGGCACGTTTATCTGCTGGATGCGTTCGGCCTGCTGCGGCCGCTGGGCGGCGCGGGCCTGCACGCAATGGCGCTGTTGTTTGAAGTGGCATCCTTCCGGATCCTGCTGCGTTACACCGATCTGCAGCAGAGTCGGCCGGGGTTGGCCAAGGCCGTGGACAGCATCTGTGCGGGGCTGTTGTTGGCTGCAGTGCTGCTGATGGCGTGGCGCGAACGGCTTGATCCTTTGGCTGCAGGGTTCATGCCGGCGGCATGGTTCATGGGCTGCATCGTTGCGCTCTATGTGATGACAGACGCCTGGCGGCGGCGCGTGCCGCTGGCCGGTGCGGTGCTGTGCGCGGTGCTGTCGATCGCCCTGTCGATCCTTGCCTGGGAGCTGGCCGCGCGCGGCGTGATCGCCGGCACGCTCTGGGCGACCTACGGCTATCAGGCCGCCATCGTGCTGTGTGCGGCGATGATCGCCGTCGGCTTGATCAGCCGGATCAGCAAATACCGCGAGCAGCGCGACCGCGAACAGCGTGCGCGCGCCGATTCCGAGCGCCGCATGTATCGCGAGGCCGTGCGTTCGGAGCTGTTGACCATGCTGCAGACCTCGCTGCGCGGGGTCGGCGAGGACGAAATCCAGCCGATCGTGTTCCGTCATCTGCTGGAACAGCTGCGCCGGATCGTGCCGACCACCACCGCGGTCGCGGTGGCCCGCGGCTATCACGGACGCGACACGCTGGTGGTGCAGCCAGCGGCGTACCTGGAGGACGTTGAGGCGAACGTCGGCCAGCGTCTGCAGGCGCTGCGCAAACAGCTGGCCGGCAATATCGAACTGCAGCGCCCGGTGACCAAGTCAGGCGAGAACACCACTGTGGCGATCGAAGCCTTGATCGCACTGCCCGTGCGCGCCCCGGCCTGGGGGCTGATCGTGCTGGAACGCAGCGGCGCCACCGTCTTCCATCCCGAAGAACTGACCATCACCCGCGAATTGGCCCGACTGGCGCTGCTGCAGGCTGACGAGGCCGTCACCGCGCTGCATTTGCGCCATACCGCGGAGATCGATGCATTGACCGGCGCGCTCAACCGCCGCAGCCTCGATCAGTCGCTGGTGCGGACCTTCCAGCATGCGCATCGCAAAGGCTTGCCGCTGTCGGTGCTGTTTGTCGATATCGATCGCTTCAAGGCGATCAACGACCAGTTGGGGCATGCCTGCGGCGATCACTGTCTGCGCGAGATTGCCAAGACGATTGCCGCGCAGCTCAGCGACGACGATATTTTCGGCCGCTACGGCGGCGAGGAGTTCCTGGTGATCCTGCCGGGCCGGCAGACCGAAATGGCGCGGGCGATCGCCGAGCAGATCCGGCTGGCGGTCGAGCGCTGCGATGTGCGACATCAGGGACAGACGCTGCATCTGACCGTGAGCATCGGGGTTGCCACCCAACTCACGCATGAGGTACTGCCGCCGCCGGCGATGGAGCGTGCCGACAAAGCGCTGTATGCCGCCAAGCACGCGGGCCGCAATCGGGTCAGCGTGGCGCCGGCGGTGTTCGCATCGCGGTCTGCGACGGCTTGATGAATGCTTGGCGCGATGGCTGCACGGCTTTGTTCAGGCGCAGCTTGATTCAGGCTGAACTTGGCACAGGCTGAACTTCGTTCAGGCCCAACTTGAACCAGACGCGCCCGCCCGCATGTTGACCGCCTATCTTCGAAGGAGCATCGCAATGTTCGAATCCCTGTTGGGCATCGGCGCGCACAAGCAGCGCATGCCCTCGCCGCAGCGCGCCCTGCCAGGACGCGCCGACGCAATACCGCTGAGCAACGTGCATCACGTCAACGGCCGCCCGTTGCGCGATGCGTTTTCCGGCCTTGGTCGCGTCCAGTTCGGCATGGGCTGTTTCTGGGGCGCCGAACGCAAGTTCTGGCTGCAGCCGGGCGTGTTCACCACCGCGGTGGGCTATGCCGGCGGGCACACTCCCAACGCGCACTATCGCGAAGTCTGCAGCGGTGAAACCGGCCACACCGAAGCGGTGCTGGTGATCTACGATCCGGTGGCGGTGTCGTTTGAAGGCTTGTTGAAGACCTTCTGGGAAAGTCACGACCCCACCCAAGGCATGCGTCAGGGCAACGACGCCGGCACCCAATATCGTTCCGCGATCTATTGCGATACCGAAGCGCAGTACGCCGCCGCCATCGCCAGCCGCGATGCCTATCAGGCGCGGCTCAATGCGGCCGGGCATGGCGCCATCACTACTGAAATCCTGTATCCCGCACCGGTGTTCTATTACGCCGAAGAAGAACACCAGCAATATCTGTCGAAGCACCCGAACGGCTATTGCGGCTTGAGCGGCACCGGCGTGAGTTGTCCGACCGGGCTGTGACGATTGACGATGGGCGCGAGCGAACTCAAGTCTCCACAGTCAGTCTTGTCGGCTTCTGTTTTGGTAGAGCGGCGGTGAGGCCGCTGAAAATCAACGCGTACGTTTGATCGCTCAAAAATCGCATCTAGCGCGATGACTTGCACCATCGATACGCTCGAC